>NZ_CANNGP010000055.1 GCF_947504105.1 uncultured Tateyamaria sp.
CGGAACCGCTGGCCATCTGCAAACGCGTCAGACACGAAGTCCAGTGACCAGCGCTGATTGGCGCGATCCGGCACCAGGATTGGCCTGCGCGTCCCCAAAGCGAAGTTGATTGCAGCGCTGGAAAGCCGCTCCGCAGCTTGATCCGAAATAATGTCGGGCGGGAGCGCGAGGATATCGAGGCGTTTGCTGTCTCCCATGAAGAGTTGGTCATCTCTCAGTGGATCTCCACTATTGATAAGATCGCCTCGAAGCCATTTGGTTCAGCAGGTGCAACGCAGAGGCAGAGGGACTTTCGGGAGCGGCTTGGCGCGGCCTCACTAGATTTGCTTGAGAGACGAGCCGACTTCGCTGGTTTCAAGGGTGAACGCGCCGGGTATTTTCAGGATCTGTGGAAGTTAAAAATCCATCCCTACGGCAAGCGCAACTTTCGTCCTCGTCAGAAAAACGAGAAAGAGCCGAAATCGGAAGGCCGGTTGTTCCACTTGTTCACTGAAAGCTCTTCTACTGACGATGCGGATGTCGCGCAGATAGCCGCAAATATCTATAAATTTCTTTACGTAAATGAAAAGGCTGCCAAGGGCAGCGCGCGGAAAGACGCGCGTGGGCGCATTCTGCACAGAGCTCGCAGCATTTCGAAGAACACACTTGAACGCAGGCCGGTGGAATTGGTGCATAAGGAATGGCAAATTCGTGATATCCTGCCGTTCAACTCCACCAATAAGGAAGACCTAAAGGTCAATTGGACCGAGGAAGACAAGAGGAAATATGCTTCCGCCGGCGACGCCAATGTGGCTTCCAAAATATACTCAGCAGCTCTCGCTCTTGAAAATCCCGGAGGTCGCTTTCATCGACCACAACGAGTGACCATGGAATTGGCGGGCAAAGCGCTCTACGAGCATTGGTCCCATGTCTTTCGGCGTGGAGGCAAGGTCCTCAATATGAGAGAGGCTAATGAAGATCCGGAATTTGATAGGCTCGTGGTATTGCATAATGAGATCCGCGATACATATGCGCGGATTCTGAAGCGGCACAGAAAGGGTCGTCCAGAGAACCGCAAAGGCCGTGCGCGTGAGTCTCAGCGCCCAGTCTCTGCTCTTCTGCCAAAGAATATGAAGGAGCTATTCAAGCTGATGGAGCGTCATCGGCGTAACCGCTCCCTCTCCGACCATGTTCGCTTTGGCAAAATTCTTTATTATGCACGCCACTTTGAGCGCGGCAGCGATAACGCAAACTTCGATGACTATTACTGGGGCAGTAAAGGCCAGTCCGAAATCAAACGCACTGAAGCTTTCGTGCGAACGTGGCGCAACACTCTTGTTTTGGCAAGCCGTACGCTGAAGGATTGGGTTGATCCAGATTTCTATTTGGAAAACCAACCAGGCAGCCGCAATACTGATATTCTAGGCAAGTGGAGAAGTATCGGCTCTGATCTCGCGATCAATGAAGCTAGGATGACACGCAAACTCGATCTGCTTTTCGGGAACCGGATAAACCACTTCCCCGCTGATCACGCCGTGCGTCTTGGTATCCTGAAACAAGTGGTCAAGGAAGTCTCAGACGTCCGAAACTCGGTCTACCATTTCAAAGGTCGTGACAGTTTTGTCAGCGAACTGGAGGCATTGGGAACGAAGGCGCTTAACGAGGAGAAGAAGCAAACGAACTATCTCGAAGGCGTGGACCAAGCAATATGGGAAGACGATTGTCGCGGACAGCATAGTGTTTTGTTAGCATCACTCAATGCTGCAAACATTTCGCATTTCGCAAACGAACAACAGGCTAAGCAACTCATTAATACACTATCCAGAGCAAAGGACGGCTACCTACCGCTCCCGCGGTTCTCTCGCTTGCTTAACCGTACAAAAGACGCCTGGAGCCGCGGGAGTGACGGCAAGCCGAACTTGCCCGAGCCTGTCCACCGCGTTGATCTCGAAGTCCCCGGGCGGCGGTGCCAATATGTCTCAATGAAACTCCTCTATGATCGTTCGTTCAAAGTGTGGCTTGAAAATCGTAGCAGCAAAAAGGTGACAACTTGGATTAACAAGGCGGTCGAAAGAGCTACCAAAGCCGCAAGGAGCATGAATTCCAAGCAAGGAGAAATCGGGTTTGAGATCATCGTGTCCCGTGCCGAGTCCCTACGCCGTCCAGGTAAAGGTGAAGGGATCGGTACTTTTTTCCGTGATCTTACTGCCGCGACCGCCAGTGAAATGCGAGTTCAGCGAGGATATCAGAGCGATGCCGAAAATGCGAAGAAACAGGCGTCCTATATCGAAGATCTTAAATGTGATGTGCTCGCGCTCGCATTCTCGGATTACCTCCATTCCAGCGGATTCAGCTGGCTTCAGAAGTTTGATGCGAGCCGACCACTTTGGGAATCGGGCCACTACGAGCTTGACCACATTGAAACGACGACACCCAACATGGAAGCTGAGCCATGGCAACGCCGACTTTATTTCCTACTGCACCTCATTCCAGTTGATGAGGTCAATCGCCTATTGCATGAGTTGGCAAGATGGGAAGTCGCGTCGCGCGCAGCAGAAGAACTGCCAGTTGAAGAGATTGGTAGGCTGAAATCCTTGCGTAGAGTTCTAGTGCTTTATATCGATATGCACGATGCTAAGTATAGCGGCGGCGCGGCACTAGCTGGCTGCTCCGATTTCAAGCACTTGTTTGAAAATGAAGCCGCGTACAGCGCTGTTTTTCCCCCAGGTGACGCAGGTGAAGAAAGCCGTGTCCCGCGCCGGGGACTGAGAGAGATTGCGCGCTATGGCAATCTTGCAATGCTTGAGAACCTCTTTGCCTTTAAGCCCATAACCCTTTGCGAAGTTCAAAAGACCGCCGAGATGGAGCGCAGCGGGACTAATGGGAAGTCTAACATAGCGAAGCTTCACGCCGCGCGCGAACAGCTTCATGCGGCATGGGTCAAAAACAAGCGCATCGGGCTGCCAGCAGAAAAAGTCCGAAGCTATGTCGAACTTATCAAGGATATCTCAAAACACCGCCAGATATCAAATCGGCTCAACCTGATCGAGCATGTGCGGGCGCACAAGATCATGATGTCCGTAATAGGGCGTCTAGTAGATTATGCAGGCTTGTTCGAGCGGGATCTGAAATTTGTCACCCTATCCATTCTGCATGACATGCAGATGACTCCAGCAGAAATTTTCAAAGAAAAGGGCCTCAGCTATTTCGATGATGGCCGGATATTTCAAGCGCTCGACAACATAAAGGGCGCACAAGGAACGAAAGAAGAAAAAGCTAAATCCGAACTCCGTGATCGCCTCAAAAAGTATTTCACCGATGTTTGCGACACCGAGAATCCGCACAGAAGGTTCCGCAATAAGCTCGCCCATCTTGAAGTATTCGCCCCTGATGCCAGCCTTGATCTGACGGAACTTGTGAATGGCACTCGGCAGATGATGGCCTACGACCGAAAGTTGAAAAATGCGGTTTCTCAATCTATTCGCGAAGTGTTAGAACGGGAAGGCTTCGATCTGCGCTGGAAGATGTCTACGGATGGAAGTGTGCACAAACTTGTTAGTGCATCTCTACAAGTGCGGAAAGCGACCCACCTTGGGCGCCAGAAGCTCACAGAGCGTGACAAGCATCCAAAAGCGACATGGCCAAAGAAACACAGCATCGAAGAAGCGCTTCACGGCTTCGGTCTGAGTGCGGCTGTAGCGAGGGCCTTCTCTGGAACTGTGGTTGGTCACTTTGATATTTCTAAGCTTGATCTGGACAAAATTGATTTTGCGGCGATCGACCGAGAACTTGAACGCAAAAAGAATAGCGCAAAGGGGCAGCATCAGAAACGTCCTCATCGCGGAGGAAAGCGCCCTCGCCGCAATCGCAAACCGCAACAACCAGCACGTGGAAAGTGATCTTTATGACTTTGGAATGTGCAATTTTACAAAGCTGGCTGCGGGCAAACAAATGGAGGACTATGAAACTCTGAACAATTGCAAGAATACCGACTTCTACTGGTAAACCACGCCCACATTGAGGGCGACTGAACGTATTGCTTTGTTTGCAAATACAAAATACTGTTAACGCAGTAGCACGCCCAAATTGAGGGCGACTGAACACATATACTCTACGTTGTATTAGCCTGGCAGCGTTGGCGCATGGTGCCAGACTTGCGGGCAGCTGAACCAAGTCAGGATAAAGCAAGAACTGCGGCTTGGGGTTCTGAAGAATACTAGGCGTCTCCGGGCTAGGCACACAGCGGGACTCGGGAGAAACGTATGGATGCCGGAAGGCAGACGCGCCGCACACCAAAGAAGCCCAAGACGCTACCGCTGAAAACGCGGCTGTTGAACTGGCTCTTTGTCCATCAGCCATGGCGCAAACCTGGCAGTCGCGTTCGCCGCGTGATGTCCCGCCTTGTTATATATGCATGTGTTGTTATGGCTATGGAGGCCAAGCGCCGAGTTCTGCGCCATGCTCAACATCGCCCCAATGCTTATTTGGCGGCAGCTTCTTTGCCCGCCGCGCAATATCGGCAAAGGTGACCGGCATGAAGTCCCACACATCAACGCCAACATTCACGGAATTGCGCGATCCGCGCCAGTTGTTGTGAACGTGGCCAAAAAACTGCAACGCACCTCTCCGAGCGTGGTTCCATGTAATCATTGGATAATGACACAACGTGTTGAGCTGGTTCTGCAGGCCGTCACGCAGTTCAGCGAAGTGAGAGATGGAATTCCAGGGTAGTTCCAGTGTTGGTTTGTGATCGTGGTTGCCAATGATCAGGTGGCGCTAAACACCGGGCAACTGATTAAAGATCTGCTCGACATACGCGCTGTCCTTGGCTTTGGAACCGAAAGCAAAGTCGCCCAGAATCCAAAGCTGGTCTTCCGGGCCGACCACCTTCCACATGTTTTCCAACATCGTAGCATCCATCTGTGATGCCGACACGAAGGGGCGGTTGCACAACCGCATGATGTTTTCATGGCCGAAATGCGTGTCGGCCGTATACCAGATTGTCATCGAGTGTTCTCTCAGTTCGGTCAGCCCGCCAAGGTCCTAAATTCCTCGGGTGTGTAATCGAGCGCCAGTAATTTCAGAAAAAGCAGATCCAGAGGCAACTGCGTCTCCTTCCAGCGTATTTCCTCAGCTTGGATGTTTAGATTATATCCGCCACGTTTGTTGACGCTGACGCGTATCTCGCGCCCATTGAAGAAATCCCAAAGCACCAGCGTGAGTAAGGCATCCTTTTGGTACGTTTGGGTCGTTATGCCCGGACATTGCGCCAGTATTTCTGGAACA
This sequence comes from uncultured Tateyamaria sp., assembly GCF_947504105.1. Taxonomy (GTDB): domain Bacteria; phylum Pseudomonadota; class Alphaproteobacteria; order Rhodobacterales; family Rhodobacteraceae; genus Tateyamaria. Next base: position 5,266 of record NZ_CANNGP010000055.1, read on the forward strand.
ACAGACACCAAAGCATCCCATGCCTGCTGCTGCTCAGTCATACTTAAGGATTTTGCTGTTAGGGGCACCTTTTGAGTAGCCGACTTCAGCGCCAAGACGGGAGCAAATCTCGCCCGGAATGATTCTACGGAATCTAGCCTTCGAGGAGGAACCTTATCCATCATTCTGCTCTCATTTGGGCGAAGACTGCATTTTGCAGCATAGAAGCACTGATTGAATGTATACCTAATTTCATCACTTTGCCCTCGGCGTTGCAGACATCACATATGCGTAAATTGAGCCAATAGGCGGCTTCACATAGTTCAAAGAAGAAATGTGATCACACCAGATTTGAGCACCCTAATACGCACATTCACAGTATACTTCATAGACCAAGCGGTAAAGACCCAAGATGCCGATAGGATGGAAGCACTATCGGATAAGTTACTCACTTCATTTGCATTTGTCGTGCGCCAGCGTCGACTGGAGCTTGGACTAACGCAAGAAGAACTCGCACACAGGGCGAATGTGTCGATGCGTTATGTATCTCTTCTGGAGACGAAAAAGCATCAGCCAACGCTTGAGACGATAAATGGCCTAAGCGAAGGGCTCGAGATGACAATGGCCGAGTTGGTTCGCCAAATTGAGGCAACGCTCAATAAAGCGTAACCTTCTATTATTTATGCACTAAATCAGAGAAAAGGGGTGGCTTTACATCTATTCCAAAGGTCGTTTTGTGACCCAAAAGGCCGTGTCGGCTGACCCGTTTCACTAGGAGCGTCTACTCAGATCAACCACATTTCGAAAAACCGCAGGACGCGCACGTCATGCAGCCTTCGATCATCCGCATCTCGTAGCTGCCGCAGCTTGAGCAAGCCTTACCGCGCGGTGCATCAAGACCAACGACCTCGGCCTGCGGATCCGACTTGAGGCCCATGCCTTCGCCTTCAATGAAACCAATCTGGATCATGTGCTGTTCGATCACACCACCGATCGCCGCCAAGATGGAGGGAATGTACTTACCCTGCATCCAGGCACCGCCGCGTGGGTCAAAGACGGCCTTCAGTTCTTCGACTACAAACGACACATCCCCGCCGCGCCGGAACACGGCCGAGATCATGCGGGTCAGGGCAACGGTCCATGCGAAATGCTCCATGTTCTTGGAGTTGATGAATACTTCGAACGGGCGACGATGCCCGCCGATCACCAGATCGTTGATGGTGATGTAGAGCGCATGTTCGCTGTTGGGCCACTTGACCTTGTACGTGTTGCCCTCAAGCGCGTTGGGCCGGTCCAAAGGCTCGGCCATATAGATCACATCACCATGAGGCTGCAGTGGTTCGGCGTCGTTGTTGGCAAGCACCGATGCCTCCGCCGGCTTCTCCTCGGCCACCGTCAGCACCGAGCCGGTCACAGCGTTGGGACGGTACGTCGTACACCCTTTGCACCCTGTATCCCACGCCTGCATGTAGACATCTTTGAAATCGTCAAAGCTGATGTCCTCGGGGCAGTTGATTGTCTTGGAAATCGACGAGTCGACCCATTTCTGCGCTGCCGCCTGCATCTTGACGTGATCGGCGGGCGCTAAAGTCTGTGCGTTGACAAAGTAGTCGGGCAACTCGGCATCGCCAAATTTATCGCGCCACATTTGTACAGCGTAATCAACGACTTCCTCTTCGGTGCGCGAGCCGTCTTTTTGCAGGACCTTGCGCGTGTAGGCGTAAGCAAAAACCGGTTCGATCCCCGACGACACATTCCCGGCATACAGCGAGATGGTGCCCGTGGGCGCGATTGAGGTCAGGAGTGCGTTGCGGATGCCATGTTCGGCAATGGCGTCGCGAACATCAGCATCCATCATTTGCATGGTGCCGCTTGCAAGGTAGCCTTCGGCATCGAACAGCGGGAAGGCGCCCTTTTCCTTCGCCAATTGCACCGACGCCAGATACGCGGCGCGGGCGATGGCTTTCAACCATTGCTCGGTCTGACGCGCCGCCTCGTCGGATCCATAGCGCAGGCCCAGCATCAACAGTGCGTCGGCAAGCCCGGTAACGCCAAGGCCGATGCGGCGTTTGGCTTGCGCCTCGCGTGCCTGAGCTTCGAGCGGAAAGCGGGAGGCATCGACCACATTGTCCATCATCCGCACCGCAGTGGCGACGAGGTCGGACAGCGCCTCCTCGTTCAATTCCGCAGCCTCTTCAAAGGGTTGTTTGACAAGGCGGGCAAGGTTGATGGAGCCAAGCAAGCACGCACCATAGGGGGGCAAGGGTTGCTCACCGCAGGGGTTGGTTGCAGCAATCGTCTCGCAATAGTTCAGGTTGTTGGCGGCGTTGATACGGTCGATGAAAATCACGCCGGGTTCGGCATAATCATAGGTCGACTTCATGATGCCGTTCCACAGGTCACGGGCCTGTACCGTCTTGTAGACGGTGCCATCAAAAATCAGGTCCCAGGATCCGTCTGTCTTGACCGCTTCCATGAACGCATCCGTCACCAGAACGGACACGTTGAACATGCGCAGGCGGGCGGCGTCGGACTTGGCTGTGATGAAATCCTCGATGTCAGGGTGGTCGCAGCGCATGGTCGCCATCATGGCGCCACGGCGGCTGCCTGCGGACATGATGGTGCGGCACATGGCGTCCCAAACGTCCATAAAACTAAGGGGTCCGGAGGCATCTGCCGCCACACCTTTGACCCCTGCCCCCTTGGGCCGGATCGTCGAGAAATCGTAGCCAATGCCGCCACCCTGCTGCATGGTCAGGGCCGCTTCCTTCAGCATGTCAAAGATGCCAGCCATGCTGTCGGGGATCGTGCCCATGACGAAGCAGTTGAACAGGGTGACCGACCGGGCCGTGCCTGCCCCTGCGGTGATGCGACCGGCGGGCAGAAACTTGAAATCTTCCAGGGCGTTATAGAACGTCTGTTCCCACGCTTGAGGGTCTTTCTCGACCTTGGCGAGATCACGGGCAATGCGCCGCCAACTGTCTTCGACCGTGGTGTCGATGGGCGTGCCATCGGCGTTCTTGAAGCGATACTTCATGTCCCAGATCTGTTCAGCGATCGGCGCAGCGAAACGTGTCATCAGAGCATCCCCATGGTGGCAGTCGAATCTATCGGTCGGCAGAAGATCACCAACGTAGCACACCCCAACAGATTGCAGAAGCGTGGATACACGCTACAATATAGAGTGTGGCTTGGGGACGACTCTGTGGATAAGTACATCAACCTGATCAAACTTTCTGTGGGCAGCGAATGCTATGAAAGTCTGGCGGCGTGGCAACAGACCAAGCGCGCGCAGACCGCCGATGGTTACCCGCGGCACGTGACCCGCATGTGGCCCAAGCGGCAGGACGAGATACTGAATGGTGGGTCGATCTTTTGGGTGGTGAAGGGCGTTGTGACCTGTCGCCAGCGCATCATCAGGCTGGACGAAGTGATTGGCAGCGACGGCATCCGCCGCTGCGCCATCGTGTCGGACCCGGAGCTGATCCGGGTGCAATCTGCGCTGAAACGCCCCTTCCAGGGGTGGCGTTATCTGAAGCCCGAAGATGCCCCGCCGGACCTGCCGAAAGGCCGCGAGCGGGAGGAGCCGCTGCCGGTCGAACTGAACCGCGCGCTGGCCGAAATCGGGGTGCTTTAGGTCCAGAGGTTAACCGACCGTGCGGTGCGGTTTTTGGGCCGGATTTTCCGAAACTGCGCGTTTTGCCGCGTAAACTGCGATCTTTGCCCCGCCCCAAAATCGCGGTTTTCGGCGCATTTCGGGCAAACTGCACATTTTGACGCGCAATTTGCGCATTTTCCCGTCAGCGCACCCGTTCAGACACCGTTAACACTCTCCAGCTGTTAACGTTTGCGCGGGCGCATTCACTGTTTGGAAAGAATTGGCGCCTAGTCGGCCCCCAACCTGTCCAGCAGCGTCGCCAGCACCGCGCGGTCTGCATCCGTGACCTCGGCCACGCGCGATCGCCAAAGGGTGGCCTGGCTGGCGAGGATCAGACCGTCGCTGAGGATCTTGAGGTGGTTGGCGCGCAGCGTTTCGCCGGACGAGGTGATGTCGGCGATCGCCTCTGCCGTTTCGTTCGCCACGGTGCCTTCGGTTGCACCCTGACTGTCCACGAGGGCGTAGTCGGCCACACCGGCCTCGCGCAGGAAATCCCGCACCAGCCGGTGATACTTGGTCGCGATGCGCAGGCGGAAGCCATGCGCCGCCCGGAAGGCGGCGGCGGCCGCATCAAGATCATCGGTCAGATCAACGTCGATCCAGCCCTGCGGCACGGCCAGCACAAGATCAGCATAGCCAAAGCCCATTTCGGCCATCGGTTCGACCTGCTGTTCCCACAGCGGCAGCTTTTCGTGGATCAGGTCGGTGCCCGTCACGCCAAGGTGGATGCGCCCTGCTGCAAGCTCACGCGGCGTTTCGCCGGCTGACAGCAGCACAAGCGACACCCCGTCGATCCCGTCGACAGCCCCTGCATATTCCCGATCCGATCCTGTCCGGCTGAGCGTGATGCCACGCTTTTCAAACCACTGGAACGTTTTTTCCATCAGCCGCCCCTTGGACGGCACACCAAGCTTGATCATGGCGTTGCCTCCAATTCGACCAGAAGGCCCGGACGGATGACGGCCCCCACTGCGGGGATTTCCTGCCCGGAGCCAAGGCGGCGGGTCAGCGCATCATAGCGCCCACCCGAGGCGATGGGCGGCAGGTCAGGGCGCTGTTCAGCGTAGAAGCCAAACACGAAGCCGTCGTAATATTCCATGGAGGTGCGCCCGAAGCTGGCCTCGAATTCCAGGTTGTCCACATCCACACCCCGCGCGCTGAGCGCCTCGGCCCGTGCGTCGACGCGTTTGACGGCGGGGCGGATGGCGGGCAGGTCGACGCACAGGTTGTGCATCTGCGCCAATGCGAAGGGCAGCGTTTCCCGCACGTTCAAGAGCGCATCAAAGCAATCCATCTGCGCGCCGGACAGGGGTGGCTCTGCCGCATCCGCGTGCAGGGCCGCGATGCGCGCATCGATTTCGGCCTGGCTGCGCAGACCGGTCAGCGGTGCGTCTGTCTGCGCCTCTCCGGCCAGCAGGGCCGCGCGCGTTTCTGGCACATCACTGCGTCCCGAAAACCGGTCGAGCAACGCGCGGAACCGGCGCGGACGCCAGATGTGACGGCGCAGGGCCGCCTTGCGCCGCTCGGATGTGTCCAGCCCGTCCACGGCCGCCATGAGCACGCCGATGTCGCCCGTGGCCGCCCGCAGAGACAAGGTGCTGATCGCGTCGGCGATCAGGGCGAACACCTCGGCATCTGCCGCTGCCGGATCGGTGCGGTCAAAGACCTCGTAGCCCACTTGCAGGTATTCATTGGCGCGGTCCGGGTCTTCCTCCTGCCTGCGAAACACCTCGCCCGCATAGGTGTAGCGTGCGGGTTCGGCGCCGTTTGACATGTGCATCTGGACCACCGGCACAGTGAAATCCGGGCGCAGCATCTGTTCCCCGCGCAGGGCGTCGGAGGTCACATAGGCCCGCGCGCGGATATCCTCGCCATAAAGGTCGAGCAGCAGGTCGGCGGGTTGCAGAATGGGCGGTTCTACCGCCTGTGCCCCCGCCGCCACGAAGCTGTCGCGCAGGGCATGGGCCCGCTGGCGTGCTAGGGTCATTGGTTCAGGATCTCCTGCACCTTGGCGAGCATCTGGTCGCGGGGCACTTCGAACTGGCTGGGGTTTCCAGCCCATTCTTCATGCGTGGCCGTCTCGGCGATTTTTGCACCGAGGTAGAGGTCCTTGATCTGGACGACGCCGCGCTCTTTCTCGTCCCCGCCTTCAATGATGGCGATGGGGGCGTTGCGCTTGTCCGCGTATTTGAGCTGGTTGCCAAAGTTTTTCGGGTTGCCCAGATAGACCTCGGCCCGGATGCCTGCGTTGCGCAGCTCGGCGACCATTTGCTGGTAGTCGGCCATGCGGGCGCGGTCCATGACGGTGACGACGACGGGCCCTTGTTCCGTGGTGCCGATGCGGTTGGTGGCGCGCAGGGCGGCCAGCAGCCGGTCGACACCGATGGAGACGCCGGTGGCTGGGACTTCCTGCCCGGTGAAGCGTTTGACCAGATCGTCGTAGCGCCCCCCGCCTGCGACGGAGCCGAACTGGACCGTCTGGCCTTTTTCGTTCTGGACGTCAAAGGTGAGTTCCGCCTCGTAGACGGGACCGGTGTAGTAACCCAAGCCCCGAACGATGGAGGGGTCGATGATGATGCGGTCGGGGCCGTAGCCGGCAGCGTCGAGGAGGGCTGCGATTTCTTCGAGTTCAGCGACGCCTTGGGCACCAATGTCAGAGCCTTGGACCAGTTCGCGCAGACGGGCAACGGTTTCCGTACCGGCGTCACGCTTGGCGTCCATGAAGCCCATGACGATGTCGGCTTCGCTGTCACCCAGACCGGCACCTTTGGTGAAGTCCCCGCTGTCGTCCTTGCGGCCTTCGCCCAGCAGCGCGCGCACGCCGTCCGGACCAAGTCGGTCCAGCTTGTCGATGGCGCGCAGGACGACGCCGCGTTCGGCCTCCTTGTCGTCACCGGCAAGGCCCGCGACTTCCATCACGCCGTTCAACACCTTGCGGTTGTTGATGCGGATCACGTAGTCGCCGCGCTGGATTCCCACCGCTTCGAGCGTGTCGGACAGCATTGCGCAGATCTCGGCATCCGCGGCCATGGAGGCCGTACCCACTGTATCCGCATCACATTGATAAAACTGACGAAACCGCCCAGGCCCCGGCTTCTCATTGCGCCAGACCGGGCCCATCGTGTAGCGGCGATAGGGGTTCGGCAGATCGTTGCGGTGCTGGGCATAGACGCGGGCCAGCGGTGCCGTCATGTCGTAGCGCAGGGCCAGCCAGTCGCCGTCTTCTTCCTGCCAGGCGAAGACGCCCTCATTCGGGCGGTCCACGTCGGGCAGGAACTTGCCCAACGCCTCGACCGTTTCCACCGCGCTGGATTCGAGCGCGTCAAAGCCATACCGATGATACACCCCGGCAATCGCCTGCAGCATCTCGGCCCGGTCGGTGACATCGGTGCCGAAATAGTCGCGGAACCCTTTGGGCGTCTGGGCCTTGGGGCGGGGAGTTTTCTTGGGCTTGGCCATGGTGGTGCTCCATCTGGCGTTCGGGCGCGGGGATACCGCAGGCATGGGGGCTGGGCAAGCGGAGCCTGAGATGGCAGGAGGGAGAGATGGAAAAGCTGGAAGAACAGATCGCGCATTTGCAGTGCACAGTGGATGAGCTGTCAGAGGTCACGGCACGGCAGGAGACCGAGATTGCCCTGCTCACCCGGCGCGTACAGATGCTGATGGAGCGGGAAGCGCAGCGCGAGGCAGATGGCGGCGGCGGCGTGATCCTTGGCGATGAACGGCCACCGCATTATTGACCCGGTCGGCCCGGTTGAAAGCGGCCCTTCGGGGAGGATTTTTTGAAACAGGGAAGTGCTGGACGGTCTTGTATTGTAACGACGGTGGCAAGAGGTCATCGGGTCGGAGTCCAGCCCTTGATCACAATGGATCAAGGGCCTTCCCCGTTTACACCGGTTCGCATCCCTGCTCCCGGTGCTCTGCGAGCAAAGTGCATTGACCTTAATATCGGGTGAACGGGTCCAGCTTCCCTGTTTCAAAAAATCCTCCCCGAAGGGCCGGGTGGCCAGCAGCGCCGTGTTCAGGGTGTCTTGAGCGCGGTTGCCAGAACAGCACCGTCGTGCAGCAGCATGTCCGCCCAGCGCGCGTTGTCGGTAAAGTTTTCGTAGGCGCTGATGAAGGTTGTGTTGCGCGACAGCCGGTCAATGCGCGTGCCACATGGTTTGGTGCGGCCCACATTGCAGACGCGCCGTTTCAACGTCTCGTACGCCTTGTCTGTCGTGGAATAGGGGTATTCGTCAGCCGGCAGACCGTAGCGCAACTGTTCGTGAAACGCGGGATCACCGAACATGGCCAGCGCCGCGGTAAACTGGCGGGGGCAACTGTCGGAAAAGCCAGTCACATAGAATGTCCGCGGCCCAGTGCTGTCCGGTGCCGTGTCATATAGGGCATAGCCGCGCCCCTTGCGCGCTGCCTTGTCTACCAGCGTGGCCGTTCTCGCGGGCTGAGCGCCACACACACGGGCAAGTTGGCCGAACGGCACTGTCATGCCGGGGGCCACGTCCATTGCATTCACGTCACCGGGCGCAGATGCGCGTGGCCTGCCAAACAGAGTGCGGCGCTTCTGCGGTTCGACAAGGTCCGGGATCTGCGCCGCCGGGGCATCTTCGGCCTTCGCGGGGATCGTTTCCGCGTCTTGGGGAGCAGCAGCCACTGGCGTCACGTCTGCCTTGGCACTTGTGTCGCTCTGTGCTGCACCGCGGAGCCAGCCCAAAAGACCGCCGGATGCCGCAGCCTGTCCCACCGGTGCTGTTTTCGCCTGCGCAGCGGCAACCGGTCCGGTTTCGGAGACGTTGGCGTTTGGCAGAGGGGCCGACGACTGTGCTGTATCCTCGGTCGCATCTGTGCCAGCGCCCTCTAGAAGATCGGCCAGAATGCTGCCCTCACGCGCCAGTTCTTCCTCGGATGGGAGTGCGCTGTTGCCGGGTTCTGCTGGCAGCGTCGCCCCTTCGGATACACGTTCAATCCCGCGCAGGGGATCGCCACAAGCGGCAAGCGCAAGCAGCATCACACATGCCATTGCCGGTCGCATCACGCGCTTGTCCTCCCACAGATTTTTGACGTCCCGGCGATGTAAGTAGCGGCAAGACGGCGTCAGGTCCAGTCGCGCGGGCGAAGGGTCGCCTAGATCTCCTGCACGTCCAGCACACCCGACAGCGATTTGATCGCCCCCTTTATCTGTGGCGTAACCGGGAATTCAGCCCCCAGATCCATCTCGACCTCACCCGGCAAGCTGTCATCCATCAGGCACACCGTGATCGGACCGCGCCCAGCGCCCCTGGCCGCCTGCGCTGCCCCTTCGAGCACGGTGGCGACGGACGCCAGTGCCGTTGGCGCATCAACAAAAATGCGCAGCCCCATGCCCCCAACGTCCGCAACCACCGTATCGATGGCCGCAACCGATCGGCCCAAGAGTTTCAACTGGTCGCTTTCCATGGTCGCTTCGACCGAAACGATCACTTTGGCCCCCGTGACCAGATGATCCTGCGATTTTTCGAGGCTGTCCGAGAACAGAGTAACCTCATACGCGCCCGTCGTGTCGGACATCTGGCAGAACGCAAAGCGATTACCCTTGGCCGATTTGCGCACCTGAAGTCCCGCGACAACGCCCGCGAGTTTTGCATTCATTGCCGATTTTTTCCGGACCTCTTCGGTCAGTTCGTCGAGCGTGAAGAATGGCGTTGGAGCACCGCGATGTTTCCGGCGGAGCGGGGCCATGTAGTCATCGAGTGGGTGTCCGGAGAGGTAGAAGCCCACCGCCTTGTGTTCCTCGCCCAACCGCTCGGCCGGCAACCAGTCGTCCACCGGCATGAGGCGTGGTTCGGGCAGGTCGTCGCCCGCCTCGCCAAAGAGGGACACCTGGTTTGAATTCTTCTGGTCATGGATGGCTGCGGAATAGGCATTGAGTGCATCAAGCGCATCGAAGACACGGCGGCGGTTGGGGTCAAGCTGGTCAAAGGCCCCTGCCCGCGCCAGCATTTCGAGAGGGCGCTTTCCGACCCGTTTCAGGTCCACGCGGCGGGCGAAGTCGAAGAGGTTGACGAAGGGTTTGTCTTCTCTCGCCTCCTGCACCAGCCGCATGGCTTCGACGCCCACATTCTTGAGCGCGCCCAGCGCGTAGACCAGCGCGCCGTCCACCACTTTGAACGTTGCATCCGAACGGTTCACGCAGGGCGGCACCCAAGGCAGGTCGAGCCCTTTGCGCACTTCTTCGAAGTAGACCGCGAGCTTGTCCGTCAGGTGGATATCGCAGTTCATCACCCCGGCCATGAACTCGACCGGGTGGTTGGCCTTGAGCCACGCCGTCTGGTAGCTGACCACGGCATACGCTGCTGCATGTGATTTGTTGAACCCGTAGTTGGCGAACTTGTCGAGGAGGTTCCAGACCTCCATCGCCTTGTCCTTGTCCACGCCGTTTTCTTTAGAACCCGCCAGGAATTTCGGGCGTTCGGCGTCCATCGCCTCTTGAATCTTCTTACCCATCGCGCGGCGCAGCAGGTCGGCGCCGCCAAGGCTGTAGCCCGCCATTTCCTGCGCGATCTGCATAACCTGTTCCTGGTAGACGATGATGCCCTGCGTCTCGTCCAGAATGTGGTCGATGGAGGGGTGCAACGTGTCGCGTTCAGATAGCCCGTTCTTGACCTCGCAGAACTTCGGGATGTTCTCCATCGGGCCGGGGCGATAGAGGGCCACAAGGGCGATGATGTCCTCGATGCAGTCCGGTTTCATCCGCTTGAGCGCGTCGATCATGCCCGAGCTTTCCACCTGGAACACGGCCACCGTCTTGCCTGCGGCGTAGAGCTTGTAGGACGGCTCGTCATCGAGGGGGATGCCACCGATGTCATTCTCCATTCCATCCGCAGGCGTATAGAGTTCAGTGCCATCTGCGGCGACGTGCAGCTTGCGGCCCGAGCCAAGGATTTGTTCCACCGCGTTCTGGATCACCGTCAGGGTCTTCAGTCCCAGAAAGTCGAATTTGACGAGGCCCGCCTGTTCCACCCATTTCATATTGAATTGGGTGGCGGGCATGTCCGAGCGCGGGTCTTGGTACAGCGGGACGAGCGCATCCAATGGCCGGTCCCCGATCACAACTCCAGCCGCGTGGGTGGAGGCGTTTCTGAGCAGCCCCTCAACCTGCTGGCCGTATTCAAGAAGACGGGCAACCACCTCTTCATTCCGCGCTTCTTCGCGCAGCCGGGGTTCATCAGCCAGCGCCTTTTCGATGCTGACCGGTTTGACCCCTTCGACCGGGATCAGTTTCGACAGCCGGTCCACCTGGCCATAGGGCATTTGCAGCACGCGCCCGATATCGCGCACGGCGGCCTTGGACAGAAGCGCACCGAAGGTGATGATCTGGCCGACCTTGTCGCGGCCGTATTTTTCTTGCACGTAGCGGATCACTTCCTCGCGCCGGTCCATGCAGAAGTCGATGTCGAAGTCCGGCATGGAGACCCGTTCGGGGTTCAGGAACCGTTCGAACAGCAGGGCATAGCGCAAGGGGTCAAGGTCGGTGACCGTGAGCGCGTAAGCCACAAGGCTGCCCGCACCGGACCCGCGCCCCGGACCCACCGGGATGTTCTGATCCTTGGCCCATTTGATGAAGTCGGCCACGATCAGGAAGTAGCCGGGAAAGCCCATGCCTTCGATGATGTCGAGTTCGAAATCGAGGCGTTTCTGGTATTCTTCTTCGCTAGTGGCATGTGGGATGACCTTGAGCCGCTCTTGCAGGCCCTCATTGGCTTGACGGCGCAGCTCCTCCACTTCGTCATCCGCAAACTTTGGCAGGATCGGATCACGGCGATAGGCCATGAAGGCGCAACGCTGTGCGATTTCGACCGTGTTTTCGATGGCTTCAGGCAGGTCCGCAAACAGCGTCACCATTTCAGCCTGGCTTTTGAAATAGTGTTGGGCCGTCAGGCGGCGGCGTGGTTCCTGCTGGTCGACATAAGCCCCTTCGGCAATGCAGATCAGCGCGTCGTGGCTTTCATACATGTCCGGTTTGGGGAAATAGACGTCGTTCGTCGCGACCAGCGGCAGGTCCATGGCATAGGCCATTTCAATGAGTGGCCGTTCGGTCAGGCGCTCGGCTTCGGGTTGGCCACTTTCGCCCGGGTGGCGCTGCAACTCGACATAAAGCCGGTCGCCAAAGATCTCTTTGAGCCGGTCCATCAGCGTCTGTGCGGCGGGCGTCTGTCCGGTTTGGAGCAGCATCCCGACGGGACCATCCGGCCCCCCGGTCAAACAAATCACATCATCCGAGTGGCGTGCCAATTCATCGGCCGTGACATGAGGCAGCTCTGAGCCGTCGCGCAGATAGAGACACGAGTTCAGCTTCATCAGGTGTTCGTAGCCAGCCTCGGTCTGGGCCAGCAGCACCAGCGGTGGAGGGTCACGCGGGCGTTCGCCGGGGCGCGGCGTCATGTATTGCAGATCAACCTGGCAGCCGATGATCGGTTGGACCCCTGCCCCAGCCATGCCCACCGAGAATTCGAGCGCCGCGAACATGTTGTTCGTGTCGGTCAGTGCGATGGCGGGCATACCTGCGTCACGCACCAGTCCGGGCAGCTTTTTCAGACGCATGGCCCCTTCAAGCAGGGAGTATTCGGAATGGGTGCGGAGGTGGATGAATCGGCGGGCGTCAGTCATGCACCTACGATATGTCGTGGCGCGCCGCTGGGAAAGCCCCACAAGATGTTATCCACAGGTCAATAGATAGCTGAACAGCTAAGTATCTTGACACGAATCGCCTTGCGACAATACTTAGCTATATGACTAACCAACTCGATAGCTTCTTCAGCGCCCTTGCCGACCCGACCCGCCGGGCGGTGGTGGAACAGCTGATCCAAGGCCCTGCCGCGGTCAGCGCATTGCATGACGGGCACGACATGGCGCTGCCGACCTTCCTGCGACACCTCAAGGTGCTGGAAGACAGCGGATTGGTCACAAGCACGAAAAAGGGGCGCGTCCGCACGGTCGAGATGCAACCCGAGGCCCTGCGCGCCGGGGCGGACTGGTTCGAGGCGCACAAATCGATGTGGGAGGGCCGCATGGATCGGCTTGCCCGCCTCGCCGACCACCTGGAAAGGACCCGGACATGACCACCGACACCGGACATTTTGAACTGACGCGCACATTTCCCCTCACTCCGGATCGCTTGTGGCACGTTTTGACGGATGCCGAGATGCGCGGGACATGGAATGCGCCAGGCGAAGGGATGGTGATGACACTCCAAACGTCGGATTTCAGGGTTGGTGGGCTTGAGACGCATCACAGCGGACCTGCCGACGCGCCGGAATTCACGGTCGACACGCGCTGGTATCGGATCGACGGACCACATGACGCAGCCTTTACCGAGACGGTGAACATGGGCGAAGGCGCCATTGCGACCACGCTGGTCAGCTACCGTATCACGCCTGAAAGTGCGGGTTCGAAACTGAATGTGGCGGTGGCCGTATCGTCTTTTGCCGGGCCGGATGCCGATGGTGAATTCAGGGCAGGCTGGGAAGCGGGGCTGGCCAATCTGGAGGCACTGGCCGCCAAGATGACCGCCTGACAGGGCCGCACAGCTTGCCAATCCCTGCCTGCCTCGCCTAACCTGACGTCCGACAGCCCGCCCTTTGGTCTACGCCGCATCGACCAAAAGGCCCAAAACGGGCGTTGGTAACGCGGCAGGCACAAAACAATATGCGTACGACCTTTCTTCTGAACGGAAGCGAGATCACGGCCGACACGACCCCCACGACAACGCTGCTGGACTGGCTACGGGGACATCCCGGACTGACAGGCACCAAGGAAGGCTGCAACGAAGGTGACTGCGGGGCCTGTTCGGTGATGGTCACGGATGTGGACGGGGCGCGGGCCCTGAACGCCTGCATCCTGTTCATGCCACAGCTTGAAGGCAAGGCGGTGCGCACGGTCGAAGGGATCAGCGCACCCGATGGCACCTTGCACCCTGTGCAACAGGCGATGATCGACCACCACGGGTCGCAATGCGGATTCTGCACACCCGGCTTCATCACCACGATGGCCACGGCGCACCTGAATGGCGACACGGATCACGACACCGCCCTTGCTGGCAACCTGTGCCGTTGTACGGGTTACGCGCCGATCATCCGCGCAGCAGAGGCGGCTGAAACAGCGTCCGTTCCTGACCATGTAAAGGACATTCCCCTTCTTCTGGCCCAAAA
>NZ_CANNGP010000056.1 GCF_947504105.1 uncultured Tateyamaria sp.
AGACTGGTTAAGGAAAAGGGATAACCGCAACCATCAGGCCTTACGGTGTCATTCTGCCCCCAGCCGGAACAGACCCCAACCGCTGTCGAGGCCTGCTTTGGCGCTGTCGTACCAAGTCTGCCCATAGGCACTGGCCAGTTCCCGGTTCATCGCGTTGCGGAGCGCCACCTCCAGCGCCTGAAGTGGCCCATAGAAAGCCGCGCTGACCGCTGTGTTCCATGTATAGAGCCTGACGGCCTGGGCGCGATCACCGCCGGTGGCGGCCAAATATGTCCCGAGTCGATCCGCCGAGAGCGATGTTTCCAACTCATCGAGGATGTCATCGTTCAGATCAAAATTCTTGACATTTGGGGTGGGACTGGTCATATATGCCTCGTTAGCCCCGGACCCGCCTCTGCCCTAGGTATGCGCCCGGGGCTCAGCATTTCAGGACATTGAATTCTTCAGTTCGCGGTCGCGGATGGTTTGCGTTTCGGCTTGTAGCCGCGCTTTGCCACAGCCTTGCGCTCGGTTTTCACGTTCTCCTCGACCTTGCGGAACTCCGGTTCGAGCTTCTTCAGCCGCGCCACCAAGCCGCTCAGGTCATAGGTATTTGTCATTTTGCCGCCATGGGCCGCGTACCGTTCGACGCGCTCGACCAGCCCGGCCTGTTCCAACTCTGCAATGTATCGCTGAACCTGCCGTTCGCTCAATCCCAGTCTCTCAGCCAGAAGCTTCTTGCCAGGATGTGGCTTGCGAGCGTCCTCCCACCAAAAATCGCAGAGCTGCATCAACACGGCGAGCTGCGTGGGATTCAGGCCAAGCCTCTGCTGCGCTCTGAGAAGCAGTGACGGCACGATGCAGAACCCGAGGTCCATGACCTGTTTGCCCCATTTCTTCTCGGAGGCGCGGCCCGCTTTGGACGGTCGGAGCTGGACGATATTGCCAGAAGCACTTTTGTTTTTATCAGACATGGCGAAATCCTTTCGTTGATGGTAATATCGCCTTGAAAATAAAACATTTCAATATCAGTCCACCAGTCGGATTTGTCCACACCGTACGGTCGTAGATGTCTATACGGACCGGCCATAGATGTCCCCTAAAGAAGAACCATTCACCCAGCATCCGGAAAGGTGGACGAACCAGTATAAATTCAGCCCCAGACGCTGATGACTAGTACCCCAGCCGTTCTTACGGCAAAGCACAGGTATTTTAGTCGCGATAGTCCCTGATCTTTCCCTGATCGAGCTCTTTTGCAGGGACGAGCCGATAGTGTCGTTCCTCGACAACCTTGATCTCATCGTCTTGCAAGGTGAGCTCGAAGAGAGCGATGATCTGATCATTCATGAACTGCGCCGCGATCGCGCGACATCGCATTCCAGGGAATTTATCTTCTACAAAGCGGATGTCTTGGGATATCTGAACGATCCCAATTTGATCTTTCCCACCTTTTGCTTGCACTGGGATCACATAGTGGCAACCACGCTTGTCGAGCCCGACATAGAGCTCGTCAATCTCGATCTGGCCGATACCCTTCACAGTCGTTCGGAGATGGTTTTGAAGGCTGTATGTCGTCAGGCCCAAGAACGTGTCTAGCAATCGGTTGTAACGAACAATGGCCAAGAGTGCCTGTTCGTCGTCTAGCGCATAGGCACGGATTAGCTCTGGAGTCGCATCTGGAATGTCTATTCTAACTAGGTCTTCACGAGGCAGAACACGATTAAATTTGACCAAGCGAAACCTGTAAACCGCCTTACCAGCAAGCTCGATTACCCATTCCATACCGGCTGGTTGTGTTTCGACAATGGTCTCAGGCAAAGCGACCCTAAAACGAAACGAATAAAGCACATCCCCTAAGTTCTTAGGTAGCTTGATGTTTAGCGTCTCGGCAGCGGCTTCAATGTCCGTACGTGCAAATTCGAGTTCGGTCTCACCTTCACTGTACCGATCAAGGAAAATTTTCTCAATAAGAGCGCCATATCGATTGGGAGCTTTAGCCATTCGCAACCCTCATAGTGCTGAGCTCTTTCTCGATATCCTCCTGCTTTCGCTTTTTCGCGCCGCTTTTTCGATCACGCCTGCTCAGTGGTGGTGTGATCCCGAACCGGGTCGATGCCTGAGAAACATTGAGAGTTAAAAGCTCTGGATCGCCGAGGGACAGCGTCTTATCAGGCCTGCTTGGTAAGACACCCAAGGCTTCAATCATCTTTGAGGCGATTGCCCTGGCTAACGGAGGTGGCACTGCATTTCCGATCTGCCTAGCTCCATGCCATTTCGTGGCATTGAGGCGAAACCAATCGGGGAAACCGTGCAGCCGTGCCATCTCGCGTACTGAAATGCACCGAGCATAGCGATAATGGATTGGACGTGGGCTGGTAAACGCGCCTCTTGCGCCGTCGGTACCTGCTCGGAGCGTATTTGAAACGCCGTCGCTTGGAAGCTTGAAAAACCGACTAATTGGCTCAACAGCCCCCTCCTCTGTTTGACGGAATCGTCGCTTTGATATTTCAGTGTGTTCTGTGCGCGCACTCGATGTAAGAACATTGGGATTCCATTCGCGCACATATCCGAAATGCCAAGCGTCATTCTTGAGGCAACGAAGCTCAGCCGCATAATCAGAGGGTGTACCAAAGCGGCTTGTCTTAACGGCATCGCCAGTGCTCAGCGTTTCGAAAGCATCAGAATCGGGAAGATCCCCGATCGCGTCCATGCAAGACGGCCCAAAATTTAGCTCTGGAAAAAGCTTAGGCCGACCAGACACATTAGTGGTCGGGGCCGGATAGTCAGGCAGCTCCCTACCCTTCTTCGTCCCCATGAGGATGAAGCGTTCTCGTGATTGCGGCGTGCCGTAGTGACCGGCATTAAGTACCTTCCAAGGTAAGCGGCATTCATATCCGACTCTATTGAATGCCTCGACCAGTTCGTTCAGGAATGCTTTGTGCTTACCTACCGTGAGCCCTTTAACATTTTCAAAAACGAAACTCTTTGCATCTAACTCATGCACAAGCCGCACAAAGTCTAGAACAAGCTTGTTACGAGGATCATCGAGCACCCTTTGACCAATAAGCGAAAAGCCCTGACATGGAGCGCCACCAAACACGCAATCTATTGTCTTCTCTTCGAGGCCTGCGCGTTGCCTGACCTCATCACCGGTAAGCTCTGCAACCGAAGCTGCAATTACGGCCGTTTCTGGAAAGTTGAACTCGTGAACAGCACAGTGAACCGGATCGATCTCGACGGCGGCTTTCACGTCGAAGCCTGCTTGCTCGAAGCCGAGGCTTAGCCCCCCTGCCCCTGCGAAAAGATCAATCCCGATTGGTCTCATGCGTAATCCCTGCTCATCTTGCTTCTTATGTTTAAGTCATGGTTCCAGAGATGTCGATCGTATTTCCAAGACCCGTAAAAAATGTTGATAAATCGATCTTTCACTCAGGCTAACTGTGGCGGCTAGGTTTTGGCGCTTCTGTAAGCGGCCAGCATGTCCTCTATAACGTCGTTTAGCCGCCTGCCTTCGTCGTCTCGTAAAGTATTCAACTCATCACGAAGCTTGCTTGACACGTAGATACGCCAGTACGTCATATCCTGGTTCAATGGCGGACGACCGCGCCTGGGAACCGCAGAAGGTTGAGTGCTTTCAGTGGAACGGTTGAAGCCATGCGCCCGCCCGGCAGCGGCGACCGCCTCAGTGTCGGCCCTCGGACGGGAAGCTTTCACTTTGCGCTTCAATCCTGCTCCAATCTTTGGCTCCGATTTTTCTTCTTGGTCGTCATCGCTAAGATTAAGAAATGTACCTGCCATCACTGCGCCTCCAGTATTTCTGCCAACTCTTTGCCTAGCCGAGCGGTATTGCTGATCGCACTCTTCACAGACTGATTGTCTTGCAACTCGAAAAGGGTTCGCCCCTCCGCCATGACCCGTTCAAAAGGCGCTCTTCGCATAAGCTCGGTTTGCAGGCGTTCGACGCCTGCTCCGTCCAGTTCGGCTAGCAACTCTTTGTGCGATTTCGTTACAATTGCTGCGTCAGTCTGCGTGATCAAGATGCGCGCTGGTACCGTCCGCCTAGCTGCCCGCCCCGCGTCTCTAATCATTTTGAGAGCAGCACCTGCCGCATCTCCATCCAAGGCGCTTGGCCGCATCGGCACAACGCAGAGGTCAGATGCCGAAGCAGCGTAAGAGGCCATTAGGCCAGCCACGCCTTCAAGGTCAACAAACACCAAGTCATGGTCATCGCTCGCAGCCTCCAAGGTGTCGAGAATGGTGCTGTCGGAGGGATCCGAGATCACTTTGAAAGGTGGATCACCAAGGTTCTCTTCATTGCGCTTGCCGAGCCAGACACGTGCGATGCTTTGCCGAGGATCAGCGTCTACGACAGCAATCGAAAGGTCCTCGTTCTTCGCGAAAACTGTCGCCAAAGTCAGTGTGGCGGTGGATTTTCCACAGCCACCCTTGGGTGAAAGGACGCTTACAATCATTTGTCTGCTCGTTGTTTTTCTCTTTTATGTGACGTGCCGCAAAATATGTCACGTTATTTTTTATATGAGGCATATTATATAACGTGATATTTTATACGGCATATAATATGCGCTATTGTTGGCGCGCGGCCCATTTGCGGCAGAATCCGATGAAGGCGCTATCAGGATTTCGCGGCGGCTCCATACCTTGCTCAAGCAAGCCCATGACCCATGCCCGCCATTCCTGCTCAATGACGTAAACATCCCACCCAGGTGCGGCTTGCCGGGCAGCCTGAAAGGTTTCAGGCATGAGTTTGGTCGTAAAACCCGATCCGATAACAACCTGTTGTGAAATGCGGCTACGGAACGACACCATGTCGTCTTCCATGCTCACCGAATAGTCGGGCAGGTGGTCAAAATCGCAAAGAGCACGAACGGCCAGTCGGAAGTTGCGAATAGCATCGCTCGAACCGCACTTCTTTTGAAGCTTTTTCAAGCCTATCTGCCATGACTCTTTAGAACCACAGTGCTTTCGCGCAATCTCATAAATCCTGCGCTCAATTGGCTTGCGGAGACGGAAATAGTCTGGGTGAAGCGTCAAAACTTCGTTGGCCTCAATAGCCTTGAAGAGCCACTCTGAAAGCTTCAGGCCCCATTCCGTCACGCGCCCGTCATGTCGCTTGCGCTTGATTTTTGCCCCCTCAATCAAGCCAAAAGCCTCCCACGTCTCTTCACCACCAGTCTTGATTGTCGTTCTGAGGCGGGTGCTATCCAAGCGGTCAAGAGAGTCACGAAGCAAATCATAGTCGTGACCACCCGTATGACGGTTACTGAACTCCAAGAAATCCTGCGCTTGAAACTGGATTTCACGAGAATAAGGGCGGCCTTCATTGCGTGCTGCCATGATTTGGCTGATCGCAAAAATCAGGATATCCTTGTCGTAGATGTTGGCGATGCCCTTAGGACCAGGCGTAACTTCTAGGACAACATCCCCATGCTCGTATCTTTTAACGTCACGGATCGGCTTCTTTGAAAGGGTAAAGATCGGATGCTCCATTGACGCCATATCGCTTTTGATGACGGCATCAGCCACATCACAAATGAATAGGTTTGCCTGAGGATGGCGATCTGGGAGTAGGGGGCGATGGTCTTCATTCATGAGACACCTATCGGGATAACGGCTGCAGCTTTATTGCTATCGGGATATTAGCTGCACCACAAGAGCTATCGGGATAATGGCTGCACTTTTCTGGATAATAACTGCAACCTATCGGGATATTAGCTGCACTGCACTTTAGTAAAATGCTGTAATCATTTAATAAATTAGGTGTTTATCAGAACGTAACACAGATTCTAACACATATATAACACCCGGCATGCCGCAGTATCAGTCAACTGTTGCACCCAAATCGGACGGGACAGAGCACTTTGCAAAGGTTGCCATGCTAAGAATACTCAGTCTTCCAGCTCTTGCAGGCGCGCTTGTTCATCAATGAGTTCAGCGCCCGACATAGCTTTCGGTTTTGGTACAACAAGGTGCATTTCCGTCAGCTCGGCGCTGATCTGGAGATAATCGTCTTCAAGGTGGGTGAAGTCTGTTTTGCGGGATCTATCCGTCAGATAAGTATCCCAGCTGTTAAGCAGCCGTGTTGCGGCGGCGAGGAACTTATCTGTTGTCTGTCGCAATGTGCTTTGAGGGTAGGGTTCCAGCATGTCCCGACCGGCTTTGAGGTTTTCAAATGTTCCTCTGACGACGTTCAGTGGTGTCCTGACGCGCAGGACCCGCTTGCGGCTTTCAACGACAGGTTCCTCAAATTCTGCCCTTTGACGCGCAGCGGCTTTCTCAGCAGCCCTACGCGCCTTTTGCTCTGCTTTGGCCTCCTGGCGGGCTCTACGGGCCTCTGCTGCGCTCTGAGAGGGGGTATAGGGGGAGGTTGGGACGCGCAGTGTAATCGAGACGTGCCGCCTCGATCTCAAACCGCATCCGGTCGATCCAGTTTGTTGCCTCGGCGGCGAAGCGCAGCTGTTCGGCATGCCGATCTTCGATGGACCGCATATCCACGCGGGTGCTTGAGCCGATTTGCTCAAGCGCCGCGTTACAGGCGGTCTCCCAGTTTCGCTTCCAGCGTTCGACATGCTGGTTCTCGTTCCAGGAGCGCTCTTTCAATCCGAAGCCATCGGGACCGATGGTCCGCATCGTCAGCATGCCATGCCAGTGCCAGTTACGCGGGTTCTCTTTCGTAGGCCCGTGGATCGCCACATCAACGATCATCCCCATGCTCACGAAGTTGTCGTGGCAAAAATCCCAGACCAACTTCTCCCGGACATCTTTCGGCAGCTCGTCCGGGATCGCGACCTGGACCTCTCTGGCCAACTGAGCGTCTTTCCGTTTTTCGGTTGCTTCAACTGTATTCCAAAGCGTCGCGCGATCCAGCACCCAGTCGGGAGCAGGGGCGGGGGCCATGATACGGGTCGCTTCAACGGATTGCTTACGGGTGTAGTCGAAGGTTTCACCGACGCGCTTGTCTTCGAGCTTCTCACCGGCGCGATACGCAGCAGAGGCGACCGCGCTTTGTTGCTTTGAGCGCGAGATCGGTTTAGCATGCAGACGTGAGCTTTGGACGGCCAAGGTGAACGGTTTTCCCAAAAATTCAGATGACGGCTTTGTGGCGCAGATTGCGGGATAGTTCAAGCATCCACATATACATCGTGTCCCTCCGCTTCGCTCCAGTCCACGACGTGTGGACGCCGTTGCCGACAGAAGGCACTGATTTTGCTAGCGATTTAGGGGGTGTGAAACGATTGCAGATGAGAGCAGCGAGGCCGCCGATAGACGCTGATCATGCCGCCGAAAATGGGGAGTAATCCGGGAACTTTTTTATACGACTATACCGTTTAACGGACAGTTTTTAGTCCCCAGAATGTACCGGGGTTCTGGATGCCGGATTTTGGGTGATTTGGGAGCATTTTTGTTGGCTCGGGTCAGCCCGATTGGCCGAGCACCCTCGGACGGCTGTGTGCGTCATGGACGCTCAGCCGGGAGGGTGCAGAGGGCGATTGTTGAGAGGCAGGCGGCGATCAAAAGTGAATACTGGCGGCGCAGGATTCAGATTGCATGGCGATTGTTTGTGGCTTGCAAAACCAGACGGGTTGCTGTCCGGAGACGTTGCGGATCGGAGGGCAGTGACCCGTCATCCGGATACCTCGGGTCATCGGCATAGATGAGATCGTACATGCCATTGGCAACCATGCGGCGGGCTTCCGAGACGCGGATGAGGGCGTTGTCGATGGCTTTGGGGTCGTCGCCTTCGTAGGCAGTTGCGAGCAATTTTACCTGGAGTTCAATACTCTCGCAAAGAGCGCGATCTGTCGGTTCATCCGTCATCCTGGGCCTCCTGATTTGTTCTGCGTTGCGTGCCCGTGATGAGAATAGGCGCGGATATTCTGCTCAAAATCGGGCCCGTTCTGAGCAGAATATCGGTTGTCACTTTCGCCATATCCGGGGCCAGTCCTTGGGGTCGATCCAGCGCTTCCCGTCTTTTGGTGCGCCCCATGGGTTGCCAAAGGACTTCTCTGGGGGTGGTTCATCCTCGGTCAAATCACGGGCATTCAGTGCTCGCCGCGCGCGCTTGTGCTCAGCCTTGCCGTACAGCCCCTCGACCTGCGCCTTCAGTTCCAGCGGTTCGGGCAGCTCGTCGCTTGGTTGACGCATAGAGCGGTGGATCGCCATCGGTCGTTGTTCCATCACATCGGACGATAGCATGGCTGTCACCTGATCTTGGTCCGCACCAGCGAGCCTGCCATTGACGCCAACATCGCCGATCCGAGACCTATCGATAATATTGTAGTGGTAAAGAACATAGCCAGCCATACAAAGGCTCCACAATTAAGGAATTTCATTGGACTGTCTGCATTACAGGCCGATCGCTTGATAGGCCCCTGCAATCCGTTTGATGGCAATCTGATATGCTGCGTCGCGTAGCGTGATTGCTTTGCCCTTATTTTTATGTGCAAGCGCCGATACTTCGCTGAAGGCTTGATGCATCATTTCCGCAAGGCCTGATCGGACGAGGTCAATCTCACCGCGTGCCGCAAGAAACTCATTTTTATCTTCAGGCGGAAACGCCTGTCCTGTCATTTTTTCCATGGAGCGCGCCAGGACGTGATGCTCGCGGTCAGTCTGGCGACGCTCCATCAGGCCGAACGGGATATGGGTCAGGTTCTTTACCCATTCGAAATAGCTGACAACGACACCGCCTGCATTCGCGAGCATATCGGGAAGAACCGTCACGCCGCGTCGCTCTAGGATAGCATCTGCTTCAAATGTTATCGGGCCGTTCGCTGCTTCAACGACGAGTCGCGCTTTGATGTTTTCGGCGTTTCCCTTGTGAATGACGCTTTCCAGCGCCGCTGGAATGAGAATGTCGCATTCATCTTCGAGAGCTTTCGCCCCTTCGCTGTCAAAGCCCCCGCCAGAAAATCCTTTGACGCCGCCTGTTGCGGCATGATGAGCAATGAGGGCCTCTATATCCAACCCATCGGCGTTTCGTACGACTCCGTCCCGTTCAATAACCGCTGTAATGCGGCATCCGTCTTCTTCACTGAGAAACCGGGCGATATGGCTGCCAACATTACCGAGACCCTGTACGATGACACGGCACCCTTCGAGCTGTTCGGTTTCAAATCCGGCGCGAGCCCTGTCTTTGTCAGAGCGAAAAAACGCATGAATTGCGTATTGGACACCGCGACCGGTCGCTTCCGTACGCCCCTCAATGCCACCACCTTCGACAGGTTTTCCCGTAACGCATCCCATGCCATTGATGTCGTCTGGTTTGTAGCGGCGATATTCGTCCGCGATCCACATCATCATTTGCTGATTGGTGCCGACGTCAGGCGCTGGAACATTTGTCGCCGAGGCGAGGAAACCGTGACGCATCAGTTCTTGCGCAAAGCGGCGAGTAATCTTTTCAAGCTCGTGCGGTTCCCAGTCGGATGGGACAATCTCCAATGCACCTTTGGATCCCCCAAACGGGAGGTTTAAGAGGGCGCATTTGTAACTCATCAATGCTGCAAGTGCCTCAACCTCATCCTGATCAACATTGGGGGCGTATCGCAGCCCACCCTTCGCTGGACCGCTATGGGTCGAATGCGTGGCGCGCCACCCGCGAAATGTGAACATTCTCCCACGAAGTCGTACACCGAAGCGGGTTACGTAGGTAGCGTTGCAGGCCTTGATTTTATCTGAAAGGCCGTCGGGCATGTCCACATACATGGCTGCGCGCTCATACATGGCCTCTACATCTGCCAGGAAACCACTGCTCATGACTTGGCTACCCCATATCCACCACCACCTGGCGTTTTCAGTACAAAGACATCTCCGACGTTCATGTGCGCGACATCATTGCCGTTTTTGGTCTCAATCTTCCCGTCAGCACGTACGATCTCATTTTCGCCAAAAGCACCAGGTGAACCGCCAGCAGCACCGTGTGGCGCAGTTTGCCGATGCGAGCTGAGAGTTGTTACCGTCATCGGCTCATTGAAGCGCAGCTTACGCACGATACCGTCGCCGCCCCGAAACACACCTGCACCACCAGATCCTACACGGATCGAAAACTCATCAACACGGACTGGGAAACGCGTTTCGAGCACTTCCGGGTCAGTCATGCGGGTGTTGGTCATATGGCTGTGCACGGCACTCGCACCGTTGAACCCATTGCCTGCGCCTGTACCACCGCAAATCGTTTCGTAATTTTGATAGGTGTCGTTGCCATAAACAAAGTTATTCATTGTTCCCTGGCTTCCTGCGATCACTCCAAGTGCGCCGTAAAGCGTATCTGCAATGGCTTGCGACACCTCTGTATTGCCGGAAATCACGGCGGCGGGCGCATCGGGGTTTATCATAGACCCCTTAGGCACGGTCAGGTGCAGCGGCTTCATGCAACCTTCATTCATTGGAATGTTTGATCCAACCAATGTGCGGAAGACATAGAGAACCACGGCGCGACAGATCGAAAGAGGCGCGTTGTAGTTTAGCTCGTCTTGCGCCGAAGTGCCGGTGAAGTCGATCTCGGCCGCGCGCGCGGCCTTATCAACCTTGATCTTCACTTTAATCTGGGCACCGCTATCCAGCGGATATGTGAACTGACAGTCGTGGAGCACATCGAGGACACGCCGCACGCTTTCCTCTGCATTGTCCTGCACGTGACCCATATAGGCATGAACCACATCAAGTCCAAACTGTCGGGTGATCTTCTGCAGCTCGCGCTCACCTGTTGCGTTGGCGGCGATCTGTGCAGAAAGATCGGCCATGTTTTGATCAACGTTCCGGCATGGGTATTTCGCTGAAGACAGCAGATTACGTGTCTGTTGCTCCTGAAGCTCGCCCTGTTTGACCAAAAGAAAATTGTCGATCAAAACGCCTTCTTCGTCGATATGGCGACTGTCAGGTGGGGCAGAGCCAGGGGTCGTTCCACCGATGTCCGCGTGATGCCCACGCGAGGCGACTGTGTAAATGATATTCTCACCAGCGTCGTCGAAGACAGGTGTGATGACCGTGACATCGGGCAGATGCGTTCCACCATTGAAGGGGTTGTTCATCATAAACACATCACCGGGGCGAATTTTGCCTTCGTTCTGGGCCAAAATAGAACGGACACTGCCCGACATGGAGCCAAGATGCACCGGGACGTGGGGTGCGTTCGCGACGAGATCCCCATGGTGGTCAAAGATCGCACAGGAGAAATCGAGCCGCTCCTTAATGTTCACCGAATAGGCCGTGTTGGCTAATGTGGCCCCCATTTGTTCGGCGATTGACATGAAGAGGTTATTGAACACTTCCAGCATAACTGGATCAACGCTTGTTCCGATCGCCTCTGTACGTTCAAGCGGGACGATACGGCGCACCACAAGGTTCCCACCTTCTACGCACTCGGCCTGCCAGCCATCTTCAATAATATTGGTACCAGTGGGCTCGGTTAGTATTGCAGGGCCAGACACGGTTTCACCCATCGCAAGGGTTGCCCGGTTGACCAAGGGAACGTCTTTCCACTCTCCATGCGAATACATTTGAGCAGTTCGTTGATCGGCATCAACGTGGGTCGGATTGGGCAGCGTAACCTCTTCCCCAGTTGATCCGATTGCTTCTGCGGTGAGCAAATCGATAATCAGGTCCGCACCGTGAGGTATGAAGCCAAAACGCGTTTTATGAGCAGCGTTAAATTGCTCTGTCATTTCATGAGGCGTCCCAAACGGGACTTCGAGTGTTTGATGCGCACCCTCAGTACGAATATGCGCTGCGAGAATTACCGAAATCTCGCTTTCGGCAATGCCTTGCGCACGGACATCGGATTGCGCTTCTTCGATCAACCGACCAATTGCGATTTCTGCAGACGTCATATCGTCGATCGGACCGGCAAATTGATACTCGTGAATGGATCTGACATCGGCCAGCCCCATTCCAAATGCAGACAGGACGCCGGCAAACGGGTGGATGAAGATGCTTTCCATTCCGAGCGTGTCCGCCACGAGGCAAGCGTGCTGGCCACCTGCGCCGCCGAAGCAATTCATTGTGTATTTTGTCACATCATAGCCGCGCTGAACGCTAATCTGTTTGATCGCATTTGCCATGTTTTCAACGGCGATCCGAAGGAAACCTTCTGCGATTTCTTCAATCGTCTTTTCAGTGCCTATCTCTGCTTTCAGATTGGTAAATTTCTGACGCACTACCTCAGTATCCAAAGGCTGATCCGCGCTCAGTCCAAAGACCGAAGGGAACTGGGACGATTGCAATTTTCCAAGCAACACATTGCAATCCGTGACGGTCAGTGGACCCCCACGCCGATAGGCAGCAGGGCCGGGATTAGCGCCTGCGCTTTCAGGGCCGACCTGCATGCGCCCGTCGCGGTAGGACAAAATCGATCCCCCGCCCGCGGCAACTGTATGAATAGACATCATCGGCGCACGCATGCGTACACCGGCCACTTCAGTCTCGAACGAACGCTCAAATTCGCCAGCATAATGGCAGACATCTGTCGAAGTGCCACCCATATCGAAGCCGATCAGCCGATCAAACCCAACATCAGCAGCAGTGCGAACCATACCTACCACACCGCCAGCAGGCCCGGAAAGGATAGCGTCCTTACCCTGAAAGTGATGCGCGTCAGTCAGTCCGCCGCTGGACTGCATGAACATCAAACTGTCGCAGCCGCCTTCATCAGCATTCAAGGCAGATGCGACCTGATCAATATAGCGGCGTAGAATAGGGGACAGATAGGCATCAACAACAGCTGTATCGCCACGCGAGACAAGTTTGATTAGCGGACTGGCTTCGTGGCTTAACGATACTTGCGTAAAGCCAGACTGGCGCGCCATCTCTCCCAATCGTTTTTCATGATCGGTGTATTTGTAACCGTGCATCAGTGCGATGGCGACAGAGCGATATCCTTTGCCATAGGCATGAGAGAGCGCTTCACTTGCTTTTCGGCAATCAAGTGGTGCAATAATTGAGCCGTCCGCAGCTACTCGTTCTTCAATCTCAATGACGTCTTCATAAAGTAACTCTGGCAACTTGATGTTGAGCGCAAACAGATCCGGACGGTTCTGATAGCCGATGCGCAGGAGATCGCGAAGCCCTTTGGTGATTAGGAGGACAGTACGCTCACCTTTGCGTTCCAAAAGCGCATTGGTTGCGACCGTGGTCCCCATCTTAACGGCAGCAATTTGACCCGTTTCAATATCTGCGTTCGGATCAACACCCAACAGTGTCTTGATGCCATGGACGGCGGCATCGGGATAAACCTCTGGGTTTTCTGATAAAAGCTTGTGCGTTTTCAGCTTTCCGTTTGGCTGACGCGCAACAATATCTGTAAAAGTGCCCCCGCGATCGACCCAGAACTGCCATTTATTTCGCTGCGCGTGATCCACTTCCATCTCCTCGAATCAATTTGCTGTTGCTTTATGAGTATAACGCTGACAAATTGTCAACGTAATGGATTCGAATTCAATCGGACCATATCCAACTTGACAGGGAGAGATCTCATGAAACACTTCATTCTCGGCGCTGCCGCTCTGGCTTGCGCAACTGCTTCAACCGCCCAAGAGTGGGATATGCCAACACCGTATGGTGACAGCACATTCCACACTCAAAACATTATGCAATTCGCAGATGATGTTCGGGCAGCCACGGACGGTGGGCTGAACATCACGATCCATTCTGCCGGATCACTCTTTCCACACGCAGAGATTAAGGGCGCTATCCGCAACCGCTCTGTCCCGCTGGGTGAATTTTTTCTGTCGCGGCTATCGAATGAAGATCTGGCCTTCGGCGTAGACAGCCAGCCGTTCGTCGCGACCAGCTATGAAGATGCGGCGCGTCTTTGGGCTGCTCAGGAACCAGTCATCACCGAGCTTTTGGCCGAACAGGGCTTGATGCCATTGTTTTCGGTACCCTGGCCTGCGCAGGGGCTTTACACAAATGGTGAGATCGCAACTGTCGATGATCTAAACGGCCTTCGGTTCCGCGCTTACAATGCCGCCTTGGAAGAATTTGCGACACTCGCTGGCGCATCACCCGTTCAGATCGAGGCATCTAACATCCCACAAGCGTTTGCGACTGGTCAGGTTGAAGCGATGATTACATCTCCGTCGACTGGGGTGAACTCTACAGCATGGGACTTTGTGACCCACTACACACCTATCAACGCTTGGGTTCCCAAGAACATTGTTGTGATCAACCAGCGCATGTTCGACGGCTTGGATGCAGATACGCAAACCGCCGTATTGGCTGCTGCTGAGGCTGCTGAAACGCGTGGTTGGGAAATGTCCGCTGCAGAGGCAGAAAGTATGACAGCCACATTGGCCGAGAACAATATCACCGTTTATGAGCCAAGTGCAGACCTGATTGAAGGACTGCAAGAAATTGGTGAGACAATGCTCGGGACATGGGATGCCGCGGCATCTGATAGCGCCCGTGCTGTTTTGAACGCCTACAACAACTAAACCTCCCTGAACTGGCCGGTTGTGTATAATCAACCGGCCATTTTTCTCGGAAAGGACGCTGCTGCGATGTCTCGCCTTCTTCAAAAACTCTACGACTTATGCGGTATGATCGCAGGTGGGCTGATCTTATGTATCTGCCTTCTGATCTCAGCGCAGATTTGCCTGAACGCCTTTGGACGTATCGCACCGGGCGTTATGCCATCAACGATCCCGTCTTACGCGGATTTTTCGGGTTTCATGTTGGCGGGGGCTACGTTCTTAGCCTTGGCGCACACATTGCGGGCTGGCGGGCACATCCGGGTCAATCTTGTCGTGTCCCGCCTGTCCCAAAAGATGCAGTTCGTCGCAGAATTCTTTGCATTATGTATCGCCGCAGGACTGATCTGTTACGCCACCTATTTCATTGCCGATTTAGTACGCGAGAGTTTGCACTACGGCGACGTATCAAACGGTATCATTCCCATTCCACTCTGGATCCCGCAAAGCGTCGCGGCCTTTGGTATTGGCTTGCTTCTAATTGCCGTAATCCACACGCTCTGTGAATTGATCGCAGCGCGTAAACCCATTCTGTCAAGCCCTGGAGAGGTATAGCGATGTCTGATCCTATGGTCGGCCTCGTTTTGTTGGGGCTTTTGTTTTTGTTACTGGCGAGCGGCGTCTGGGTCGCCATCTCCCTGTCACTTGTTGGCCTCGCCGGGCTGGTGTTCTTTTCAAATGCGCCCTCTGGCCTCGTTATGGCATCTACATTCTGGGGGCATTCATACAGCTGGGCCCTTACTGCGCTGCCCCTCTTTATTCTGATGGGGGAAATCCTGCTCAGGTCGCGCATGAGTGATGACATGTTCACGGGCCTCGTCCCCTGGCTGAGCCGCGCGCCAGGTCGCCTACTGCACGTGAACGTGTTTGGTTGCGCCATTTTTGCTGCCGTATCCGGATCATCAGCAGCAACCGCGGCCACCATTGGACGCATGTCGGTGCCAGAACTGACAAAACGTGGATACCCGGAAAACCTAATTCTAGGTACTTTGGCAGGATCGGCAACGCTGGGCTTGCTTATCCCACCATCCATCATCCTGATCGTTTACGGAGTCGCCACTGAGCAATCGATCACGCGCCTGTTCATCGCAGCTATTATCCCTGGCATCATGCTGATGACGCTGTTTGCAAGCTATGTCGCCGTGCGCGCATGGATGAACCCGGACCTGATCCCGGCGATTGATGAGACTTTTTCTCTACACGAAAAATTTAAAGCCTCGCGTCGCTTAATACCTGTAGCGCTCTTAATCGGTGGCGTGATCGGATCCATCTACGGTGGGCTTGCGTCGCCAACGGATGCCGCAGCCTTGGGCGTTGTATTGGCGACAATCCTTGCTTGGACGTCTGGTGCATTTAGCTGGAAACTCTTCGGCGAAGCAGTGATGTCGGCGACGCGCACTTCATGTATGATTGCGCTTATCCTGCTGGGTGCTGCATTTCTCTCCGTAGCGATGGGGTTCACGGGACTGCCACGTAATCTGGCCGCTTGGATTTCGGACATGAATTTGTCGGTTGCCGCTCTTCTGGTCGCACTGACAATCTTTTTTATCATCCTGGGCTGCTTTCTGGATGGTATCTCCGTCATTGTTCTCACAACGTCGATCATTATGCCGATGATCACAGCGGTAGGGATCGATCCGATCTGGTTCGGCATCTATCTGGTGATCGTCGTCGAGATGAGCCAGATCACACCGCCCGTAGGCTTTAACCTGTTCGTGATCCAAGGTCTGACAGGAATCGATATCCTGCGCATCGCCAAAGCCGCTTTCCCGTTCTTTCTGTTGCTACTGCTGGGCGTATTGTTGATCTGCCTCTTCCCTCAGATCGTCACGTTTCTCCCGACGTTCGTGTCCGGCTAAAGCGAGGCTGCCGCCCTGCTGGCCTGATCATATTGGCCAGACAGGGCGCGCAGGCTTGCTGCAATCTCGCGCATTTCGTCACCCGTCATATCCATGCGTGACAGACCATCTACAAAGCACCTATCTCGGACATCTCGGTAAGCTTCGCAGAGCTTTTCGCCTGCAGGTGAAGCACTGTAAAAAACTTCCTTGCCGCGTTTCTCAGAGGACAGGAGCTCCATCTTCATAAGCTTTCGCAAGGCGTAATTTACAGTGTGAGTGTCCTCAATGTTCAAGAGAAAGCAGATATCCGTCAAACGCTTGTCACGACCACGGTGATTGGTGTTGTGCAGGACCAAAATTTCAAGTGGTGTCAGGTCGGTGTTGCCAGCCGCAGACATGCACCGCGTCATCCAACGCGAGAATGCATTATAAGCAATAATCATCCCATATTCGATTTCCGATGACTCCCAGTTTGCCCCGTCCGCAAGGTGACGGGATGAAACGATGCGACGTTTAGGGATGTTCTGCTCTGACATACCAATAAATCCTCAGTGTTTTGTTGATGAATAATGTATAATTTGCGCAAAAACCAGTCGTATCTGTCAGCTGTCGAAGTGGCGAAAGCGCATCGCTGACATTACGGACCTCAACATGCCAACCTCATAAACACTTCGTTTACGACGATCACATTTCGAACATAATACGTTAGTAATATGTCATCGAATCAGTAGTGATTAGCCGGTGTTGTGAAAAGATGTGCAATTATAGAAAAGTGCAGGTGAGCGCATGAAATTGATCCCCAACTCTGCAAGCTTGGACAGCGTGTCTCGGTCTAGCGTTCTAACCGCAAGCGCCTGCTTTGCAATTTGCCTAAGCGCGACTGCCGTTTTTGCGGAAACTTGGACGATGCCAACCCCCTACTCAGATACAAATTTTCACACTGAAAACATCCGCGCTTTCGCTGCCGAGGTAGAGAGACTTACGGATGGAGAGCTTGTAATCGAGGTACATCCAGGTGGCACGCTCGTCGCGCATGCCGAAATTGCCGACGCCGTACAGAACGGCGATGTGCAAATCGGAGAGGTCTTCCAGTCGACCCTCTCAAGCCGGAGCCCTCTATTTGGAGCGGATGGATTGCCATTTCTTGCGACTTCCTACGCCGACGCCCAACGGCTGTCTGACGCAGAGTTTGATATTCTTACAAGGATACTGGCTGAAGACGGGCTAACCCCACTCTATTCTGTTCCGTGGCCACCGCAGGGTCTTTATTCCAAACAAGAGATCATTGATCCCATTGACCTGAACGGTGCCGCCTTCCGCGTGAACAATGACATTCTGAATGGGTTTGCCGCAGAGCTGGGGGCCAGCCCAACACGGCTGGAAGTCAGTGAGATACCAGATGCGTTCAGAAGCGGCGCTATTGATGCAATGATGACGTCGGCAACAACGGGCGTCAGTACGCAGTCTTGGGAATATCTCGACTATTATTACGACTTACAGGCGTGGTTGCCAAAAAACATCGTCTTTGTGAATAGCGACGCCTTAGCGGCGTTGTCCGAAGAAAACCGACAAGCCGTATTCACCGCCGCCCAGAACGCGAGTGATAATGGCTGGCTCTTGTCTCAGATCAATGCGGTTGAAGCGATCAAGGCTCTTTTCGACAACGGCATGACGATTCTGACACCAGGTCAAGACCTCGCTGACAGCGGAGAAGGTGGTGCCATGCGGCAGGTCAGCCCGGCGCTTCTTACTGAGCTCGAACGAGCAAGTCAGGCCATACGAGAGAGTTGGCTGCAAACGGCTGGTTCGGACGGCCAACAATTAATCGAAGCTTTTGAGGAGGGTCAAGAATGACACAGGTTATTAGCGTGAAACCATCCCTTGGATTTTTGAACATGAGAAATCGTCATTCTAGCCTAAAGCGCCTAGCGGCTATCTCAAGCGCAGTTGCCGTCGGGTGCATGAGTCCAGCGTCAGCAGAAGAAATCCGGCTGATGTCTTCCGACAGAAGTGTAAACATTTCCGGTCAACTTTTGTCGTTCGAAGATAATACGTACCGCATTGAAATGTCTGACGTCAGCGCCTATGGGTCCAAATAGCGGTATTTGCTAAGAGAGGGTTTGTTGCTCATCGTGGCCACCAAG
>NZ_CANNGP010000057.1 GCF_947504105.1 uncultured Tateyamaria sp.
ATGCTGGCGCTGTTCGCAGCAAAGTCTGAAGACTTACGCCTGTGGCAACCACCCAGTAAAGAAACAGTCGAGTTGCGCGGTCTGCGTCGGCGACGCGATGACCTGGCCCAGATGATCCGCAAGGAACAGAACCGGCTTGAGCATCAACAAATCAAAGCAGTGGAACGCTCTCTCAAACGCCATGTGCGTGCTATGACCAAAGAGGTGGATGAACTGGATGCGCAAATCGTCAAGCTTGTCGCATCGACACCCGAGTTTCGGCGGAAGTCAGATTTGCTGACATCAGTTGTCGGAGTTGGCCCGAAGACAGCGGCGGCTTGTCTTGCCTATGTACCAGAGCTCGGCTCACTCACGAAAGGGGAGGCCGCTGCGATTGTTGGCCTTGCACCGCATGCTCAAGATTCAGGAACATTGAAAGGACACCGCCGGATTTCAGGTGGTAGACGAGAGGTCAGGGCCAGCCTTTATATGGCGGCGCTATCAACGCTGCGCTATGATCCGATGATGCAATCATTTGCGCGCCGCCTGCGCGCCAGAGGCAAACCGGCAAAGGTCGCGATCACCGCCATCATGCGCAAACTGATCGTCATTTTGAACGCCGTGCTAAAGACAGGGGAACCGGCGCGACGATCCTTGCCAAGCTGACGAATGCAGACCTTCGTTGCGACGGCTGCGAACTGGAACGATGCGGGACAAACCGGACTTGTGCAGGCGCAGCTATTGCTGGTGCAGAAAAGGCTTGCCTTCGCAGAAAGTCTATTCCTTTTTTGGTTAGCGCGTGTCACCAGAGCGGTCATTGAACGCCAGTCTGGGGCACCCACTACCTGACCGCCAATTCATTGCAGTTTGTACCCACGATCGAGACTCAGGGTGACACAGCCGTCGAAAAGCGCATGCTTATGACAGATTCAAAGGGCGGCAGAAGGTCGGGTGTTGATACTCCACACTACGACCGTCGTCTAATCTTGGTCAGTAAATTCCTTGATCCACAACATCAACAGCGACGTCCAGGGAAATGAGATCACTTTTGTCGCCCTGAAAACTGCCAATCACAGGAGTGATTTGTGATATGTTTCGGGCGACCGCCACCGGGATCAAATGCGCCGACCCCACGGATCTGTTCGTAGGGTCGAACGGGATCCAACCTGCCCCTGGAACGTGGACTTCGATCCATGCGTGCGTGGAGCCCGCCGCCGCTGATCCAAGCCGGTCATCCTTGGGGTCGAAAAGGTAGCCGGAGACCAGACGGGCACCCAAACCGAGGGTGCGGACTGCGTCAGCAAAGAGAACGGCAAAGTCACGACACGAGCCAACGCCCCGATCAATTGTGTCAAGCGGTGCTTGCGTGCCTTCGGCTTCGCGGATTTGATAGGCGATCTGCTCCGTGATGCCATTGCTGATGTCCTTCAACAGAGACAGAGTATCGGTCGGCCTGTTCATTACGAATTGCTCAACCCAGTTTGACAACCGCCCTGCGTCATCGGCGTATTGCGGCATCGCAAGCGACCCGAGATCTTTCCAGTCATCGTCAGAGTAAGTGAACGGATAGGATGCCGCAGAGGTCGCAATTGGGAAAACTGGCCAAGCGGGTGCCGTCAAATCAACTGTCGTACGGGACCTGATTGTAAGCTTGTCCGTCATAACGTCGAAAGTGGCGGCGGCAATGGTGTTGCCTGCGACGTCTTGGGACCAATCGATACGAGCGGTCGGAACGATCTCAAGATCGAACGACGTCAAAGCGAGGTCCCGCGTCTCGCGAGGGCGTAGCATTAGCCGGTGCGGACCAAGTCGCACAGGAGCCAGGTAGCGATAGCTGGTTGTGTGTGTGATCGTGATCAACGCCACAAAGGGCCCCTAATACGACCGACCGCCGGAACGGCGCCGTCCTTGACCAATGCCCTCGGGCATTTCCGTGCGCCAGACCGAAGATCCCTTGCAATGATTACAAATGCGTTGGCCGAACCCTTCGCTCCAGAACGAGGCCTCGCACCGCAAGCAGGAACGGGCCTTTGGCACATCTCCATGCGCACGCCCCGGATGATCCATTTCGATGTCGTCTACTTTGGTTTGCATATGCTCCCCACGTTTGATTGCGAGCAAGGTCGCGTTTACATCATTACTTAGCAAAGGGTTGAGAGGCGCGGTGTGCATTGCAGCCCTTTGTCTTTTGGCGAGGCGGATGTCCTGGTTCGCCGGAAGAGACATACGGATGTCACACCAGCCGTAAACGTGGCTGGGGTCTGGCATCCTTGACCGCGCCGTTGACCCGCAACCCGTGATGGACCATTTTTTCGACATCAGGTGCGCTCATCGCCCGCATGAGTGCGCTGTAGTTCATACTCATTTTCATTTCGGACCCGACGGACACTTCAGCCTCGCCTGTATCGACAACAATGTGGTCGCTCGTCGCGCCCCTGAACTCCACCCCAGACGGAAAGGTCAAACCGCCTGCATCCGTATCCTGCTGCCCGATGGCGAGGACAGAGCGACCCGTATGGTCTTTTTTGAGAATGAGTTCGAGCTTCCCATACTTCGGCGCACCCGGTTTCATCAGCCTTGATACCGGTTTCAGTCTTGCTTCGATGACTTCGGCGAACAGCGCAAAGGCGTCTGTGTGAAGGCCATTGATTGGCTGCCCCGATAATGGGTCAATCCCTAACAGGATCGCTTCGCCCAGACGCAAATTGTTGATCCGCCCATTCACCCCTTTGCCAAGCGCCCATGCCAGATTGGCCGAGCCGCCACCGGATACAAGCGCCACATGAGGTCCGCATGCGCCTTCGACCTCGTCTGCCAGTCGCGAGAGCATGGCCATGTCATCGACCGTCGGTGCCGCGTTGCCCAGGCAGCCGAAATTTGCTGCTATCCCGTTTAGGGCGAGACCCGGCGTTGCAACGACATGTAAGGCGCCATCGTTGAGGTCCTCAGGCATGATACCGTCGCGCAAGTCGCCCATTTCGACCATCAGGATGACATGGTGCTCCGTTCCCTTTTCCCGCGCGGCAGAGCCGAGTTCCAGGATCGTGTCGATCTCCGTATTGTAGCTCGTGTCGCAGCACCGGATGACATCATCTATGCCGTGCGACAGCGGCGCACGGATCATCGAGATGGGGCACGCGATCCCTGCTGCCCGCATCCGAATGACGTTGCTAATGCGCGCGTCGGCCAAGTCAGCGATGCCGCCGCTCAACATCGCCTT
The DNA here is from genome assembly GCF_947504105.1 of uncultured Tateyamaria sp. GTDB lineage: Bacteria > Pseudomonadota > Alphaproteobacteria > Rhodobacterales > Rhodobacteraceae > Tateyamaria. The sequence continues at coordinate 3,200 of NZ_CANNGP010000057.1, forward strand.
TGAGACGTCAGGATGACCGCAAACGGCCTTGGTCACGCCGGTGACAGAGATGCCCCGCGCGCCAAGACGACGGACGAGACATCGTGCGTTTTGCGTGATCTTGCCGAGATCAATCTCGACACGCGGCGTGGTCATTCTGCGGCTACAAGAGGCGCCGGGCGCAGTTGCGGGAAGGCGGCCAGCACCATGTCGGTCAATTGCTCTTCCGGCCGGGTCAACGCATCCGTCACCGGAATGCCGAGATCGCGCGAAAGTGTTTCGATTGCCTGGCTGACCTCGGCGTCCGTCATCCCCTCATGATTGATCGTCACGCCGACCACCCGCGTGCCTGCAAACGCCTCAATGAGGGTGATTTCGCTGTCCGCGTTCGGCATCGGGAAGTTTGGGAAGTCGCAGCGATGCGCACGTTTGGGCGCATGCTGAAGAATGACACCCTGCGGCTGGCTGCCGCGCAGAATGAAGGCCGAGGTGCAAAAGGCGGGATGGCTAAGAGCCCCCTGGCCTTCGATCAGGATGACGTCCGGCTCCTCGCCGTCAGAAGCCTCTACAATCACGCGCTCAAGTTCCCCACAGCAAAACTGCGGTGGGACGGCGTCCATCGCGATCCCGTATTTGGCCCCTTGCATCAGGCCGGTCTGACCTGTTCCCACAAGGACGGTTTTGATGCCACGCGCATTCAGTGCCTTTGCAAGCACGGTCGCCGTTGTCCGCTTGCCGATCGCGCAATCGGTCCCAAGAACAGCAATGCGGATTGCCTTCACCCGCGCGACGCTGCCGTCAAACAGGCGCATATCCTTGCTGGGTCGCGGTTTGCGTATATCGCGGATCGTTACACTGGCCGCCCTGGCAGCCGATGAAATCTGCGCATCATCCCCGAGGTATTCGTGCAGACCGCTGACGATGTTCATCCCGCGTGCAATTGCATCCAGCACAACCTCTCGATCTGTCGGCGACAGCGTCCCGGTCGACGGTGCCATGCCATAGATCAGCGTGTCGGGAGTGGTTGCCTCTCGCGCAAGCGCGGCATTGATATTGGCGACGATGGGAATACCGTTGCTGACATTGTCCAGCACCTGCCCGCTGTCGCGCCCGGCAAGCCTGCTGTCGATCACGGAAAGGACGCGGTAGGCTTGGGAATGACGAACCAGCCCGTTTGCCGTCTTGCCATCGATCTGTCCGAAGTTCCCCTCGCAGTAGACAATCGCAGTCGGTGCCGCCGTGCTCGGGGACTTGCTTGTACGAGACTGCTCTGGCGGGGTTTGCGGGCCAATGGGTGACAGCCGTGTCGTCGGTTTTTCCGTGGTGTTCGCTTCCATGGTTTTTCCTTTGCCAAGTGGCATTTGCAGATCCGATCAGATGACCCGTTCAGGTTTGTGGACAGCGCTTCATGCCGGATCGGATGCGCTAGTCGTTCAGAATGCAGCTCCCTTGCGATCGCTGAAAATTCCGGTGGCATTCCCATCGGTTTCCCGATCTGTCGAGATGTGCGTTGTCGGGAAGGTTGATCTTGCTGCACTCGTCATCAGAGGCTGCAAAGCCTCGATTGCATTTCCATCCCGGCCCATAGGTCGCGTCGTCGAAAAAGGCGTTCTCTGGAACGATAACGGCAGCACAGCCCTCTTCGTTCTCGACGTATCCCCGCTCGCACGTCCAGGGCTGACCGTAGCCAGACCCGTTCAGGAACGCGTTTTCCGGCACGACGATGGCCGCGCAAGTATCGCCATCAACTTCAAAACCCCGGCCACATCGCCAAACCGATCCAAAGGAATTGTCTGTCAGATATGCGTTCGGCGGCAAAACGATCTCGAGACACTGGTCGTCAGCCTCCATATATCCACGAAGGCAGCTCCAGCTTGTACCTGATGGGTCAAGATGTCCTCCATTCGGAACTACAACCGCGAGACAAGTCGTGGCATCCATTTCACGAAAGCCGTGCAGGCATGCCCAGCCGCTGCCATAGGTTCTATTGGTGGCGTAGGCGTTCGCCGGCACGACGACGGCGAGACAGGCATCGCCTGTGCGCCGAAACCCTCGAACACATTCCCACCCGTCGCCCCAGCTTTTGGCCTGCGCGTTCGCCGGTATCTGGTCGGCTTGCGCTTGCGCGGACAACGGTGACGCCGCGGGGATCAGTATGGCGAAAGCGAGCGCGATACTCCCCCTACAAAGCGTTACGAAGCGGCCTTCAGTGCTTGAATGTTTCCGTGCGGCGCCCTTTGGCAACACCGATGGCCATGCAAAGAGCTTACGACGCATCAAGCTCAAGCCCTTCAATGCAAGCCTGGGCAAGCGCGCGGTTCGGTTCCTCGGCTCCAGGCATGGTCGCCCAGCCCGCCTCCATCACGGCATCCCTCTGTCTGAACGTCGATGTCTCGCGGATCGCGGCAAGCTTCTCGACACGTGCTTCGTCGGTACGGGACATGTCGAGGCAGAATGGCACAAGTGCTGCGATCACTCGGTCTTCGGCCACCTCGCTTGCCATTTTCTCGGCTGCGGATCCGGTTACCCATCCTCCCCAGGTGAAACCGACAATAGCGATAAACGCCGCGCCGATCAGTGCGCCGTAGATGCCGGGTTTGAGCCATTCAGGTGTGGTCATATTGTGTTCTCCAGCGGGGAAAGCGCCGCGTCGCTATTTTGTCATGCCCAAAGAGTCAGGTTCACGGCCCATGCCATGTTCCAGACGCCTCAAGTTCGTTTTTCGTAACGCTGTGCCCAGGGCCGTGGTTCACCACCCATGCCGGGTCGTGTCGATCTGAGCCGACAAAGCTGCCTGATGATCCCAGGTCGATTGGGCGAACGTTAGCCTATCCTCGCGAGCGCGAGGCTGATCGAGGTTAGCCCACCCCGAAACAATCATTGTCACTATGGACGCAAACGCTAGGGCTTCGTTGTGTCACAGCCCCCCATGACACCCTCTCGCTGAAAGGAAATGCATGTCCGCCTCAGATATTCTTCACCCGGACGGCTCCGACTACGACGCATTCCTGCAAGCAGAAGTGGGAGAGGACAGAACCGGCGCAGCCGTCACGGTTGTGTCTGCACTTGCACGTATCGGGCTTGAACCATGGACCGAAGCCAAGGAGTTAGCGCTGTTGAGCAAGGAGAACGCCGAAATTCGGTTGAACGCGCATCTTGAAGCAATCACAGACGTGCCAGCACTTGCTCTGGCAAGCGAAAGCAAGGCGACCAAGCTTGTGGCATTGTTGCCTCACCGGGGGTCATTCCCTTTTGTTGGTGAAAGTCAGTCGGGCAGCTTCAGCTTCCCAAGGGTTAGCGCGTTTTGGGTGCTGTCCGTGTTTGTCGTCATCGCAGTGATCGCGCGGGTCTTCTATCTGGCCCAGGTCGGCTAACGTGCGTCAGTACGTTGTCTTGCAAGACCGGATATGCGGGACCTGACCACCGCACGTCAGGGTGGCGATTTTACCGAGTATCCTACAGACGCGGGAAACTGAAAGTGCTTCCCTCTTACTGCACGGCCTTTGCGCCTCTTGTACTCGGCTGGTCCAAGAAAGGACACGTATATGAACGAGCACAATCAAGAACAAGAGAACCAGACCGCGAAGCACATGGCTTCGGTCAAAGCCGCTTGGGACAAGGCGCCCGAAGGGCCCAAGAAGGCGGCCGCATTGAAACACTATCAGGCCGCCGAAAAGGCGCACGAAGCGGAAAACGACGAAAAAGCGCACGAGGAACTCAAGCAAGCAAGCCGCGCCTTGATGTGATGCCGTAAGCGCGATGTGATCATGGGCGGTCCGAAACCAAATCTCGGGCGGCCCTTTCAGGGCAAGAGAGGCCGCGCGTGGTCGAGATACGCAGGATCGAAATCGGCCAAAGCCACCAGACCCTCGTAATTATCAAACACCACGAGGCCGTCCCGAAAAGTAACAAGCCTGTCTTCCCGGAGTTTCCGCAAGACACGGTTGACATGGATGGCGCTCAATCCCAGAGCGTCGGCCAGATGATACTGCGTGAGGGGGCACGCGTACCCTCCCTTGCTGCCCATCCCCACCAGTGACAGTCTTACGCCAAGCTCCAGAAAAAAATGCGCCATGCGCGCATCAGCGTTGCGCCGCCCCAGCCCAACCAGATGTTCCACAACCATGGCCTCGTCGCGCGAGACTGCCCACAAGATGGCAGTGGCGAGGCGTGGCGTCTCCGCAAAAGCCTCCAGAAGATCGTTAACCAAAACTTCCGCTGCCTCGATCTCGACAATCGGTTCAATACCATGATCGGACGTGTGCAAGAGAACGCTGCGCAGCCCCAGAAAATCCCCCGGTATCTGGAAGTCCACGATCTGGCGTGATCCATCAGGCTGGATCTTGTAGGATACCACCCAGCCCGCCGCGAGAATATAGGCCGCCTGTTCCGATTGGCCTTGATGCACAAGGTCTTGTCCCGCGGAGAAGGATTTCCGTCGCGCGTGCAACCGCTCCAACACGCCAAGTTCTGACGTCGAAAGCTCGACGAAGGCGGAGAGTTTCCGGGTGAGCGGGCTGGTCTCAGTTGCCATTGCTGGGCCCTCTCGAACCGATGAATGCGCCAAAAACAACTCTTCATTGAGACTGCTTTCGATCAGTACGGACGACAAAGACCTCCGTGACAGTGTTCAGGAGCATCACGACCTCGCCTCTACGCGATGCCATGAACGAAACAAGGAATACTGCGATGTCAGAACAACCAGACCCGGCGGGCTTGGCGGCCCTCTCGATTTGCGAGGCCTTGCTGCTCGCCTTACACGATCACGACTTACTTCCAGAACGTGAGATAATCGGTATTCTACGCGATGCTGCGGAAACCCTGGAAAACGCACAGGACCCTGAACCGGAACGGCACGTGCACGCGGCGGCAGCGGATCTGATCAACGAGATCCTTGAAGGAGGAATCCTGTTACGGCGAACTTAATTCTGACTGGGTGCATCAGAGGTTCTGCGACGCGCCTGTCAGTCCTGTGACGGATCGACTGGCTTGGTTCCCGATGCGGAAATTTCGCTCGTTTTGGTCAGTGATTTCGGTTCTTTTTCTTGTAAGGCCTTTTTGTCGGCGGCCTCTTTCTTTGCCAAGTCGTTGAACGACATGTGGGCTTTCCTTTGCGCGCTACCAGGGTGCCCGGCAGCTTGCTAGCTATAGAAGATCAATGCCGCTTTGGCAAAGGAAACATTTGTCGTCAGACAAGGCGCACCTTGTAACTCTCCCGGGTAGGCACCAAGTTTAAGATGCTACTGACCTCCATTCGACTTTCTGTTTTCCCTTATCGGCTCACAGCGCTCGACATTGTCGTGAGAAGCCGGGCTGCTGCATGTCGTGGGCAGCGATCATAAGGAAAAATTCACATGGCCAATGGCACAGTGAAATGGTTCAACACCACTAAAGGGTTCGGCTTTATCGCGCCGGAATCGGGCGGCAAGGATGTGTTCCTGCACATCTCTGCACTCGAGCGCGCGGGCATGACGAGCTTGGACGACAACCAAAAGGTGACGTTCGATCTCGAGGCTGGCAAAGACGGTCGCGAAAGCGCGACAAACATCGCGCTCGCATGAGCTTTGCGAATGGGCGCCCTCTTGGGGTGCCCACACGCTGAGACGGCGGACTAACCTGTTGCGTTCGGACCGCTGGACTTAAACGTCATCGCGTCAGGCGGGCCAAAAGTGCGTCGTCCAACGTGTCGCCTGCTTCAAAGCCCGACCTCGTCGCTCGGATGAACGTGCTTAGTAAACCGTTCCGCTCACAGCCCACTCGGTTCACGACCTGATAACTCAGGGGCTCGACGCTGTCGTTCGAGGTGAGCATGCCATGTACCTGTGCCTTGCAGGCCTAGAAATTGGTTTGCGCTGCTACATTGAAAATCACCATCCAGAAGGAGTTATCCAATGACACATTCAAGCATTGCGCATCTATCAAATAGCGGTGACAACCTTTTCAGAGACAAAGCCAAGAAAGCCAAGGTCACCAAAAAAGAAACGCGGCCTCAAATCCACGTGGGCGAACACGGCAGATATCAAATCAAGTCCGGCGTTCTCGGGGGCAAATTCGTCGCGCGCGCGTTTGCAAAACCGCCGACCGAAGCGCGCGGATTGATCGCCGAGGCAAGCGGTGCCACCGAAGAAGCTGCTATCGCCGCTTTACACGACGTTATCGACGCAAGAGAGAACCGAAGGATTGAAGCGCGCAGAAAAGACGCGCGCACGGGTATCTCGGTGCCAAGCACCGAGGAATATGCAGAGGCACTCGCTCACGTTGCGCTGACCGGCCCGCAGCGCGCAATGCTGACGGCATTGTCGGTAGCAGACGCAGACGGGCTGACGGATGAGCAAATGGCGAGGGCAACGGATTACAAGTCGCTGACTTCGGCGTACAGATCACTCGCGAATGCGGGTCGCTTGATTTCCGATTTTCTTAGCTTTGGGACGAACTCGAAAGTGACGCCCATTGCACTGGAAAACAGTTCGGTTCTTGGGTTTCAGGCGGAGACACAAGATGAAACAGAAGCGGGAAATTGGATACTCCATCCGGAATTGCGTGATGCCGTAAGAGCAACCTTGTGATGAAATCGAAAGGGCGCTTGCCTATATCGCGGAAAAATCCGATGCACACGTCGGAGGTTCGGCAGAAATGTAAGCATCAAGGCGATACATCGCGCCTGTCTGAGCGCCAAATAGCAACCAAAACATAGCTTCACCAGCCTCATGCTAAAGGTGAGCCGTGCACCCCGCCTGAATTGGCGACAGACCAATGCCGCCCGCCAATCTGGTTCAAATGTCGATGCGCTCGGCGATGCTCAGCGCATCCTCAAGTTCGACACCTAAGTAGCGCACGGTGCTGTCGACTTTTGTGTGACCAAGCAACAGCTGAACAGCTCTCAGGTTCCCAGTCTTCCGATAGATCTCCGCGGCTTTGGTCCGGCGAAGAGAATGTGTACCGTATCCGCTCGGGTCCAGATTTATGGATCTCACCCAATCCTGCACCAACCGACCATATTGTCGGGTCGAAATGTGGGGTCGGTCATGAAATCGGCTAGGGAACATGAACCGGCACGCAATCATTTCCGGCGACGTGATCCATGAGGTCACCGTCTCTCTGGTATTGTCAGAGAGTTCGAACTGGACAGGTCTTTTGGTTTTGCTTTGGATGACTGACACCCGTTCCTTAACGCGATGATCTCTTACCAGATCGGCGACCGTCAGCTTCACCAGGTCGCAGCCGCGCAGTTTGCTATCAATTGCCACATTAAACAGCGCCAGATCGCGAAGATTGCCCGCAAGTTCAAGCCTCGCTCGGATCGCCCAGACCTGTTTCGGTAAAAGCGGTCGCTTCTGGCCGATGATCCGACCCTTATTCCAAGCTCGGTGTTTCGGGGTGACTGCAGAAAGTTGGACTCTCGGCATGATGTGCCCTCCATTCCTCCCGCCCCGCCCAACATCAGCACCGCACTGACACTATAACTCTATTTGCTTGGCGAATGACCAAAGCTCAAACGAATGCTTCGGTGAAACAATCGCGGGCGGTTCAGGTTGATTGGGTTTTCAAGCGCGCGTCGTTCCAAACCCCGGCTCAAAGCGCAGCGCTAATTTGGCATGCTTGGGAACAGCAACAATTCTCACGAGACGTGAATCGGTTGCACTACTTCCGCTATGCACACGACGGATGGCTGGTTGTCTTGGTTTCTTAGCAGTACTAGGAAGCGAGCATATGCGGCAATTATCGTGCTGCGAGCGCACGCAGCACGAAACTCGAATTCACAGATTGGGCTCAAAGCGGACGGCCGCCGCGCGAAGGACGAACGACCGCTCTGCTGAAAATCGCATGGGCAAAGAGCGTTCCGATATTTGGCGTCTACACGCTCTTTGCCCATGCTATGGTTGGTGCCAAGTGTTGACCGAAAGCACACGGTAGATATTTGTCGAAGGTGAAAAGCTGAATGGCGCTATTCCTTGCGCCGCGAGAAAGTGAATTTCAGTTTCAGGAAGATGAGGTTGATTTCAACGCTCATGCTCAAGTCGATCTTGCGCAACTGCTTTCGGATCGTTTTGAGGCGACGGGCTGCTGTACGGCGTAGGCTGGTTGATTTTTTACGAATGTATTTCATGGTAATCTCCTTAGTGAATAAACGAGCTTTCCAGACACGGCGGGATAGGGGGCCTGTCAACACGCGCGTAGCGCCCCGAAGGGCTTGGTGTTGACTGGTCCCCGCGCCGTGTAGGATAGGCTCAGTTTTTCACGGAGATTTCCTGCAATGGCTTTGTATCAAGCGGGCTTTGCTGACTGATCAAGCCACGCAAGGGTTTGTGGCAGTAAGGTTTCCGCCTCGCGCGGGTTTGACAGACGAAAGTCCAACAACGCTGACTTTGCTACACGCAGTGCCATGGGATTGGCGTGCAAGTTGTGCATAGCTGCGGCAATGGCTAGAGCCAATTCGGGGTTCTTCGGTCCGATCCGACCTTCCAAAAGTGCCCGGATGGCTACCATGCCTTCGATCAAATATGGCTCCACGTCCCTGTCCTCCTTATCGGTTAGTGCTGCCAGTGGTCACGGCCATACTTTCGGCCCAGAATGGTGATCCTGTCATTTGCGTCAATCGGGACATTCTCACGGTACAGTTCTCCGATCTGGTTGACGCGGTAGACGTTGGCGTGGTGATCGCCAAAGGCATAGATGATAAAGCACCAGTTGCCCCGGCCTTGTTCTCGCACCTGATAGAAACCGCCGAAGTTGCGGCACTCCCATGACCCCGACCACCAGACCGCGCCCGAAGTGCCGCGCTCCTCCGGCATCAGGTCTATTAACGCAAGCTGTTCCATCATCTGCCCTCCGTTTCCTTTCCATCTTCGTCAAAAGCGCGCTCAAGCTTGAGGTCGATGAACCGGGAAGTGATCAGGTCAGCAAAGTGAGCACGGGCCTCGTCAGTGTCGCAATAAGTTTCAGGGTCTTGCCCCTCTGGCAGATCAATTTCGAAAAACTGCTGGGTTTCGTAGGCCACCCGAACGACTGCGGATGGCGTTCTTGGTGGCTCGGCCAAGGGCTCTAAGTCAGCGCTCCACGGCACCGGCGGCCAGAGCCGCCCATTATAGCTCAAACGCGCAGCGTGCAGTTTCTCCCGATCATAGATTTCACCGTCTCCAAACTGCGACGCACCAAGCGCTGATGCCTCCCGCGCGTCGATATAGGCGCGTTGACAATCCTCAAGACTGGCAAGATCGCGTATCCAGTGGGTGCCGGGCGCGGCATGATCGCGCCCGGCATAGATTTGATATTTGACGCTGTACGGGGGGCAGCGGGCAATTTGGTCTTGCTTGATCGCGCTCACTGGCCTGTACCTTCATCCAAGAGCTTGTAGGGGTCGCGCTCGTCGCTACCGGAATAGCTTAAAAACTCGACAAACGCCTCGCGCAACTCAGCTAGTGGATGGTTCTCAAAATCATCCTCTCGCTGCCCTTCGTCGTCGCCTGTCAGATCAATATCCTCGTGAATTGCATAGGTCAGGTCCTCCGCAATCTCGGTGAAGTCGGTCGCGGGTTTTAGCTGACCGGCCAACCTTGGAAAGAAGCCATATTGCACATCACCAGCATTGAAGCCCTTGCCTGTTTCGATGGCGATTTGACGCGCGATCTGCACCGCCTCCAAGGGGTTGAACTCGTCATGAATGGCGGTGGCTAGGTATTCCGGTTCTTCCTGCGTGCCGTGATTGCTGCGGCCATAAATGCCCCAGAACTCAGCGCATCCAGCTTCACACTGAACAATGCCGCCTTCGCTTTCATCGTTCCTGCAAGCGACCAATTCAAACCATTCGAAATGGTCGAGTGTCTGGTCGTCGCCAAGGTTGTTGAACCTCTGTTCAGGCGGCGTGTCCACGGTGAACACAACAACATCACCTTCGACTGTATGGCCTACAGCCCCAGAAAGAAGCTGTTGGATTGCAAACGCTGGGACACCAGAAAACCCGGCTCTGACAACTTTGATAAGGGTCGAGCGGTCTTTCGGAAAAGCGTATCCGTTGATGGCCCAAGCAATCACACCGGGGGTGTGTTGCATCGGTGATGAGTGCAGACGATAGGTGGTTCGCGCGACTGCTTGTTGGTTTGTATCGGTCATACGCCACGCCCCTCTGTCCAGACCGTCGCCCATTCGTCCATCTCCGCAACAACATCACCAACATCGTTCGTGATCGTCAGACGCGGCTTGATCTTCGCGGCTTTGTGGTGGTCCTGTCCGAGCATCCGCAGGATCACGGAGTTATCCCCGGAAACCCGGTGCGCTTCGGTTCCGTAGTCGAGCGTCAGAGTGTATCCGTTTTCCGTGCTGGTCATATTCAAGCCTCCTGTTGGCCGTAAAGGGCCTGTGCTGCATCATCGATGGCATCGAAAGCGGCCTGCGAAAGCGCCTTGTGGTCCTCAGTTGCGATTTCAGGCAATTGCATGAAAGCGGCGCAGTCTTCTCGGAACGACTGGTAGCGCACCGGGTCATTGAGAAATCCGGCATTCCGTGCGGCACTGCGTACCACGTCCATCAAGTCGGCAACCCATGCCTCATAGACCATGCCGCAAGCGGTGTCGGCGAAGCCTTGGCGGACCTCTGCAATAGCCTTGCGGTGGGCTGCATTGTGCTGGACCTGCTGCCAATAGGCAGGGTCGTTCGGGTTCTGGATAAAGATATCAGCCATATCGGCGTTTTCCTTAGTGGTGTGACGGTGGCCGGTTTGCGCCCGACCTATCCGCGTGTGTTTCGGTTTGGACACATCAGGCCAAGGAAACGGCCTGATGGACTGACGCCTGCCACCCGCACCCATCCGCGTTTTTCCCCGGAAGGGAGGGGGGGCGACAAAAAGAGGGGCTGTGCCGAATCCTGGGGCTTTCACACCCAAAGGGCCGGCGCAAAGCAGAGGACCGGCGCATCGCGCCGGTTGGGGAAGACACAGGATTCGGCTAAGGACACTCGTCGCCCCCCTGACCGCCGGGGAAAAGCAGCGCAGCTGACCGCCCAGAGGCGGGCAGCGACAAGCGATATGAATAATGGCAGGGCAGGGGTGAGCGCGCTTTAGCGCGTCGATCCCCTGTCCTGGCTATCAATCAATGCGAGCCGCGCGCCCCGCGCGGATCTCCTATGACTGAAAGCAAAAGGCGGAGCGAAGTGGCATTCACCTCAAAGATATTCCTTTGGTGTTACCAATTTCCCAATGAAATCAGAGGGTGCATTTCAGACAACTGCACCTGAGTTTCCTTTTTGGCAGCATAGTGTTTCCTTCGGGCAGACCCCGCAAAGGGGATCGTGACCCCTTGGGGCAGAAACGAAGCGGCGCATCGACTTGCGACAGCACACCCTGAGCTTGTAGGCTCAGTTACGAGAATAGATATTGGAACGGTTCATGCCGATTATCGATTTTGAGGAATTTGAGTATGCCAAAAACCGCGTTCCATGCAGGCTCTATATCTCGAAGGGATTCAGCTACCCGGGACGAGACACGGTTTTCCGGCATGGCTGGAAGCGGTTCGAGGTCGGGCCGTTGAAAGAGCTTGTTAAGGATGGTGATGAATTCGTTCTTCATGAAACAGATACGGGCATCCAACAGATAAAAGCACGATTTATCGAAGATGGGCGAGGCGTTACACACCTACACATTCAGAGATGGAGCACCAAGACTGGGAACCCGATGGGTGAGCAGGTTGTGTTGTACGGTGAGCAGATTTCCAGGTTGCTGGAGTTTCTAGAAAATATCCGGCGCCTGGAAATTCCTAGCCCGGCCAAATTCAACGTCAATGAGGCCGATTTACGCCTAGTTCACATGCCTGACGCTGACGCACGCAAACTTCTCGAAGATCGCCCCGACCTAGTTGCGGAATTTGCGCGCAGCAAGATTACTACCGAGGACGTAGTGGCTCTCGCCTATCGTCGTGAGCAGTTGAAGTCTTTCTCAAACATGCTCGACCAAGCAGAGGATATCTCCGAAAGAAATTGGCAAGAGTTCTTCGAGCGCAATCAATGGATATTTGGATACGGACTCAGCTACATCTTCACAACAGGGTTGGACGGTCGAGAGCTGCAGCAGACCATCCGTGGATCAAGTCTAATTGCACCTGGGAAAATTCCAGACGGAATAATGAAGACCCGCGCGACCGTTAGCGCACTGTGCTTGGTCGAGATCAAAAAGAGCTCAACTGACCTCCTAAAGAAGAATGAATACCGGCCAGGAACATGGGCCCCTTCGACGGAACTTAGTGGTGCGGTAGCTCAATGCCAGGAGACGTTACGTGCTGCGACCGACGCTCTCGGCACACATCAACGCTTTACCGACGAACACGGTGACCTTACGGGGGAAGAACTGATGTCAGTCCAACCGCGATCTTTCCTCGTTGTTGGTAGCCTGAGCCAGTTCCAAGCCGAACACGGTGTTAACGCAGCGCGCTACCAAGCCTTCGAGGGCTTCCGACGGAACCTCCGCCAACCCGAGATCCTCACCTTTGATGAGCTATATGAACGTGCGCGGTTCATCGTTGATCATACCGAGAATTCGGGTGCTTTGAACGAGGATGAGGACGTAGGGGACATACCGTTCTAAGCGCGGCGCACCCCAACCAACCGACGGAGGCATGTCTACGCTTCGCTAGATGGTCATCGGATGCGATTTAATGCACTGCCACCGATACCTGAATCGTTGGGGGTCAAGTGACCTAAAATGCCATACCGATCTGTTCATTGTTCAGGGCAGAAATCCGGGAGTTTAGCCCGATCTTTCGATCAGCAGCTTTTCGGGCTCCGTCAGTCATCACAGAAAGCAGTGAACTGAGATCACTCTTTTCTTTTATCTTTAAGAACCGTTTCTCCCGGTTGACGAAGACAACCGTTATCTTGCTTCGCGACAACAGCTCAAAAACATTACTGAGCGTTCCGGTACTTGAAGCATCCCACAGCATTAACCCAAATTCAGCCTGCGAAGCCATCTCAATATCTTTTGCGGTAAAGAACGCCCTCGTTCCCGGTTCAGCCGAAGATCGGATGCGTTTCACGCTCCAATTACCGACATTGTTACGGGGCTTCTCTCCCGTGCAATAGACGGTCACATTATCCGCCCCGAGGCGCAAAAGTTCCTTTTGGATCGAAGTGTCGGCTCCATTCGCATCACCAACGATGACGTCTAAACCGTCTTTGACGATGTTTTCGATCCGCTCTACAAACTTGGGATCTAGGTGTTTGATTTTGATCGAGCCTGCGATGAACACAGCCGTCATGGTTTCCTCCACGTCAATGCTGCAACATAGATGTCGCCGATCTTATCGTACCCGGCGAGTGTTGCACAAACAGCCTCCAATGTCGCCCCGGTGTGATAAAGATCATCCACAACAAGGGTGTTCCAGCGTCCTTCGTTGGTAATAGTTTTGTTCAAAACAAACCGACCAGCAAGTGCATCAACTTTTTCCTCTTTTGTGGTCAAATTCTTGAGGGAGCCAGCATTTGCAACAAGTGCGGACTTAACGACGAGGTTGTTGAAACATGGAACCCCAATTCGGTGTGCAACTTCCGATGCCAACTCGGAAACAGGTTGACGAGCGCGGACCGTGGACGCAGGGGCCGGGATCACTAGACCTATTTCGCCAAGCAGCGGAACAATTTGACGTTCGACTGCCTTTGCCAGAGGTTTGACCTGACTGTAATCATTCCGGTATTTCAGCTGGAATAGCGCTTCACCGATCTCTGTTCGCGTTGTGTCAAATATGGGTCGGCCATTAGGATATTGACCGACCACAACGCTGCCAAGGGAGTGCTTATCTAGTGTTCCCCGTCTGACATAGGATTCCCATTGTCGGTTCGGAGTGTCATGTTGGGGCATGAGACGAGATGACATC
>NZ_CANNGP010000058.1 GCF_947504105.1 uncultured Tateyamaria sp.
GAGAATAGCAGCCTAAATGAACCCCTGATCCATCTTAAACCGGCTGCAAATTGGTCGAAAATCTAGGACCACCTCTATCTGAGCCAATTTGACGAACGGGCACTTTGTCGGTGACGCGGCCCCTGGAAGCTATTCAAGGTCGATAGGCTCAATCGATAGCGTCAAGTAACTGATTTGAAACCGACTCTGTCAGCAATCTATATGCTAGTCTCACAAGATGATCTCGACCAGACAATACACATTTCGCAAGGCGACCTTTGATGATCTCGAGTTGCTGAAGGCATGGCAATCGAACCCGCATGTCAGTGAATGGTGGGGGGCAGGTGAACCTTATGATAAAGCGGATTTGGCAGATCCTCGGGTTGCACGGTGGATCGTTTCGCACGCCGAACGCCCCTTTGCGTTCATGCAGGACTACACAGTTCACGGGTGGGACAATCATCATTTCGCCCATCTTCCAATAGGGTCACGGGGGATTGATCAGTACATCGGAGACCTTGAAATGGTTGGTGTCGGGCATGGGTCCGCATTCATCAGCAGAAGAATGCAAGATCTCTTTGACGAGGGGGCACCAATAATCGCAACTGATCCACATCCCGACAACGAACGCGCGATAGCCGCCTACAAGAAGCTCGGTTTCAAACCCTCCGGATCACCTAAAGAAACTCAATGGGGGTTAGTCATTCCAATGCTTGCGAAGAGATAAACGACGCGAACTCAACAGCTGCTAAACCCGCGCGCACCGACATCCTTGAAAGAAAAGGCCGCCCTGTCAGGCGGCCTTTTCAATTTCAGCTGTGTAGGCTTTGGCGGCCATTCTGTGAACAGCAACCATTTCCCCATCACGACATCTGCAGAGCAGACGCAGTGATTACATCATGCCGCCCATGCCGCCCATGTCGGGCATTGCGGGCGCGCCACCGGCACCGTCCTTGGCGGGCTTGTCGGCCACCATGGCTTCGGTCGTGATCAGCAGCGATGCAACAGACGCGGCGTCTTGCAGAGCTGTGCGGACCACTTTGGCGGGGTCGATCACACCGAAGGCGAACATGTCACCATATTCTTCGGTCTGGGCATTGAAACCAAAGCTCAGGTCGCTGCTTTCGCGGATCTTGCCAGCCACAACAGCGCCATCGACACCAGCGTTTTCGGCAATCTGACGCAGAGGCGATTCGATGGCCTTGCGTACGATGTTGATACCGACATTCTGGTCGTTGTTGACGCCTTCCAGTCCGTCGAGTGCTTTCGACGCTTGCACCAGGGCAACACCACCACCAACGACAACACCTTCCTGCACAGCAGCACGTGTTGCGTTCAGGGCGTCGTCAACACGGTCCTTACGCTCTTTCACTTCAACCTCGGTCATGCCGCCGACACGGATCACGGCAACACCACCAGCCAGTTTGGCCACGCGCTCTTGCAGTTTCTCACGGTCGTAGTCGGATGTGGTTTCTTCGATCTGGCCGCGGATCTGGGCAACGCGTGCTTCGATCTCGGCTTTCTCGCCAGCGCCGTCGATGACAGTGGTCTCGTCCTTGGTGATCTGAACGCGCTTGGCGGTGCCCAGCATGTCCATGGTCACGTTCTCGAGCTTCATGCCGAGGTCTTCCGAGATCACCTGGCCGCCTGTCAGGATCGCGATGTCCTGCAACATGGCCTTACGGCGGTCACCAAAGCCAGGGGCTTTGACAGCTGCGATTTTCAGGCCGCCACGCAGTTTGTTGACCACGAGGGTTGCCAGCGCTTCGCCTTCGACGTCTTCCGCGATGATCATCAGAGGCTTTTGCGACTGAATAACCGACTCGAGCAGCGGAACCATGGGCTGCAGTGACGAGAGTTTCTTCTCGTGCAGCAGGATCATGCAGTCTTCCAGCTCGGTTGTCATCTTGTCAGCGTTGGTCACGAAGTAAGGCGACAGGTAGCCGCGGTCGAACTGCATGCCTTCAACAACATCGGTCTCTGTTTCCAGGCCTTTGTTTTCCTCGACGGTGATTACACCCTCGTTGCCGACTTTCTGCATCGCATCCGCGATTTGCTGGCCGATTTCGGCTTCGCCGTTGGCGGAGATGGTACCGACCTGCGCCACTTCGGCGCTGTCGTTCACTTCGCGCGAGGCTGCTTTGATCGCTTCGACCACTTTGGACGTTGCCAGATCGATGCCGCGCTTGAGGTCCATCGGGTTCATGCCAGCGGCAACCGATTTCAGGCCTTCCTTGACGATGGCCTGGGCCAGCACGGTTGCGGTTGTCGTACCGTCACCTGCTTCGTCGTTGGTGCGCTGGGCCACTTCTTTGACCATTTGCGCGCCCATGTTTTCGAACTTGTCTTCCAGTTCGATTTCCTTGGCGACCGATACACCATCCTTGGTGATACGGGGCGCGCCGAAGGATTTGTCCAGCACCACGTTACGGCCTTTGGGACCCAGGGTGACTTTGACAGCGTCGGCGAGGATGTTCACACCGCTGAGCATGCGGTTGCGGGCGTCCGTGTCGAATTTGACGTCCTTAGCCATGTATTATCTCCTTTGAGAATGTCGGTATGAGGATCAGAGAAACGCGGGCGCGCTTACTCGATGATCCCCAAGATGTCGGATTCTTTCATCATCAGCAGCTCTTCGCCGTCGATGGTGACCTCGGTGCCGGACCATTTGCCGAACAGCACCTTGTCGCCGGCTTTCACACCCATCTCGATCAGCTCACCGCTGTCTTTGCGAGTGCCGGGGCCTGCAGCCACGATTTCACCTTCGCTGGGTTTTTCCTTGGCGCTGTCAGGGATGATCAGCCCACCAGAGGTTTTCTCTTCGCTTTCCGTGCGGCGTACAAGCACGCGGTCATGAAGCGGTTTCAATGCCATCTTTGCAGCTCCTTGAGGCTCAAAGTTACTCTTTTGGCCCCCGGGATCGGGAACCGTTAGCACTCATCATCTTCGAGTGATAACGTTGCGTACCTAAGGAAGCCCCAAGCCTGAGTCAACCGCTGCCGTCGCCATATTTTTGCGAAGGTTTTTTGACACCATGTTGGCAACGCCATTCCGCTGACCTAGCGTTGGGCACAGGGTTGGGAAAAGGGAAACGCGCAATGCTCCGACAGCTTCTCATGGCAATATTATTGCTTATGCCAATTGCTGCGCATGCAGCGTGCACCGGCACCGATCTGCGCCTTGGCCTTGGCGTTGAAGCACGTGACGAGATTGTAAGGATTTCCAGCACCCTGCCCTTTGCCGAAGGGAACCATTGGCGTGCGACGCGCGGCGATCAGACGATCACCATCGTGGGCACAATGCATATTTTCGACGCGCGCATGGAACCAGTTGTGGAGCGGCTTGCCCCCATACTTGAAAGCGCAGACCTGTTGATGGTCGAGATCACGCCGAAGGAAGAGGCGGCGCTGCTTGACGCAATTACAACTGACCCGACCATTGCGTTTCTCACCGATGGACCAAGCCTGATCGACCGTGTTTCGCCTGACACGTGGTCGGTCCTGTCGCAGGCGGCGCAAGCCCGCGGCGTGCCCCCTTTCATGGCCGCCAAATACCAGCCATGGTTTCTGTCTCTGACCTTGAGCATCGCCCCCTGTGCCATGACCGACCTGCATGCGGGCAAGGTTGGATTGGACAAGATGATCATGACAACCGCAGCCGCGGCAGACGTGCCCATCGTCGAATTGGAGACCCACCGGGATCTGATCGACTTGCTCGCCTCTGACCCGATTGAAGAACAGGTGCGGTTTCTGCCGCTGGTCGCGCAGATGGAAGCGTTTACAGATGATGTGACAGCAACGACCGTCGCATCCTATTTCGATGAGCAGCATGCGGGACTTCTTGCGTTTTCACGTGTGTTCACACGCAGCCAGATCGACATCCCGGCGGACGCGTTCGATGTCATATTTGATGACATGATAGACGCATTGCTGGTTAAGCGGAACCTTGCATGGATGGACAGGATCGATGCGCGCAAAGAGCGGGATATCGTCATCGCCGTGGGCGCAGCGCATTTGTCTGGTGAGACGGGGTTGTTGCAACAACTGGAACTGCGCGGTTTCGATTTGGAGCGGCGGCCCTTTTGACACTTTCGCAACTGTCTATGCATCATAAACCTTCGGCATATGCACCGTGGTTTCGGTCGAAAGTCCAATTCTGAACCGAGCTGCAAGACCTCAGGTCATCCCCAGCCGCACGATACGCGGCACGTAAATCAAAACTGGAGATGACCATGACCAATCTGACCAAACCCGCCATTCTGGCCGCCCTAATCGTACCCGGTATTGCGATTGCAGGTGCAGATGTGGGCCAAACCCTTGGCACATCAGAGGCGGACGTGCGCAGTGCGTTGACCGCGATGGGTTATGTTGTGCAAGAGATTGAAATCGAGGGTGAAGAGATCGAAGCCGAGGTGACCCTTGAGGGGGTGGCATATGAGATCGAGGTGGCGATAGATACTGGCCTTGTGACCGAAATCGAGCTTGAGGATGACGAGGACGACAACGACAGCTAATCTGAACTCATGACGCTGCCCGGGGTCGGTACTCCGGGCAGATTTTTTATGGACGACGCCTATGCCGACACGCCGCACAACCCTGTGGACCCTCTTTTCGCTGCAAGCGTTGTGCTGCGCGTATTTTCTTTTCGATATCTTCTTTGATCTTTTCTTGCCGGGTCAAAACAATCCGGTGGTGGAAAGTGATCTGATCGAGGCGCTAGTGACAGTTGCGCTGTTTTTCGGCCTCGCCTTCTCTGCATCTGAGCTGCGCCGAATGATGCGGCGCGAGGATCAGATAACGGATCAGTTAAAGGTGGCCTCGGGCGCGTTTGCCGATCTGCTTGAAACGCGGTTTGAAGAGTGGAAATTGACCGAAGCCGAACGCGCAGTGGCAGTTCTGGCGCTCAAAGGGTTTTCCGTGTCCGAGATGGCAAAACTGCGTGAAACTGCGCAAGGCACGGTGAAAGCACAATGTGCGGCGCTCTATCGCAAAGCGGACGTGTCGGGGCGGTTGCAGCTTCTCAGCCTGTTCCTGGATGACCTGATGGCAGATACTCTGGTCCCCGCCAATAAGTGACCCGTCTCCCAAAGAGAGACAGCTACGCTCCTAACATCTTTCCAGATTGGCCCACGGCGTCTGCACCCTTGGGAGTCAGGCCGTAGACGCCCTTTTCCACCTTTTCGAACCAACCATAGTGATCATCACGCATCATCGTGGTGGCCCGGGCCACCCCTGTCTCGCGTGCGACATCAGAACCCTTGCTGGCACCGACCTCGTACAGAAACAGCGCGAGCTTCAGCGCGTCCTGACGGTAGGCCGTAATCAGACCGACGCGTGTCTGGCCACCATCGTTGGGATCGCCCTGCCGGGCGGCGAATTCCTTGAGCAGTTGCCCTTGTCGCCTGGTGCTTTTGCGCGGCGCGTATGGCCCCGGGTCGCAATGAACCTGCACCAGGCCATCAGACAGGCGTACCGTCAGCAACCCGATCCCGAGACGGCGACACAGGCGCGTCATCTCTTTTGTTGCTTTCAGAAACCGCTTTCCCTTGCCACGTTCGACAGCCATGTAAACGTCATCGCTGACACCAAGCCGGGCTACGCATTGGTGCACAAGCGCCAATGAGAACCCAAGCTTCAATTCAACGATCACCGGAGGCTCACCGCCCCGCACCGCAACGACATCGGCGGCACCGACCTCGGACTTCACCACATATCCCTGCCCTTCGAGAAAGGTTTTGACGGGTGGGTAGAGGTCGGTTTCGCGGGTTGTCACGTGTGTTTCCGGGCAGTTGGCCCGTGCGAGGTAACCCCACGCACGGGACCGTTGGCAAGCCCTATCGTCCGCCGGTGCGCCCGGGAAAGCGCGGCGGGCGCCCGCCGCGCACCTGCGTGTGCAGGACGTGGTCAGGCCTGCGGTTGACGCTTGGCCGTTGCGCAACGGGTTTGCGGGGCTGTGATGTCGTGCGGGTGTCGCCCGGTTTCAGGGCTCTTTTCTTGGATATGGGCATGGGGTGCCCCTTCTGTCTGAATTGGATGGGACTGCACATACGTGCAGAACGATCCCCGCGAATGCGGGTCAGGCAGGCTTGTCCATTGGAAAACACTCCTCTGAAAAGGTGCGCATGTCATGCGCGGAACAGGTGGGCGGTTAGGCCAGCTTGTTCATTTTCAGAGCACTCCTTGGTTTGCGTTTCGCAATCATACAACAAATCGTCAGGCGCGACAATTGCACTCTGACCGGCCCCCGTGACACGCAGGCCAAGCTTGCTATAAGGGCGCCAAATTCTCTTCTCCCAAAGGAATCCCCATTATGACAACGCTCGTTTTTGGCCACAAATCGCCTGATACGGACTCCACCGGTTCGCCCATCATCTGGGCGTGGTACCTGAATGAGATCAAGGGTGTGCAGGCCGAGCCTGTGCTGCTGGGTGAGCCCAACACGGAAGCCGCCTTTGTTCTCGAGAAATGGGACTTGCCCAAGCCGCGCATCATCAGGGGCGTGGACGCGGACCAGCCGGTTGTGATCGTGGACACCAACAACCCGGCCGAGCTGCCCGACGCCATCAACGATGCCGACATCACCGCCATCATCGACCACCACAAGCTGGTCGGCGGTCTGGAAACCAAAGGCCCCATCGATATCCGCATCGAGCCGCTGGCCTGCACCGCTACCATCATGTGGAAGATGATCGGCAAGGACATGGCGCAAATGCCCACCGGCGTCAAAGGCGCGATGCTGTCCTGCATCCTGTCAGACACGCTGGAATTCCGCTCGCCCACCACCACGCAGGAAGACAAGGCGATTGCCCATGATCTGGCAAAGGATCTGGGTGTGGACCTGTCGGCCTATGCGTCCGAGATGTTTGAGGCGAAATCGGACGTGTCCGCGTTTTCGGATGCCGAGCTGCTGCGCATGGACAGCAAGGAGTATGCCGTGGATGGCACACAGTTCCGTGTGTCGGTTCTGGAAACGACCGCGCCCAAGCTGGTTTTGGACCGCAAGGACAGCCTGATGGCGTCGATGGTCGATGTGGCGAAGGAGGACGGCGCGGACGAAGTGCTGTTGTTCGTGGTCGACATCCTGAACGAGGAAGCCACCATGCTGATCCCGAATGACCGGGTGAAGAGTGTTGCCGAGAAAAGCTTTGACGCCACTGTGTCAGGTGACACCGTCGTGCTGCCCGGCATCATGAGCCGGAAAAAGCAGATCATCCCGAACCTCAAAGTCTGAGGTTGCGTGGCGGAGGACACCTCCGCCTTACAGATGGAAGAAGCGCGAGGCAGGCGGACCAGTGGTCCGCCTTACTTTTTTGTGCCACCGTTGCTGCGGGAGGACATCATGCGCACCATCAAGACCGAAAAAGACGGCCGGATCGGCCGCATCATCCTGAACCGCCCCGAAGTGATGAATGCCATCGACGACGATCTGCCGCGCGAATTGCAGGCCGCGGTCGAAGCGTTTGATGCGGACAGGGACGTGCATGTGATGGTGCTGTCCGGAGCGGGTCGTGCCTTTTGCGCCGGCTATGACCTCGCGCACTATGCGCAGGACCCTGACAATCAGATCACCCAAGACATGCCGTGGGACCCGATGCAGGACTATCAATTCATGTGGGCCAATACGCAGTGCTTCATGTCGCTGTTCCGAGCCATGAAGCCCGTCATCGCGAAAGTGCACGGGTTTGCCGTCGCGGGCGGATCGGATATCGCCCTGTGTTGCGACATGGTGGTGATGGAGGATGAGGCCCAGATTGGGTACATGCCCGCCCGTGTTTGGGGCTGTCCGACAACGGCCATGTGGGTGTATCGGCTGGGACCAGAACGCGCCAAACGGATGCTGCTGACCGGCGACAAGATCACAGGGACAGAAGCGGCTGAGATGGGGTTAGTCCTGAAAGCTGTGCCTGCGGACGAATTGAATACCGAAGTAGAGGCACTGGCCGCGCGCATGGCATCGGTGCCAATCAATCAACTGGCCATGAACAAGATGGTGATCAATCAGACGCTCGAAGCCACGATCAACCAGACCCAGCGTCTCGCTACCGTATTTGACGGGGTCACCCGCCATTCCCCCGAGGGGTTGAATTTCGAGGCCCGGTCCGAGGCCGTGGGCTGGAAACAAGCGGTGAAAGAGCGCGACGAGGGTCTGTATGACTGGACGCGGGACCACCCGTTGAACGCCCCGGATCGTCGCGCCGACTAGGCCCTTTCGCCCCTGCCCCGGCTGTGGCACACCCCGATTGACCAATTCATACCGGAGGCGTCATGGCCCAGATCATCACTTCCCTATCCGAGATCTCGGATCGCTATGACGCGTTGTTCGTCGATCTTTGGGGCTGTGTGCACAACGGCGTGCATGCCTTGCCCGAGGCCGTGGCCGCGTTACAAGCGTATCGGGCCAAGGGCGGCAAGGTGGTGCTGGTGACCAACTCACCCCGTCCCCGCGCAGGTGTGACAAAACAGTTGGTACATTTCGGTGTGCCGGATGATGCCTGGGACACGATCGCCACATCCGGCGACAGTGCTCGGGCGGCGATGTTCCGAGGGATCGTTGGGTCCAAGGTGCATTTCATCGGGCAGCCGGGCGAGGAGAAATTCTTTGAACCCATTGGTGTCATCAAGGACCCGGTGAAGATCGACATGGTGCCGTTGGCCAAGGCCGAGGGGATTGTGTGTACCGGTCCGCGTGATCCGATGGCCGACCCGGATGTGATGCGGCCCGAGTTCCTGATGGCCAAGCAGTTGGGACTGAAGCTGCTTTGTGCCAATCCTGATATCGTCGTGGACCGTGGCGAGGTGCGGGAATGGTGCGCGGGCGCATTGGCGAAGCTGTACACAGAGATGGGCGGCGAGAGCCTGTATTTCGGCAAGCCGCATCCGCCGATCTACGATCTGGCGCGCCGGCGGTTGACGGAGCTTGGTGTGGACCTGCCGGACAGCGGCATTCTGGCTATCGGTGACGGTGTGTTGACCGATATCGCGGGTGCGATGGGCGAGGATATCGATTCTCTGTTCATTTCGGGCGGTTTGGCCGCGGCAGAAACCAAAACGTCGCACCAGCCGGATCCAGATGCGCTAAGCTCCTACCTTGAAAAGGAAAAAAGCGCGCCGACCTTTGCGATAGGGCATCTGCGCTGACCTACTTTTAGCTTGCTTTTCTGCACGCGCAAAGTAATTAGATTGCGCACACACCGAACAAACGTTCGGATTATTACCGGAGCAAGCTCATGTTGGACAATATGCCCCGCGGCACGATCTGCATCGAAGACATCGAAATGGGGATGTCCCGCCACCTGCGGAAAGTCGTCACGGATGAAGACATAGAGATGTTTGCGCAGGTCTCGACCGACCGGAACCCGGTACACCTGGATGACGACTATGCCCGTGATACGATCTTTGCGGGGCGTATCGCGCACGGAATGCTGACCGCCGGTCTGATCTCAGCCGTTATTGGTGAACAACTTCCGGGACATGGCACCGTCTATATGGGCCAATCGTTGAAGTTTCTGGCCCCGGTGCGTCCGGGCGACATGGTCTATGCCGAGGTCAAAGTAATCGACATCGACTTTGCCAAGCGCCGCGTGAGGCTGGATTGCCACTGTGCCGTGGACGGCAAGAAGGTGTTGATCGGCGAAGCAACGGTACTCGCACCGTCGCGGAAATTCGACTAAACCTCTCATTTAAAACGGCTTTGGGGGCTCTGCCCCCGGCCTTCGGCCTCCCCCGTGGTATTTTCAGTCAGAAGAAACGGGTCCTTGCCCTTGTTTGAACGCTTGGCTAGGCAAGGGTCATGAAGATCATTCGGGACTACCAGTTTGTTGATGCCGCCGACCGGGGGGCCAGCGTCGCCATCGGCAACTTTGATGGCGTACATGTTGGTCATCGGTCCGTTATTGATCTGGCGCAAACGGCCGCGCCGGACGCGCCATTGGGCGTGTTGACGTTCGAGCCGCATCCCCGTGAGTTTTTTGCGCCGGATGCACCACCCTTCCGCCTGATGAGCCAGGCCGCGCGCGCGAGCCGCTTGGAGAAGATGGGTATCCGCTATCTCTTTGAATTGCCTTTTCATTCCGGGTTGGCAGGGCTGAGCCCGGAAGAGTTCGCGCGGGATGTGATTTGCGACGGGCTGGACCTGTCTCACGTCGTGGTGGGGGCCGATTTCTGTTTTGGCAAGAAGCGTGCGGGCACCGCCGCAGACATGAAGCGTTTTGGGCAGGAGATGGGGTTTGGCGTGACTGTCGCGCCCTTGTTGGAACGCGCCGACAACACCGTATCCTCGACCGCCATCCGTCAAGCCTTGTCCGATGGCAGACCGCAGGATGCAGCGGACATGCTGGGGCACTGGCACCGGATCGAGGGACCGATCATCGGGGGTGAGCAGCGCGGGCGCACGTTGGGGTATCCGACCGCCAACATGTCGATTGATGGGCTGCACCCGCCCGCCTTTGGCGTTTATGCTGTTCTTTTCAACGTGTTGGATGGGCCTCATGCGGGTTCGTATCACGGGGTTGCGTCACTGGGTGTGCGGCCGATGTTTGGGGAAAACCGACCGAACCTTGAGACTTTTGTCTTTGATTTTTCAGGCGATTTGTATGGTGCCCCGGTGTCCGTCGCCTTGGTGGCGCATCTGCGGGGCGAAGTGAAATTTGACAGCGTGGACGCATTGGTTGCGCAGATGGATACCGACAGTGCGCAGGCGCGTGCTATCCTGGCTGACCTATGAGTGATCCGATTGACCGGGACGGTCTAACCCCCCGTTTTTGGGAGAAAAAATCCATTGGCAAGTTGACCCGCAAGGAGTGGGAGGCGCTGTGTGATGGGTGTGGAAAATGCTGTCTGAACAAGCTGGAAGACGAGGATTCCGGTGAGGTGGCGTTGACCCGCGTGGCGTGCCGGTTGCTGGATGACGACACCTGCCGATGTGCCCATTACGAGACGCGGCATCAATTCGTGCCGGATTGCATTGTTCTCAAACCGTCGAATATCGAAGAGCATTTGTATTGGATTCCAAAGACTTGCGCCTATCGCCTCGTTTATGAGGGCAAGCCATTGTTTGATTGGCATCCGTTGATCTCGGGCACCGCGGACACGGTCCATGCGGCGGGTGTGTCGATGCAGGGGCGCACCTTTAGCGAGTTCGACGTGGCGGACGACGATTGGGAAGACCACATCATTGACGAGCCGACCTGAGCGGCGCGCGGTGCGTTAACCGGACGTTCGGGCAACAGAATTGCCGTGTTCAGAAGCCCCGACGGCGGCAAATCGCGATGTTTCGCCCTGAAACTGCACATTTTGCGCCCGCAGAAATCGCCCGAAACCGAGGGCATTTCGCGAAACTGCACATTTTGCCACCCAAACTGCGCATTTCCCCCAACCTCTTGATAAAGCGTTAAGAAAAAGAGTTAAGACGGGGCGTTATGCCGCGGGATCAGACGGCACTCAGGAAGGTGTGCCAGACCTGCGCCACGGTGTCGGGATGCGTGATCGGTCCCATGTGCCCCACCCCGTCGAACACATGTGATGTGACCCGAGGAAGACGTCGTGCAATAGCGTCGTTGACCGGTGCCGCCCAGCGCGACGCGGCACCCCCCATCAGAAGCGCGGGCATGCTCGCCTGTTCGAAACGACCCGGCGCAAGCAGGCCTGCGCTGTCATCGATCAGGAACGGGGCGGAATGGCGAACGAAGTGGATGCGGTCCACCATATAGGCGCGGCTTTGGGCCGGGATGTTGTCCCATGCGGGCCCTTCGGCCCAGGCGCGGTTGAAGGCGCGCGCGGCGGCTTCGGTGTCGCCTGCGTCGATGGCGGCATCGAAATCGGTGGTGTCGCGTTTGTAGTTGGGGCCAAAGTCGGGATCGTCCGCAATGATGGGTGCGAAATAGACGGGTTCATACATCGCTACGCTGCGCACACGCGGCGCATGTTCGATGGCAAGGCGCAGCGCCACGGTCGCGCCAAAGCTGTGGCCGATGATATCGATGGGTTCGGTGCCAATATCGTCCATGACCCTGAGCGCCATGGCGGTGGCCGTGTCGTGCATGACCCCTTGCCCGTCCCAATCGCCAGACTTGCCATGGTTGGGCAGGTCATAGGCGTAGAGCGTCAGGCGGTCGCCCATCGACTGGGCCACGCCGCGCCAGACACCGGAATGTCCAAGCGAGCAGTGGATGGCGAGTGCGGGGCGTGGCCCGGACCCGAAGGTCCGGGCGTGGATATGTGGGATCACAATTTGCCGGAGAGGTGCAGATCAAGATCTTCGAGCTTGTCCTGGCCCCAGAACCGCTGGTCCCCGTCCACGATGTAAAAGGGTGCGCCGAAGACGCCCTTGTCCACCGCCTCTTCGAGGTTGGCCGCGTAGGTTTCGGCCCCACTGAGCAGCCCGCTGTCGGCCAGCGACGGATCAAACCCTGCCTCGGTCAGACAGGCCTTGATCACGTCGTCTTGGGCGATGTCCTTTTCCTCGGCCCAGACGGCGCGAAGGATGGCTTGCACCAGTGTCCCGAGGTCACCGCCGCCCGCATTTTGTGCCGCGATGATAGCGTAGGAGGATGGCGCCGCGTTGGTGGGCCAATGCGCGGGTTTGAGGTTGAACGGCATGTCGTATTTTTTGGCCTGCCGCACCAGTTCCTGTGCACGGTATTCGACCCGGTTGATGTGCCGATCCTTGGGAGGTGTCCCGCCCGTCCGCCCAAACAGGGCGATCACATCGAGCGGTTTGTAGGTCACGGTGGCCCCGTGTTGCTGTGCCAGCGCCTCGAACCGTTTCCCGGCCAGGTAGGTGTAGGGCGACAGCGTTGCAAAATAATAGTCGATATGGGCCATTTTGGTCTCCGATCGTGGGGTCACAGGTTTCGCGGGACGGTAAGCACGTGTTAAGCGGAGTCAACATCACGAATCTGTCACAATCGTGCTGCGCGGGGACACGTCATGCCGAACATCGAAGAGCCCAAGTTGATCTCGGGCAATGCCAATCTGCCATTGGCAAATGCAATTGCGCGGCGCATGTCGCTGCACCGCGGGGTCAACGTTGGGCTGGTGGACGCCCGCGTCGAACGTTTCAACGATGGCGAGATCTTCGTCGAGGTGTTCGAAAACGTGCGGGGCGAGGACATGTTCATCATCCAGCCCACCTCGAACCCGGCCAATGACAACCTGATGGAGCTTTTGATCATGTGTGATGCGCTGCGCCGGTCGTCGGCGGCCCGCATCACCGCCGTAATCCCCTATTTCGGCTATGCCCGTCAGGACCGGCGCACCAAGGCGCGCACGCCGATTTCATCGAAGCTGGTGGCCAACATGCTGGTTGGTGCAGGGATCGAGCGGGTTCTGACCATGGACCTGCACGCCGCGCAGATTCAGGGGTTCTTTGATATTCCGGTGGACAACTTGTACGCCTCGCCCATCTTTGCGCTCGACATCAAGACGCAGTTTGCGGGCCGTATGGACGAGTTGATGATCGTGTCGCCCGACGTGGGTGGTGTGGCGCGGGCACGCGAGCTGGCGAAGCGCTTGAACGCGCCGCTGTCCATCGTCGACAAACGGCGCGAGAAGCCCGGTGAAGTGGCCGAGATGACCGTGATCGGCGATGTGACGGACAAGGTTTGCATCATTGTGGACGACATGTGCGACACCGCCGGGACGCTCTGCAAAGCGGCCGAGGTGCTGATCGAAAATGGCGCGAAAGAGGTCCATTCCTACATCTCGCACGGTGTCATGTCCGGCCCTGCCGTTGAGCGTGTCACCAAGTCTGTGATGAAGTCGCTGGTGATCACCGACAGCATTCAGCCCACGGACGCCGTGAAGAACGCCCCGAACATTCGGATTGTTCCGACGGCCCCGGTCTTTGCCCAGGCCATTCTGAATATCTGGCATGGTACGTCGGTGTCGTCGTTGTTCGAGGCCGAGACGCTGTCGCCCATCTATGATGGGATGTACGCGGCCGAGTGATCAACCCACCAGGTCGAAGTGTTCTGCGATGTGTGCGGCGGCGCTGTTAGGTGACTGATCGTTAGTGTCGACTGTCAGGCAAGTGTCGCGGGGCACGGGCGTAAACGAGTTCTGGTCCAGATATGTTACCAGCCTATCTGGTGTCATGATCTTACCGCGCGCCGCCCGGTCCGCGGTCGCGACGCGTTCTAGCAGAGTTTCGGTGCGGCATGTCAGGTACACCGGCAGGATCTCGGCGCCAGCCGCAGCCATCACCGTTTCGTATTGACCATAGAGCGGGCGATCAACCGGATCAGAATAGGCAGCCGTAGTGATCAGGACCGACATGTCCGCACTGGCCGCGGCGCGCAGGGCAGCCAAACGCACCTCCATCACCAGATCCCAGAAATCCGGGGTGCCGAACTCAAAAAGCACGCGAGCAAAGTCGATGGCAACATGGTTGTCGAATAGCGGCGCGTGGCACAAGCGCCCGAGCGCGACCCCGACCGTCCGTTTGCCCGAGGCCGGTGCGCCGTGGAGAAAAACCAGTTTCATCGGGCCAGTCTATATCCTTGAATCGAGCGCGTGCCTTAAACCTTCGCATACTGGACGCTACGCGCGGGTATCTGCCGCCTGCCCTCTGGACAGCCCTGCCCCCTTGCCCGAGTATCTGCCCAAACAATGGGGAGATTTCGTATGAAAACCGTTTTGACTGCTGCCGTCTTGAGTGTGTTTGCTACGGGTGCCATGGCCGCGGGCCACTGCGCTGCTGGCAAAACCTTGACCGACGGCACGTTGACCATCGCAACCGGCAACCCGGCCTACTACCCTTGGGTTTTGAATGATGCGCCCGAGGCGGGCGAAGGGTTCGAGGCTGCCGTGGCCTATGCCCTGGCCTAAGAGATGGGATTTGGCGCCGATCAGGTCACGTGGGTGCGCACATCCTTTGACGAGGCGATCCAGCCCGGTGCCAAGAATTTCGATCTGAACATGCAGCAATATTCGATCACGGAAGAGCGCGACAAGGTCGTCGATTTCTCGGCCCCCTACTACACCGCGCCACAGGCCGTGATGACCACGGCACCCGTTGTCGAGGGCGGCGCAGAGCCGACGCTGGAAAGCCTCAAGGGTCTGAAATGGGGCGTTGTCGCCTCAACCACCGCGCTGCCCGTGGTGATGGAGCAGATCGCGCCCGATGCCAGCCCGCTGGTCTATGACGACAATGCCAACGTCACCGCCGCCATGAAGGCGGGCCAGATCGATGCGGCCCTGTTTGACTTGCCCACCGCCCTCTTCACCGCTGCCGTCCTGATGGAAAACGGTGTGGTGCTGGGTCAGTTCGATCCGTCAGCCGCTGAGAACCCCGACCAGTTCGGGATGCTGATGCCGGAAGGGTCCGAATTGAAAGCCTGTGTCGATGAGGCGCTGTCCGCGATGACCGAAAGCGGCAAGTTGGGCGAGATCGAGGCGCAGTGGCTGCAGGAAGCCACCGGGGTTCCGCTGATCAAGTGACGAGACGGGCCGCGTATGAGGCGCAACAGAAACGTCGCGCCAATCTGATTGCAGGGGTCAGCACGGCAATTGTGCTGGCCCTTATCGTGTTGCTTGTGCCTTTGGCCCCGGGATGGGAGGCGGTGCGCGCCTCGTTCTTCAATGGCGAGGTGTTTGTGCGGGTCTTTCCCGACCTCCTGCGCGCCTTCGTGCTGGACGTGGCCATTTTCGCGTGGTCGGTGCCGCTGATCTTTGGTCTGGGCCTTGCTATTGCACTGGCGCGGGGGAACACCAACCCGGCCCTGTTTCCGCTGCGCATCTTCGGCGCGGTTTATGTCGACCTGTTTCGTGGCATTCCGGTGGTGCTGCTGGTTTACCTTGTTGGCTTTGGCATCCCCGGTCTGGGCCTCGCCCGTCCCTGGAACTCTCCTTACATCTGGGGCACGGTCGCGCTGGTCCTGACCTATTCGGCCTATATCGCCGAAGTCTTGCGTTCGGGCATTGAGAGCATCCATGCCAGCCAGCGCAACGCCGCCATCTGCCTTGGCCTGAGCGAGCGGGATACGATGCGCTATGTCATCCTGCCCCAAGCCATCCGCCGCGTGGTGCCCGCCAACATGAACATGCTGGTGGCACTGCAAAAGGATGTTGCCCTGCTGTCTTTCATCGGTCCTGTGGAAATCCTGCGGCAGGCGGGCATTTTCAAATCGCTGCTCGCGAACTTCACGCCTTATGTAGCCGCCGCCGTGATCTTTCTGTGCATCACTGTGCCTGCCACGCGTTATGCCGACTACCTGATGAACAGGGACCGCGATGCCCGAACCTAGACTGTCGCTGCGCGGCGTGACCAAGAGCTTTGGCGATGTTCAGGTTCTGAAAGGCATCGATATGGACATCGCGCCCGGCGAGATGGTCTGCCTGATCGGTGCGTCCGGGTCGGGCAAATCCACGCTGCTGCGCTGCATGAACGGGTTGGAGCCTGTGGACGATGGCGAGGTGCGGCTGGATGGTGTGGATATCGCTGAGCCGGGATTTGACCTAGGCTCCATCCGCCAGCGCATCGGGATCGTGTTCCAGAGCTTCAACCTGTTCCCGCACATGACGGCCTATGACAACGTGGCCCTAGCCCCACGTCGCGTGCTGGGCGAGGATGCGCGGGAGCGGATCGAGGCGTTGTTTGCCCGCTTTGGGTTGGCGGATCACATGCGCAAATATCCCGACCAGCTGTCCGGTGGACAGCAACAGCGGGTGGCGGTGATCCGGGCGTTGGCGATGCGGCCGCAGACCATGCTGCTGGACGAGATCACCTCGGCCCTTGATCCGGAACTGGTGGGTGAGGTGCTGGAAGAGGTGGTCCTAGATTTTCGACCAATTTGCAGCCGGTTTAAGATGGATCAGGGGTTCATTTAGGCTGCTATTCTCA
>NZ_CANNGP010000059.1 GCF_947504105.1 uncultured Tateyamaria sp.
CAAGGACACGCAAAGCGTTATCACGGCTCTGATCAAACAGGCCCGTAAACTGTCCAAGAAACTGTACCGCTCACTGACATGGGATCGCGGATCAGAAATGACGGATCATCTGAGATTTACCGTGGCGACCAAAATCGACGTCTACTTCTGTGATCCGCAATCCCGCTGGCGGCGTGGAAGCAACGAGAATACCAACGGCCTCCTACGTCAATACTTCCCGCGCGGCCTCGACATGGTCACATACAGCCAGGCCAAACTCGGCGCCGTCGCAAGACAGTTGAACGAACGGCCTAGAAAAACCTTGCAATACCAAACCCCAGCCCAGAAGTCCGCCCAGTGTGTTGCGGCGATCCTATGAATCCACACTGCATTGCCGACCTTAGATTGGAAATGTTTGACGACTGTGCAAAACTTGCCTGATAGGCATTACAGGTTTTGTTAAAAAGCCTCGCGCATCTGGCCAAAGATGTGCGCTTTTCTACGCGAAGCGTGCTTTGGGTCTGATTGCCTACTCCGCAGCCTGACTGAACGGCGGATGCAGGACAAAGGGTGCGTCCTTGTCATTGTCCCGCTCCGCGGATGCCGCAGGCGTCCGGCGGACCCGGTGGATCAGGGCAAAGACTGGCGGCGTGAAATAGAAACTCACCACGGTGGACAGCAGCACACCCCCTGCCACGGACATCGCGAAGGGGGCCCAGAAGCCACCACCGGCGAGGATTAGGGGCAGGAAACCCCCGAAGGTCGTGATGGTGGTCGAGACGATGTGGCGGCTGGATCCCATGACCACATCGACCATGGCGTCCTTGTCGCCAGAGGCGGCCAAATCATCCTCTTGCAAGCCCGTCAGGATGATGATCGCGGCGTTGATCGACACACCAATCGAACCGATGACGCCGATGATGGCATTGATCCCGAACGGGTATTGGAAGATTGCTAGTGCAAGCAGGCTGAGGCCAGCCGACAAGCCGGAGACGACCAGCACCACTGCCGTCAGCCGGAAACTGTTGAAGGTCAGCGCGATGGCCGCAATGGACAGCGTCACGATCAGACCAAGGGAAGCGAGCAGATCGCTAAGCGTATCGGCGCGTGCATCGCTGTCGCCGCCAAGTTCGAGCCGCATGTTGGCTGGCACCGCGAAGCCGTTGGCTTCAAGTGCGGCCTGCACCTCAACCAGTGCTTCTTCGGGCAGTACATCGCGCAGGATGAACGCCTGCACCGTGTTGACCCGTTCGCCGTTGCGGCGGGTGATGCTGCTGGCGGCGGGCTCCAACTCGATGGTCGACACTGCGGACAGGGGCAGGGCAGGGCAGCGGCCTTGGGCTGATAGCTGTGCCGCATCCGGGCGCAGGATCGGCAGATCGCGGATGGCTTGAACCGAGCCGCGCGTGGCGTCGCCTAGACGGACACGGATGGGCAACTCTTCGTCCCCTTCGACCATGGAGCCACCCGTGACCCCCTCAAGCCCGGCCTGCAACTGCCCGGCAATCTGGCGCAGGTCGAGGCCAAGGATTTGCGCCTGCGCCTCGTTCACCGTGATAACGGCCTTGGGCGCGCCGCCACCGATGGTGCCGCGGGTCACAAGCACAGAATCGACGCCGGACATGATGCGCCGCACCTCGTCACCTGTTTCGCGCAGCGCCTCGAGGTCCTTGCCAACAAGCCGGATCTCGACGGGGGCATTGACCGGCGGGCCCTGCACCAGACCACGAACAAGGATTTCGGCCTCGGGTGCGGTCAGGGCCAGATCGCCTTGCAGGTCACGCAGGACAGCCTCTGTCGCTTCTGCCGATTGGGTGGTAAGCAGGGCGTGCGCGTGGCCGGGCGCGTTTTCGCGGGCACCGACGATGTTGTAGTAGAAGGCTGGCGCCGACCGCCCAACCGTCCACATCACCTGTTCAATCCTGTCATCCGCCAGCAAGCGGTCGTTCAGCCGTGCGACGACATCCTGCGTGTCGGCAATGCCCGCACCGGGTGCCAAATCCACCTCGATATAGAACTGGTCGCGGTCCACGCCGGGAAAGAATTGTGCCGTGAGTGTTGGCATGGACAGGAATCCAGTGACGGGCAGGATCAGCGCCAGCGCGATAGACCGGACAGGGTTTTTCACGGACCAGCGCAGCGACGCGGCAAAGACATGGCCCAATGCACCACTGTTCATGCCGCCGCGTGTCCCATCCGCGGGCAGCAGGTGACCTGCGATGGCCGGTGTCAGCGTGATCGCCACGACAAAGGACCAGCCCAGCATGATCACCACAGCGATGGCGATGGAGCCCACAAAATCACCTGCGGGACCGGGCAGCAGGATCAGGGGTGTAAAGGACAGGGCCGTGGTCACGGTTGATGCCAGCAAAGGCGCAAAGAGCCGTTTGACCGACTGTCCCGCCGCCTTGATGCGGCTCACGCCCTTTTCCAGCCGTTGGCCAACCTCGTCCGTCATCACGATGCCCGCGTCAACCAACAGGCCCAGGGCCACGATCAGGCCTGTGACACTCATCTGATGGATGGCAAGGCCGATGAAATTCATGGTGAACAGCGTGGCAAGGGTCACGACCGGCAGGATCAGCGCCACGATCATGGCGGACCGCAGGCCAAGGGTCAGCAGCAGCACACCGACCACAAGGCCAACGCCTATGGCCATGTTCAGGCCAACCTCTTGCAGGCGTTGAGCGGTGTAACCGGATTGGTCAAAGGTTAGGTCCAGCGAGACGCCCAAGGGGATGCCGGACTGGTATTCAGCTATCTCTTCACGGACAAAGGCCGCCCATTTATCGACTTGCAGCCCGCTTTCCAGCTTGGCGCCCACAAGGATGGCGGGGTTGCCGTTGTAGATCGCCAACTCGGCTTCCGGCAGACGCGGTCCGCGCGTGATCTTGGCCACCTGTGACAGGTAGGTGACGGCCCCGCTGTCCGAGCGGCGCACCACGATCTCACCCAAGCGGTCCAGCGCCTCGACCTCGCCCGCGACAGTGATCAGCAGGTCAGACCCCGCCGGGCGTACACGTCCGGCAGGGCCCTTGGCGTCGGCCTGGGCAATGGCACGGGAGACGTCACTTGCCGTCAGGCCAAGCGCGGCGGTGGCCACCGGGTCTAAGGTGACCAGCACCTCATCCTCTGGCGCACCGAACAACTCGACAAGTTCGGTGCCGGGGATGTTGCGCAGATCCTGGGCCAGGTCGCGGGCATAGCGGCCCAGGATCGTGGTTGAAATGCCCGGCTCGGCCGAAAGGGCCGCGATGGCGGCAAAGGCGCTGCCGCCCTCGGTGTCGAATTCCGGCTCGAAAGCGTCGGCGGGCAGGGTGGGGGACAGCTCGGCCAGATCATCGCGGATCTCGGCCCAGACCTGTTCAATGCGGTTGTCCGGGACGGTCACGCCCAACTCGACCGAGACGATGGAAATACCAGTCGAGGACGTGCTTTCGATCACGTCGACCTCGGACACCTCACGCAGGATGTCCTCAATGGGTTGGGTGACCAGCGCTTCGACCCGCGCGGGGTCTGCACCCGGCACCACGGTGGTGACGGTGCCAAAGAGGTTGGTGATTGTGGGGGCTTCCTGCCGTCCAATGGCCAGCAGCGAGGACAAGCCCGCCGCGATGATGACTAGAAGGGCAAGGGCAACAAGGCGAGGTTGGCGGAAGGTGAGGGTTTCCATCACTCCGCTCCGACCACGCGCACCCGGTCGCCCGGGACAAGACGGTGGGTGCCATCTGGCACGATCATGGCGTCACCCTGTAGCGTGCCACGGACAAAGGCCTTGCCATCTTCGACCTGCAGCACTTCGACGGCGGCAGCTTGGGCGGTGTAAAGGTCATCCTCATCCGGGTTCAGAACCATCACGGTCCAAAGCCCGCGCACCCCGTCCTGCAAGGCGCGCAGCGGAACAGAATACCCGTTCTGGTCAATCTGGCTGAGCAGTTTCAGTGTGCCGGAGGCGAGATAGACCGGATCATTCGTCTCAATCTCGAACAGCGCTGTGCGGGTGCGGGTTTGCGCATCCAGGTCGGGCCGGAAGCCGACGAAACGCGCGTCGTAGTCCACACCGTCGAGCGTTACGACGGCTGCGGTGTCCCGCACGTTCTGTGCCAGTCTTGGATCAATCCCAACACGGAAGATCGGGGCCGTCTCCTCACGAACATCAAGCACGGGCGCCCCCACGGCCATGATTGCGCCGGGGTCGACATTCCGCGCGCCCACGACACCGTCAAACGGGGCCAGCAATTCGGTCTGGCTCAGTTGCACCTCAACCTGCGTGATGGCGGCGTCCATTTCGGCGATCTGTGCCTGAAGCGCAGCAAGGTTCAGTGCCGTGTTATCCACCGCCTGATCCGAGGCAAAGCCACGATTGCGCAGCTCTTTCTGACGATCGGTCGTACGGCGGGACAGTTCCGCCTGCGCCTCAAGCGCTTCGCGCGAGGCAACAAGGCGGCTGCGTTCGGCCATCAGGATACGGGTGTCGAGCTTGGCAAGAACCTGGCCCGCCTTAACGCGGTCGCCTTCGTCCACGTCCAGGACGTTCAGGCGACCGCCCTGCTCGAAACTCAGGGCAACAGTCTGTGCCGCCTCGACCTGTCCGTGGAAGGCGCGGGTGACGGTCATGGTGTCAGCCGGTGTCACGCGGATTGCCGAAACGGTGCTGATCGGGGCGGGGGGCGGTGCATCCACGGCGGCGGCACGCGTGGTCAATGTGGCGCTGCCAATCCAGACCGCGCCCGCGGCGATGGCAATGACCGACGCAGTGCCGGTCAACGTGACGATCCCGCGCACAGTGCGCTTCCAAAGGGGTGGTTTCGGTGTATCCTTGGCGCGATCTTTAGGCATGGTGCCACTCCTTGACAGGAAGTAAGGGGTGCTTACTTATGGTAATAGACATATGTAATAGCCACTTACTTTGGCAAGGGAGAGAGGCAAAAAAACTTGGAGCAGACCACGGATAAGGCCCCCCGGACGCAGTATCACCACGGTGATCTGCGCGCGCATCTTATTGAAACTGTGCGCATTTTGGTCGAGGAGAAGGGCGCTGACGGGTTTTCGATTTCCGAGGCCGCGCGCCGCGCTGGCGTCAGTTCAGCCGCGCCCTACAAGCATTTCAACGACCGCGCAGAGATCGTGCGCGAGGTCGCCTTGGCGGGAATCGAGCGGATGCGCCAGCAGATGGATGACGCTGCAAAGGGGGCGTCAGGCGACGCTCTGGCGCCCATAACTGCGCTGGGCCTCTGCTATGCAAATTTTGCCCGGGCTGAACCGGGTGTGTTCCGCTTGATGTTTGGCCTGACCAAAGGACATGAACGCGATTCCGAGATGCGAGAGCGAGGCGACGGATGCCTTGCCATCGTCAAGCGCGAGGTGCGCGCAGCAATGCCTGACGACACCCCCGAGGCCGAGATCGAGCGCCGCAGCCTGATGCTGCACATGTTCGTGCACGGCCATGCCTTTCTGGAAATCGACGGCAAGCACGAGCTGGACCTGACGGACGAACAGGAAGCCATGATCGTGGCCGACATCTCGCGTCGGATCATCCGCGACTAACGGAAAATCCGTGCAAAGAGAGGCGCGCCGAGGATCACCACAAAAATACGCAAGACATGGTGCGCAATGACAAAGGCGACGTCGGCCCCGACAATTAGTGCCAGCACCGTTAACTCCGCCTGCCCGCCGGGGGCAAAGGCCAGCAGGGCCTCCATCCCCGGCGCAAGACCGGCGGCATAGACCCCTTCGACAAAGATGACCGTCAGCACGATCAGGATGCCGCAGAAGCCCAGCCCAGCCGTTAGATCGCGCCGAATTTCCGTCATGGTAATGCCGGTGTATTTCACGCCCACGGTTGTCCCGATAAAGAATTGGGCGGCCCAGATCGCTTCGGCCGGGGGGCGGTGTTGCAAGAGGCCAGCAAGGGCCATGGCCGCCGCTACGATCAGGGGGCCGAGTATCGATGCCCCGAACATGCCAAGCGCCTTGGCCCCGCGCCATCCCACCAGCGCCACCACCACCATCAGTCCCAACTGCGTGGGCGCCAACGTGGCCGCTGGCACGCCCGGCGGGTTGCTCAGGTCCGCATCCCAGACACCCCGCAGGATAAAGGGCAGGGCGACGACAATCACCAGAACCCGTGTGGCGTGGATCAGCGACAGGGTCCGTGGGTTGCCACCCGCCTCTTCCCCGAAGACCAGCATGTCCTGAATGCCGCCGGGCATCGCGCTGTAATAGCTGGTGACAAAGTCAAAACCCCAAAGTCTGCGGAAATAGGGCACACCTATCAGACCGATCACCGCGATCATGACCGGAATCAATAGTAACGTAGGCCACATGCCCAGCATTGACGCCAGTACAGCGGGTGTAATCGTGGCCCCCACGGCCACACCCAGCACCGTACGCATGCCTTGGTTGATCAATGGCGTGCCCGCCATGCGCACCCCCGAGAGGGCGCTGATTAGGCAGGCAAAGATTGGCCCCAGAAGCCACGGAAGGGGCAGGGACAGCCAATGAAACAGGGCAACGCCAAGTCCGGCAATCGCAAAGGTCATCACGACCCGGATCACCGGGCAAGGACCTTCAACCGGTACCGCAGCGAGGTCTGCAGATGCGCCTCGGCCGCTTCGCCTGCGGCCGCGCTATCCCTGGCAGCGATGGCCGTCAGGATGTCGTCATGCTGTGCCGTGACCACCTCGATCCGCTGCTTGTCCGCCAGTGTCGTCGGCCCCATCAGCATCAGGGCGTTGTTCAGTGCACGGGCCGCATCCAGCAGGAACCGATTGCGCGTGGCCAGATAGATGCCCCGGTGAAAATCCTGGTTCAGCGCCGCGGCCTCTGCCGGGCTGCTTTTGGACATGGTGCTGTTCAGATCGCGCAGGGCGTCAATTTCGGCGGCAGCCGCGTGTTTGGCTGCCATCTCGGCAGCGGTGCGTTCCAGCACGATCCGCATCTCGTACAGCTCGACCAGTTCTGCGTGACTGAGCTGACGGATGACCGCGCCCAGCCGGGGGCGGTGCTCCACGATGCCATCTGTTTCCAGCCGACGCAGCGCCTCGCGGACCGGGGTGCGGGACAGGTTCAGCCGGTCGGCCACATCGGTTTCGCGCAGACGATCGCCGGGCGCGTAGTCCCCCACACGGATCGCGGCAAGCAGCTGGGCATAGGCTGCCTCGCCTTGGGACATATCTCGATCTGCCATTGCGCCTCCGAAATGTATCCAATTGGATACAATGCGGGGGCGAGCGATACCAGCGTCAATTTAAACCAGCTCAGTAGTCCCGTTCGATAAAGATCCCGATGCCGGTATTGGCGTCCGCTGCGACCGTGCCGCGCGCCGTGACGTTTGGCGTCAGGTCAATGTTCAGCGATACTTCCGGCCCGTCCGGTCCACCCACAGTCACATCGGTGTAGACATTGTCGGAAATGTATTTGCCGGCCCGAACGGCGGTGTTGCCCTCGTCATCCGAGGTGACGTCAAGATCGTCCAGGGCAAACGATCCCCGCAGGCGTGACACGATCCCTTCACCACCTTGTCCGGCAATGGTGGCCACCGCGCTGGCGAGTTGCAGTGCCTGGAACGCCGACAGCTGCGTGATGTCCCGACCAAAGAAGATCTGGGCAAGTACCTGATCCTGTGGGGCTGCGGGTGTGGATTCGAATGTGACCTCTGGATCGTCCGCCGGTCCGTCAACCACGAGGCGCGCAGAGCCCGTCGAGGTTGGCGTTTCAGCCACTAACCGCAGGTATGGCTCAAATCGACCCTGCAAGCTGACGCGCCCTTCGCTCAGCTCAAAACGTTTGGTCAGGATGTCGATGCGGCCCCGGATCAGATCGAATTGCCCGGTCGAGATCATGTCCGCTGTCGTGCCGCTGAGCCGGAGCTGTCCACCCATCTCGGCATCGATACCGCGACCGCGGACAAAGATACGGTTGGGCGCGTTGATCAGGACATCCAGCGGATAGGCAGAACCCGTGGTGCTTTGGTCATCCGTCTGCACCAGCCCGGCGCGTTCCCGTGTGCGCATGACCGGACGCGTGGCTCCGATATGGGTGATGTTAGGCACCGATCCAAAGGTCGAGATGCCGCTCGACGGCACCCGGACATCCGTTTCGCCCAAGTTGATCTGGCCCGAAATGGCGGCCCCGCCCGTAAGAGGACCCCGCAGATCAACCTGCCCGTCAACCGTCGTGTTGTAGAGCCGCGGGTCGCGCAATGTGACCGCGTTCAGTGACACGTCCAACTGCGCCGGGAAGTTGCCGCTGAGTGTGATGGGCCCGGAAATGCCAACGCTGCCGCCCTCGGCGATGGCACCGGTGAAATCCAGCACGGCCTGCCCGTCGGACAGGTTGGCCGTGCCGGACAGATCCGAAATTGATACCGGCAGGCTGGGAGTGGCCACTTGCGCGCCTCGGGTTGAGATTTCGCCCGACACCGAGCTGAGCGCAGGGGGGCCGTTGACGCTCAGGTCAAAGTCAGCGGTGCCGATGATGGTACGCGGCGCGATGAACGCATTGGCAAGGCCAAGCTGCGCTTGTCCGCGCGCGTTCAGGTTCAGCGTTCCATCTGCCTGCACCCGTCCCGTTGTGGTTGCCGTGGTGCCTGAGGGACCAGCGACGCGGGCAATGATGTCGTAGTCCGCGCCCTCTTGTTGGGCCGTGCCGTTGACTGTCATGCTGCCCGCCAACCCGGGCACCAGCGCGGCCACGTTCGGCAAGGTCAGGGCATAGCCTGCACCCAGAACACCGTCCCGCAGACTGGCACTGACGCGGCCCGAACTGCTGTAGGGGCCAGCGACATCTGTAATGACTTCCCATCCGTCGGCGGTTTGCGACAGCGTACCGTCCAGTGCCAGCGGGCCGTTCACGCCCGGTGCGACCGCCGCGACATTGGGTAGGCGCAGGTTGAAATCCGTGTCCAGCGATGCTGTATAGGTGCCCGAAACCGTGCCCGCGCTATCATATGGCCCTGTCACCTGCGCATCAAAGGCCCATCCATCTGCCGTTTGGGCCACATCTCCGTTCAATGTGGCTGCGCCGGGGACACCGGGGGCAAAGGCACTGATCGTTGGCACGGCCACATCATAGCGCGCGGTCAGGTCTGTGCCATCGAACGCGCCGGTAACCTCGGCTCGGGTTTCTGCCGGACCGTCGATGGTGCTGCCGAACTGCCAGGCACCGTCCACCTGTTCGGCGGTGGCGGTCAGTTGCACGCCACCGTCGATCTGCGGGACGATGGGTGACAGATCCCCCACCACCGCTTCAAGCGCGACTTCGGTGCCATCAGGTGCGACGCGCGCGGTGCCCGTGGCCGTGCTGCCCAGCGGTCCGGTCAGACCCGCAGCGATGTCCCAGACCTCGCCGCTCTGAGTGGCCGTTCCGTCCACGGTCAGCGGGCCCTCGACCGCCTCGGTCAGTTGGCCAATATCCGCGAGGGCGGCATTGAACCGCGCGACCGACCCGCCGGTGCGCAGATCAGCCGATGCGGTCAGCTCAAGGGCCGGGTTTTCCAGTATCAGCCGGTCAACGAATGTTCCCGTGGTGTCGCGGCGGGCGGCAAGCACAAGGTCCGTCTGCCCAGCAAGCAACGTATCGGCCTGCGCGACACCAAGGGCCAACTCACGCGTCTGGCCGCGCACCTCGACATCGAAAAAGCCGCCAAGGGCTGCCGTCCCCGACAGTGACAGATCGCCCGCCCCCGACAGCTCCAACCCGGCCAGGCCTGCAAAGGCTGACAGGTCTTGTGTCACAAGCGCGGTGTCGAACTGCGTCTCGAACCCCTTGTCGAACCCGTTGACCTGCGCCTGCCCGCTCAGCGCCCATGCGGCACTGGCCAGCGACAGGTCCGTCAGGACCAGCGGAGCGTCATCGGCATAAGCGATATCGAACCCACCAGACAGGGCAGAGCCGACAGCGCGCGACAGGGCTGGATCGCTCAGGTCCACTCCACTTGCGTCGACATTCACGCGGCCTGACAGTGCTCCGATTGCACCAACCGCTCCGCTTAGTGTCCCGTCGAAGCGCAGCGCCATCTCGTCCACGGTTGCATCTGTCTGTTCAACGCCTGCCGCGTTGATCCGTGCGACCAGGGCATCACTTTGATCAGCATCGAAATCGATGGCGATAGACGCGCGTGCGATGCGCGTGTCACTGGGCAGTCGCACAGTTGTCCCATCGGGGTCTGCAAGCGTGCCTTCGATATCCAGCAAGGTCGGCCATGCATCGCTGTTCAAATTGGCGCGACCAGCCACTTGTAGGGCACGGGTGTCCAATGCAAAGGCGTCCAATGTCAAAGCGCCGTCCGTATCGCGGCTGCCGCGCGCGGTCAGCGCCACCTCGGTTCCGAAAAACGCGCGGTATTGCTGCAGGAACAGGGCGGACACATCTCCATCCAACGCCGCTTCAAAGGACATCGGTCCATCCGCTTCACCTTGCAGGGCCAGCGTGCCCGCCAGGCGCTGCGTGTCATCCGTGCGCAGATCCAGGGTCGCGTTGAAATCATTGAGCGTGCCTGCGCCCGCGACGGTCAGGTCAACGCTGGGACGGTCGGGAATGTTCAGCACCCCTGAAACCAGACCGCCTGCGCCCTCCTCCAACGCCAGATCAAGGGACAGGTCGCGGGTGTCATTGGCATAGGCCGCCGTGACATCGAACACCCCGCGGTCAACATCGGTGCGGGTCGCGGTGATACGTGTGTTGCCGGCTCCATCCGCCAAAGCCGCGGCACCCGAAACGGACAATGTGGCCTCTTCCCCCAGCACCGGGGCACCCAGCACAACCTCGGCCAGATCAAGCTGCGCGATGCTGATCGATGCGGGTAGGTCTGGCAGGGTAAAGGGGGCCGCTTCGGGCGCTGGCAGGTCGCTTGGTGTGGCGATGGGCAGGCGGGGCAGGTCGATGCGGCCCGCGCGCAGTTCCTGAATATCGATGGCGGCGCGGAACAGGGC
Source organism: uncultured Tateyamaria sp. (assembly GCF_947504105.1). Classification (GTDB taxonomy): domain Bacteria; phylum Pseudomonadota; class Alphaproteobacteria; order Rhodobacterales; family Rhodobacteraceae; genus Tateyamaria. Next base: position 10,914 of record NZ_CANNGP010000059.1, read on the forward strand.
GCGGCGGTTCCACTGCATGACGACGTCTTCCAGCGTCAGCCAGATGCCCTCGTTGTCGGCAATCGTGATGCGGTCGATCGTGGCCCGGCTGCTCAGCGCGCCTGCAAACCCGTCGATGCGCACGGTACGCCCGTCGCCGCCGAGGCTCCGTTCCAAAAGACCAACCAGAAAACCGCGATCTTCGCTATCGTCCTGTGCAAGCGCTGCCATCGGCCAGATCAGGGTTATGGTCAGGAAAAGGGCCAGATACCGCATCAGAATGCCTGCCCGATGCCGATATAGAACTCAAGCCCGGAACTGTCGCCCGGACCCGAACCCGGCAACGCCACGTCCAGTCGTATGGGGCCGATGCCCGTGTCATAGCGAATGCCCGCGCCGAACCCCGTGTGCCATTCCCCCGACCCGTCGATGAAGCTTTCGGGCCCGACATAGCCCGCGTCATAGAAGCCCACGACTGAAAACTTCTCGCCCGTCTTGATGCGCATTTCACCCGATATCCCGGCAAAGGATCGGCCACCAATGGTCACGCCCGGGCTCAGGTCGACACCAAGGGACTGGTAGTCCTGCCCCCGCACCGTGCCACTGCTACCAGAGAAGAACAAGAAGTCGGCGGGCGCTTCCTCGATCGACGGCCCTGCAACCGATCCCAACAGCCCGCGCACGGCCAGAACCACGCGGTCGCCAAGCTTGCGGTAAGTGCGCACGTCGATGGTGGACAGCACCCCTTCGCTGGTGCCTTCGATGTTCAGGAAGGGGCGCACTGACGCTTCGGCATAGTAGCCACCGGTCGGGTTCAGGGGATCATCGCGCCGATCGAACTTGGCCCTGAAGGGGAAAGTGAGGATCGTATAGTCCCGTTCGCCTAGATCATCGCGTGTCTCGGCCCGCTGAAGGCCGATGCCGTAGCTGTATTCGCGGTCTTCACTGGCGAAATAAACCGTGCTGAACTCAAGCCGTGCGGTGCGGGCGAACAGGTTTGGGTCATCGCGCTGTTCAATTTCAGCAAGCAATACAGCCTCAAGATCGGTGCGCCATGTGGCCGGGCGGGACAGTTGCGCCCCAAGCCGGAAGTCGATGCCGTCAGTGTCGCCGCCGACACCCGAAACCTCGCCCTCGATCTGCAAACGCTCGGCTCCGCCAAAGATGTTGCGGTGCAACCAGAGCGCGCTGACGCTCAGACCATCCAGCGTGCCGTATTCTGCACCAAAGCTGTAGCGGCGGGGCAGTTGGTCGGTGATCTGCCCTGTGACATCCAGTGTGCCGTCAGGGTTGGCCGTCTCCGCTTCGGCCAACGTGGCCGAGGCAAAGGTGCCCGTGCGGCGCAGCCGGGTTTCGACTTTGTCGAGCGTGTCGGGATCAAACACTTCGCCGCTGGGCCAGCCCGCGATCTCGCGGATGCGCTTTTCGCGTACGGCGCTTTCGCCCTCAAGGGTCAGGCGCCCCAGCCGCAGACGCGGACCGGGGTCCAGCCGGACATCCGCATCCAATTGTCTCGCGGGATGGTTGGCTGTGATCTGCTGGCTCTCGACGGCGGCCTTGGCATGGCCCTCGTGCCGCCACCCGTCGATGCCAGCACCGGTCGCATCGCGCAGGGCGGACACGCTGGCCGTCTGCCCGCGTTGTACTTGTGGGGCGGGGGCTGTGCCAGGCGCGAGCGGGCGCACGTTGACCGTGCCGAAGGTGAACACCCGGCCCGGGTCCACGGTCATGATCACGGTATCAACGCTTTGCGGGGCTGACACCGGCGACAGGCCAGCTGCCTCTTGTCCGTCAACGGTGATTGAAATGGTGGGGCCAAAATACCCCTTGTCATACAGAAGGGCGATCAGGCGGGCATAGTCAGCTTGTGCGGCGCTGATCACATCGATGGAGCGCGCGCTGCCTTCTTCGTCCAGCAATCCTGCGGTCAGGGATGCGGCCCGCAAGTCGTCTGTCAGTGCATCGGGTGCACGTACGACCACATCCAGCGCCCATGAAGGAACCGACAGGCCAAGGCTGGCCCCGCAGACTGCCAGAAACCGACAGGTTTTCCGATACATCGCAGCACTCCACCGCGCGCTGTGCGCGGCCTATGCTACGTGCATGCCAAATCTGCGCAGAAGGTTCCAGCGCATTGATCGCAAACGCGGTCAGGTTTTGACGTAACCGGCAACAACCTGCAACAGGCGGAAGGCGGTGGCTGCATCGTTTTCCACCACGGCAATGAACTCTTCTTCGCCGATGCGCAGGCAGGTCAGTTCGCTCTTGGCGCGCATATCCAGCGCGCGGGGTTCGCTGCGGATCAGGCCCAATTCGCCCACGAGGGCACCAGCGCCCACGGTGGCAATCAACGTGTCATCGGTCCCATCCTGTGGCAGCAACAGATCGGCCTCGCCCTCGATGACCATGTACGCACCGTCGGTCGGATCGTCATTCTTGTGGAACACGTATTCCCCTGGATGCGCCGTGTACCATCGCGCCCCAAAGGCCATCAGGCGCAGCTGCTTGCGCTTGAGGCTCGAAAACATCGGGGCCTGACGTAACGCATCGACCTTGCGTGCAAGGTCTGCACTGGCATCGGTACCGGCTTCGACCCGCTCACCTTCCGTGCCCTGCAACCGGCCTTGCACGATCTCGACATGCGCGTCGAACGCGTCTTCTTCCTCGAACGCTGCTCCCAGAAAGACCAGGGTCGCTTCGGGCAATAGGTTGCGCAGGTTGCGGAACAGCGCGGCGCGCGTTTCCTCTCCATAGCTGGCCATTGGCTCATCCAGGATCAGGATATCGGGCCGCTTGATCGTGGCGCGGCTGATCGACAACGGCTCGGCAAAGAGGGCAGGCAGGTTGGCACCACCCAGGGCAATCGGCACGTCAAAGACCAGTTCCAGCACCAGCTGGTTCACACCCGCCTCGGTCAGCGCCTTGACCACAATGCGGCGCAGGTCATCGGCCCGTGCACCGGCACTGTCGGACACCTTGCCATAAAGCGCATTTTCCAGAACCGACAACCCATGCACATGGGCATCGGGCTGGATCGGGACAAAGATTTCATGCATCTGCTTGCGCAAGGTCGCGCCATGTTCGGTCCGCATGTTCAGCACCCGTGCGCGCACATCGTCGGGAAAGGCCGCGGCAACCTGTTCGGCCGTGATATTGGTGGGGATACTCAACAGCAGCGCCAGTTCCTTGTCCGTGATATCAGACCCGGCGGGCTTCCGATCAACCAGTTCAAGGGCGGCCTCATAGATATCGACCTCTAGGCCCAGCTTGCGGAACAGCGGGTGATCCGTGCCGTTGGGGCCAAAGGTCTGGCGCAGGATCTCAAGGATATTGCGGGCCATCATTTCAAGGTTCGAGGCCAGCGACAGATCATGCAGCAACTGCAGGAATTCAACCTCTGCCTCGATCATCTCGGGGCCAATGACCTCACGCGGGGTGGCAAACAGCACGTTCTCGGCAACGGGCAGGGCCGGGTTGTACGTGTCGGGATCGAAGGCGTGAACATAGCGATCAAGCCCCGCCTCGGCCACGGCGGCAGCCACTTTGGGGCGCAGGTCGATCAGGGCCTGCGCAAGTTGCGGGTGTGCCTTTTCGTCAAAGGTCTGATCCATCGTCCGGCGGGTCAGCGCATCTCCTGACCCGCTGCTGTCAATGACGGTGTACCACCACGCCCGCAGCGCGTCCTTGTCTGGAACACCCGCAATGGTGGGGTCCAGCCATTTGCCATCCACCATGTCCGGCGTGTTGCCCGCCCGGATAGCTTCGCGCTTGAATTCGGTCTCTTCGGCTGCGGTTGTGGGGCAAAGGCGCATCGGCATCATCACGTTCTGACCATAGCTGCCCTGGAACATGATGGGGCGCGAATTGGCATGACCGACGCGTTTGGCAATCACGGTCTGATGCAGCGACCGAATGTCATGGCCGGACACTGTCACCGTCCCACTGGTTGGCAGCGTTTCACGCGTCAGCACCTCGGCCAAGGCGCGCCGATCCTCATCATTGGGGGCGGTGATGGCAAGGCTGCTGCCCGCGGGGACAGCCAGTGAGATGTCTTCCAACACTGCATTGCCGTCGCCATCGCTGACGGTGACCTGATCCAGAACGATGTCCCCGGTCAGCCGGGGCGTTTCCGGCGCCGGGCCATAGAACAGACTGTCGTCGATCATGCCCGCAGGTGCAAAGCGTTCGGTGATCGTCTCCCACCGCAGCGACATGTCGGCGACCTGGTTGTAGTAAGCCAGCAGCTCTTTCCACGGGCTGGACAGGTCCTTGTAGGCAGCAAGGGCCGCCACCAGCGCGCCGATGGTCACGTCGCCCTGAATGACCAGATAGCCACCAATGGAAAAGAAGAAGAACGGGGTCAGCTGCGTGATGAAGTTGTTGAGGAACTTCATGAAGAATTTCTTCTGGTAGATCTCGAACCGGATGGCAAAAAGATTGCCCAGCCGGTTCCCGATCATCGCCATGCGAAAACGCCAGCCGCCATTGACGCGCAACGTGCCTGCGCCCGCCGCGCCTTCACCGATTTCGGCGGCCAGCGCACGCACCTGTATCACACGCTTCTTGTTCAGCAGGTTGATCTGACGTTGCAGCTTGGGGATCAGCCACGCCTGCAGTGGAATCAATGCAATGGCGGCAAAGCCGAATGCAATGGACTGGAAGAACAGAAAACCAAGGATCGTCAGCATCTGCCCGGCCTGCAGTACCGGCTGCGCAATGGCGTCGCCCATCAGCCCGCCCATGGGTTCACTTTCGGCCGTGACCATGCTGACCAACTCGCCCTGGCTGGTGCGCTCGAAATAGGGCTGTGGAAAGCGCAAGATGCGGGCGATCAGAGTATAGCGCAGGCGGCGCAGCAGGCGCTCGGCCAGCACACCCTTCATCGTGTTGATGCGCATCTTCAGCAGGCCATGACATAGGACGGCCACCAGAAAGCCGCCGCACAGTATCATCAGATAGGTGATCTGATCGAACTCGTAGCCATAGGCCGAAATGGTCGGAGAACCCGAGCCGATCGCATCGTTGATGATCTGCTTTGGCAGCTCCAGCGTCAGGTACAGAAGCGGAAACAGTGTCAGCGTCACCACCAGCAGGATCAACTGATCGCGTTTCGAGTACTTCCAAATAAATCCAAAGAGGGAGCGTTCTATGATGCCTGTCCACGTCCTGAAGGGGCGGGAATTACGCCCGCCGTCAGCCTAACAACGGGGATCACGGGAAATCAATGGCACGTCAGCATACGGTCCGGCATGGATTGCGACAAAACGTATGGCAGCCTAGGGTAAACGCAGAGGAAACGCGAAAGGCACCCTTTGACCGACCCTGTTATCTTTGCTTTGGTTCTGCTGTTCCTGCTGCAGGCAAAGCACCTGTTTGCTGACTTCTACATGCAAACGCCAAGGATGCTGGCGAACCGCGGGCGCTACCTGCACGTGGGGCGGTTGCAACATGCCGGGCTGCATGGGGTGGGGTCTCTGGTGGCGATGGTGCTGGTCGGCGTGCCCGTGGCCATGGCGCTGATCGTGGCGCTGGTCGAATGGGCCGTGCATTTCCACATCGACTGGGGCAAGGGGCGCTGGTCCGAACATACAGGCCACGGGCCCGATCAGGGCGGCTTCTGGCGGGCCTTCGGGCTGGATCAGGCGCTGCACCAATGGACCTATCTGATCATGGTCTGGGTTGTGCTGCCTTAGGGGGCGGTCGGTACTGTGCATGCGCCATTTATTCACGGTGCGAAGCCGCAAGTGGCGGGACAAAGTGAGCTTTCGCTGCGTTCGTTCCAATGGCGGCTTTTCAGTTGTCTGATACGCGTGGCCCCCTAGGCTCAGGACCCATTGATTTCCGCTGCGGGGCGTGTTTCACGGCTGCAAAAAGCGGTGAACATGTCTGAT
>NZ_CANNGP010000060.1 GCF_947504105.1 uncultured Tateyamaria sp.
CTCCGTAAAGACGATCAAACGGTCTGCCGGACGCACCGCGACGGCGGCGGGAGCCTACCGCGCAGGCGAGCGCATCGAGTGCCAGCGCGAGGGGCGTGTCCATGACTACACCCGCAAGCAGGGCATCGAGGAGACGTTCATCGTCGCCCCCGAGAATGCGCCCGACTGGGCCACGGATCGGTCCAGGCTCTGGAACGAAGCCGAGGCCAGCGAGACCCGCCGTAACTCCGTCACCGCCCGCGAGTGGGAGCTGGCCCTGCCGTCCGAGATCAACGCCGAGGACCGGTCCCAGATCACCCGCGCGTTTGCCGAGGAGCTGGTCAGCCGCTATGGCGTGGCCGTTGATGTGGCGATCCACGCGCCGCATCGTGAGGGCGATCAGCGCAACCATCATGCTCACGTTCTGACATCCACCCGCAAACTTGAACCGGAAGGGTTCACGGCCAAGACACGGGTTCTCGATTCCGCCAGGACCGGCGGGGTCGAGATCGAGCAGATGCGCGGCGTCTGGGCTGTGTTGCAGAACCGCGCTCTTGAGCGTGTCGGTGAGGTCGAGCGTGTCGATCACCGGTCGCTTGAGAAGCAGCGCGAGGCGGCACAGGAACGTGGCGACACGCTATCCGCCGACGAGCTGGACCGCGATCCGGAGCTGAAACTGGGGCCAGCCGCCAATTCCATGGAGCGGCGCGAGAAGGCCGCAGCCGAGCGCGAGGGCCGGGAATATGTGCCGGTTACGGAACGCGGGGCCGTGGTCCATGCCGCCCGCCAAGCCCGTGCCGCCTTCCGCGAAATGCGCGAGCGGCTGGACATTGCGCGGGAGACTTATGGGGCCGAGCGCGAGGCGGGGCAGGGGCGTGTGTCCGCCGGTCTGGCGGCGCTTAGAGCTGCTACATCGAAGGGGCGCGGCGCGCGCCCGTCTGACGACATTAGGGAGCGGTTGGCGCAGATCACCGGGCGGGACAGTCTAGATCAGGACGGGCAGGAGCGCGGTGGGCAGAGTGACGAAGAGCCGAAGCGCAGTGCGCAGGAGCGGTTGCGTGAGGTATTGGACAGGGATCGTGAGGCCGAGCGGGACGCGGGCGCAGAAGATGGTGAGAAGCCATCGATCCGCGAGCGTCTGGATGATGTAATTAATAAGCCCCGCGAGCGGCTGGAGCTGGAGGATGAACCGCAGAAGGACCGGGAGATCGAGAGCGAGAAGGAGATCGACAGGGAGGTTGATCGTGGCCTTAGTCACTGACTCAAGTTAAAAACAAGCATTGGAGATTGAAGATGAATGAAGTGATGAATGTTGGCGAGACGATCCTGCTGGACGGTGAACCGCTGTCCCTTGTGACCCGAGCGGGCGTCGAAGCCTGGATCGAGAAGGGAGTCGGGCACAGTTCCCGCTATGATCAGGTGCGCGATCCGTTCGACGGCCAGATAAAATATCGCTGCCTTTATGAGAAGAAGGGGGTGGATATGCCGTTTGTGCTGGTTAATGACCCGGATAGTGCGGAAGGAGTGCGTGTCATCTTGTTTGATGTGTAGTGGTTCAGATGTGATCTGACAGTTGGCCGTTTTTCTGGCGGCATCTGTCAGTTGAAGTTCAGTTCACGAACTTTTCCTGCCAGATTTCTTTCCCGTCGATCATAGTTTCGATGGGTGTTCTGCCACAACACATTTTACCCTGATGCGTGCGCTCGTGGTTGTAATGGTGCAGCCATTCATCCAGATCGGCCTGCAGCGCGTCGATGCTGTCATAGAGCTTCTTGCGGAACGCGACCTGATAGAACTCTTGCAGGATCGTCTTGTGGAACCGCTCGCAGATACCGTTCGTCTGTGGTGATTTCACCTTGGTTTTGGTGTGGTCGATATCGTTGATTGCCAAGAAGAGCTGGAAGTCGTGTTTGTCGACGCGCCCGCAATATTCCGTGCCCCGGTCGGTCATGATCCGCAGCACCGGCAGGTCGTGTTCTTCATGGAAGGGCAGCACTCGGTCGTTGAGCAGATCAGCGGCAGTGATCGGCGTCTTGGTGGTATAAAGCTTGGCATGCGCGACCTTACAATAGGTGTCCACATAGGTCTGCTGATAGACCCGCCCGACTCCCTTGAGAGTGCCCACATAGAACGTGTCCTGTGAGCCCAGATACCCAGGGTGGGCCGTCTCGATCTCGCCGCAGGCTTCATCGTCCAGCTTCTTCTTTTCAAGCGCCTGGACCTGCGCCTCGGTCAGGATGCCGCCGTCTTCGGCAGCTTTGGCTTCCAGTGCTTTGAGGCGCGTCTTGAAGTTCGCCAGATCATGCCGCAGCCAGATCGACCGGGCACCGGAGGGCGAGACAAAGACACCCAGTTTGCGCAACTCGTTCGAGGTACGGGCCTGACCGTACGCCGGGAAATCGGTGGCGGATTTGATGACCGCCTGCTCAACAGCCTCGTCAACGCGATTGGCCAGATTGGGTTTGCGCCGCGTTCGCTCGAACAGCGCCTCGACGCCGCCTTCATCGACTGCTGATTTGTAGCGATAGAACGTGTCACGCGACATGCCCATAACTTGGCAAGCCTTCGACACGTTGCCCAGTTCTTCGGCCAGGTTCAGCAGGCCGGTTTTGTGTTTGATGATCTTGTCGGTAGAATTCAACATTGTGGTTTCCTCGTTTGATGGTTTGGTTCGCACCACCATCAAAACGGACAACCATCATCTCACTCAAGAGATGCGCCGTCCCCATTCCAGCTCGCTGGGAAGGGGGCGGTGTCAGATCACATCGAGACTAATTCATTTGATGAAACGGCGTGATTTGCTCGGAAATCACGCCGCCGAGAGAGTTTGGTCTGAGCGCCACCGTCACTTTCCAAGCCGCTTGTGAAAACGATCCATGTGATCAGCATCGCCTTCAACTTCGAAACCTTTGCGAGTCTTGCGAACACGAACACCAGACGAAGCCGCCGCTTGTCGCACTGTGCGCTCGACCTGTTGATTCATGTCGCGGGTCATCGCATTGGCCAGAGAGCGCCCGTTAGTAAACGTTCGACCTTTATACTTCATCTTGATCATTGTTTAGCCTTTCGGTGGGTGAGGGTCGTTGCCGTAGCTCCAAGCTTCACGAAACTGACCGTTCTCGCCTTGGATGCGGAGTTCCGCACTTTGATTGCGGGCGATGTCGCGTCCGTAGCCAATTGCCTCGCGCTGAGTTTCGAAGCTCTTTGTGAGACGTTCGTTGCCTTCACCGCGAACGCCCCAGCCATCGCCGTTTTTCACGACATATTGGTTTTTGCCTGACATTTGTTTTCCTTTCCTATGCAGCCATTTTCGTTGTGCGGGCATTGATCCAGTCCCACGCTTTTTGGGGCAGCCAACCAGCATAGTCGCGGCTGATGCCAATGATCAGGATGTTGTCGTTCTTGTCGGTGTGTGGTGAGAGTTTGTTCCAGACGCCCTGGGCTGTCAGGCTGGTATCCACCAGCCATGTGCTGTCCAGGTAGTGCCACCAAGCACCACAACTCTTGATTGCTTCGTGCAACTCATCGTAGTTTTGACCTGGTTGCTTCAGGTCATAGTTAATTGCGTATATCATTTTGTTCTTCCAATATTTTCTGCCAGTCAGATTTCTGGCCTCATTCACCTATGCGGAGAAATTCTAGGGGTTCGGACACAGATTTGTCCGAGGGCACAATTTTTTTCAGCATGGAGTTGCGAGAAGAGGTTTTGAGCGCATGAACGACATGGAGCCAGCCGCAGTGCTGACCCGAGATGATCTGGAAGAAGGCATAGCTGCTTTCACCAACTCTGATTGGCTGCGTCTTAGATCGGTTGCTCAGCTCTACGCGATCTATCCCGTGGAACCGGAGGAATTGGTCCAGGAAGCACTTTGCAGGGCGATTGCCGGATCACGGAAGTGCCCACGCAAGATTAGCGTGGTCAGATTTGTTGCAGAGGCGATCCGCAGCATCGCTCATGATGAGCTTCACAAGGTAGAAAACCTACGTGACGAGGTGTCGGTACATGATGAAACAATCGAAAACTTGGATGCCATAACCCCTAAGGAACCGGGTCCAACTGCCGAAGAGAGGATGATTTCAAATGAACATAACAGAGATACTGAAAATCGCCTGCTGGAACTTTTTGATGGCGATGATGCAGCGCAATTCATTGTCCTGGGCATGTTGAGCGGCACAGAGGGGGCTGAGCTGCGCGAGATAACTGGACTGGATCAGACCGGGTTCAACACCAAGCGCCGATACGTTCGGCGCAAGATAAACAGCGCCATCGAAAATGGGTTCACACTATGACCGACAAGAGAAGCGACGAACGGAGGCAGCTGGTTTCACTAGCTGATGCGCTCTTCGACGACCTCATTGCGGCTACTGATGACGATATTCTCAATGAAGTCGGTGAAGCTGGCGGTGATGCTGCTGAGATCAGTGACCGTATGCGGGCGCAGTTCGAAGAGACGGTTATCCAAGCGCGGAAGGAACGGATGAAAGCCGCAAAGGCGGGACGTAAAGCTGCGCGGACGGCGCGGGTTGTCGCGGAGGTGGTGGATATATCTACTGCCCGCCGTGCATTGAAGCAGGCGCTCAGCCAGGAAGGCCTTTCCATGGCTGCGCGCAATGAGACCGAGAGCGATCTGACTGATGAAGAAGTTCTGCGCAAATACAATGATCTGATCCGTCTTGGCGTGATTGATCCAGAGCAGGGCGATAACTGATGAAGGTTATTGATCCAGCCGAGCGGCTTTTGAAGTCGCTCGGCGTTACGGACCCCAAGGAAATTGACTTGGAGGACATCGCGTTCGATCAGGGTGCCGAAGTTAGATATTGTAATCTACACGGGTGTGAAGCCGACATTCTTGGATTTCGTGATACTGCCATCATCTCTGTAGATCGAAGCCGAGGGCATCGCCGTAAGCGGTTCTCAATCGCACATGAACTAGGGCATTGGCATTATCATCGCGGGAAAAAGCTCCAGTGTCGTGTTGAGGAATACCAGCCGAAGCATAAGCAACTCGCAGAACGTAAAGCCAATGGATACGCAGCTTCACTCTTGATGCCGCACTACCTGATAAAGCCTCGGGCGCGTGATCATCGGAAGCTGACCTTCAATGTGATTGAACAGTTTGCCGCTGAGTTTGATACGAGCCTGTCGGCTACCGCAATTCGCCTAGTTGAAGCCGACATTTGGCCATGTATGTTGATCTGTCACACTAGGCAGGGGCGAAAATGGTTCACACAGGCGCCAATGTTTCACGATAGGTGGTTTCCCCAGAGCGAAATGGATGCAGAGACTACCGCATTCGACGTGGTGTTTGGACAATCTGTAGGCGACAGGCTTCCTCAAATCATTGGAGCAGACGCTTGGTTTGATCGTACAGAGGCTAGGCAGTATGAAATTCTTGAACAATCTAAAAAGACGGGTGATGGAGAAGCTCTTATCATACTAACAATTACAGATGACCGGATGATTGAAGAGGTCCCGGAGAGGTCGGGGTTCGGTCGTTGGTGATGTGGGTCGCTGTGTTTTCATATTAGAATCTATATGCAAACGTTAATATTTATATTTTCGCATTCTAGGAGAGAAAAGTATGTTGAAATTCCTTTTGACGGTTGTCGGTGTATCTGTTGGCAGTATGCCGGTTTTTGCCGAAACTTATTTTTATCATCCAAATAGCTCGGTCACGTTGGGTCATCCCTATGATGAAATGCGTCCAAGTGAAAACCTGAATGGGAACAATTTTTTTGAGTGGACCAACAGGTCGACTTCGCAAGAACCTGGGCTGTCGGGCGTTGAGTTTAGCTACAATGAAATTAGTAGCTTTAGCGACTACGCGAACGCACTAAGCATTGATGCCAGTGCCGAGGCTGAATTTGGTCTGTCCAGCGCCTCTGCGTCTTTGAACTATGACGAAATCAGTAGCCGCTCTGAGAACAGAATTGTCGTTTCAATTACGGCATCTAGGGAGTTTAAGCCGCGAAAAATGGAAGGCACCCTCCAACTTAGTACTTTGGGCAAGCAGTATCTTGATCGAGCGATTGAAGGCGATCTTTTGCACCTTTGGCGGCAATCAGCAGGCAGCGGGGTTGTTGCCGAAACCGTATCTGGTGCTTCGGTCTCACTATTTTATAGCTTTACGGCTTCGAGCAAATCAAACATGACTAAATTGGAAGCAGCGGTCAGAGCAGCTTGGTCTTCAGGCGAAGCTAGTGCCAATATCGTTCAGTCTGCGCAAAGCGCCGATAGTTCTGTTTCGGTACAGATGACGTATCGTCGTGTTGGCGGAAGCGAAAACACGGACGCACTAAGCTCATTGCTTGAAGCGGGCACAGGAAATGTCGGCGAGATCAAGGCAGCTATGGCAGAAGCCTTGCAGGGAGTAACTGCGGATAACGCAAGGCTACTACGGTTCAACACCACAGATGTAAAAAATATGCCAGAAATTGTGTTTACTACCGCAGGGAATTATACTGAACTGGCTGACTTTTATGATCAGATTCAGCGAGCAAGGCGTGTGCATTTTGAGCGGCTTGTCATAGCTAATGCGAGACACGATCAGGCTCAGCGTCTACTGGATTCGAAGCCTGATAGCGTATTTTTAGAAGGTGGCCGAGGTGAATTAGAAAATCTTCGGGACGATCTGTCAGAGATAGTGAGCGAAATTCGTGAGGAGTATCTTACCTATAACCGGCTGAATCCGGAAGGAATTACAGTTGCAACGAATGCTGGAAGTTCAATACCAACTTTGACGCCAACGGCTTACTTTGAGATGCCGTTCGCGCAGATTTCCAACTGGGTTCAAACGGCGGGGTCTGCTTCTCAATGTGGATGGGCAACATATAAGAACTGCGAATTCCATGATTTCGCAGTCCAGTTCTATCCTGTTATCCAGATTCAGCACCCGGAGTTTGTGTCTCGTATGAGATTACTCAAGAATTGTGTGCCCGTAACCTCTTTAAATCAGGCGCAGGTGCAAACAGTAATGGGTTCAGATGGGTCAATGGCTGGTTTTTACCAATCCCGTCATGAGTCGATTCAACACTATACTTGGGGCCTAAATCATATGCCTGGTGCGTTCACTGGCTGGAAAGCGCAGATGGGGAGAGATGAAGGCTCGAATAGCTACATGCTTGAGTTGGTTACGACAGATGAGACAATCCACTTTGTTACACTTGGCGCGTTCGGCGCTCCTGCCACTACACCGCAAGTCTATAACACTGCTGTTGAAGCATGTGCTGGAAGTGAGAAGATGCTCGTCAGAACAGATTGATTAAGCAGTTTCGTAGTAGTTTTCACCTCATATTCTCTGACTTCTAAGTATAAGGCCAGGGCCGGGCTAGTCAGGATACGTCAAGCAAAAACGGTCGTTTGTGCCGCCCTGCCCTGCCCGACGCCAGATCAACCGCTTAGGCTGGACAAAAACCTACGGCAAAACCTTTGCGGTTTTGGCAGGTTTTTGTCACAGTGAGGCATGATTGTTGGATATGCCCGCGTCAGCACTGACGACCAAAGCCTTGATGCCCAGACCGACGCGCTGACAGCGGCGGGAGCTGACAAGCTGTTCGCTGACAAGATCAGCGGATCGAAGCGGGAAAGGCCCGAGCTGGACCGTATGCTGGAGCAGCTCCGCGACGGCGATGTGGTGACCGTCACCAAATACGACCGCCTGGCCCGGTCGCTGAAAGATCTTCTGGAGATTGTCGAGACGATCCGCGAGCACGGTGCCGGCTTTAGGTCTCTGGCCGAGGACATCGACACCACGACGCCGGCAGGTCGTCTGGTGTTTCATGTCTTCGCGTCCATCGCCCAGTTCGAGCGAGAGCGGATTTCTGAAAGAACTAAAGAAGGGCTGGCATCGGCTCGTAAACGCGGGCGGATCGGCGGTAGGCCCCCTGCCCTTACAGCCGCGCAGAAAGACGAAGTACGACACATGAGAGACCAGGAACATCGTGCTGTCCCTGAGATTGCGCGGTTGTTCAAAGTCAGTGAGCGGACAGTGCGTCGCGCTTGATCCGCTGACTTTGAGGTTAACACCATAAGATATTGAAATTGCCCATGAACGGAGTTTGGCCTCTCCGGTTCGGTGGGACTCCTGCGCTTGCCCCTGTAAGATACGGGAGTCGAATCGAGTGGGCGCAATGACAAAAAAATTCATTTTACAGGGCATAACTGGAGATAGTCATCTCGACGAAATCCGGGATGCTATCTCCGTTGAGAACGTTTCCAGGATTGTGATTAGTGTCGCGTTTCTGACTGAGCGAGGCTTTGGGCTTCTCAGCGATATTCTTAAACCCATCGCGGATAAGACAGTCATTTTGGCTGGGATACGAAATGGCATTACTTCCGCCCAAGGCTTACTCGCGTGTGTCGAATGTGGCTGCAAAACATACGCTGTTGATACAGGTTCTAGAGGGGTCGTGTTTCACCCCAAAATCTATCTGGGCAGAAGTGATCAGGAAGCGCGGCTTGTTCTTGGCAGTGCTAATTTGACCGTGGGTGGTCTTAACTCAAATATTGAAGCCAGCCTCAAAGTTGTCGCTGATTTGGGATTGGCCGATGAAGCCGCCTTGGTTGCGGACTTGGAAGGCAAGATTGATGCCATGATCGCTGACTTCCCTGCTCATGTTGTGGAAGTCACTACATTGGAGCAGGTCCAATCGCTATTAATGGCCGGTCGATTGACTGATGAGAGCGTGAAGCCTGCTCCGTCGCCAAGTAAATCATCTGGTGACCGTAAGCTCGACGCAGTGCCTCAGATGAAGCTGGAGAAAAAGAAGCTGAAGTTTACAGCTGTCGCTCCGATCGGAGGGCATGTTGAGCCAGCGGCTCCAGGTGGTCAGCCTGAAGAAGCTCAGGCCCAAGCTGCGGTGGAAGCTCCAGTTTCTGGTGCGCCAGTTTCAGATCATCTGGAGTTGGTTTGGGAAAGTAATTCCCTGACACGCAGACCGCTAAATATTCCAACGGCGGCAGGGACAAACCCCACTGGCTCTATGTTCTTCACCAAGGGACAGACTCCAGATATCGATCAGAGGCATTACTTCCGCGAAGACGTGTTCGGAGCGCTGGAATGGAAACATGATGATGCGGTTGGAAAAGAGCACCTTGAACGAGCAAAAGCAAAATTCCGTATAGTAATTAAAGATGTAAACTACGGCGTCTTTGAAATGTCACTTACACACGACAGCCGAACCGACAGTCCGGCATATGAGCAACACAACAGCTTAACCCAACTGCATTGGGGCGACGTGAAGCCGTTGGTTGCATTGGAAGATTTGCTTGATCGAACGATGTTTCTCTATCGTGATGACAAGCAGCCTGGATTGTTCGTTATCGAGATTGATTAAGCAGCTTCGGACGACACTCGGTGTCGCCTGTTTCGAAGGCGGTTCCACCCGGAAAGCAGCTCATTTTGATCTTTCTTAGATAAGCCCATATCACCCAAAACTCGTTTGGTCTGAAGTGATAATACCGCATCCATCGGCATAGTCCGAACAGCCTTATCCAATTCTTCAACACGAGGTTTTACTTTTGAAGGTGGTGGCAAAAGCAGCTTTTCGATTTCAGAAGGGACAAGCTCAAGAACACCGCCACCATAGTGCCTGCCCTCCAGCTCTGCGCTTAGGGCTGTTAGGCCATTTAAGAACCCGTATACAAGCTGATCTGCCGTTCCCTCTTTTGAGCGAATTCGATAAGCCGTATCTGTTGTATATGCCCCTATTTTATTGAGTATTAGACGCGGCGTGTCATGGCTTCTTTTTAGCATTCCCACTTCTGTTGAGTAGACGGACGGGACGGAATACCACACCTTTCGAATACGGCACTTGTACCGTGTGTGAAGGTTTTCATCTTCGCCTTGCTGAATATACCTGCGGCCAGCAGCGGTTTTCTCGACACTGGTGTCTTGGAACCAGATGAAATTTGTAGGCTTTCCAGTTGCGGCATTAGCTTGGTGCTGATCCTCATCATAAACTACGCCAGGGCAATGTTCGCTCCGACCGAACATCGGATGCGCCCATTTTTGAAGCTTGAAGCGAGCAACAGTCTCATCTTGGACCAAGAAGAACTTGTTTGCACCCGTAACGATGCCGACATCGACTTGGGCAATATCATCAAAACGACGTGCAACTTTTGCTTCTATCAACTCGTCTAGGAGATCACGGCTTGAAGGAGCGAGCAGTGCGCGAGTCCACTTCCCTTCAACGGTCTTCCCATTTATCGGGGCCGTCCCGTTGAACACGTCTTCTGGATCGAGGTTCAAAAAATCTCGTCCACGCACCGGATAAATGCCGAGACCTTCGGCATAGTCACTTTTTCGGCGCTTCTTTTCCGCCATTAGCAACACAGCGCCCTGAAGTGTTCCTTCAAACCAAAGCTCTTCTGGGTCTACGACGACTAGTCTTCTCGCATTTTCACCCAGATATGACCGCAAAGACTGCGCGTGCATCACATGGATGATTTCGGCGGGCACAACCATGGCTAAACGCCCACCTGGGCGCAGAAGCTCGAAACTTGCGAGGATGAAAGATACCCAAGCATTAGTATGTTTGGTGAACTTGCACCCCAACTTTTCGAAGATGGTCTGAGCGCGATCCTGGAAGAGTGGCGGCAGATATTGATATCGAATGAAAGGCGGGTTGCCTATCACAGCGTCGAAGCGTTCAGATTTGGTCTCCATCGCCTTGAGCGCCCATCCGAGAAAATCTGAAGCCTGAATGTTCACATCCGACAGACCGACAGACGCTGCGCGATCCTTGGCCTTCTTTGCTTCGATTCCATCGAGTTCAAAGCCGAGGACAGGTGCAGCGAAGTTACGCGATCCCAAAGCATCCAAGAACACGCCATCACCGCAGCTAGGTTCTAGGACACGAGAAGGGGATGCCTTTTCGATCCAGCGAACCAAGAACGTCGCAAGATCATGTGGAGTGTAATAGCCGCCCCGGAGTTTTTCCGGCGTTTCAAATTCTTTGAAGTTCATGCGTCCCCTGCCCTTTGATGTGCAGGTCGATCCATATCTCCCTGATTTTGCGGACAGTTTTTCAAATTAAACCACATACCCACATTTGTTGGAAACATCATTTGTTGGTTTCCTGTTCAAGTTCTTCCGTGTGGCGCTCAATGAAAGCCGTCAATTCGACCGCCATCTTTCGACCTGAAGCCGCGCAAGCCACTTTAAAACGGCGATGCACGTCTTCTGGAAGATCAATGCTGAGCCTCTTCATAGGCCCACCCTTGAGTTTTTCCGCTGTCGGTGACGCAGAAGGTGTTGTGTCGTGCCCTGCCCCGCCATGGACATAGGCATCTATTTGTTCCGGTGCGAGCTGCTTAGGCCGCGGTGCTGCTGCAAAGGTCTTCTTAGACATGTCGAACAATCTCGTCGGTTAAAGTTACTATCTCCTTGGCAGCCGTCCCGGTGGGCGACCATTCGAATATCGTTTTGCCCATTGTTAGGCTCTCCGCATATGCCACACGTTGTTCGACCTCTGCGTCCAAAAGCTGGATACCTGCGTCAGCCGCCATGGAGCGTATTTCACGCCCAATAACCGTATTTCCTATTTTGCGGGAAACCACAAACCCACATTTGAGTGTTTCTTTAAAATCCTGCGCCTCTTTGACCTGTTTTACAGTTAAGTCGGAAGCCCAGGTGGAAAGCCCGGACGGTTCTATAGGCAGGGCAACAAAGTCAGAAGCAATAATACAGGCCCTTGCGATACCTTCGGCATGAGGAGGGCCGTCTATGACAGTTGCATCAAAATCAGCGGCTAACTGGATAACATCCTTCGCAAGATTCTCTCTCGCCATTGAAACGACTTGAAACGGGGTTTCATCACGCAAGCTCGCCCAAGTCGTAGCGGAACCTTGCTTGTCCGCATCTACCAGTAAGACTTTCTGACCTTGCGAGGCCAATCGTGCGGCAACGTTTATGGAGAGGGTTGTCTTACCCACACCACCTTTTTGATTGAGAAACGAGATAATCATCTAGATACGCTAGTGGAATCTGATGCATGTGGGAACCCACAAAACAACTAAAATACAAATGTGGGTATGTGGTTTAGGCTCGACCGCGCCTTTTATACCAGCTCTTACAAAACCCGAGGAACGCAGCGTCGGGGTTCTTAGGTGGTTCTTTCTGTTTGGCTGCGTAGGTCCGCCATTCGCCAACCAGAACCCGTATATCCCAAGTTGGGGCCAACTCTCTTGCGCGTTCCAAAGTATCTGGGGACAGGGGCAGGACGTAGCCGCCGGTCAGCCCGTCCTGTTCAGGTTTTGGCGTGTAGTTTTCCAGAAACTCCGGCTTGGGCCTCACCGTGAGGATGTCCGCATCCATTCGGAAGGCGTAGTCCGGCATGTGGTTGTGTTCCTCGTCGGCCTTGCAGATTGCCCGCACGAGCCGTCGAAATTCCTTATCGGAAGACGTGGATCCGGTTCTGTCCTTCAGCTTATCCAGACCGCACTTCCATTCAGGCTGGGTCCCGCATTGCTTGCGGGCCAACTCATATAGACGGCGCTCCAAGGGTTTGCGGAGCTGGAAATAACGGCGGTTGAGCGTCAGCACATCGTCACCAGCAATGGCGTTGAAGACCCAATCGGAGAGAGTGACTTCGAGATCGAGCATTCGACCGTCGCGGGTTTCCCGAACGATCCGATAACGGTCGATCAGGCTGAAGCCATCGATCTGCTCCACACCGCCCGTTGTGATATTGGTTTCAATCTGTGTGCCTTGAAGGCGCTCCAGCGCGGCTTTGAGGCCCGTATAACCGGTCCCGGCGGTAGGGCGGTTGGTGGCTACAAGAAGATCATACGCCTTGAAGCGGAGAGTTCTGTGAACCTGCTGCCCATCGTTTAGAGCCGCCATCACCTGCGAGATGCAGTAGATCAACACGTCGCGGTCATGAACAGTCGCAAGACCAATCATGTTGGGCCTGATCTCAACGTAGCTCTTCCGATCAGCGGCAACATAGCGACGCTTTTTGGTGTCAGGCTTTGTCGAGAGGGTAAAAATAGGATGCGCCATTGAAGCCATATCGCCCTTGGGCGCGGCGTCAAAAATATCGCACACAAAGAAATCCCCTTGGGCATGTCGCAAGGGGAGGAGAGGCGTTCTATCCTGTTTCGTAATATCACCCACCATATTCGCACTATTCGTAATTTCACACACCGACGCAAGGCACTTCGTAACTTCACCCACCGGCAAGCTTTCGTAAGATCACACACCATCTTTCGTAAGATCACACACCCACTATCGTAATATCACCCACCGACGTACTAAAATTAAGCCAATTCAGTAAGCTATTTCAAAGTCATAGAGGAAGTGATGATTCGCGTAACACAGAGTCTAACACATATATAACACCCAGCTTGCGGCTCAGTCATATGGCAGCGAACCCCCTAAGAAACTTACGGATGGTAGAATACGCAGGCATTCACGCCTGTTGTTGTCGTTTGCCAAATACCGCCAAGGGCAGCGCAGCCTGAGGGGAAAGATGCTATGAAACGAGGAAGCAGCAAAGTCATCGTAAGAGCCAAAACGACAGCGCCTAGACCAAACCAGGGCAGGCGGGCTTTGAACTGAGCCACTTTCTGTTCCCGTTCCCAGATAGCGCGTTGGGCAGCAGACCGATCTTCTTCAGCTTTCTTGAGAACATCCTGCGTATGTTTAGAAACCTTGAGCAGGTCCGTTGCCATACGGGCCATACGCGCGAGGTTTTCGTCTATCTCCCCATCAATAACTTCACCTACGAGCTGACCAAACGCCTTTGGGTCCGTCTGGTCCCGCGCCGCGAATGCCGCGATCCTTGCGTCTGTTGAAACCTTGATCTGTTTGTCAGCGGCCCTGGTCAGGGCGTCGATCCTGTCAGACATGCTGGCGACAGCCGTTGCCATAAGATCGAGTGTTTCGCTCAACTCTTTGTCGGAAAGGGCAGGGAAGTCAGGTTGGTCAGATGATGGTTCATCCGTCATGGCGGCTCATCCTTGGGATCAATGGGTTTCCGGGACGAACAGCCCCATAAATTCGGGATCGGCGTAGTAGCGCAGCTTTTGCGCCAAAGCAGAGGGCTGACCCTGCACGCGCAAAAGCTGGACGTTCGACGGCATCTGCATGATTTCATCGGGGGTCAGCAGATCGCGGCCTGTGAGGTTGTTGCTGAAGCTGGGATTGTCCCCCGGCTTGTAGCTGTCAGTCTGGAATCCGGTGGTTTCCTGGCCGATCATCTGGCTCAGCCATTTGGCCGTCTCAAAGTCATTCACCCCGAAGACCTGTTGCACCCCGGCATTGGCGATGAAGGTGTTTGCCCGTTCGCCGTAGAGGTCCTTGAGCTGGCTCATGTCCTGCAAGATCGGCCAGAGTTGCAATCCATAGCCTGCCATCAGTCCCATGGCGCGCTCTACGGCCTCTAGACGGCCCAGAGCGGCAAATTCATCCAGAAGGAAGAGGGTAGGGGAGGAAAGCCGTTGAGAAGGCCCCTGAGCGCCTGTGACGGCCTCAGCATCCCGTGCGATGTCCTGGAGGGCCTGGGAGACCAGAAGGCGCAGCCAGCGGCTGTAGGCGTCCATACGGTTGGGCGGCAGCACCAGAAACACGGAGGTGATCCGGTGGCGCAGGTCAGAGAAGTGGAAATCCGACCGCGACAGGACTTTCGCAATGCGCGGGCTGTCCAGAAAATGGGTGTGGCGCTGCGCGTTGGACAGGACCGAGGCCGCTTCTCGATCTGCTTTGCCGAGGAACCGGTTGGCGGCGCGGGCAATCAGCCCGCCCGCCGCATCACTGTCCTGCATCAGTTCCAGCAATGCTTTCAGCCTGTCCGGGGGCAGGGTGAGGTATTCCCGGACGGTGGCGAGGGTGCGCCGGTCACGGTCCTCATGGCAGACACAGAACATGATCAGCCCGCCGAGGATGGCTTTGGCTTCCTCGTTCCAATGGGCTTCTGAAACTTGTCCGGGCGGGTCCATGACCAGCGCCTCTGTCAGAGAGGCGGCATCCTCGCCCAGATCAAGACTGTCCGGGGTCAGCCGGTCGAGCGGGTTATAGGCGGCAGAGGGCATCCCGGAGACCTCAAACGGATCGAGAACGTGGGTGGTGCCAAGCCGCCGCCGAGCCTCGCCTGTGATCCGGGCGTTCTCGCCCTTGGGGTCGATGACCAGGACCGAGCGATCCACGCCCAGAAGGTTCGGGATGACGGTGCCGACGCCTTTCCCGGCGCGTGTCGGGGCGAGGGTGATCAGATGGGCCGGGCCGTCATAGCGCAGTAAACGGCCGGTGCCGGGATTGCGTCCGATCAGCAGACCGTCACCGCCCTGGAGTTTCTTCAGCTCCTTGCGGCTGGCGAAGCGGGCGGAGCCGTGGCTGTCACCGGTCAGCCCGAAGAAGTCATCGGCTCCGGAGACCATGCGCCAATACTGGAAACCGAAGACAGCGCCGATGAAGGTGGGCGGCAGGATAACCGCCCATTCCCAGGCCGATTGACCAAGCGGAGGGCCGAAGGTGGAGAGTGCGACGACGCCTCCGATCAGGAAACCGATCATCGCACCGAATGCCGTGCGCCCGATCATCCATCCGAGCAAAACGGGTGTCGCGATCAGACGATAGAAGAACCGCGCCAGCCCACCTATGAAGAGCATGACAGAGCGCATCACCCAGACCCGTCAGAGTCTGAGCCAGGTTCATCACCGATGGACGGGGCCGGGGAGGGGAGCGCACCGGGAGCCGTCCAGTCCGCGAAGGCCTTGCGATCCTGTTCACGGGCGAGATTGCGCACGAGCCGATCCAGCATCGCCGCCGCGCCGGAATCCCGTTCTGCCAGATCGAGGAGCGCACCCCCGAGGATCACCTTGCGCCTTGTGTCGAGTTTGCGCTGTCTGGTAGCTTCCCGGTTCTTCAGCGACTGAAGACGGGCCTTGGCCTGGGCGTATCGTTTCTCTGCCCGTTCGAGTTCTGTCTCTGCCATTCTCAGAATCCGCCTGTGGCATAGTTCACGTCATGGTTGAAGGATTCACCATCCGTCCCAGATAACAAGCGGTGCAGGTGTTTGGGTCTGTCTGTCGGCGGAACATGGCGGACGCTGCACCCGGTATCGGCGGAGGGCTGCAAGAAAGGGCAGGGGGAGAGGCCTGCGCTTGAACGGATTCCATTGTACGCAAACCCTGAGCTGAGAAACAGTGAAGGGCGCACTTATGCAAACTCTCCACCTGCGGTTCCGAGATTTGCGTGCGATCTCTCCGGGGCAAAGCCCCAGCCGATGGCAGACCCCTTCGATGCAAGGCGCATCGAAATGGGAGACGGCATCGCCTCTCCCAAACCCTCTAGGACCAACGTGTGCCGTTGGATCGCGTCCCCCAGTGTCGTGCCTGAACCTCGCCCGATGCCCCACGGTGGGGGTCGGTCTGGTCTTGGCGTCTCCCCAGCGGGAGGTTCATGGCGTCGGACCTGACGGTGCCACCACGAACCGGGCTTGCCGGTGGCAAACCGCCTGTCATCTGTCCCCATATCCCGCCCATGATAAGGCTGGGGATCTGGGGGCAGATAATAGGCAAGCCCGCGCCTCAGAGGTGCAATGCACCCCTTCAACGGGGCCGTCTTTTCCGCTCCGGCCCCAGCCTTATGGTGGGCGGGCCTCCGGGGAAAAGACCGCTGACCGGAGGGCCAATGTGGGGCCATTGGCCGGGGTCAGCAGCGCGGTGCGTCGGCAGCGTTTGCGTCTTTGTTCGGTGGCGCGCTGATGGCCAGCTACCACCTCTCCGTAAAGACGATCAAACGGTCTGCCGGACGCACCGCGACGGCGGCGGGAGCCTACCGCGCAGGCGAGCGCATCG
>NZ_CANNGP010000061.1 GCF_947504105.1 uncultured Tateyamaria sp.
GATGTCATCTCGTCTCATGCCCCAACATGACACTCCGAACCGACAATGGGAATCCTATGTCAGACGGGGAACACTAGTATTCAGATCAATGGCTTCCTTTAGGCCGGTGGTGGTTTGAGTTTTACGGACCAGCTCGTCCACTCTTTCCAAGCTTTCCCGCGCATCTTCGGCAGATGCTTCCGCAGCGGCCGATAGAAAGGCAGACGTGTTTGCCCGCCCCCCAATTCTGGCTTGGCTCGGGTCATCGCTATTGGCCAGTTCTTCGATCCGCTCCGGGGTCACGCCTGCGCCAGTGAACACGTCACGAACGAAGTCTTCCGCATCCATTCCCGCAACGGTGCCTTCAAGAAAGTTTTCCCAATCCATATTGCGAGCAGCTTCAATGTTGGAAGCAAGATCACTGACGCCAGGCATGATTTCATTCAAGAAATCCGGGCCAATACCCAATGCTTCAAGAGTAAGCCCCTCGCGCAAAGCGTTAATCTGATCCTCTAGCAGGTTGATTTGTTGAAGCAGTTGCCGTGTCTGTTCATCAAGAATGAAGTTCTGCCGAATTTGTTCTTGCAACTGGTTGCGCGCTTCGGTCAACATTTCGGTCAGCTTAGCAATGCTGGTCACATCAAAAGTAGGTACGCCTTGCGCGTTGGCAGGCATTGAGAGGCACGCGCAGACGGCTGCTGCCTGCAACAATCGGAAAGTTTTCATTTATCTTCTCCTTTCAACGAGGTGGCAGTGCCCAAATCTGGATGATCGCCATTTTTCGGTTTATCAAAGTTAAGAGGCTTGGACGGAACTGCGGTTTTGAGTTGGGCCAATGCTTTCTGTGCTTGTCTTTGCATTTCGACCACGTTGGTCGGCCCATAAACTGGCACACCCTGAGCGAACGCCGTGGTGGCCATGCAAAAACATGCGGCGGCCATGAGTAGCACCCGCTTGATCTTCATAGTCCTTCTCCTGATTGGATCGACGCCTTATCGCGGGTAAGAGCACGTTGGCTGTACCAGAGGTAGCCAATGCCGATTGGAGCGATGAAAATCGCCATGGTCCAAAGTGCGAGGTTCACAATGAACTTGCCGAGAAACAAAGCGGCTGCATTTGAAATAAGAACGGTGTCACCCAGGATAAAATCGCGCACAACGTTCCAGACAATTTTTGCGAATGGAAACAGGATCGTGCTGATCAGTGAGAAGCGAAAGAAAAAGCCGACAGAAGGCGTGTCACTGGATGGCACAAAATTGGGGTCCTGCGCAGCCATGACCCGCATTCCCATTACCCAGCAGAAACACAGCGCTCCGATAAGATAAGCGCGAAACAGCCAACCCTTATCAAGCGAACCGACTACACTAGCCGCAAAGTTTTTCATGAGTCGTCTCCCATTTGGATAAACCCCTCATCACGCATCTGAGCCGCCCAGATCAGGGCATATCGTTGCGCTTCAACACGCCGCTGAACAGCTTGCAACCGAACCAGGACTGACGCCATACGCGCAACTTCTGCGCGGGCATAGGTATTGAGGTCCATCGCCTCTTTCACAGAGGTGGTGCCCGGGATTTGTTCCAAAATCCCTTTCATCCGCGTCAAAGATTGCGCTAGCTGGGTAGCACTGTGGTTTGCATAGTGCATTCCAGCGTCAGCAATGTTGCTGGTCTCAGCAATGGCCAATTCCTGCGGGGTAAGTGTCCCGGCCATGTCTACACCACTCATTGTCGCGGCGTATTTGTTGTAGAACCCACTGATCCGAACAACGTAGTTCTGCGTTTCCTCAAAAGGTGGAATGCCGCCGTACTTTTGAACCGCGCCTGGACCGGCATTATACGCGGCAAGCGCAAGCTCGATCCTGCCGAAGCTGTCTAGCTGTTGAAGCAGATAGCGCGCGCCTCCGTCCAGTTGCAGCTGCGGGTTCTCGTAGTACTCAGGATAGATCCCGAGGTCGCGGGCGGTGCCAGGGATGATCTGTGTTAAGCCGAAGGCATCGGCAGGACTTTTTGCTCCAATGCTGAAATTGCTTTCTTGCTTGATCAACGCCTGAAACCAGCACCGAAACTCTGTTGGGTTAATACCAGCCCTACGCAACGCCGGATGATCACTGTGCCGACGCGCCGTTTCGATGATCATTTCCTCAATAGTCTGGCGCGCATCACCGAAAATGCGACCAGCGTGAGGATTGTTGTCGTCAATAGCGTAGACCTCTGACGCTTCAAAGCCGGACAGGCCTTCAAGCGGCCCTCCAAAGGTCGATGTTCTTGTTAGGAGCTCAAGCGTCTCATCGATCTGGTTAAGCTGATCCTGATGAAGCGTACTGTGCCGATCCCGTTCTTCCACCTCGGCTTGGTCTTCATCTGTCATTAACTGTTCTTCGGCGAACAGTCGGCCATCCAGAAGGATCGAGCGCCAATCTATCGTTGGCACACCTTGCCCAGATGCAGGCAGCGCCGCCAGCGCACAAACGCTGGCTAAGAGGTTATGCTTAATCCAGGGGTTCAAAGATACAGCCCCCGTTTGGGTCAGCGGCGAAAGACAGGGAAGGGGAGTAAGCCGCCCGAGTGGCAGTATCGCTGTTAGTTCCTGCCGCGCCTCCCTTGCCAACCGTCCAACAATTCGTTTTACGGCCCTGATATTCGGTGCAGGCTGATAGCGCGACCAAAGGCAAACAGATCAAAATAACCTTACGCATTGGTAGTGTCCTCTTTCCAGAAATCGGGTCGGTCAGCAAAGTCGTGGCCAAATCGGGCTTCACCAGCCCCACCGCCGCCAAGCGCAGTCAGCAATGGCCCGAGTGCGCCAATATCGACATTCAGAACAGTTGAAGTTGGCCCCTTGCGCCACAGGGCTGTCCGCATCCCCGGATATTGCCCGCCGAGCAAATACGAGATTTCAGCGGCATTAAATCCGAAGCCGTCATAGTCTTTGGCCTCAGCTTCGGAGTTCGGAAACAGCAGCCGGTTTGGCAGGGCCTCAAGAATAGTCTTGGCCTTCGACGCTTTGATTTGAGATGGAAACTGCGTCATGAGAGCCACAACGACCTGCAATTTCCGAACCGTTACCAGCCAGTCGGACATATGGGCGGCAAAATATTCGTCATTCAGACCCTTTGACGCCTCATCAATCCCCAAGAATGTCGGGACTTTATCCTCTGCCATCCGCTCGATAATCCGAAACAGATAGGCAAGCAAAGCTGTGCGCTCAGTATCTAGTTTCAGGATTTCCGTCATATCAATGGCTGTCAACGAATTGGCCGTCAGATCGACAAGCGGCTTTTCAGAAGTATCAAACACCCAGCCGTACCGGCCACCCGGAGCCCATTCTGCAACTCTCGCAGACAAATCGCCGCCGTCATTGCTATCGCCAATAAGGTCTTGGAAATGAGCAAAATTGCGGAGGTCCTTGCTGGTGTCGCAATTCTGCCGAATGGCTTCTTTGAGTGTTTGGCTCTGCCAGGGCGTGAGCTTTTGCCCGGTTTGTTCCAGCAATGAGCTAAACCATGTCAGCAACCAAGCTTGTCCACGTTCATCTGTCTCGGTCATGAGCGGATTGAGGCCGGTCGGTATACCAGCCCGAATGGATGCATATTGACCGCCACCAGCTGCAATTGGCATCCGCATAGCTTCGAGCGCATCAAAAAGGATGACGCGCTTACAGACGCGCATTGCCTGTATCACCAGAAACATTGCCGTGGTGGTTTTACCGCTGTCTGATGGCCCCATGATCAGTGTGTGACCATTGGAGGGTTCGGAGTGTACGGACTTCACCGGCGGATGGAACGAAAAGTCGTAGGTGTTGCCGCCGATGGTGGGAAGCGTCGTGACAGGTTGCCGCCATGGCAAAATCTGATCATGCCCTTTGTGTTCAGAATGGAACGTAGCCATGTCCGCAAAGTTGATGGCAGAGATAGTGGACCGACGCGCCCGATACTTCATGTTACCGGGATGCGCGGCAAAGAACATGGCTTCTAGGGCAAATTTATCTTTCGCCAAAACCATACCGGCTTGTTGTCCGATACCAATTACACGAGACGCCTTTCGAGCCAATTCTTCCTTGGTGTCGGCAAGGATAGTGATCGACATATGATGAGTGCCAAACCCCAGAAGGTTGCTTTCGAGGTCATCAGCTGCGTCTTTCAGATCTTGCATTGCAGTGCTTGCGACATCTTCCGCCGCAAGCATCTGGTCAATACGGCGTTGCGCCCGCTCGGAGATTTTTCTTTGCGCTATCGGTGTGTAGCTTTGTGTTACGATCACATCCATCATGCCATCCAGCGCATCGAGCATCGCCGGAACAGTCGCAGTTGGATAGGTTTGAACGTAGAGCACTGTAGCCCACCGCGTTTCTTCAAAACCCTCAAAGACTTCGATTACATCCGGCCAAAATCTCGCAGAAACGCTGGAAACGTCCTCTGCGACGAGCGAAAGCGTTTGACGTGGTATCGGTTGATAGAATCCTGTATTGACCGCGCCGAGAAATCCCAGCAACGACCCATCGGAAATGGCCAGCTTGCGAAGCTTTACACCATTCAACGCTGTTTCTAGCACGGATACCAAATCATCCAAATTGCGCTTGCGCTCTTTCACATCGTCAGCAATCAGCTTGTTCGCAAACTTCCTTAATAATGGAAGGCGGAGCGGTTCATCGCGCCCTCGCAATACAGTCAGCACCAGCATCGTATTGCGAGGCACATCCGATTGAATGTGCGAAGTCCATTTACGGTCAATAGCGGCTTGAAAGCTGTCGCCCTTGACCGGCTTTGTCTTTATATTCACTGATCTGGTCAGCCGATGGATGTAAAATGTCCAACGTTCATCCAGCCCTTTTAAGACATTCGCAAATTCTGAGGTCAGCGCCTCAATTGTTCTCGTCGTGGCCGTGTTTGCGTCAATCCCTTCAATCTCAAGCGAAACCATAAGTTCATGATCGCGGCACCGAATGGTGTGATCGTCATATTCCCATAGGTAGGGTAAATGCTTGAAAAACGGGGCATAGGGCGGCAAGACACGGCGCAGCTTGTCGTCCACCGCCCAATGCTTGCGCTCAACCTTATCCATTTGCATAGGTGCGCCCTTTCCGTCTGGATTTTGGCAGGGGATTAGATTTGTCAAAACTAGTTTCAAATACAGTGGCGAATGCGATGGCACCTTGCGGATTGCGCAGGGACAAGACGCGCGCAATGCACCACCAGATAAAGAATGTTAGGGGCCACCAAAGCAGCTTGGTCCACATGAAAGGAAGGACAGTGAACGCCCCTACAGCCATGGCATATGGCAAGGGCAACAGCAGAAGCCTTGTTTGACGGGTTAGGCCGATAATAACTACGCTGCGTCTGCTCACTGTCCCGAACCTCCTTAGGTGAATGCCGCGCGAAGGTTCGCAACAATGCCAGGCCCGCCGAATACGAGGAACGCGCCAAGAACGACCCCAAACAACCAGAACCAGGAAATCTTGTTCATCATCGCCAGAAAGCCTGTAACGATGAAAGCGACTGAGAATGCGATCGTCGCAATCGTCCCTCGCATCGAGGCAACGAAACCAGTTCCCAGCGTCTCAGCGTCAGAAAAGTCGATGGTCTGGGCCAACGAAGTATTCGCCGCCACAAGGAGAAGCGATGCCATAACTGCAAGCGCTAAGTTTGAGTTGTTCAGTTTCATAAAAGGTTCCTTTCCAGTTCAATTGGTCAGTTTTTGGTATTCCGCCATCACCAGGCGGACATGATTTTGCGTCTCTCTATACGGGGGGATGCCGGAATGCTGGCGCACCGCTTGCGGTCCGGCGTTATAGGCAGCGAGAGCAAGACGCACGTCGCCGAACGTCTCAATCTGTTCGAGAAGATAGCGCGCGCCGCCGTCCAGATTTTGGATCGGATCGTTCACGTCGATACGGAGGTATTTTGCCGTGTCGGAAATGATTTGCGCCAAACCTATTGCATTGGCGTGGCTGCGGGCTGTCGGATTGAAATTGCTTTCAATCTTGATCATCGCTTGAAAGAGCGCAGCCCATTGTTTGGGAGAGTATTCAACCCGCCGCAGCGCCGGATCCCGCTGATATCGGCGCGCAACCATCTGGACATTCTGAATGACCTGAATATGGCGCTTGTCATATGTGGCAGGGCGGCGCAGCGTAGTTGAAGAAGCCTGTTCTTCCTCTGCTTCTTCTGCCTCGACTGCAATGGGCCGAACGGGTCTGCCTGACCCATCAAAGAAAACTGTCGTTTGGTTTGCGGCGATTAACGGTTCTTGTTCAACTAAATTACCGTCTTTATCAACCGTGAAGGTTTGGGCCATCGCCCCTGAGCAAAGGAAAGAAAAGGCAAGGCTGAGCGCCGCCGCAGCGACGACGACCCCACTATTCGTTGCCCGGTTCGGAACCTTCAAACTTTGGTAGTTGGATGCGGACGCGAACACCCTTGTTCCAGGGGATGTGCTGAACGTTGAGTTCAAACTGGTCAAAGAAGCCAAGCAGCCCGTTGGTTGTCTTAAACTCACGAACCTTGAAGTCTCTCCTTGACGTAACCAGAACTTTTTCGATCTGCCCGTCTGGCGACACTGCCCGGATAATCCAGTTTCCGGAGAAGGTATTATATTGCTTGGCCGCGCTTTGCATGCACACAACCTCCGCAAAGTACCCTTCATCGAGTAGCTGTTTGAAACCATCTTCGCTGACCACATTTGGACCCTGATCTAGAACATGTTGCGTCATGGTTTCTTCCCGGCATTCGACCGTAGAAACCCAAGTGAAACATTTCACTTAGGTTGATACGATATAGTTGTTTTGTATGCAAGCCACTTTTTTTGTATCTTCTGCGGCCTACGATTCAATTTCATGTTGACCAGATAACGCGGGTTTTTTCAACGAAACTAAGGGGCTTCCCACGCTTTCGACAAACCTGCGGCCAACGAAACAGCCACTTAGATTGTACGTCTAAGCGGCTAGATCAGTCTGGTTACTAAGGGTTTTTAGGCTTGTGGTGCTCGAACAGTTTAGTGTTTTCGTCGCATCAATCTGAAAACTGGTCGCATATTTTTTTTATGACGTGTTCGCGGACTTCGGGAACTTCGAACATGATATCGTGCCTTGCGTTCGGTATGAGCTCAAGTTTTCCACCGCTCCAACGATCCATTCGATCCACTACCGAAGCTATGTCGACAACAACATCCCCCTCACCACACAATGCAATGCAAGGCATGCTAGGGGAGTGCATTTTTGACAGTGCCCGACACTCTTTTAAGGCTTCGAGCACCCATCCCATGCTTGGTGCACCAGTTTGAAGGTCGGGAAGATCCTCGGCCTGCTTGACCATATATCCAAACATCTCAGGATCGCTCGTCAGTCTATTTCCCTCAAAACCAACGCTGAGAACATAACAACAATCTTCTTGGGGCTTGTTGCCAGGGGCGAAGACATGTCCCTTACCAATCGCATTGGCAATCCAAGTCAGAGGCCACGCTGCGGCGCGCTCGATTTGTGAAAGATGAAGATCCCACATCGGGCCTGTGAACGCACAAGCCTCCATAGGCAGACCAGCAATTGCAGCACGCAATCCAATGCAAGCCCCCATGGAGTGTCCAAGCAAGTACCAAGGCTTCGGGAGGTCCAAATCACGCGCAGCTGCAACCATTGCCATGACATCTTTTTGATAGTCAGCAAATTGGGCCACATGGCTTGTTATCGGATTGTCGGTAATCCTGTCAGCCAGACCTTGCCCCCGCCAGTCAATCGCGAATGTCACAAAGCCGCGTTTGCCCAGCTCATTCGCTGTAGGTCCTAGCTTCTCTATGTACTCGGTTCGGCCGGGAAACATAAAAACAGTGCCTTTGCTCGCGACATCTGTTTGCCAAGCTGCAACGCGCAGTCGCACACCATCATTTGCGTAAATCCAGTAAGCCGAGCCAACAGCTGGACCGCCTGCAACCTTGGGGTAGAAAGTAGCATTTTCCATTGAACACCTACGTTCGGACAACTTTTGGATCGTACAGGCTGTAAGTTGCGACCACTAAACTGACGATCAAGAGAACTGAAAATCCCGTAAAAACTCCGATCAGCACCAGATTTGCCGAAAGCAAGAATATTACAGCGAGCATCTTCCATTGTGTTCTCTTGAGCCGAAAAACAACCTTCGAAACCGGGCAGCGCTCTATCACCGAATACACTTGAAGGAAACAGATGACAAAGACGAGACAGGATAAGAACAGCAAAAGTAAGCTCGTGAACTGTGGTATGCCCCGCTGCTCAAGGCCGAACTGTCTAGTTTCATGCCCGCCCAGTGCTGCCATGGCATCACTGACCAACCACCGCACAATTGTTTCGCCGCTAGACAACAAATAGGTTGATTGAAGCTTGATGCAGGTGATGAACAGAATGGCGAGGATGGTGCAACAGTAGACACCCTCCATAATTCTACTGCCCACATCAAATACCCAACGAGAATGATCCTCATCTGATAGAGGCCCCGGCATCGTGCCTATCTCATGGAAGTCATTCGCGGTTGCTATGAGCAAAACCAGACCGGCGAAAAACAGCCACATGAGTATGCCAAAGTATAGATAGGCCAACATTGACAAGACGATTGCTGAGGGAATGTCGATCACGTCAGGCCGGACAATCGCAACGATGTTCCAGTCCATCATGTAACCAGCGGCATCGCCATGCAGGAGTGCCCGAAGATGCACCCCAGACCATTGGAGCAAAAATATCAATGCGAAGCTGACAATAGTAATAGTCCAAAACAACCACGAGAACGATGTGATTTTTGCTGCCCAACTATAGGTGTCTCCGCCCTCTGCACCGGTAGCCGCCCCCAGCCTTGGCCGTCCTGCATCCTTCCAAAATGCGAGCAACTTTATCACAGTGGCAAGATAAAGCGGCAGTATAACGAGTGGTAGAATTGTCCAACTTGGTGCCCATAAAAACCCGACTTGCTTATCCAATCCTTCTGCTGCGGGGTAGGTCACACTCTGAACGCCAAAGATAAACGTCATGAAGGCAAGTGCCGTAAGGCCTGCCCATACCAAAGATGAGAGTGTCAGTGCGTGTTGCTCGGTAAACAGAGCCTCGGTTCTCGCCGTCAAGCCCAAACGAGTTCCCTGATCTACCGTCATTACGTCGCCCACTGCTGAATCGGTATCGTCAGTTTCGGGCGCACTATGGGGCTCGGGTGTGTCTGGGCTTTCTCCTTCACGCTTCTTCGCGCGCCTTCTCGCAGCAAGTCGAGAGTTTGCCGCTACAAGCTCAACCTGCCACTTACCGCTGGCGTCTGGGTCGCCACACCCAAAAATCCAAGCCAGCCATCGGATGTTGTCCGTCTTGATACCCCGATCATTGTCTTCGAACCATCGTTGAACGGATCGTAGATCTACACCGCTTTTATTGGCTTCGATTTTCGATATTTCATCGGCAAGAAGCTCAGGCGTCCATGGACCGATTGAGATGCCATGCTCATCCACGGGTCGCCCCGCCCCCTCTCTCATCAATCGGCGGAATACCGCCTTAAAGTCGCTATCATCACCGGGCGGTGGTACAAATTTTTTACCGTTTATAATCAGAACACTAAAGGCCTTCATGTCGTTTTGTGTCGTAATGCACCATACTATGTCGTGCTTTCAGTTTGGATAAAAGTACAACCGGGGCGCGCAGTCTATCCAAGCGCGCTCGCCCTTACTTTTATGGGCTAAATCACGCTCAATAGTCCATCCAAAGGGGTACGTAATGCTGGCAACTTCCTTCCACAATCTAACTAACTCATCTGTGATGGGTTCAGACCAGGCGACCCAACGCCCGCCCGCAAAAAGGAAGTTGTTTGCGCGGCCTGTTGGACGCATCCGTGACCAAGATACGAGTGAGTATGTCGGATGGGTCTATGAGTGGAACAATGGTGAGCGAGGAACGACGTGGAATAGCGGAAAGCGTGAGAATGTCGTTATAGAGCAATACTCTGAGGGCCACGCGGTCAGCTAGCCGCTGTTGCACCGCCCAACGACAAAGCACTAACATTGACCGGTGACACGATTGAGCGTACAAAACACCCGTAATAGTACAAATCACTTGTTTTGAAAGGAGTGTGCGGGATGTTTAAAGCGCTTAAATTACCACTCAAGGGAACGCTTCTTGCAGCAGCGACTGCGTCGTTTTTTGCGGGGTCGGACGAAGCAAATGCTTATCAGATCGATTGCGCAATCCTGCTGTGTTTAGCGGGCGGTTGGCCATCAGCTGCGGAGTGTACCGCCGCGCGTGCTGAGTTCATTCGTCGCATTACACCTTGGCCGGTCGAGCCTCCCTTGCAGATCTGGCGGTGTCCAATGGGGGTGTCGTTTTCTCCAACCGGTGAAAAAAGCTTCCGGGCACGCCTCTATGATGCGGCGATGAAATCCACTCCGAAAGTAAGTGCCAGACCTGCTGTTTTGCGAGAGGTAGAGGGTATTGCGGATCGTGTCATTCAGGCCAATCAAGCCGATATCGATATCTCTGGTAGCGAGTTCAACTTTGTTCGGTCGATCCGTGTCTTTGACGTTGATTGGTATCAACGGGTCCGTTCCACTTCTGACGGGGAAGAATGTTCAACCGTTAGGAGCCGCGTTCGCATGGGCACTTACGGTACGCAAGGGGATTTCAGGTGGGCGAATGTTGGGCCATCAGCCCCGCAAACACCAACCGCCTCATGGCTCGGGTTTCGCACCAGGTCGAATGGCCCTTGCAGTCACGCGGGCTTTTTTCGCGGCGTCGGCGTCGAATGGCGCGATCATGAGGGCAATCATGGGTATGAGGTAGTGCGGTACTGACCCTACCTCTTGTGGGTCACCTCGCCACCACTCACAATTTGCGGTGGCCCACAACAATCTGTTACGGTTAGAACAACAACAACAAGCAAGAATCAGGAAGGAGCAGTTACCGACCCCCCAAAAAACCAGAAACCCCCGCAAGGCGGACCTTACGAGGGGGTTTGGTAGAACCAGAGAATTGGCGTTCTCTAGTAGGCTCAAAGATTTCACCTACGGTTTTACCATCCCTCTGGCAGAGCAGGCAAGTAAAAAACGCATTTGTGCGAACAAAGAAATATTGCCTTTGGAACCGCCTCGCAAACACGAGGACAGAGGAATGACAGGCAAACCGCGCAACGCGCGACCAACACCGAGCACCCGGAACTTCGACACCTATCTGAGTGAGATAGTCCGGCCCCTTCTCCATGAGCACTACGCCAGGCGGCAAGTATCCGTCCTGATCGACCTTCTGCGCCACCTTGAAGGACTGCGATACGACTACTCGGCAAGCAGAGCGTTTCAGACCAAACCAATTGCCAACGCAGCGATTGCCGAAGTCATGCGCGTGACCGAAAGAACAGTGAGACGCTGGATGGGCCAACTGGAACGTCTCGGCATCCTCACGCGTGAGACCCGTAAGAACCCACATCACCGCTATAAGAACCTTTTCAACCGCATCCGTTTTGCCGGGTTCTGGGGATGGTTCAGTGAATTGCTAGCGAAGACCCCGGACACCGAATGTCCGGCCAAGAAGAAAGATATAGAATCTATATCAATTACTTCTAAAAATTCTGGGGATAAATCAAAGCAAGCCCCAACCTTCCCGCGAAACGGCAGCATCCGCTATGATCGCATATGGCGCGATATTGCTGAGAAAAACCTACCAAGTGGACGAGGCAGACCGTGCATGGACATGGTAGCACAGAAGTTTAGAGGCAACCTGAAACAATATAACTTGGCACTAGATGATCCATCCATCGTTAACCGCTGGATCAGCTTTTGTAAGCGCGCACCAATCGTCAGATAGATAAGTTCAAGATGGATGATCCACGCCAGATAGAAGTATTCCCGCCGCCCGCTGCCTTACAGCGGAGCGACAATACCAAGAGCAGGCGGCGGCGCGCGTATTGCGAAGAAAATAGATATGTCTGCTGCAGCATCGCCGTTTCCGACGATGGCGGATTCCTGCACCGCCAGAAACAACGATGATTGGATCCGATATCGCTGAATACGACGATGAAAGACCTATCAGCTGACACCGCCAAATATGACGATGCTCGATGGAAACCAAGAAAGGGCTGGTAATGAGACCAAAGAGGCGACAATTTATTGCGATACTGGCGGCGTCCGTACTGACGTCGCTGCCCCAAATTTCCAGTGCCTTTTGCTCGCCACCTGTGGCGCCACCATTGACCAGCGAAGCTCTGGCCAAGGAATTTCGGGACGAGTTCCGACAGGATTTTGAGCAGTATTTCAGCGATGCCCAGGGCTACCTGAGATGCCTAGAGGAAGAACGGGCCGAAGTCATGGTCGAGGTTCGTGAGACTGCTGACCGGTATCAAAGGTTTTTGAATGACGCCCAGCATTGGGAACCATTGAATTAGTATCCTCCGGGGATACATTTCTCTTGCATTTTGTATCCCTAGGGGATACATCACAGGAAGGCTTGATAGGTAATGATCAAAAGCACACATGGAAAACTCATCAAGAAGCTGATCGAGGGCAGGGGAGGGAAAGGATTTCCGGCCGACCTGGTCAGAAGGGCTGAGCGGAAGATAGCCCAGCTGGACGCGGCGCACACACTGGAAGATTTGAGTATTCCACCATCCAACGAGCTCGAATTGTTGGTTGGTGATCGTAAGGGGCAACACTCGATCCGCATAAGTAAGCAGTGGCGCATCTGTTTTCGCTGGGAAGGCAATGACGCTTACGAAGTCGAGATAGTGGATTATCACTGATGGAGAACAACATGGTTATTCTGGCAAACCCAGTTCATCCCGGCGAGGTTCTAAAAGAGGATTTCCTCGACGAATTTGGGCTGACCGCTGGCAAGCTGGCCAAAGCGCTGAATGTGCCGCGTACCCGCATCGAACGAGTTGTCGCCAAGGATCGCGTCGTATCACCAGACACGGCGTTGCGCCTGTCTAAGTTCTTTGGAACCACGCCGGAATTTTGGCTCAATCTACAACGGGCTTATGATTTGTCGGTGGCAGCACGAGACGAAGAACTGACCGATGATCTGGAACGCATCTTGCCGCTGGCAAG
This sequence comes from uncultured Tateyamaria sp., assembly GCF_947504105.1. Lineage (GTDB taxonomy): Bacteria > Pseudomonadota > Alphaproteobacteria > Rhodobacterales > Rhodobacteraceae > Tateyamaria. The sequence goes on from NZ_CANNGP010000061.1 coordinate 13,008, forward strand.
CTGACAGGGAGTACCGAACGATGAGCAACTCACGCACAAAAAGCAGCAAGTGGAAAGCAAACATGTCTGATGCTGAACGTGAAACACGGGAGGCGCTTGTCTGTTACAAAAGTGCATTGATCGACGCGTCTCATCGAGGCTGGACACATCGCTTTGGTCTCTTTGTTCGGAACACGGATTCAATAAAATCTGAGACTGAGTTGAGACGGGTACGACAGGAGGTCGAAGGCATCGTGAATAGTTCGGCCGAGCATCGTCATTGGTTGAAGCAGGTCGTTTCAGAACAACCGGTTCGTGTTCGCGATCAAGACAGCTTTACCGATCTTCTTCAATAGCTTCCAAGACAAGTTACATATCATGATACATTTACTCGGTCCCGTCCTAATCGGTGTTTCATATCTGATGCACAGTTATCCCATAGTCTCATGGATCGCATTTGTGCTTGGTATAGTTCAGATCCTCGTATCCTGTCTGATCTACTCACTGGGGTTGCAGGCAAAGAGAGTATTTCGCGGTTCGGAGAACGGTGAACAGTGAAGCAGTCAACAATCACTGACATGAACGTCAGCCACGCGTCCGAGTTCAAGTATCTCGTAAGCTGCCTCAAGGCCGGGCAGCTTCCGTTTTTGGACGATCAGATAAGGTTCTTTGAGCCTTCGATTGTAGGAAACCGTGAGCAATTGCTTCATGGCGTCGTCCGTGCCGCCTGCTCGATCTTCGAGGATGAGCGGCTTTTTGATTTTGAGTTAATGCCCAACAAGGACATAACTCGATTATCAACGCACTTGAGAACCACCGAAATCACAGAAATGCACCCACCTTTTCAGGATTGGCGATTCTGCTTTGCCGCAACATCTGATTTCAAGGACTCGATGGAAGGAGCGAGGACCTTTGCCACCAGCTTCTACATCGTTGAGCGGCCCTTTGATGATGCTGTCTTAGTTTCAGAGATTGTGCTCAGCGCCGAGGGTGCGAGCTTTTTCTTCTCTGGATCTGTTCTTATTCAATTGCCGATCACCAGCCAATCAGTTGCGACGGTAGTCGCTTGTGCCGACGGATTGCAGAACGAGTTAAGGCTGTTGATAGACAGTGTGCTTGATCCAACCTGTGCCGCGTTGGTCATGCTGAATACCAAAGGGGTAGCATACGCCGAAAAGCGCCCGCCACGCGCTGAACGCCGTCGTGCGGATCGGGACGGCCAGGTCGCGCCGAGCCACTGGCAGGTTGGCGCATCCGAGTATTTCACAGCCTTGCGTCAGGTGACGGGATCTGAAGCTTCTGGCGGCGGGGGCGGCCACGCATCCCCGATACCACATATCAGGCGCGGCCATTGGCGCAACCTGGCAAGCGGACAACGAACTTGGGTTCGGGACTGCCTTGTTAATGTGAGTTCCCAAGACCAAGGGGCATTTGTCGAAAGAGAGCGTAAGAGGACAGCTTACAAGGCCGGTAGCCTCGTTTCAGATTAAGGCGTTAACTCGACTCCGATAATCGTTCTTATGTTAATTAAGTCAAGCTTTATGACCTTTATTTGGGTTGAGGCTTTGCGGCGCGCTCGATCTATTTCAGCGCGGCTTTGATGCCTTCACGGATCACAGAAGCAATTGCGATCAGACCCGCGATCACAACGGCGATAGCTGCCACTGGATCTACTGTTGCGACGGCTTCGGCATAGAAATGCGTGAAAGTCCAAGTCACCCACACCATGGCTATGGCGATTGGTGCGAAGAAAGCGATTGCCAGACACTTTTTGACCATTGGTTCCTCCTGGAAGTCCACCGGAGCCGTGAGGCTCCGGCTTCACCTTCGCGGCCCTATGGGTTCCCACCCGGTGCCGCAGGTACAAATCTACCATCCGCATTGCTCGATTCAAGCGGTAATTGTATGAGGCCTCCGATCTTCACCTTCACGAAGTATCCTCGGGGTAAGCGCCTTGTGGCGCCAGGGGCAGAAAGCCCCTATTGGGGTCGTCTGCGGGACGGGGCGAAATGACACTCCAAGCACCGTTTGGGTTAGCTGCCGTTCGTGCGGATAGCAGCTAAAGTAGCCAGAGAGCCCAGTTTTGCGGATGCTGCACTTAGCGTGAACGTCTGCTCTCGGATGTTGGGCCAAAAAATAACTGTTCTTTGGCATCGCGTTGATGTGCCTACTCTCGAGCTGCTACAAGGTTTCGCCTCGCTGTTTCGAGGAACTGCCTGTCACCACGTGAAAGAATGCCGTTCGCCTCCATATCCTCCATCTGCGCCACGACAGCGGTCCAGTGATCCGCGGCGTTGGCAGGGTCGGATTCTGCTATCTGGACGAGTGAAACCGAGATGGCGTGGGCCCATCGGGCATTCTCGGGGCTCTGCGCAATGAGTGCGCGCCGTATCTCGAGACTCTCGGTAAAGGCCTCGAGCGCGGCATCGAGCTGGCCTTGGTCCCGTCGCACTAAGCCGACCCCTCCTAGGTTGACGGAAAGGTTGAAGGTCCATTCGGCATTTCCCGGGTTTGCTGTAACAAGGGTGCGGCGTATCTCAAGACTCTCGCTATAGGCATCGAGCGCGGCGTCGAGTAAGCCTTGATCGCGCCGGACATCGCCGACTTCGTCCAAGCTCATTGACAGTTGTCGGGCCAAGCGGGCATTTCCGGGGCTCTCAGCAACAAGGGACCGGCGTATCTCGAGGCTCTCTGTGTAGGCGTCGAGCGCGGCGTCGAGAACGCCCTGTCCCCGTTGGATATAGCCGACGTTGTCCAAGCTAACGGATAGGTTGTGGGTCCAGTCAACGTTTTCAGGGCTCCTTGCAACAAGGGTCCGGCGTATCTCGAGGCTCTCCGCATAGGCGTCGAGCGCGATGTCGAGCATGCCCTGGTTCCGCCATACGTGACCGATATTGTCCAGGCTACCGGAGAGGTCGCGAGCCCAGCCGGCATTTCCAGGGTTCTGTGCAACGAGGGCGCGGCGTATTTCGAGGCTTTCGGTATAGGTATCGAAGGCGTCTTCCAGCAGGCCTTGGGAAACCCTAACGTCGCCGACATTGTCCAGGCTGATCGACAGTTCTCTGGCCCAGCGGGCATCTCCAGGGCTCTTTGCAACATGGGTGCGACGTATTTCGAGGCTCTCGATGTAGGCGTCGAGGGCGGCATCGGGCTTGTTTTGAGCCTGCCACACTCCGCCAATTCTATCCAAGCTGAGGGAGAGGTTGAGGGCCAGTTCAGGACTGACGGGGTCCTGTCCAACGAGCTTGCGTGCTATGTCGAGGCTCGCGGTATAGGCGTCGTGTGCTGTTTCAAGCTGGCCCTGAGCGACTTTAATGTCGCCGATCTCTACGAGAACCGTAAGCGTTGCTTTGACCCCACCTTGATCAATTGGGGCGCTTTCCCTTTGGCTTCCAGCGCTTGGCGAGTTTGAGG
>NZ_CANNGP010000062.1 GCF_947504105.1 uncultured Tateyamaria sp.
CCACCAATGCCCCCCAAAGTCGAGAGAACACTGGATCAATCATCGCAGATCGATGCAGAAGTCATAAGACAAGCCCAGACCTACGAAATTCTGCGATGCCTCTAATGACTGACATAGAACCAAAGCGGTCCTTTGCTGCAATCAATAGCCGAAACATTCCGGCGTAATAACTTCGTGAACCATCGGCGTCTGATGAACGCAGTCACTGTCCACGCGGCTGATTGAGCAGGATAGTCTGAGCATCCAGAGCAATATCGAGTACATGAGTTTTCTCCTACGGATTTGAATGGTTTCGGTTTGGGAGTTTGAGGTGCCCTGTGACGATTGCGACGCCCGCAAAGATCATCACCAGGCCGACGATCAGGGTGGGTGATAGAGCTTCGCCGAGAAGCAGGATACCGAGGACGACGCTGAATCCGGCCCGCATATAACTACCAGTCGTGACTCCGAGAGGGCCGAGTGTGCGGACAAGGCGGAAGTAGATCGCCATGGCAATTGCCGTCGAGAACACGCCCATCGCGATGACGGCCGCAATTGCAGGTGCGGTAGGTGAAAGGCTCAGAGGATCATCGACCCAGATCGAAACGGGCAGCATCAGAAGCGCAGCAAAGCTCATCGAGCAGGCGGCTGTCAGCTCGGGTGGCTGGTCCGAGAACCGCTTGGCATAGAGAGCCGCAACAGCATAGCTGAGACTGGCCCCGGTGATGGCGAGTTGTCCGAGAATAGAGTTTCCCTCGCCCGCCAGCTCAGCCGGTCCCATGATGACTACAACGCCAGCAAACCCCAGCAGAATGCCCGTGATGTGCCGAACTCCGGCGCTCCGGTCTTTCAGCAGGAAGAACCCGATCAGAAACACGAATAGCGGCGGCGTCGTGTTGAGCAGCCCCGCAAGGCCGCTGTCGATGTATTTCTGGCCCCAACTAATGAGCGTGAAGGGAAGCGCGCTTTGTAGAATGCCTTGAACAGGCAGCGCACCCCATCGCGACGGCGATTTCGGAAACTTCACACCGCTGCATATCGCCAACAGCACCAACAGGGCTGCACCAACGGCAAGCCTGCCAAAGACAATCGTGGCGGGAGGAGTCGTCTCGACAGCCACTTCGATGAGGGTAAATGACGCGCCCCAGAGAAAGGACAGCAGGACAAGAAGGCCAATTTCTAGAAACGTATTTTGAGGCGTTGGGGACATGTGAAACCTTTGACTTTTCGCAAGTATCTCACGCTGCATCTGAAGGGGCTGGCTGGAATCGGACGCCATCCCCCGATCAGGTCCGATTCCAGCTAGACGACCGGCTTAGGTACAGGCGATTGTGGGGTATGGATGACGCTCCCACCTCATTTCCCAATGCCGAAACCTGCGACCGGGCACGGCTGGCCCGCGACCGATCTTTCGATGGCCTGTTCTTTTCTGGTGTCCGGTCCACCAAGATTTATTGCCGTCCGGTTTGCCCGGTGCGACCCGCAAAATCTGCAAATGTCACGTTCTATCCGACCGCAGCGGTGGCAGAACGCGCCGGGTTCCGCCCTTGCCTGCGCTGTCGTCCGGAAACGGCACCGGGAAGTCCGGCGTGGCTCGGGACCGCAACAACGGTAGGGCGTGCATTGCGGCTGATCGAAGAAGGGTTTCTGGATACTGGCAGTGTTGATGATCTTGCAGACAGGCTTGGTATCGGATCACGCCATCTGTCACGCTTGTTTGCCAGACATGCGGGCGCAAGCCCGAGCCAGGTCGCGGCGACCGCGAGGGTGCAACGCGCAAAGCGGATGATCGACGCTGGCGACATGGCGCTGTCCGATATTGCCTTCGCAGCCGGTTTTCAAAGTGTCAGGCGGTTCAATGATGTCTTCAAGGCACTCTATGGCAGACCGCCATCCTCGATCAGGCGAAAAACAATAATCTGATCTGGAGGTAAGCCGACATTGGACCAAAGGCAGCAATGTCCCGCATTTTTCCAGTTCGTGAACGACGCAGCGAACGCCGACTGAACTTCATGTTCTGTCATTGTTTTTTCAAGACGCCCAAAAAGTATTTGTTCGGCCTAGCTGAAAATATATCGTTGTGTGTCGCGATACATATAAACGCAGCTACTGGTCAAAATCCACGCTTCATGCCACAATGGGCTATGTTCAAATGGTTAAAAAAGACGCGGCAGACGCATAGCAAGACCGGCTGCTGGGTGCATCTCGGTGGCCAATGGCTGGCTGTTGGCCTGATGATTTATTTCTGGCGCGCGATGATCCATATGCTGGACACAGCCGAAGCCTTTGCCGGTGCCTGGCAGAAAAGCCAGTCGGAACATTTTGGCTTCGTCGATGGGCTGATCGCGATCCCGGTGCATCTGGTCTCGGAATCTTTCTATTTCCTGCAACTCGCTGCGATCATTTTCGTCCTGCATTTGACGGTTAACCGTGAAGGCTATGGTGATCCGATGTATGTGCCCTACAAGCCGAGCCATGGTGGTATCGCCATTTTCGCCGCCATGACCCTCTTCCGTCGATAGCTATTTGTCTTTGGAGGCTTTGTTGCCGATCTGACGTTGTTGACGACTTCGATGATTGGCCAATCCGACATTCCCCGCGGACCCGAGCAAACCACCGGTTGCCGCTCCACCCTGGTATGAACCTGCGACACCGGCGGCCTTGGCGGTCATAGCCGTCCCTGCTCCGAGATCATCGCCGATACCGTCAATCCATTTGAACACGCGGGCGGGGAAGACGTTTATCAGGCTGAACGACCAATCGATGATCACCAAATAAAGGATACCAACAAAGACAGTCAGTACGGCCATGGTCAGGAAGCTCGACAACGCACCGAATGCACCTGGATCTGCGGCCATCTGCGAACTGAGTGCGGCGAACAGCATCCCGTTCAGCGAGAAGGCTGCAACGCGGAACAGGACCATGCCCAGCAAGAAGCCAAAGATCATGAGCAGCGGTGTTAAAAACAGCATCAACAGAAGAGACCAACCCTTTCGGGATATGTTGGACGAAATCCCGTGCCCATCCATCGAGAGCATCGCGACGGCCCAGAGGGGGGCTGCAAACACCGCCTCGATCACCAGAAGCATGAACGCGAGGATCGCAATCAGCCAGATCACGGCCGGAAGATACGGCAGGACAAAGCCGACAAAAATGGCTGCGAAGATGCCGATCTGGAACAGCCCGCTGGTCAGCGAGGCTAGCGTCGCTGGGATCGATCCGAACAAGGGCACGGCCGAGGCCGTCGCCAGCACACCGATTGCAACCACGGCATAGGTCAGGAACGTCGAGGCGTAGGCCATCAAACCGATCATCGGATCGACCGTAATCGTATCGGGGGCGAGCAGCTGAATGCCTTTCAGAAGGTTCGTGGGCGGCGGCAGGAAATTCTCCGGGGACGACGCATCATCACCCGCATAGGCGCGCTCGGTGATAAACTCCCGCAGACCCGCATTGGCGGCCGCCTCGTTCCAGGCCGAGACACTGGCATTGTAGCTGGCCCCTATCCCCGTCAGAATTTTCTGGGCATCGCGATCCGCGTTGCTCTGGAACCAGTAGGATTTGCCGAGCTCGGTCGCGAGGGTGTTTTGCACGCCGCCGTTGAGCGTCGTCGAGATCAAGGTGCCCGGTGTCGCGGTCGGGAACATGCCCGCAACGGCATTGGCATCGCCGGATATCTTGCTGATGAGCATGTAGTAGGAGCCGGCCATCATCCAGCCGCCAGTTCTGAGATCACCCGCAATCGCTGTTGGCGCGGACAAGGCCCCTGACCCGTCACTACCGATGGATTGGATCTGTTGGCTAATCGGTGTGCCACTTTCCGCCTGAACCAGACCGGACAGAGCGTTCGGGTTCACGATGGGATTGACGATGGCCGAATGCTGTTGCCGCAACACCTGCATCATCTGGGCAAGGTTCGGGAAATCCCCCGGCTCGATCGTCTCGCGCGCCGATATCTTTGCCACGACCGTTTCCGCCGATCCACGCATTTCAGTGCGCAGGATATCAATCAAGTTCCGCATGCTGGCGTTGATCGTATCCATGTTGGTGGATGGGCTGATCCGCTTCAGCGCCGCCGTCGCCGGCGGCAATGTCACCGATCCGCAGGCGCTTGTGATGGTCGGTGTCGAATAGGTCAGGATTTGCGGCGTGTATCCGTCGATCAGATCGGTCCCGGGAGCGGGTTGCAAGTTAGACCAGATACCACCGCTGACGAGTTGCAGATCCCCGCCTTTGGAGACCTCAAAATTATAGGCAGCACGGCAGAACTCCATCCGCCAAAGCTGTTGCAGGAAACGCGCGTCGGAGCCGACATAGTCCGTTCCCACGATGGGCACTTCGTCCGAGACAATCAAATCCGCCGTCTGGTTCCAGAAAAACGAACCCGCAGCCGTACCCGCGCGGACCACATAGGAAATGCCGTGTTGAATGCCGTTATAGCCATTATCGAGGGGGATCAGCAGGGCGAAGGCCGTGAGGATCCGGATCGGCACCCAGATCGTGGACTTCTGGCCGAGCACGACCCCCTCATGGGCGGAATCCAACGTGCCCTGGAAAATGTTGTAGAGCAGGAAGAGTGCGCCCACCGCCAGAAACAGAATGTTGAAGGACAGCATCAGCAGCGAGATCACGGTGCGATTGTTCGCGGCCGGTCCCGGAAACAAATCCCCGAAGATCAGATTGAAGAAGGTGTTGGAGCGATCATCGCTGGTCCCGTTAAAAATGTCTGGCACGTTGATTTCTTGCGCCAACCCAATATCGGCTGATGCCAGAAAGAGAAGGGTCGCGACACCGAGACTGGCTGCAGTTTTCATCGATCCCGCTCCTGATCGCGGTTCCGCTTCGGCACGATGATCTGCATGTTCCGGGGCAGGCGCGAAGTCATGTAATCGTAGAACCCGCCAAACCGGCCCTGCTCGATGATCCAGGCAAAGAAGTCGGCACGCACTGCGCGGAACATCGAGAACAGGAACTGCGCGATCAGGCTGATCACAAAAATCCGGCTTATGTCGAAGAAGAGTAGGCCCAATGGGATCGCCAGGACGGCGATGAGACCGGCATATTGGAAACAGGCGCGCTGTGTCCGCCAGCCTTCATATTGACGATCCAGCTCGGTCTCACTCATGGACCCTGCCATCTCCTGGAACCGCTGGATGCCACCATCCTCATACCGTCCGGTCAGACCTTTTGGATCAAGCGGTTTGGGCCTGACACGGTCGGCAAGATCGCCGATAAAGTCCGCGCCCAGCTTGCTCACCTCAAAGGCTTTGTCCACACGGCCACGGCGCGCGAAGAACCCGGCCGCACGTCGCGTGCGGCTCTTTCGGGGTTCATCATCATTGTCACGCGCCATGTTTGTGCCTTCGACCGCTAGTTGCCGAGCGGCGCACCGCCGCCCGCACCTTCTGTTCCATCAATGGTCGAGGCCAGGTTTGCGGCTTCCACGGCCGCCACACGTCGCTCCAGACCAAAGCGCATCCAGTTGACGTGCAGATCGAGCGCTTGTGTCAGGAGAAGCTCGCGCATCACCGCATCGGGCGACATCTTGGCAATGGATTGGTGCCAGTCGGGATTGGCAAAGCGTGAATGCACAAAAATATCGACGGCCTGAAGAGATGAGACCTTGTCGCCCACAGCATTGGGATAAGCCGGTCCGGCCGCGTTGCGCGCCCACGACGCCAGTTCCGTCCCGCCCGTGGGTGTCGCGATGTCGCCAAGATATGTAAAGACCGCATGAGACGCGGAGCGACGTGTCGCATCGACTTGCCGCGAGGCGATCCGTGCCAAGCCTGTCGGTGTTTGCGCCTCTTCGGTCGTGACCGGTTTCGGCGGCAGCGGATCAACCATGTTGTTGATCATCCGCGCATAGGCCTGTGCGACCTGTTGGTCGGACGTGTCGAGTGTGATTGCCTCGGTCAGAAGTCGCACATCGGATGTGGGATCAGCAAACCCTCCAACGTTTCGGAGGTTGTCACGATCCACCTTGATCTCCTGTGCGAGCGCCAGACCGCCAGAGCGGACCGGCGCACCGGCTGTGCCGTTCCCATAGGAGCGGTTGCGCGACAGGTTCGCAATATCGATGCCGCCAACGCCTTGGCTGGTCTGTCCTCCACCGAAGTTGAGAACACCCGAAAGATCGATACAGGCCGATGTGGCCGGATCGTAGCGTCCGCCTTCTGCCGCCGCCCTGATCTTTTGCCGCTCAAGCAGAACGGCGTTCTGATCACGACCTTCGGCGATGCGCTTGGCCGCTTCGGTCTCCCGTTTGGAATAGGCGGAAAGCTGTGCGACGCCCTTCAGGATATTGTCGACAATGTAATTTCCGACATCCGTCGTGTGGTTGTTGACGTTGATCCGGGCGGTGCGGACGATGTTCTGTACCCCGCCACAGGAACAACCGCCGAACGCATAGCTTGGCGTTGCCAGCGTAAAGAGCCAGGCGGTTGCGCAGACAGAAAGAGCACCGCTCAAACCCGTGGTCTGGAGGGCTGCACTGCGAAGCGGTGATGTCGGTTTACTCATTGTCATTTCCGTTGTCCTCGCTCTGATTATTGGTGTTCTTGCCCCGAATGATGTCGTTGACCTCATCCAGGTTATTCCTGGAGTCTGTCGTTCCCTGAAGCTGGATGCCCGGATGAACCGCAGGCTCTGGCTTGCCCTCGGTCAGCGATTTCGGCACCTGAAACGACGTGAACTGCGTCAGCAGCACAAAGGCGATGACGGCCAGAACGACCGCGAGAGCGATCCACTTGCCCAGGGTCATTTTTGACATGAGATCACCCACCGCTGCCGCCTCCGTAAATCAGTTCATAGACCGCATCGAGATTGTTGGGGCTGACCGTGGTGCCATTGACCGTAACCCCCTGCCCCGTCTGGCCACCGCCGGTGTTCAGATCCACCCCGCCAATCGACGTCGTCGCATTGCCCGTCAGGCCGCCGATGGGCAAAAAGTTGAAGCTTGGGAGTTGCAACAGATTGGTGATTTGCGCTGTCAGCTCGTTCATCTTGTCCTGCGCGAAGGAGCAGATTTGCCCCTGCGCCTGACTGACCGCGGCCTGGAAAATGCGCTGAAGGTTCGGCACCTGGATCGCGATGTCGAGATTGACGTCGAATAGATTGTCGAGGCACCCTAGCGCCGCGATGGAATGTGGTTTCTTGAGAGCCTCTTCGCCGCGCAGAACCTCGGCCTCGATGCCGGACCGGATCGCGTTGGTAAGGTTCAGCTTCACCGTATCGGTGCAGCCCTGTCCGCCGGACGGAAACAGCTGCAGAATCTGGTCATTGGCTTGCGCTTGGGCTCTGGGCGCGCCAGAGAAGATCAATCCCGCTATTAGAGCCGCGATCATCCAGTGTTGGGTCCGGTCTTTGCGTGGTCTGGTCATTGGGTCCCTCCAAGGGTTGTCCGTTCCCCCTGGAACGGGGGTGTTTCGCGAATGAGAATGGGGCGTTTGGCACCAAGGCCTGGAAAGCCATCGGTCTGCTCAAACGTGCCGCCGGTCCCGGCACCGCCCGCATAGGTCGTCCCGGACGCGCCACCGATCCGGTTCATCAGATGTGACTGCAGCTCGTCGTAAGAGCTGAACCCGTTTGCGGTGAGATATTCCGGAGGAAAGACTGTGGGATCAAAACCGCTTTCGACCCAATCATTGAGCGCGCCCGCGCCCAGAAAATGCGCCGCCGTCAAAAGCCCACTCTCGGTAAAGGTCACGCCGTCGATGGTTTGGCCGGCCAGCCCGCGTGTTTGCGATGAGAGGGCCGACAGATTGCGGGTGGTGAGCGTGTTGAAGGCCTGGTCCTGCAAGGCGTGTCCTGACGGCGTGTTCAGGAACCCGCTCAGCGAAGACACTCCTTGGCTTGTCGCCTGCGACGTCCATTCATAATTGCTCCAGCTGCCGCGCGAGCCGCCGGTGTGACGCACATAGCCAAGGCTCGCCAACGTTCCGGCTGTGATTTGGTAGGCGCCCGCAGCGGTCCCGCCTTGGGTGTTCAGAGCCCCGTAATTGCCGCCGGACTCCTGCGTCCGGATCAGGTCGGCATATTCGTTGGCAAGTGCTGCCGTGGCCCATAAGGCGAGCGCGAGCGCCAGAGCGCGTAGGAATCGGCGCAGGATCATTTCACCGTCCCCGCAACCGCGACCTGTTGGATCGGGATCGTTTCCATCGCTTTGCCGGTCGAGGGCGAGATCACCGTCACACCGTTCCGGGAGAGCGTCTCAATCCCGCGAAACCCGTTCTCATCGCGCAAGGTCCGCGATAGACCGACCACGCCTTCGAGCGCCCGGATCATCCGGTAGGATTGGCCGATATTGTTGATCAGGAAGACCGGACAGGTGGATTGCCCGCAAAAATAAGGCGAACGCACGACGATGATCTTCTCGCCGCCTTCGAGGATGTCCACGTCATAGACGTTGACCTCCGGTGGCCCGAAGGAGGTTGCGGTGGTCTCATCGATGTTCGCGCCAAGTTCCTTGCTGACGAGCGCCAGCTCATCTTCCGTGGCCGCGCGTTCCACCATGTCTTTTTGATCGGGCTGCGGGGTGTAGCTTTGCGTGTTCCAGGTCCAGACGCGGCCGTCTTCGATGATCGAACGCATGCCGGTCGGTGTGACCGCGGATAGACCGAGCGCGTCGGTGGCGGGCCTGCGATAAATCTCTAACCATTTTTCGTTGTGGAACAGCGCGACGTTGAAACACTCGGTCTCGCAATTGCGGCTCTTGCCGATCTTGAGGAACAGTTGTTCGGGATCATCGTTGGGGGCTTCGAGCCAAACCCGAACAGCTTTGACATAAGGAAAGTCGCGGCCATACATCCGCCGCGCGATGCTGAGCGCCTGTTGATCGTTGCGTGCGAAAGACAGTTGCTGAACCGGGATGTCCCCGCCGGGATTGTTGTTTCTTTCGGTATCCTGCGCGAACGCCGCGAGTCCGCCCATCATGAGAAGCAATGCGCCCGTATAGACTGGCAGCGGCGATCGGGTCCGTTTGTGCGGTGGTTGCAGCAGAAAATTCATTGAAAAGCCCCTTTCACAAGATCGTCGGCCATGCGGGCAATGACGTTTGAGCGCACGGACTCGTCGATCATCTGTCCCGACGACATCAGGCCTTCGAGTTCCGCTTCGATTTCTGATTTGGCAGAGCCCGCCGGAAAACGACGGGCCAGGATGCGCCTTGCTTCGGGACTGCCGAGCCGTTCATAGAGGATCGATCGCAATGCCGTGTCTTCGGCTGTCGTCGACAGCGCCCAGAGCTCGATGGGGCCGAGCTGGTTATAGAAATGCTGCACATAGGTCTGGGATTTGAGCTTGAAGATCGTGACGATCGGTGCGCCCTCGCCCGGTTCGGGTCCCGTCAACCGGCTGATCACCGGCTTGAGGCTGGCGGGCAGATCATAGGTATCCATCACCGTGCGCACGCTTTCGGCCGTCGGCACATTGCAGAGAAAAATGTTGGTGGCGAGTTCGCGGATCGAATGATCAAAGTCCCCGATCAACTGACTTGCGAGCGAGATCTGCACACCCGCCTTCCGACCCACGCGGACGTCCGCGACGACCTGATCGCGAATGCCGAGGCCGCCGGTCAGATGGTATTCGTCGATGCAGATACGTTTGGGCATCTGGCGGTTGTTCTGGAAGCGCAGCAGATGGTGCGCGCGGACCTCTTCGGACAGATCGGAGGCTTTGATCTCGTCTTCATCGAGCCAGAAGTCCGAGGTCAGGGTTTGACGTGCCATCATATACATGACGGCCGTCTGCTTGCGGCCACGCTTGCCGGTGGCCTCGGTCACACCGGCCAGATCGAAGGCGACGACGCGGGCGTTAGAGACATCAAACCGGGTTGGGTTGGACAGGATCACATATTGCTTGATCGCGGCCGTGATCTGACGCTGAAACGCGCCGACCATCGGTTCCTGTGTCGATTGCACCCGCATCTCGATGAAGGGCTCGCGCACAGTCTCGGCGTTTGAGATCGGGATGAGATCACCAAGGATCGGCACGGCGAGACGTTGTGCCAGTGCCGCCGCATGATGCTCATTCTTCGCAAACAGGAAATCGACGATCTCCCACCAGCTGGTTTCCTCATCGACTTCAAAGTGATGCTTCTTCAAGGCATCATCGACCTTGAGGTCCATGGTGGGCGAATAACGCTTCGGACTGACCTCGTCTGAATAATAGCGATAGGCTTCATCGACACAGGCTTCGGCGAGTTGAGAGACACCATCATAGGGCGCATCCGCGTCCTCCGGTGTGCAAATGAGCGCGATCAGGTTCACGAGAAACGAGCGTTCATGGGCGAAGGGTTTGCGGCAGCAAAGTTGGGTATCGAACGGATTGACAGCATCGCGCTCGACCATCTTCAGCCGATGGAACATCGCCTCATGGCGTCTGTTCGGTGGCAGGGCGTCACGGATCAGGCTGATCAGACCGGATGAGGACGGTCCGATGTCGATAATGGCGATGCGCGGAAGGATGGCTTGGTTGTCCCCGCCCCGGCCCGATTGCGGCGAAAGCGCCACGCCGAGATTGATCGCATTCATCAGAACCGATTTACCCGACCCCGGCGTGCCGACCATGATGTCGACGCTGGCATTCTGTTTTGAGGATCCCGGTTGGTACGGGAACGGCTTGCCATCCGCAGTACGAAAGATGATCGACCCACGCTCCCATGGACAAGCGGGGCGCACGATTGGGGCCATGGCGAGCACGTCCAAAAGATCAGCCGCACAGCTTTCAGCCGTCGACGCGGTCGAAAGGCCGAGGGCCGAAGACATCACACAATCGAGTGGATCGCCAACGACCGCATTGGTGTGGCAATTGCCCCAAGACTTGACCATCTCCTGTAGCGAGGAGACGTGGGCGCGCAGCTGCCCGACTTCGTCGGCGGGTGCCCAGGCGGCGAACGAGGCACGCCAGCGGATGACTGTGTTGCCATCGCCATCCGTCTGACGCAGCCGCTCGAAACTCTCCTTGATGCGCCCGTTGTGCGTGGGCGCTGTCCAGGCCAGAAGACGTGCCAATTGCTCACGAAACACCTGCCCAGCAAAGCCACCACTTTCCATCAAGATCGAACAGCGCCACGAGATTTTGGTACCATTGGCGATGACCCGGCGGATCAACTCGTTGAACTGCACGACGATCTCTGGTGGCAACACGATGTCGAACCCGGAAAATACGCTATTGCCGATCCGCACGATCTTGCCGTCGATCACGTCGGCATGGTCGGTAAAAATCTGCTCGGAGAGTTTGGGCCAGACGAGGTTGGAGATGTCCTTACGCTTGATGTTACGCCCAAGGCTCGGCAATCGTGCCTTGAGATAGTCTCCGGGCAAGGTCGCCCGCCAGGGATGGTTCAAACCCAACGTGTCGGGGGCGACGATCTTCCGGATCGCGTTCAAGGCCTCATAGTTGTCCAGCAGGTCAAGCGCGATCCCGGCCGAACTGAACTCTCGTCCCAGGGCCGTGACGAAACTGTCATGGCGGATGGCAAGACCTTCAAGGGCAGTATCAGGGATCTGACCGAGCGAGATCGGCGGCGCGGCGTTCAAGACCTTAGTACGTTGCTTCTGACTGGCGCTGCGATCTTCGGCGGTCAGCAGCGATGGCCGCGACCAGAGGGCGAGATAACACCGTTCGCCGTAGAGCTTACTGGGAAGCAGTTTGCGCCGCTCATCCAGCAGATCATGCAGGTCGAGCGCGTTGTCGCGGGCCACGCGCGCACTGTCATCGATGATGGTCTCCACCTCACGGGTGCCAAGTTCTGGCGAGTGACCAAACCAGAACTGCAGCGCCAGTCCCGGTTTGGAGAAAAACGGCGAGAGACCGACCCGCAGCCGGTCACAGGCCTCGGTCACATCCTCTTCTCCCGGCAGAGAGCGGAACCCGTCGAGCCGGAAGAGCGACACCATCGATCCGTCATCGGCCACAAGCGCGGTGTCGCCATGGGCGGTCTCCAGACGGCAGTAGCCGTCCAGAGACGCTTTCAACGATCCCCGGCCCAGATGGGCGGCGGCCTGGTGCCAGAATGCGACCATCGATCCATACGCCCCCTTCTAGTTCAGCGAGCGGAGCTGGCCGTCCACGGAGGATTGGTTGGCACCGGTGCCGAAGATCGACGCGACGCCGACATTCAGGAAGGTCGGAATGGCGACCATGCAGGCAGCGGCAATCGAGAGCATCAGGATGCGGCCGGATTCAACCGAGTTGTCATTGGTGTTGCGCGAGCGTTTGATCATCGCCATCACGGCCATGATCGCGAAGACCACGCCGAGCACGAAGGAGATCGTGCCGAGAATGTCAGCGGCGGGTCCCAGCTGGCTGGAGCGCATCTCGGTAAAAATGTCGCCAAAGGTCTGCGCAAAGGCCTGCGTGGCCCAAAGCGTTCCAAAACCGAGCGAGAGCGCTGAACGGACGATGACAGGTCGCCACGAACGGCGGGTTTGGGTGGGGGGCTTTCTTTTGATCATGATGGGGTTCCTTGTTTTAGCCGAAGAAGAGATTTTCGAAGAGACCGACGGTGCGGGGCAGATCGACCGCCATGATCCCTGCGATCATGTGGATGAAGCCTTTGCCCATCAGTCCCTGGGCGGGCATGTCCGCCGATTTGACGCAGAGAAAGAGACCGCGCACGACGGCCAGCAGGCCGATGAACTGCGCCACGCGCACCAGCGCGATGAGGATGGCTTCGCCGGGCGCACCCGCTACGGGGGACAGCATTTCCGGGGCGTAGGCCATGATCTCGCTGGCGGCACTCGCGGTTGTGTTGTCGGCCCCATAGAGCGAGGCAATCCATGCCGAGAGTGTCAGGTCGAAGGAAATGATCAGTAGACCGAAGACAATATATGTCATGCCCTGCCAGTAGCCGTGCCGACGATGATGGGCATGGGCCCGTTCCTCGGCGGTCACCAGCATCAAGCGGCTGCCGATCACAACAAGGATGATACCCAGCACAAAACAGAGCGCTGCCACGAAGGCTTGCGCCGGCGGCAATATGTTGGTCACCCGTGTGAAGAAGGCGGTCAGCTCGTCCATCAGATAGCGTCTCCATTACTCGCCATCCTTGTCGGCCTCGGCATCGCCTTCTGGGATGAGCACCACACGCTTGGGCGTATCTTCTTCCTGCGAAGCAGCGACAGGCGTGACTTGAACGGGACGCGCGCCAACAGGCTCGCTTGCGGCAGTCTCTTCATGACCGGGAAGCGAAGCGCCAAGCAATCCTGTGGTCGAATAGAGTTGCCGAATCGCGTTTGAATGTGAGCCATTCACCTTGCGCTGTTCCTGCAGGCGAGAGACCAGCTTAGGCAGGACACCATCACGTCCCGTCAGGAGCACAAGCTCGGCGCGCATCGCCATGCTTTGTTCTGTCAGCAACGCGACTTCGGATCGCAGTTCGTCCAATTCACGTGCTTGCCGATCTTCGACGGCTGACCCCATGACCGCCGGTCCCGCTTCGGCCTGCAGATCGAGGGCGTTGAAGGTGATCACCCCGCCGATGGCGACAAGGCCGAGGACGGCGACAGCAAACAGGATTTTGCACAGAACATTGATGAAGTCCGCAACCGGACGACGGGTTTCCAGGAAGATCGTGCTGCGGTCTTGTGTTCTGCGGGCCGATTGAAAGCGGTCGGCAAATGCGTATGCGTGGGAAAGAGGCGTCACGTCCACTGCCCTGTCCGACCCAAACATCATCAATCCTTCCGCATGAAGCGTTTGGGCGAGACCGGATGCGTTGTGGGTTCTCGCAACTACGCTATGGCTATCAAAAACATATCGTTATATATAACGATATAAACCACCTAGTAAAGCACTTTGAGAAACGCACCCCCAGCAAAAGGATTTCCCCCATGCCCCATGTAGAACAGAGAACAAACCGCCCATTTGGCAGCTTGCAGAAAGCAGTCTCAACCGGCTCGGAAAGTCGATCGGTGACCGCTTTGGCGCTGATCTTGCTGATGGGCTCCGCCTCAGTCAGCAACGCGCAGGACTATAGTTGGAAGGAAGGATTTGCCGGTTGCACAGGCACATCTCCTTTTATCGAGACTTTGATCTCCAAGACAGATCCCGACGTGCGCCCGCTGATGAAGATCGGCGAGATGCAAGCCTGGGCGATTAAGGATCAGGACGGCAATCCGGCAACGGCGCTTACAACACAGGATGGTCTGACGATTGTCGGTCGTATTATTGGGCCACAAGGCGAGGACATCACCGCCGCTTTGCTTGCGACGGTCCCCGATCCGAATGCCAAACCGATTGCAGGGCCCTCTCAACGATTGATCCCATCATCGCCGCAGGCGGTGACAAACCAACCCGCCGCGACACCGACACCTGCAGCCCCGGCCGCGCCATCGTCGACCACCGGCACTGTCGCCAGTGCGCCAATCACCGCTGTCGAGCAGCCCTCGGCCCAAGTTCAGGCAGGGATCGACACTATCTTCAAGCAGGCTGGCGAGGAACGCATCTGGTTCTCCGCTGCCACACCGAAGCCCGGCGCGCCTGTCGTTTACATGCTGGCCGATCCGGAATGCCCCCATTGCCAATGGACCATCGATTCCATGCACAATGAGATCGCGAACGGCGCGATCGATCTTCGGATCATTCCTGCCCCCATCACCGGCGTGCAAGGCTTCAACACATCCCTATCGATCCTCCATTCAGAAAACATCCCACAAACCTTCATGGCCCATATGACGTCGAAAACACGCGGGACAGAAGCTGTGACGCAGATGGATGCCAATCAGGTCGACAAGGCCGTCATCCAGGGCATCGTCGACAACATCAACTGGATGCGGGCCAACAAGATGCCGGGTGTACCGTTCTTTCTCTATCAGACCGACCAAGGCGCTAAGTTCGCTTTCTCTGAACTGCCTTCGGATATCCTGACCATTGCTAAGGCAGATGCTTCTGCCACTGCCAGCAATCAGTGACGGGATGCGCCGATGCTGCCAGACAATGAGAACCTGAGCGCAGCCGAGTCTGTTCTGCGCTCGGCACGCACATTCGAGATATCCTACAAGGTCATGGCCAAGATCGCGCTCGGTCTTGGCCTGTCGACAACTGTGCTGGCAGCTTCAACCGCCTATCTGGCCGTGAACCGTCCCGAACCGCGCTACTTTGCCACCACGACAGACGGCCAGCTTCTGCCGCTCGTCCCGCTCGACAAGCCACATCAGTCTGCCGCCGAGGTCAGCAACTTCGCGGTCAAAGCGGTGACGTCGTCACTGACCTATGACTTTGCCAATTACCGCGCCGATTTTAACAACGCACTGCAGTATTTTACCAAACCCGCTGGCTGGAACCAGTTCGTTGAGGCTGTTCAAAAGAGCCAGATGCTCGATCTGGTCCAAAGCCGCCGTCTCAACACAACGGCGGTAGCCAACAATGCGGTGATTGTCCGCGAGGGCATCAATGATCGCGGCGTTTATGAGTGGATCGTGCAGATCCCGCTGCGTGTGACGTATCAATCAGCCTCCGAAGTGACAGGTCAGAACTTCATGATCACCGTCAATATCGAGCGGCTGCAAACCTATGAATCCCCCTATGCGATGGCCATCTCCCGCTTCATCGCGGCTCCCGGAGGTGCCTGATGCAAACCACATACCGATCCTCAAAGCGGCTTCGCCTATCGCGTAGTTCTCTTGTCCTCATGCTAGGCTTGATGCTCGCGCCGAACCTGACCCACCAGGCTCAGGCGCAGCAGGTGCTGCGCGACGCCGATGGCGATGAAACAGTTCTACCGGGCACGGAAGTTCAGACCCCCCTGCCCCAGCCCACGAACCGTCCGACGGCGACACTGCCCGGTCAAGATAGCGGAACCACGGTTGTCACCATCGAGAACGGTGGGAGCCAAACACCGGCACAGCAGAACCTGCCGACAGGCTCCGAACCGCTCACGCAGAACGAAATCAATCAGCGCCTGCAGTCGGACCAACCTCAGCAGCCGCAGACACCAACCGGCGACTTTCCAATTGTTGGCGCGCAAGAGCTGCTTCAAAGCCTTGATGATCTCGACCGTCCGCTGACGCCCGAAGAAATCACCGCCTATGGCGC
>NZ_CANNGP010000063.1 GCF_947504105.1 uncultured Tateyamaria sp.
CGTTTCTTCATTCTGGATCGTCACTTTCATCATGCGATCCACCTTAACGACCGGTCCGAAATTCCGCGACCACCTCTATGATGCCGTTTGGTTCAGAGAAGCATTGAAAGACAAAGGGATACGCGTGTGGATTCTCGGTCGAAAACAGCTCAAGACAACTGTCAAATACGACAAGCGCCGATTCAAACGGTGCAACTGGATTGAAATCATGTTCGGCAGACTCAAGGACTAGCAACTCGATACGACCGATGCCCAAAAGCCCTCCTCTCGCCCATCGCCCTCGCTGCAACCGTCATCCATTGGTTATGAACCCGGATCCTAGTGCATTATGGGTCTTTGGTCCATCGGCACAATACTTTCGCGTCTGGGTGATTGATATCGCAAGGCGCTTTGTGGCGCGATGGTGTTGTAGCGGATACGCCATTGCTCAACCACGATGTGTGCCGCCCTCAAACTGCTAAAGCTCTCGCAGTATATGTTTTCCTATGTGTAACCCGAGCTACCCTCCCGAAATTCGGACACTGACGTACCTGCCGATGCGCCATGGTTTTCCGTATCTGGTCACCGTCATGAAATAATTGTCGATCATGTTTTGATTCTACAGTCGACTGAAGACTATGGAAGGGCGAGAATACTGCTCTCGCCGTCTTTATCATCCCGATAATACGTTAGAATACGTGCTCTGATACTGGCCGACAGAAGATTTACGTACTCGCTCGTAGTGACCCTGAGCGTGGTTCTCTTCAATATTCCGCCAGAGTTGATCAGTCGGAGTTCGGTCGTGCTATCCGTAATCCAGAATGCCAGAAAAATGGTATTGATCACCATTTGGTGCTTCACTCTTGCTGGGTGCAAAGAAGTTCTATTTTCGGGGCTTGCGGAAACAGAAGCGAACGAAATGGTAGCGGTTCTGGCTGCCTCCGGACTCTCGGCAGATCGTGAGCGTGACAAAGACAACATTTATGCAGTACTTGTCTCCGCGGACGAAATTGCGGCAGCGACCACACTGCTACGTAGCAAGGGTTTTCCCCGACCCAAATTCCAATCTCTGGGCGAGGTATTCGCGGCAGAGGGAATTGTCGGAACACCGTTCGAACAACACGTAAGATACATACACGCGATGAATGAGGAGTTGTCGAAAACGATCAATTTGATCGGAGGCGTCAAATCGGCGCGGGTTCTGGTAACAGCACCGCCCAAGGATCGATATGCAACTGAGCCGTCGCCAGCCAGTGCCTCGGTAGTGATCAATCACGAGCACGAATTCGACACTCGAACTGAGATTTCAAAGATCAAGACAATCGTGGCACATTCGGTGCCTAACCTTGATTACGATAATGTAGCGGTGGCACTGTTCCTCGCCGCAGGTCCTTCCGTTACTCTGAACGAGCCGGTAGAAAGTGGTGAGGAGATCCTTGAAGCTGGCCTGGTGACGCCCATTGCTCTGCTACCCGCGGACACCGAAACAATCACCAATTGGATTCTGCCGCTCATCGGTATGCTAAGTTTAGCATTAGCCGGGCTTCTCATGTATTTGCAGCAACGGCGCATGGGTCGGTTCCGCAATCGGTCTTCTCCTGCCAACAAATCGACTGGTCTGGGGACGGAGTGATGACCTCCATCCGTATTCACCCGGACGCCAAACCGCGCGAGATCCATCCCGACTGGATGACCAGAGTGCTGAATGATATTGGCAATTCCACCTTGCGCGAGGCGATCCTGGGTAGCGAACGGTTTGCAGAGCGGATCTTGAACCTACTGCTTTGCAAGACTGCGCCTTCCCCCATTGATCAGCGGGTTGATGTTTCGTTGATACGTTTGAACAACTGCCTGAACGACGCGCTTCTGACCCGAATTGGCCAGCTATGGTTTGCGCCCGTGCTGACGGATCGCATTCTGACACCAGCCGGGCGGTCGGACTACGGCCTGGATGATCGGCGTGGTCTGCGCCTTGTGCTGAACTACCGCAACCATGCGGCCTCAGCTGAAATCGGGGCACTTCCTGTGTCACCCGATTACCGGCGCGAGGGCGCTGGTTGCGTGTGTGCATGGCTCGATCAGCGACCTGAGACAACCGTTGCGGAGCAGTTGCGCCTGACCTTGCGGCTAGATCTGCCAGAAGGCTCCGAGACGCGCGCCCGACTCGTCGCTCGCGTTCTTGACGATGCCGACATCTGCGGAGATTGACTCTTGGACCCGGCGAATACTACCTGTCATGCAACACCCGTCACGCCCGACGAGTTTGACCAGGCCATAAGCTGTGTAACTCGGGCCAAAGCCGTTGCAGCGCATATTATTGCGGATGCCCGCGCAGCTTTGGAAGTTCAGGAAACTGATTTGGCTGCGCGCGTCGCCGAGTTCGAAGAGCGCAGATACAAGGTAGAGGAAACCGAGTTTCGAGCGGCAGTCGACCAAGAGACGATCGCCGCGCACGCTGCAGAGGCAGTAGCGGTTATGGGTCATGCAGCCCGCTTTCAGGATGAGGTCGTGGCCGTCACACCATGGTTGGTCGATCTGGTCGAGACCTGTTTACGCAGGATCGTCGGACAACTTGACCCAGCTGAAGTCCTCGCCGCGACCGTGGCAGTGGCAGTGGCAGAGTTGAAGTCCCGGAACGCGCTTAGCCTTCGGTTCGCAGCGACCGATCACACCACAGTAGCCGATCTTGTCGCCGCCCATCCCGCCCATTTCGCCGCTGTCGCAGAGGTCGTGCCTGACGCAGGGCTGTCGGAAGGGACGGTGCATCTTGAGGGTCGGGGCGGATTTGTCGAGATTGGAATCGCGGCTCAAATCGAGGCGATCCGCAGCGAACTGGAGCGTCTGAGCGATCAGTCAGTTGCGACCCAGTGACCAGCTTGCCGCACATGTTGACCAAAATCGGTGAGGGTTTGGAGCGTTTCAATCCACGCCGCCGGTATGGTCGGCTCACGCAGGTGCATGGCACTGTTATGCGTGCTGCATTCGCGGGGCTTTCCCAAGGGACCATATGCGAGGTTCGGCAGGCTGGATGTGCCAATCTGTTGGCGGAAGTAATCGGGATTGAAGATGACGACGTCGTGCTTTGCCCGTTTGGTTCCGTTGAGGGAATCTCAGCCGGTGCAGTTGTTTCACAAAGCTCAGATGAACTAAACATTCCGGTTGGAAAGGAGCTGCTTGGCCGAGTGATTGATGCGTTCGGTATGCCGATAGATGGCCTTGGACAGCTGTCAGTCGGAATAGCTCTGCGGCCCATCAAAGGTTCCGTACCCCCGCCTATGGAGCGGCCTTTGATCGACAAGCCACTACCGACGGGAATTCGGGCCATCGACGGAACAATGACACTAGGGCGGGGCCAACGAGTCGGTGTCTTTGGTCCTCCGGGCGCTGGCAAATCGGCACTTATCGAAGCGATCTCACGCCACACCGCCGCAGACGTGATTGTGATCGGTCTCGTCGGTGAACGTGGCCGGGAGGTGCGTGAGTTCGTTGAAAGGGACTTGCCGTCCAAAGCGCGCAATCGCGTAGTCGTGGTAGCCGCTACTTCTGATCGCCCGGCGACTGAACGTGCGCTCTGCGCCCATAGCGCGACTGCGGTGGCCGAGGGTTTTCGTGATGAGGGATTGTCGGTTCTATTGCTAGTCGACAGTCTTACCCGTACTGCACGCGCGCTGCGCGAGATTGGTCTCGCGGCAGGAGAGGCGCCAACCCGGCGTGGGTTTCCAGCGTCGGTCTATCCGGCTTTACCCGCCATCATCGAGCGAGCAGGTCGCCATACCAAAGGTGATATTACAGCACTCTACACCGTTCTGCTGGAGGATGAGAAGCAAGCCGACCCGATTGCCGAAGAAGTCAAAAGTCTGACGGACGGCCATTTTTTACTACGCCGTTCGCTTGCCGAAAAGGGCCATTACCCCGCGCTAGATGTTCTTGAGAGTCTTAGCCGCTGCATGAGTTCGATAGTGTCTCATGAGCATAACGTGTCAGCGTCGCGGCTAAGAGCCCGTCTGGCCAAGTACCGTGAGATCGAACTCCTGCTGCAAATTGGCGAATACGATTCTGGCGGCGATCCAGAAGCCGATGCGGCGATTGCAGCCAAGGACTCGATCGATACCTTTTTACAGCAATCTGTGAGCGAAAGATTGCCTTTTGGTCGCATCGTCTCCGCGATGCAGAAAGCCGCGCCATGAAACATGCCATGCAATTAAAAAACATCCGACGCGTGTGCGAGATACGGCAACGATTGGCGCATCGTCGGATGCAAGTAGCTGTGAATTGGGAACGCCAGCGTGCCAATCTGGTCGAAGATGGCCGTGCCATGCAGAGCGCAGCAAATCGCGAAGCCGCAGTGTATATCGTCCGACAATTAGCGGCAGCTGATCTGAGCGTTGGGGCTGCGATAGTCCTCGAAAGCTTGGCGCTTGGGCATCATCACACCGAACGCAAAGCAGTGGCCAGTGCAATCCGCGCAGAACGGCTTGCCGAACGCCATCAGCAGGCAGTTGAACAGCGGAGGCGAGCTGCACAGGGGCTTCTGTTGGCTGAGCAACGCCTCTCGCAGAGGTCTGAGTTGCTGGACCGCACCCTTGATCAGCTTCGGTTGCACGAAGTTGAGGCCGAGGAGGAAGAGATCCAGGAAATATGGATGAATAGGGAGTAGTATGAACATTCACAATGGGATCAGCCGCGACACTAGTCGGGCAGAACCTTTGCGTTGGCCCGAATTGCCGGAACTTTCGTCAGAGGTGGCGGACGCGGAGCGTCGTATATTCCAAAGATCAGGCAATTACAGCTGCAATATAGCAGGCCAGAACGTTGTGATTGCCGGTCCTTTCCGCTTGGACGAGAGGCCGCCGCTCATTGTCGATCTGCGTTTCGGTGAGAACGTGGTTCGAGCATTCCTACCCGATGATGTTCCCGGCATGTTTATGAAGCTCCATGGGATTGAGGACGAATGGCAGGGCTATGATCGGACCACCGTTGCAATGGTGCTTGAACATCTTCTGGCGCCATCATTTGCATCGGTTGATGTTGAGTTTGAAAGCCTTCTGAGGATCGAAACGGTCGATCCGTCTGAAGACCTTGCTACTGATCCGGACCTTTGTTTATCCGTTACTTTCGGCGTTGAAGAAACGAGGATCATAGGACTATCCAGCGAACCTCATCTGCTGACGCAACTGGTTGACAAGTTGGTTGAGGGGCAAGCCCCGGTCAAGCCCCCAGACCTGCGTGACATCCCCTTTACCGCGCAGCTTCTTGGCCCGGCCTTTTCATCGACGCAGGAAGATCTGAACAATGTCCAAATCGGCGGAGGTTTTCTGCTCGAACGGGACTGGGTGGCCCTTAGATGGGCCGAGTTGTTAGTTGCTGACAATCTCATCGCGAACGCGCGGCACAATATGCGCGGCTTTCGTCTGACCCGGAACTTCTCATCCTTTAATTCGACCGATAGACCTCAGGAGGCACTGATGCCAACTATGAGCCAGACCGACCAACAAGGAACCGCGGCTTTGCCTGTGACCGTCAGGATTGAACTGGCCGCAACGACCCTTACGCTCGCCGAACTGCGTAAGATGGAGGCAGGCAGCATCTTGCCCTTTGCCGAAGAACTGCCGAACTCTGTCGGTCTTTTGGCGAACGGCAAGCCATTTGGGAGGGGCGACCTTGTTCGCATAGACGGCAAAATCGCCGTAAGGCTGACCGAGATCGGCTGAGGCAATGGAAAGCCTTACAACACCGATCATTATCAGCTTCCTTGCTGGGTTCATGGTTTTGGCGGTGCTGACGCTGACGTCGTTCATAAAGCTGTCGGTGGTGTTCATGATCATCAGGCAGGCACTTGGTTTACAACAGGTGCCATCAAATATGGTGCTCATGGCCCTTGCCGGATTTACGGCGGTTTTTATCTCGATGCCGGTGTTCTCCGCATCGCTGAGCGCTTTGTCACAAGCAGATGAAAATCTCTCAACTCCCACAGGATTAATTCGTCTCTGGCAGATCGGAATTGCACCGTTTCAGAAGTTTATTCTTGGCAATGTGAATGAGCAGCATCTGGAGTTTTTCATCACCGTTTCAAAGGATCTTTGGGCCGGTTCAGGGATTACGGGTAGCCGGGAGGATTTCATAATCCAGGTACCAGCGTTCATGGTTTCCGAGCTAACCGAGGCATTTCGCATGGGCTTTCTCATCTATCTGCCTTTCGTAGCGATCGATCTTGCAGTTACTGCGATCCTGATGGCCCTGGGGATGCAGATGGTACAGCCGAATATCATCGCCACGCCGTTCAAGCTGTTGACCTTCGTTTTCGTCGATGGCTGGGCCCGACTGGTCGAAGGACTTATCCTAAGCTACGGAGGCGCCTGACATAAATGGAGTCTTCATTTTCATCCCTCCTGGTGTCGTTCATGGTCGATGTGGCTATTCTGGCCGGTGTACCGCTTCTCATCGCAACGGTGTCTGGATTCATTGTGGCTTTCTTTCAGGCTGTAACCCAGATCCAGGATCAGACCCTGTCGCAGACGATCAAAATCTCGGCCGTGGTGATAGTACTTCTCATATTTGGCGCCCGCCTGACCGGACCCTTGATGATATCGACCGTCGACATCTTCGAAAATTTTCACGTCCTAGCACGATAGGACATTGTCATGCTGGACGAGATTGTCATTCTTCTTTCGGATGCTGGTATCACCGCGGCATACCCAGTCCTAGTTCTGATGGTTCTGCGCCCCTTCGGAATGCTGTTCAGCTTCCTGGCCTTTGTTTGGGCACTGCGTGGTGCAATGACAATGCGGATCGCAGTGGCAATTGCATTGGCACTACCTACTCTGGCCGCTCACACAACCGAATTCGAGCGCTTGATCCAGCTGACCTCCACACTGCAATTTCTTCCAATTGCGCTCAAGGAATTCGCGATTGGTTATGCTCTTGGTTTGCTGGCTTCCATGCCGTTTTTCGCCTTGCAGTATGCTGGCGCAGTGACAGACACGTTCCGCGGCGAAAACGACACCGGTAATCAGGATCCAACCGGGGGCACACTTCACACATTTTCGACCGCATACTTGGTCGTAGGTTTCTTTGCATTTTTTAGTCTCGGAGGCTTCGAGAAGCTGATCCAAAGCCTTTATGCAACTTACGGTATATGGCCGCTTAACTCTGGCTTTCCTGTGCTTGACCTCTCCGCCGCGATGCGGGCTGTTGACATACTGACACGCACACTTTTCACCGCGTTCAGCATGGCACTCCCACTGCTTGCAATGCTGGTGGTCATCGAACTTTCGGTTGCGATCGCGGGGCGGCTAGGGCGACGCTTTAATGTCTATGATTTGGCCTTTCCACTGAAGAATCTCGCGACTGTACTGACGATGCCATTGATCATGTGGCTCATCTGGCAAATGTCACATGCCCGCGCCGACGAAACCGTTGAAGCGTTTCCAATTCTGCAGGGGTTCTTCCGATGAGCGGCGGATCAGAGGCCAAAAAGCACGACGCATCGGAAACAAAGCTGCGAAAACAGCGTGAGAAAGGATCAGTAGCAAACAGTCATGAAAGTGCAGGCTTTCTTGCATGTGCTCTTGGGGTCGCGCTGCTTTTCAGCAGCGCGGGTCAAATCTGGAAAAAAATGCGATCAATGGTCGAGATGTCTATTGGGCAGATCAACCTGCCTTTTGACGAAGCGCGCGACGCCAGCGTGAGCACATTGGGCCAAGCAGTGCTGGTTGTGCTGCTACCGGTCCTGGGGATTTCAATTGTCGCCGCTTTCCTGACGGCAATTATCTACAACAAGGGTTTCATCTTTGCCATGAAGCCGATCACGCCTCAGATGTCACGGGTGTCACCATCTTCGGGTTTCAAGCGTATTTATGGGCGGCGCGGCTTGATCGAGACGCCAATTTCAACCGTGCGCATATGCATTTGGCTGGCTTTCGCTGCGCTGCTCGGCTTTTGGCCGGTTGTTGAGTTTACCGGCAATTGGGCCTGTGAGGGGGCGTGCTTTGCCAACCGTTTGGTGCCGGTATTCCGCGTTCTTATCATCGGCGCGATCGTGTTGCTGCTGTTGGTCGCTGGGATCGATATGATCATCCAACGCAAGTTATTTCTTCATGAACAGAAAATGACAGATACCGAGCGCAAGAAAGAACGCAAGGATCAATTCGGTGCGCCGGAAATCCGGCAGGAACGTCGCCGTCGCATGCGAGAGGCAGACCAGCCGCAACGCAAGCCCAATCTGGACAACGCGACAATGTGTTTCTTTTTCGGGGATATCGCTGTCGCCATAGAGTTCCGACCGCCCGAGGTGGCTTTACCACATGTCATGGCCAGGGCTGGGACTGCTGAGGAAAGTCAGCGCTTGCGGATGCATGTTGCCGGTGTTGGTTGGCCTGAACAAGAGCATGAGGAGCTGGCCCGCGCGGGCTTCTCAACCGCACCGGGCGATGTACTCAACGAACAGGCTTTCTCTTCATTCGTAGTGGCGGTCCAGAAGATGTTCCCACAATAGGCTATATGGGGCGTGCCATCAGAGCGTGGGGGGCTGACCAAAACGGTTCTCCAGCCGAAGGGCAACTTCCCTGAACCAGGCCAGAACCCCGCCCGGCCGGATTGCCACGCAATTTTCGGCTGCCACAGCCTCGACCTCATCTGACAAGGTTCTGAGAGCCTCGTCGGTACGGGTATAGACCGGGAGGTCACTGGCAACTGCAATGGCGCGATTATGTCCAATGCTCACCCAAACTGTTCTTTGCCGGGGGACGAGTGAGACCTCGACTGACTGACCATCGGCAAAGCACAAGCGGTTTTTTCGACCACACGGAACGGCAAAAATCTTTGCTTCGAAAGTCCTCTCTTCCTTCAGTTGCGTTCCGATCCGGTCCAGACGCTCAAGCTCTTCGACACTGCGATCGGCAGCTGAGCGACCATCCAGCCCGGTTCCCAGATCTTCGAGCCCCTTACGGGTTTTCAGGATGTCGCGGATGCTCTCAATCAGAGCCGTGCCCAGATCTTCTGGCGTCTCTTCAGTGCTGACGGCAGAGTCGCCAGGCCCGTCATCTAGGCTGGGCCCGGGTGGACGGCGCATCGAACGGCCAACCCGCTTGTGGGTGGTGGGCGCCCCAATTTTCTTTGGCAGGGAGATGACCGGGCCGTACTCCAGATCGTCATCATCTTGTGAACCAGTCTTCTCACTCAAGAAATCTCCGTGCATTTTGCCTCTCAAAGGTGATGGCGCAGCTACTAGACGGCTGCCGTGAACTTAGGTCTGTCGGCCGATCTGCTACCCGAAGCTTTGGTCGTATCGGGCGCCTCCCACCCAACAAGATCGAGCGGGAATGTCGTAATCTCGTTCGCGATCTCGTGCGGCGCAAGAACTGCAAGATGAATGTTGTTGGCGGCCAGATGATTGCGCAGACGGCGTCTGAGCTCCGCAG
Source organism: uncultured Tateyamaria sp. (assembly GCF_947504105.1). Classification (GTDB taxonomy): domain Bacteria; phylum Pseudomonadota; class Alphaproteobacteria; order Rhodobacterales; family Rhodobacteraceae; genus Tateyamaria. The sequence continues at coordinate 9,399 of NZ_CANNGP010000063.1, forward strand.
CCACGACAAGCGCGATCTGACGACCATCGTTTGTCTTTCTGTTTCTCAGATGTCGGATCGCCACAAGCAGGCGTTCATTGGCATCAGGAAGCAGTGCCAAGCCACCTAGTGCCTCATCACCGCTTGTGTTCCGCGATTCAGCCAGCCCACTGCGGATATCGGCCTCCAGACCTGGATCGAGCAGCGCCAATCCCAACAGGCGGTCCGCACCTGCAATTTGGTGGCAGAGTTGCCGTTTCATTGAGCCGCGCAAGCATTCGGCGAGAACCACAGGCGTAATCGCGTCCAGCGTGGTCAGCCAATAGCGGATCGACGAAACCAAAAGCGGCAGCGGCCGCAGGGGGACACCGTCTTCGATCAGATAGCGGAACATCTTGTGTAGCGCCCCGTCATCGATTTCCTCTTCAATCTTCTGCATTAGATCGGGTTCGGCGCTGCGTGCTTCCTCCATAAGAACCATAAAGACAGCCTGGGAGAAGAGCGGTCCCAGATTTTGCTCATAGATACGGAACGTCAGGCAGGCGATCCCCTCCTCGGCTTCGCTTGTAGCAATCTCAAGCTTGGAAAGCGGTCCAAGTACGTTCTTGGGCAACCATATCCCATCAATCACCTGCCAGCTCTGCGCATCATCGATGTCCAGCACTTGGGAAAGCCCCGACGTTTCCTGACCAATAACCAGAATTTTGCCTTCTGGTAGCGTGTCTTGATGAATGGGGACTTCGTCTATGTCGATGACGATGCTCCGCGGGCTTGCAAGATCGCACACGTCTACAATTGGGCGGGCAAAGCGGACACCGCGGATTTTATAAAGCATCGCCAGATGCTCTGACATCTGTCGCTCAATCAGCGTCAGGTCCAATACGGCCGCCAAATCGGGGGCAATTCGCAAGCGGATGCGTTCACTAGCGGGAAGCTCCGCGCCAACATCTGGCGTTTCTTCGGCTTCTGTCTCCTCAGCCTTTGCCCGTTCCACCTCTTCGCCAGCTCTCAGAGTACGCCGCACCACCATTGAGATAATCAGCATCAACGCCGCCATTACCGCAAAGATTGCTGTTGGGAACCCCGGGATCAGACCGATCCCCATAACGATGGGTGCCCCGATTGCGGGGACCCGTGGGTCGGCGATGATTTCGGCTGATATATCCGAACCGAGATCCTTGCCTTCCTGGCCGTCGGCTCGTGTCACGATGATGCCTGCGCAAAGAGACATAAGAAGGGCTGGGATTTGCGCAACCAGCCCATCACCTACGGTCAAAAGTGAAAAAATTCCGATCGCTTCCGAAAAACTATAGCCATGTGCGCTCATACCAACCGCGACACCACCGATCAGGTTGATGCAGATAATGATTATACCCGCTATCGCATCCCCTTTGACGAACTTCATCGCACCGTCCATCGCACCGAAGAACCGGCTGTCCCGGTCTAGGCGCTGGCGTTTTTCCGCAGCTTGTTCTGCAGTAAGGTTACCCGCGCGGGCTTCCGCGTCGATGCTCATCTGTTTGCCGGGCAGTGCGTCCAGTGCGAAGCGGGCACCAACCTCCGCCACCCGTTCCGCCCCCTTGGTCACGACGACGAATTGCACCACCGTGATGATCAGAAAGATGACCAGGCCAACCGCAACCGAACCGGCAACGACGAAGTCACCGAAGGTTTCGATGATCTCACCCGCCTCAGCCTCCGTCAGGATCAAACGCGTCGTACCGATAGACAAGGCAAGGCGGAATGATGTTCCGATTAAGATGACCGATGGAAAGGTGGAAAAGTCCGATGGATGTTTGAGATATACAGCCACCATCAACAGAAACACGGCGAGCGTCATGTTAACAGCCAACAAGAGGTCGATGGTTGTCGGGCTCAGCGGCACGACCATCAGCGTGAGAGATGCGACGATCAGAGCGACGAGGGCAATATCCTTGCGCATGGCGGGAACTCATTGACGCTTGGGTTGGATTTGTCAGGGCGGAATGGGATATCCGCCCTGACACTTGGCAATTGAGAGGTTTATGAGCTGGAGTTACCAGCAGCCTGCTTGGCGGTTGCGGCAGGCATCACCTGTTTGGCTTTCTTTAGTAGCTGTTCAGCCATGCGGACGTTTAACGCCTCAAGCTCATTGGTAATTCTTGCCAGCGCGGCATCACCTTTCGTGCCGCCGCCATCGCCGGCTGTGTCTGGACCTTTCATTTTGTCTTTCCTCTCTATTTTAGGGTTGATGAGATACCGAACCATGTGCCAGTTCAGTTTCCTTGATGGGGCGGTCAAAAACTTTCTGATCGCCTTTACACCCGGACAGGTTTCATTACCCGCGCGGGAATCTCGTATCTCCTAGTTGTCAGACGGCTGGGGATCGGGGCTATCTGTTGCTTCATGCTGACCAGTCCTGGTCGCTGGGTCGGGCGGATCAAAGCCGCCTTCCGCTTGCCGATCATCGCCGATCTGTGCAACCGCCGCCTGACCATAGATTTCGACGTACTTAACTGTGCCTCGCCGGATCACGATGGAATTGCGCGTTGGCGCGCCGGCGTCTTCGGCCGTACTGAGTGAAACCAATGCCTCGACCACTTCGACGGCTCTCGGTGGACCCGAGACCCGGATCGCGGTGCCATTGGCGATCTGCCTGAGGCGGAAGCGAACAGCGCCATCCAAGTCGGCCTCCGCCAAAAGCTGCTCTGCATCTTCGAATTTCAACCCGTTGAGCGGAATGAATCGAGTGGATGTCTCATCCAAGTGGGTAACGGAAAGCGTTCCATCATACACGAACCAATCAATGTCACTATGCTGTGCCAGAGTTGTCATCATCGCCTCCAGGCCACCCTGGAGATGAACATTTTTTACCGTTCCGCCAACAGGATTGGACACCTGTGGTACTAGGCCGTGATGCTCAGCTATCAGACGCACCAGCGAGCCAATGTCTATCTCCACGACGTGGATCTCTTGGACGCTGGATAAAGAAACTGCTGACCATGGCGCTACATGGCTACTTTGATGGAGCGCCCGTCGATCCAACGTTGTCTCGTTTCGAAAGGCTGACTCGCCTGACTCTGCGGCCACCGCAAACGGCAACAATGAAATGACGATAAAAGTCGGCCAGAGTTTAAAGTGCTGTCTGTCTGCAGGCATACCAAAGGTGGCTCCTTCAACAATCATCCATTGAATTATCCATAGTTTGGTAGACTTTCGAATTTGATGCGAAGCCGTACGGAGTAGAGCGCGCGTCGCTTTGGAGGCCGTTTGCGAAGTTACAGCGATCCGACGCGAAGCTACGCATTCACCTCCGTAGCTCTACTGATTGGAGTGTCTACCTGAACACGCCAGCCTGTGCTTGTGAGAGCAACCTGCAAGAAGGAGATTCCAAATGAACGGATCAGAAGTTGGCAAAGACCCTGCTGAAAGAGCTGGTTCGCTCGGGTTAGGGCTCAGTCCCGAAGCCGACGCGGAAGTCATCAAATCAATCGGCATCATGTTCGGCATGCAGATATTCAGGGAAATGCGACAGGAAGAACGGGAAATGATGCCCGAAGAAGGCACAGAGTGACTACAGGAGAGTCCAGTATTGAGGGTGTCGGTGGCATCAAGCTTGCCGACATTTCACAGTCGAGCCATGATGATTTTGTCAGGCAGAAAGAGATCTCGCAAGCTTTCGACGGTGCGATCCAGAAAGCCGTGACATTCCCTTCGAATGTAACAAATCCGGCGGAGCGACCCAATACGTTTTTGGTCAACAATGGTCAGAACAGCTTTGTAGCTCAGCGCGGGTCAAGTGAAACTCATTTAGGTGATGCCAGAAGTTCAGCGGATGTCCAAATCGAACAAGTTATGGGACGCTTCCGTAGCCTCTACGTCGAGATGACCAATTTCAGCGTCGCTTGGAGCGTCGCCAAACGTACAGGTCGCGACATAGAAACTCTTTTAAGGGCACAGTGATCCGAGAGTCCCGCTTATGCCAATTACGCTCAAAACCCATACCAGGCTTGCCAAGTCTCAGCTCCACAAACAGTTACAGTGGATTATTCCAACTACGGCCATTTCTCCGGCGTTAACTGTCGAAGTGCTCAGTGGCAGTCAGGCGGGTACGTCGACAGAAATTAACACTTCTGATTTTACGGTTGGTCCCGACCCAACAAATGACGTCATGCTTCTTGATGATGAAGCTTTGGGGAAAGAGGCTCACCTTGCCTGCGAGCCTTCGATGTTCGGACCGCTCCTCACTGTCAAAACTTTACGAGACGATTTGCAGATTGATGGCGCAGTGATCCAGTCGGGCATAAAGTCCGCACCGGAAAGACTGCCATGCGCGATTGATTTTAATGGGATTTTGCTACGGTTCCAATCAACTGGCAGCTTAGAACGGTCGCATCCACAGAGAAAAGGCCAGACAATAATGCGCTTGTTGCTTTTGGTCGCGTTTTCAGCGTTTGCTGCTCATCTCTACATTACAAATCTACCAGGGTCGTCTTTCATTCTGCACTCCGAGCCTTCGATTGGCGCTTCTGAGCCTCATGGGACAGTAGCTTCTGAACGTGTTGTTAATGCTTTAATTCTCAAGGCGGGTCTGTCCTCCCAGCTTCAGGTTGATCAGCTAGCTGCAGGCACACTATCGATTTCGGGATCGCTTCCTCCTGATAAAATGGAGGACTGGTATGAAATTCGTAGAGAGATTGATGAAGCAGCAAGCGATGCTGTCATAATTAGCGATATCTCAGAAATGCAATCCTTGCCGCAATTACCGCTGATCGCTGCGATAGAGCTTGGCCCCACCCCCATGTTAGTCTTGGCAGATGGCAATAAAATAGGCCTTGGTGATCCAATTGATGACAACTGGATTATCCGTAAAATCGGCAGCGAAACGCTTGAAATTGAGCGCGATGACGAGACCATTGTTGTAAGCTTTTAAGGGGATTGTGCGTGAGCCGCGTCGACAATTATCAGACTGAGAATAGTGTTGAGGTCAGCAACGCAGAGCGCAAACTTGAGACAGCGACTGGCGACATTCGGATCGACACGATCGCCGAAGTAAAACAGAAGGTGAACTATCTCGCTCAGCTCCACACTCCACTGCGGCAACCGCCCGAACTACAGCTGACGCCGATTGGCGCTAGGCAAGCCGACCCACTTTATACGGTATTAGAAAATGAAATCAATCGGATGAGCAATACCGAGACAGGAAAATTCGCATTTGCAGTTGCCGAGCTTGCTTGGCGACTCGAAGGCCCAGTGACGACGTCGGACAATGCCGGAGCGAAAGAGGGGCTCGCAATTTTGTCCCGCGCGGCGCGGATGTATGAGCACCTTTTTATTCTTAGGACCGAGCAAGAGGAGAGTTGAGCAGTGCCTACGCCATCGTCGAAGCTTTCAGGAACACTCCCGCAAGACGTTCACATAATCCATAGCGTGGCGGCAGCACACTTGTTGTTTGGCCAGCACAGCAAAGCGATGGCCCTTCTAGAGCTTGTTCAATGGCTGGAACCTGAGTGCCCAAGAACACTTGAGCTGATCGCGTACTGCGCATTTTATTCTAAGAATTTCGAAAGGGGAATTCGTGCTATTGAACAGTTAAAGGAACAAAATACGCTGGTCGCCGAAGGGTTAAGAATTCGCTATCGTATAGCTGAAAATTCTCCTTTAATGAATCATCCAAATTTCATTGGCTCGTCTTAGCGTTTAGGGGCTACTTGGTAGTACACTTGCATCGAAAATGTAACAAACCGGTATCGGCGCCTAGGCTCAGGACCCATTGATTTCCGCTGCGGGGCGTGTTTCACGGCTGCAAAAAGCGGTGAACATGTCTGATCTT
>NZ_CANNGP010000064.1 GCF_947504105.1 uncultured Tateyamaria sp.
TGGTGGCCACGATGAGCAACAAACCCTCTCTTAGCAAATACCGCTATTTGGACCCATAGGCGCTGACGTCAGACAGGTCATATCATGGGGCTTGCCGCCAATGCGGATCACGAGTGGCTTTACATGTCCCGGATGTCACCGGACGAGGTAGCCGTTTTCAACATTTACGACAATCGGGGGCGGCCCTCCGTCGCACACTCGGCCCTAGATATGATCGAGGACACGTCGATCGACACACCGCGCAAGAGCATCGAGAGCCGGACGTTGATCCGCTATTGAAGGTGTAGATCAGAAGGAGCAATGGCATGCTTGATGACGAGGCAAAGCCTACTTTTCCGGCCCTGAACCGTGCTTACAACACGGTGTTCAGACCCGGCACGCTGACACTTGGTCTGGTCGTTCCCTTGGAGGCCCACGGGAACAGACCCATCCCAGATATGACCCGCCATATCGAGCGCGCACGTCTTGCTGATGAGCTTGGTTTTGCATCTCTTTGGTTACGCGATGTGCCTTTCAATGTGCCAAGTTTTGGCGATGCCGGGCAGATGTTCGACCCGTTTGTCTATCTGGGGCTGCTTTCAGGCGTCACACGTAACATAGCTCTTGGGGTTGCCAGCATCATCCTGCCGCTCCGCCATCCGGCGCATGTGGCCAAGGCGGCGGCCTCCGCTGATCAGCTATCCGGCGGGCGTCTTCTTCTGGGAGTTGCGTCCGGGCACAGGCCCGAAGAATACCCGGCGATGGGGATGACCTTCCCGGATCGCGGCGCGCGGTTCCGTGACAGCCTCGCCTACATCCGCGCCATGTCGGATGATTATCCAGCGTACGCCGGAACGCACGGAGAGCTGGGCGGCCGGGCAGACATGCTCCCGAAACCCGTCGCTGGACGGCTGCCCATTTTGATCACCGGTGGATCCCAGCAAACCCCCGATTGGGTGGCTGAGCATGGCGATGGCTGGATGACGTATCCGCGAGATCAGGCGGCGCAATCCGGTCTCGTACAAGAGTACCGGGCGCTGTCCGTAGCTGCGGGGTCGCCGCAAAAACCGGTGATGCAATCGCTTTACATCGATCTTGTCGCCGAGGCTGACGCAAGCCCGCAGCCGATCCATCTCGGTTTTCGCTCAGGCGTGAGGTTCCTCAAATCCTACCTCATCAGCCTACAAGACGGCGGAATCAACCATGTCGCACTTAACCTTCGCTTCAACACGGCAGATGTTGAAGACACCATGAGACGCCTGGCAGATGACGTGCTGCCAGACTTTCCAACGCAAGAGGCATCCCAATGACCAAGACCATTCTCATCACCGGATCGACTGACGGTATCGGCCTGCTGACCGCCAAGAACCTTGCGGCCCAAGGCCATGAAGTCATCCTGCATGGCCGAAGTGCAGCCAAACTCGAAGCCGCCGCCGCCGAAGTCGGTGGCGAGGCTCGGACCTTCAAGGCCGATCTGTCCTCATTGACGGAAACCAGGGCTCTCGCAGATGCAATCCGCGATAAAGTCGAACGGATCGATGTGCTCATCAACAACGCAGGGGTTTACAAGGTGGCCAATCCGACCTTGCCCAACGGTCAGGATGTCCGCTTTGTCGTGAACACACTGGCCCCTTACGCACTGACCCAGACGCTGCTGCCAATCATCCCGACAGGCAAGCCCACGCAGAATGCCTTTGTGGGTTTGTTCAACGGAGGGCTGCGCGATGAATGTCTAAACGAGTACATCTTCGGCAATCTTGCAAAGGCCAGACAGATCACCAAAAGTTAGAGGATTGATTACAACACAGAACGCCCACACAAACCTCTTGGCGGACTGGTGTCAGCCACCTGCGCCAACCTCAACCGTGCCACCTGACCTACTTTGCTAGAGCTTCGCAAAGGCTCCGCTCAGCAGATCTTGACCGTAACCAAATCAACACAAAGAAACAGGAACGGATCCTACATCTGAACGGCCCGGATCAGGCGCCGGGTTACTTGAGACATCAACAGGGCATTGGCTCTTTGGTGACAGCTTTACTCTGGCCGATCTGGTATGGGATGTCGTCTTCTACGCCTCGACTACCTGGGCAAAAGCTACCTTTGGGACGGTGAGGCGCCGCGCCCCAACGTGCAAGACTATTACAGGAAACGGGCCGTACGCCCGAGCGTTGTGGCCGCAATTTGGGGCTGGCCTGGTTCTCGCAAAAGGCTTCAAACTTCGTGGGGCGCTGAAGCTGGACCACGCCTCAGGTCTGAGGACGGGCATGCGTATTTTTGGGTGATAGCTACCCACCGCGTGCATCATCTGGCGGCGTCGAGCAATCTGGTGAGGGTTTCCCGCTCACCGATGTGATTGGCCATGATCAGAACCAGACGCGCGTTATAGGCTTCGCTCTCTGTGTCGCTTAGCCCGGTATGTGCCTGTAACAGCTCGTCATAAAAGCCGTCGGGATCGGGGAGGTTTGGGTTTAATTCAACGGACATGACTCAACCTTTTCCAATTGCTTTTGCGAGCGCGGTTCCGACAGCCGCCTCGTCAAACGACGCCCAACGAGCGACAACGTGCTGGTCTGGCCGGATCAAGTAAACGGCGCTTTCTTGGTCGCCGAGATAACGCTTCCGCAGGATGTCAGAGGGCGTGTCGATATGTACGGGCGCTGCGGTTATGCTATAGGCGCTGACCGCAGGGGCGGCCTCACCGCCAATGGACAGAACGATAAAGCCGCCGCCCAGTTGATCCAGCAGGAAGTTGTTGCCGTCCGGTGCGTCCGGGCAGGGGGCGCCGGGCCGCGCTCCGGCGGGTCCACCCTTCAGAGCATCCGGTCCGAACAGCGCAAACCCGTCATAGGCGCATGGCATCGAGAGACGTCCGGAGTTTACCATTGGGCGCGCAAAGCTGTGCTTGGCCGCCAGATGCAGAACCGCGTCCCGGAAGGTGCGGCTGATCTTTGACTTTGGTGTCATGAAATCGGTGGCCCGGCTGGAATGAAGTATGTTCTCGTCCGCGCCGTACTCCCGCTCGGTAGCGTAGCTGTCGAGAAGCACGTCATTGGCCAGACCGTTGACGGCTAGATCCAGTTTCCATGCCAGGTTGTCAGCGTCCTGAATGCCGGAGTTGGCCCCCCGCGCACCGAAGGGCGACACCTGATGCGCGCTGTCACCTGCAAAGAAGACGGGCCCATGCCGGAAACTTTGCATCCGACGGCACTGGAAGGTGTAGATTGAGGTCCAGACCAATTCGTAGTCGGGCACAGTTCCGGTCTGGCTGGAGAGCATCGCATCGACGCGGGCACGGATGCGATCCTCATTCATCTCCTTGGCACGGTCGATGTCCCAGCCGAGCTGGAAGTCGATCCGCCAGACGTCATCGGGTTGTTTGTGCAGCAGCGCCGATTGTCCGCTGTCCTTGAAGGGCGGCTCGAACCAGAACCACCGCTCGGTGGGAAAATCGGCGGTCATGCGCACGTCTGCAATTAGGAAGCTGTCTTCAAACACCCGCCCATCGAAGCTGAGTCCCATCATCTCGCGCAGCGTAGATCGTGCGCCGTCACATGCGATGAGGTAATCTGCTTCGATCCGGTACGGTCCGTCGGGTGTGTCAACTTGGAGCGTGACGTAATCGGCGTGCTGTTCTAGCCCAGCTATCTGATTGCGTCCTCGGATCTCGATCAGCGCGCCATCGGCTTGGGCCGCACGAATCTCTTCAACGAGGAACCGTTCGAAATAGGGTTGTTGCAGGTTGATGAAGGCAGGGTTCCGATGCCCTTCTTCCGGTAATAGGTCAAAGTTGAAGAGTTGCCTCTCGCCATGGAAGACCCGGCCGACATTCCAGACCACACCTTTTTCGACCATGGGTGAACTGGCCCCCAGCCGATGCGCAATATCCAGCGTGCGCTGGGCAAAACAGATCGCCTTGCTGCCAAGACCAGCACCGTCATGGTCATCAAGCACCAACGCTGGTGTGCCTTTCTTGCCCAGATCAAGGGCAAGTGCGAGGCCTACCGGCCCGCCGCCTACAATCACGACAGGATGACGCACCGGGGCCATTTGCGCTGTCTGTTCCGGCACCTTCTCATAGGGGTACAGCTGGAACGCGGTTTGGTATCTGACGGCAACCATGGTTGTCTCCTCTCTCCTGATGGATCAGCCTTGCAAAGCCGCCCACATTTCCAGATCGCGTTTGTCCGTCCAAATGCGCGGATGCGCGATGCCGCGAGCCTCGTCATAGGCACGGGCAACGTTGAACGGCAGGCAGTGTTCGTAGATTGCGTAATCCTGGAACTTGGAATCGCAAGTGGCGCGCACGGCGTCCCATGCCTCTTTCAGGGATCCACCACGCGCCGCGACCTTCGCGGCAGGCTGGTAGGTACTGTTGACGAAGTCGCGCGTGCTTTCGATGGCCTGGGCGACCGCGTCTTTGCCCACAAGCGCGTCGCCGCGTCCGGGTGCGATGGCGTCCACGTCATATGCGATGACGCGGTCCAGCGTGTCACCCCATTCATTGTAGTAGCCATCGCCGCAGTAGCAGGCTGAGTGGTCTTCGACGATGTCTCCGGTGAACATAACGTTTTCATCCGGCACATGGATCACCGCGTCCCCCGCGGTATGGGCTCGTCCTATGTGTTTGATGTCCACCCGGCGCTTGCCCAGATAAACAGTCATGCTGTCGCTGAATGTGGTCGTCGGATAAGTCAGGCCGGGGATGCTTTCATGCCCTTCAAAAAGGCGCGGGAAACGCTGGAATTCGCTGTCCCAGTCCTCCTGCCCGCGCTCCTCGACCATGCTGCGCGCGACGTCGGACATTATGATCTGATCGGCGTTGTAGGCAGAAGCCCCCAACACTCGCACCGCATGATAATGCGTCAACACCACATGGCTGACCGGCTTGTCGGTGATGCTACGCACCTTTTCGATGACCTTCTCGGCCAGGCGCGGTGTCGCCTGTGCTTCGACAATCATGACGCTGTCATCGCCGATGATGATGCCCGAGTTGGGATCGCCCTCCGCCGTGAAGGCCCAGAGGTCGCGGCCTACCTCGTCAAAGGTGATTTTCTTCTCGGTCATATCCCCTTGGGATGCGAATGCTTTTGCCATGGATCTGGTCCTTTATGTGGGGAATTTCGGGGCGGATTTGATGGTGCCGGTGCAACTGCCAAATCCGGTCTGGAAGCCGTCACTTATGGTGGCACCATGCAGTGTCAGCGTGTCACCATCTTCGATGAAGCTTCGGGTCTCGCCGGTGTCGAGCGTAAGCGGTTCTTTCCCGCCCCATGTCAATTCCAGCAGGCTGCCTCGCTGCGATTTTTCCGGGGCTGAGATCATGCCGGACCCCAGCAGGTCACCGATTTGAATGATACAACCCGAGGAGGCGTGATGCGCCAGTTGCTGTGCGGCGGAGTAGTACATCTGATTGTAGTTCGTGCGGGCGGTGGTGGTGGCCACTTTTCCGGCGGGGGTCATTGTCATGCTGAGGTCGATGTCAAAGAGCATCGGTTTGGGTTCTTGTAGGTAGGGCAGAAGGTTCTTTTCGCGCGGGTGTCGATGTGCGGAAGGGCTCAAGAGCAGCTGCGGTCACGATCCAGGGGCCGATCGAGGTGGCGAAGGCCTTGGCCTGGAAGGGTCCCAATGGCTGGTATTCCCTAGTCTGGATGTCGCGCGCGGACCAGTCGTTGAGCGGCACATAGCCGAAGATCATGTCATCCGCTTCCGCCACTGAAATCGGTTGGCCGAGTGCGTTGGATCCGCCAATGATTGCTCCATCTCTAGCTCTATGTCGAGCCGCTTGCAGGGCCCGAAAGATGTTACCTCCACATTCTGCGCTTTGGTCTGGCCGTTAGGCCGGGTGATGTCGGTGCCTGAGACCACGACAGAAGACGCGCGCCCGTTGTAGCCGATCGGGATATGCAGCCAGTTTGGCGGTAGCGCGTTTTCGGGACCGCGGAACATCGTGCCCACGTTCATCGCGTGGTGCTTGCCTGCGTAGAAATCAGTGTATTCGATGACGGAGAAAGGCAGGTGCAGTGTTGTCTCCGCCTGCGTCACGAGCGGTGCGTCTGTCTTGCCGCCTTCGCCCAGAAGCGTGGTCAGTTGCGCACGCAGGTCAGCCCATGCGTCTGGCCCCATGGCCATCACGGCGTTCCAGGAGGGTGCGTCAAAAACGGACGCCTCGCCCAGTTTCACCAGCCCGGCGGCCTCAGCAGCAGCCATGTCGAGGATCATCTCGCCAATGGCCACCCCGCAGCGTGGCACGTCCGCGCCGATAGAGAAGACCCCATAGGGCAGGTTGTTGAGCGGAAACGGTGTCTCGGCGCTGTTGGCGCTGTCCACCCAGGAGCGAAGCGGAGTCATTATGAGGCGTCTTTCTGGTTTTCGGGCCTGCCTGTCGCGAAGGCAGGTAGGGCGAGGCGACGGGCCTCGATTTCAGTGAGCCGCGCGAAAGGGGTGAGGTCCACGCCCCAGCGGTGTGAGTTACAAAGCTGGGCGACAAGGCAGATGTCGGCGAGCATCGGGGTGTCACCAAAACAAAACGGTGTTTCGGCTTCGATCAGGGCGGCGAAGGCTGTGAACCCTTCCGTCATACAGTGCCGCATCCAAGGGATCCCGGTGTCATCGCCCGCCAGCGATTTGAGCCGCCCGACCACCTTGAGGTTGTTCACTGGATGCACGTCGGTGGCAAAGGCCATGGCAGCCGCAAGAACCCGCGCCCGCTGCACCGGATCACCGGTGGGCAGTAGGGGTGGCTCAGACGCGATTTGATCCAGATAGTCGAGGATCGCCGTCGACTGCGTCAACACGTCGCCCGCATCCGTGACCAGTGTGAGTGCGCCCTTGATCGGGTTCAGCGTGGCATAGTTTGCGACCGTCTGAGCGCCGGCCACAAGTTCAATGGGGATGATGTCGGCCTTTAGCCCGTTCATACCGAGTGCGATGCGCACCCTGTATGAGGTGGTCGTGCGCCAGTATGAATAGAGCTTCATTTCTTACCCGGCGTTCCGTCAAACTTCTTTTCTATATCAGCCCAGCAGTCGATATAATCGTCCTGCAATGGGGCTTCATCAGCGGCAAAACTGGTCAGATGCTGGGGAAAGCGCGTTTCAAACATGAAGGACATGGTGTTGGCCAGATACTCCGGCGCCAGATTGGTACTTGAAGCTCCTTCGAAGGCGGTCTTGTCCGGCCCATGTGGCAGCATCATGTTGTGCAGGCTCATGCCTCCCGGCACAAAGCCCTCGGGTTTGGCGTCATACTGCCCGTAGATGTTGCCCATCAGCTCTGACATCACATTTTTATGGTACCAAGGCGGGCGGAAGGTATCTTCGGCGACCATCCAGCGGTCGCGGAATAACACGAAGTCGATGTTGGCGGTCCCCTCGATACCCGACGGGGCGGTCAGCACGGTGAAGATCGACGGATCTGGATGGTCGAAGAGGATCGCGCCAACCGGGCAATAAGTGCGTAGGTCGTATTTGCAGGGCGCGTAATTGCCATGCCAGGCGACCACATCGAGCGGTGAATGCCCGATCCGGGTTTCGTGGAACTGGCCCGTCCATTTGACGGTGACGGTGCTGGGCGCATTCCGGTCTTCAAAGGCCGCGACCGGTGTTTTGAAATCGCGCGGATTGGCCATGCAATTGGCCCCAATAGGGCCCCGTCCCGGCATTTCGAATTTCTGACCGTAGTTTTCGCAGACAAAGCCACGGCAGGGACCTTCAAGCACCTCAACGCGATAAACGAGGCCGCGCGGGATGATCGCGATCTCTTGCGGTTCAATATCGATCACACCCAGTTCGGTGCAAAAACGCAGCCGACCCTCCTGCGGTACGACAAGCAATTCGGAGTCGGCAGAGTAGAAATAAGCATCCACCATGCTTTCTGTTGTCAGATAGACATGGCTGGCCATACCCACCTGGGTGTTCACGTCACCCGCTGTGGTCATTGTGCGCATCCCTGTCAACCAGGTCAGTGGCTGATCTGCGTGGGCCACTGCATCCCACCTGTATTGGCCCAGCGACGTCACATCCAGATTCACATGCGGTGCGGATTTCCAATAGGGCAGATCGATTTTTTCAAACCGGTGTGTGTGTTTGACTGAGGGGCGAATGCGATAGCACCACGTTCGTTCGTTCTGGTGGCTGGGTGCGGTGAAGGCGGTGCCGGAAAGCTGCTCACCATAAAGACCATAGTTCGCCTTCTGGGGTGAGTTCATGCCCTGGGGCAGAGCGCCCGGCAGGGCCTCGGTTTCAAAGTCATTGCCGAAACCGGGCATATAGCCGGGGTAGGTGCCAGCGGGTGTGGCGGCCATGTGCAAGCGGGCGGGGGCGATATCCTTGTTCATCAGATAGTCCTCTTTAAAACTATTCTTGATGTAATAGTTGCTTTTGTAACTAACAACAGGTAATTCGAACATCATGACAAAAAAACCTGATTTTGATCTACAAGACTTCATGCCGTATCTGCTTAATCAGGCGGCGGATAAGACAAGCCGCGCGTTTGAGGCGGCCTACAAGGCTAAATATGGCATGCTGCGCACGGAATGGCGGGTGGTTTTCCATCTGGGCCACTACGGCAAGATGACCGCAAAAGTGATCTGCGATCGTGCGCGGATACATAAAACAAAGGTTAGCCGCGCGGTTCACGCGCTTGAGGAGAAGCGTTACTTGGCCCGCAAGCCACTCCCCGATGATCGCCGCCATGAAGTGCTGTCTCTGACCAAAGCCGGGGTGATCGTATTTGAAGACCTGTACCAGGAAGCGCAGCGATTTGATGCGGACCTCATGTCTGTATTCAGTGCCGCAGAACGAGAGCAGATGCGCAATTTTCTGATCAAAATCGCGAAGTTCTAAGCTCGCAGACGGGCCTGCTCCAAGATCGATTGATCGGCTTTTAATTGCGATGATTCCCCCTTGAACTTGATCGTCCCTTGCGATGGCACATATCTGGGCCACTGATTTGGGATTTCTTTAAAAAGGTTTCCGGGGCGGACGGACGCATGTTTAGCGACTGGTGAGGACGGGTGTGATTGTACTGTTTGAGCCAGTAACTGATGACGATCTGAGCTTGCTCGGCCGTCGTGAACTATTCGGCATCAAGCACTTCTCTTCGGAGCGTTCCATTGAAACGCTTGCTATAGCCGTTCTCTCAGGGCGACCCCGGATAAATGCGGATCGGCGGATCCCCACTCTTCGCGGCAGGTCCTGCATCGCCTCATCCCCCTCTAAAGGGAAGGGGATGAAGGCTTTGTGTGTCGAGGGTCTCCTTACTTCAGAAGACCAGCCTCGCGGTAGAAGCGCTCGGCACCAGGATGCAGCGGCACGCCCAGTTCGGCGATCCCGTCCAGAGCCGTATCAGACGTGATCTGCTTACCCTTGGCATGGCCGTTGTCGAGAAGCTTGCGGGTGTTGTCGTTCCACAGCGCCTTGGTCAACTCATAGACAAGCTCTTCGGACAATTCGGAGGACACATTCAGAAGGGCGCTGACCGCAGGAGTTTTGATGGCTTCATCTACGCCTTCATACACGCCGTCAGGGATTTCTGATGGGATGTAGGCTGGGATGATCTCGTTGATTTTCTGAAGGTCTTCGTCACTAAACGAATGCAGTGCCATGCCCTTGGTCGAGGCCAGTTGCACCATCGCTGCGACCGGCCAGCCTGCTGCGTAGAAGTAAGCGTCGATCTGACCGTCCGCGAGACGTTCTGCAGACTGGCTGTTGTTAAGCTCTGCTTCGTCCATGTTGTCGCGCGTGACGCCCCAAGCTTCGAGCATTTGCAGCACGGCGACCTGTGTGCCGGAGCCTGCCTGTGCGATGCCGACACGTTTGCCTTCAAGATCGCTCAGATCGCCAATTGCCTGACCGGCAGGCAAGACAAGGTGCAGATCTTCGGGGAAAAGGTTCGCCACAACACGCAGGTTCGGGTGGGGCTTGCCTTCAAACTTACCCTCGCCCAGATACATGGAACGGGTCACGTCAGCTGCGGCCAAACCGGCTTCAAGTTCGCCGTTTTGAACAGCGGAATTGTTGAAGACTGAGGCGGTTGTGGACTGCGCGATTGCGATCAGGCCAGGCACGCCGCATTGACCACCATCTTCGCAAGCCCGCGAACCTGGAGGAGCCGAAATGCCATTGGCGATCGTGCCCCCAATTGGGAAATAGGTCCCGCCGGCGCCGCCAGTACCGATGCGGAAAAAAGTTGGGTCCTGCGCAAGCGCTGGTGCAGCCATGATCGCTGTAAGCGCGATACCGGCTAGGGTTGCCTTGATAGTCATGTTGTTCTCCCAGTTGTTAAAGCCCCGTCCGGCTTCCACGGACTCTTGGCAGTAACATTTTAGGGAGAGATGACATAAAAACAAATTTAATATATTTTACTTTACTAAGTTTTTTGCAATACTTAGCCGTATGAATTTCACGCAGCTTACCGTCTTCCGAGAGGTCATGGCCTCGGGTTCGATTTCACAAACGGCGAAGAAATTGGGGCGTACCCAACCTGCCATTAGCGTTACGATCAAGAAGCTGGAAGAGTCGGTCGGGATTGCGCTTTTTGAACGTCGCGGCAGGCAGCTGATCCCGGTACCAGAAGCGCGATATCTATTAGCCGAAGTGTCCGATGTCCTCGACCGACTTGCAACAGTTTCAGGGACAATGAAGAGTCTGCGCAACGCGGAGACCGGAAGTCTGAGTGTCGCAGCGATGCCGGGGCCATCAGCATTCCTGTTCCCCAGGTTCATTGCTAACAACATGGATACCAGCCATGAGTTTCGGATCACCTTCGCGTCGCGAAGCTCACCCCAGATACGCGAATTAGCAAGCACGCAGAGTATCGACTTTGGGTTTGCTGACTTCGATAATCCAATCGCGAAAGTACCACAGTACAGGCCGGAAATTATCAGCGCCGACTGTTTTTGCGCGGTAAACAAAAATCACACTCTGGCAAAAAAGTCGAAGCTGGCAATCAGTGATCTTGATGATGTTCCCCTAGGCACATTGCACCACGACCATCCTCTTTCCAGGAAGCTGTTGCAGGAGTTCGATAGAGCGAATGTTGCCCTTTCATCCATCATTGACAGCCAGTTCTTCTTACCGTTGATGCCTTTCATCAGTGCGGGACATTGTAGCGCCATTGTCGATCCCCTGACAGTCATCACGGCGCGCGAACGCCTTATCGACAATGAAGATGTTACGTTCGTTCCGCTGGATGCCTCTATCCGGTATGAGTACGCGACGTTGATACCACTTCATCGTCCTCTGTCCAAACTTGCACTGCGTATCAAAGATGAGTGGATGGCAGAGGTGAACAGGATGCTGACTGAACTTGGTGCGCATCCTGAATTTGCGTGACGAGCACTGCCTGCTAACGTCGCGATCTGCCGTCACATTGTATTTTGGGCTGACGGCTTCGTCCAATACGTGCGAGACTGGCATCAATTGCCTGTCGCCGGATAGGCTATCGCGCATGGTCAACTAGCATGCCGCGCGAGCAGGTCACTTGGGTTTCCGGTGGGCAAGGCAAGCCATCACAGAACCTGCATTTTTGGTGATTTAGATAGTATTTAGCTCACGTTTGTTCCGGAACTATAGGATACGTTCTTGACCAAATCGAGAAACGCTCTCAGCCGTCGCGTCATATGGCGTTTGCTTTGGTAGTTAAGCGAGTAACGCGGCATCGGCGCGAGATGGGAGCCAAGTACCTCGACTAGATCATTTTTAGCGATGTAGGGTGCCGCAATCTCGGCATAGACATAGGCTAGGCCCAAGCCTTGTGCTGCATAGTGCAGTAGTGAGCGCATATCGTTCGCGATCAACCTGGGTTTCGGTTGCACTACAAAGGCTCCGTTGGCTCTGGTGAACCCCCAAGGTGCAAGCCGATCGCCACGTCCAAAAGCGTAGCAGATTGTGTCGTGGTCGAGTACGTCATGCGGATGCTGTGGTGTCCCGCGCGTGTCCAAGTAGCCGCGTGCTGCGACAATCGCCATTTTTAACTCGGGCCCAACCGGAACGGCATGCGTGTCAGGGGCCATCAAGGTTTGCGAGCGGATGGCTGCGTCGATACCTGAGGTTAGCAAATCGACCTTCCTGTCGTCATAGATGACCTCGATTGCAACGCTGGGATAGGCTATTGCAAATCGAGCCAGCAGGTCATCCAGAAAAAACGGGCCAGCACTGTAGGGCGCAGAAAGCCGAAGAGTGCCGCTGACCTCATCCTTCTCTTCATCCAATGCACTGAGCGCACCTTCGATGTCGGAGACGGCGGGCAGGCTACGCGCGTAGAACTGTTCGCCAATCGGTGTCAATGCGACCGAGCGTGTTGAGCGTTCGAACAGTCGAACGCCAAGTTGGTCTTCAAATCGCTGAATCGCTTCGCTCACCGTGGCAGGGGCTTGCTGCAAATGCTCTGCCGCCGCACGGAAGCCGCCGCGGCGGGCGACTTCGACAAACACGCGAATGTCTCCAAAGCTGTTGCGACTCATTGTTCGTTTTTCCGATCACTGTGTTTGGCAAAAGTACGGTTATCCTTACGATAGCAGTTGACTACATTCTCAGCAAGCCAGAGAAACAAGGAGCCTGTTATGACCACGATCACTGAAATCTTTGTCCTCAAGATGAAAGACGGTGCGCATGTTGATGCGGTTAGAGAGGCGGCGCGCAAGGACTTCGTCGCACTGGAAGGTGTAACGTCCTGGGATACGCTGGTGTCTGTCGATCCGAACCGGCCGACGCTTTACACCGATATCTTCACCTTCCCGGATCACGAGACAGCCAGCCGAGTTACACCGCAATTCTCCGAGCGTCCTGCAACCAAGGCGTTTCTGGCCGAGATAGACGACATCGTCGTTGGACAGTTCTTCCAACCACACAAACCTGAGACAACGGAGTAAACTCATGAGCGTACGTACAGAAATCGAAACCGTCATCGGACTTTGGAATGGGGGCTTGGATGGGGGCGACATTGAGCAGATGGTCAGCACCTGTCACGCCGATACGGTGACTGTCAATGAACGCCAACCTGTAACCGTCGGCACGCAGGCCATTCGTGACAAGTACAACCCGCGCATTGCCGCGGCCGAGATCACATCCGGTTTCGACATCGAAACCCTCGCCGAATTTGGGGACACCGTTGTGGTTGTGGGCCGCTTCTATGGCACGATGAAGATGCGTGACACCGCTGAAGTGCGCAGCCCCGAAGGCCGTCTGACGTTGGTCTATCAACGGGACGAGGCTGGCGCGTGGAAAATGATCCTCGATATGGACAACAACGGCCCTGCCTAAGTTCGTCAGGCCGCGCTGTCCGCAGCGCGGTCGTCATCCCCTTACATGCAAATGAAAACGGAGCCTCCCCATGACCACCCTGGGTACCGTCACCAGCGAGATTGTCGATCTGCATGCGTTCTTCGTTGAATGGTTCAATGGCACGGTTGACCGCGATCAACTCGGCCCGCGATTCCTGTCGCGGTTGGACGAAAATGTGGTGTTCATTCCGCCGGAGGGCCATGTCTTGACCGGTACGATGCTCAAGGAAGGCTTCGATCGTGGCCACAGTTCGAATACGGACTTTCGTATTCAGATCCGTGACGTGACCATTCGGCACAAAATCGATGATCTGGTGATGGCCACCTATACCGAATGGCAGGTTGGGGCCACGCAGTCCGAACATGCGAACGCGCGCGTCACCAGCGTTCTGATGAAGCTGACCAATCCCGTCACATGGTTGCACATCCAGGAAACCTGGTTGCCGGAAAGCATCCGGGACGCAGGGTCCTTTGACTTCTGATCCCCAAAAAACCGAGGACATCATGACCACACATATCGCACATCGGCCCCGCGAAATTGCTGACTGTGTCAGCGCCTATCTGCAAGAGGGCGATCTCAATGGCATTGCGTCCATGTTTCACCCGGATTGCCAGATATACTTTCCTCCAGACCAGCCGCCCGCCAAGGGGATCGCCGGGGCCCGGGCTGCGTTCGAAGGGTTCATGGAAATCAGGCCCGAGATAAAAAGTGACGTGTTCAGCGAAGTGATTATCGGCGACATCGCCTTGCTGCGTGCGAATTGGAGCGTCGTCGCTCCGGACGGCACCGTGATGGCCGAAGGGCAATCAACGGAAGTGGCAAAGAAACTGGAAAATGGTGGCTGGGGCTATCTGATCGACTGCCCCAATGGCCCGCCCACGTTGTAACCGAAACATCTGCCTCGGAGGCCAATCCATGACCATCAAGCATTTCCATGAAGGCGAGCTAAAACTTCAAGACCAGACCGGCTGGCGTGCCAGGATCGATACCATGACGCAGCACCTGATGCGCGACTACATGTCCGATCAGCACCGTGAATTCTTTGAAGGTCTCGAATACATCTTTCTGGGGACGGTGGATCAATCGGGACTACCCCATGCCTCGATCGTGACGGGGCAGGTTGGATTTGCCACAACACCAGATCCGAAGACATTGGTGATCCAGACCGGGGACCGCGCGGATGCGCGTGCCTATAACGCGCTCGCGATTGGTCAGCCTGTCGGTGTTCTGGGCGTGGACCTTTCAAACCGGCGCCGGAACCGGATGCACGGGCGCATCTCGGATCTCGACGCCCATTCGATCACGATCACGGTCGTGCAAAGCTATGGTAATTGTCCAAAATACATCAGCCTGCGCGAGATTTCTGAGCGTGCGATCCAAGTCCCCGGCGATGCCACGACACGGCGCGATGGTTTGTCTGATGCCGACACGGCGATCATCCGTGCGGCGGACACCTTAGAGGTGGTCCTAGATTTTCGACCAATTTGCAGCCGGTTTAAGATGGATCAGGGGTTCATTTAGGCTGCTATTCTC
>NZ_CANNGP010000065.1 GCF_947504105.1 uncultured Tateyamaria sp.
CGTGAACGCCGCGCTCTGAACTCCCTCGATGAAATCCGGGGGAACAGGTAAGAGGTGTCAGACTCGGAACACTAGCGCTTTCTCGAAAGTCTGTCTGATGAAATCCGAGCGCCGCAATGATGGGTCCAATTTCCATCTCGCGCAGTGACGCCACGTATTCCGGCGTCAGTCTGAGTTGGCACTGAAGTAAGCGGTGGAGTTGGCACTGAAGTAAGGCCCGGTGGATGTCGAGCTCCTACTGTCCGTAGAAGGCCCGGTGGATGTCGAGCTCCTACTGTCCGTAGGAAGCCGAGGTGTTGAAACTAACGTATCGGTATAGATAGCTTCAAGTATTGCCCCATCATTAGCCGTAGCCATACGCCTATTACTCTGATCTGAAAGATATGCGTCAATGATCTCATCGCCGCCCGCATAATCCTGCTCATCCATAAGTCTTTCGAACGTTGCAAAGGTAATGTTATCCGTAGCTCTCTCAAGATTCCTGAGATTCTCCATACTTCCTCCATCTTCAACAATATTACCAGGTCCATCTTCACTATAATATTCAGACATCACATCAATCATATTGAAAAATGGATAGTAGTTGAGTGCATTCATCTGATACTGCATCTCTCCGGTAATCTTCGTATGCGGAACAAGCGCGTCCGTACCAAACATAATCTGATCGCTGTGGTTAACCATGAACCCAACCCAATTATTATTGCGTTGGCTCGGCGCGTCACCGATCATGCTCACAAAGACTTTCCTTAGGCCTGGGTCGGTTTTGAATAGCGACTCGAATTGACCCTTGAAGTTGGCAAGCTGCTGTTTATGCAAATCGAATGGCGTAGATGAAGCGACACGGCTGAATGCCGCAGTTTGACTTAAACCGTGCCGGTGAGCCAAGTGAGCCTTTGTAACGCCAGACGAGAAATTATCCATCGAAAACGAGAGCGACTCAAACAGACGACTTACCGTCTTAAGATTTTCTTTCGTCTGCGCTACCTGTTGCTCCTCCAATTGCCCAACTGAATTGCCCGATGGGTCCACTTTCAAATCGTTCTTTTGAATATCAAGGTAATCCTGGAAATTCTTCATGGCAACTGAATACGTTTTATCCCAGGATATATCGACCAATAGGTGTTTTCCCACTGTTTCGTCATTCATTAGGTTCCGTAGCTTAAAGAGGTGATCCACCGAGTCGCGCGCATCTGCAGCGATACCTCCCGCATGCGACCAAATTACCTTGAAGTTGGATGCTAACCGTGCGTCGTTTACCCCCTCTCTCTCAGCTTTTTCCGACTTTACATCATCAAGAGCATTGGTAGATTCGACCACTTCGCGAAGCAAATTTTCGACTTCAGTGAACCATGTCTGTTTGTCGCCTGGCTTGGCGGCATCCGAATGCAAATTAAATGGTCGACTAAGTTGTGCTGCGATCATGATCGCGTTCTTGACCGCATCGCGATCTGTGTCAACTGGCTGTCTGGAGTTCACATTTGTCTTGTTGAATGTATTCTCACCCATCATTTTAATTAGATAACTTCCAAATAGGTCTTTACTTTTTGCAAATTGACCCAGTACCTGTTCTTCCATACCTTTCTTGTTCGCATTCCCGGTATCTGCGATGGTTGAAGACAAAACATAAAACCCGAAAACATCATCAATGACTTCGACCTTTGCTCGAAGTTCATTGGCTCGCTCTGCCACACTGTCTACGTCTTCTATTGAAAGTTGGTCAGTAGTTGAAAGGATACCATCAAGCTCCTGTTGTGCACTGGCCCGCTCCTTGAAGAGGTCTCCGAGCTGCCTAATCAGCGCATTTTCGCCACTCGCATTTGGCATTAGCGCTGCACCTTGGCTCAAAGTTCTTGTGATCCCTTCCCTTTGATCCTTTGGACTAGGCGAGTAACTAATCCCATATGTGCCGCTCGTATAATAGTCGATCATCTGCCCGCCATTGTTGAGGATGGTTGGGATGGGCATAATGACGGACTTATGCACTCCAACTTTCTTCATCCTATGGTAGGAATCAAACAAGTTTTCATGCTGATTGGCAAACGCGGATTGGTGCCTATGTGTATCAGCTAGTTTATACAACTCCAGCTCTTTAGCAGACTCCTGCACGGGCGTGGACATAAGACCATCCCAGAAATTTTTGACATCGCCATCGACTGAGCTCAAAGACTCTCGCAATTTCTGGAGCTGTGTCTCAATGAGTTTCATTTCGGTTTCAGGCGGCACAATCGGTTCTGCAATTGTAGACGGTACCGTGGCATCAATCGTGACAATGTCCTCGTCAGTACTGACCGCTTCGAATGGATTGCCCACAACATAGCTGAGTTCTCCGAGCGCCATTTTAAAGAAATCCCTGGTTTCAGGCAGTTCTTTTAAGATGAAATTCTTAAGCTCCTCAAGCTTCTCAGGCTGTTTGCTCAAGCCATCATGCAGTTTCTGCAGGAAAACATCTACACCAAGCTTATGCTGGCCCTCATGCGTCATATCCTTGAACGCTGCTTTTAACTGGTCGACAAAATCTTCTTTCACGACAGCAGACACTGGGCTGCCCTGTGATCGGTGGTCGGCACGGCTAAGAATATTGAGTGATTCCGACGGATCAGAAGCAAATTTGTCTAAACTAGCCAGTAGTGCGCCATGATCCTGTGAGAAGTTTCCTGGCTGTATTAAATTCAGTGCGAGATCTAACCGTGTTTTTACCCGCGCGACATCGATACCATCGACGCGCATTTCGTTGCCCTTGAATGTACTGGCAGCGAAGTTTCCGGCCTTTCGTGTGACGTCTGTACCAACCTTGTCGATGTCCTTACGAAGGTTCTTTAGCTTGAGTAGGTGGTTTTGACCGTTACGGTGGGTCCTGCTGCCTTCGGGGGATGACAGGCGCCGGTTCGTCATGTCAGCTACTTTGACCATGCTTGGGCGTAAACCAGACTCGCGGGATAGTACGTGAAAGGCTTTTGATTTAAGTTGACCCTTCTTCCGATCTGAATCTGAAAAGAACGAGCTTGGTATCGAGGCGACCGTTCCCAAGAAATCTTTGCTCATTTCCTCAAAGTCGGAATCAACCAGAGCGGTGTGAATTGGCAAGAGTTTGTATAGAGCAGACTCCAAGGCTTGCGGTAGCCCCCCACCATCACCCTGTACTGTCGGTTGTACCTCATCACCCAACCCCGCTTTATCCAGGTAGTTTTCCATCGTCAGATTGGAGGCAAGCAACATAGAACGAGTGTGCAGATCGTATAATTCTGCTTTTAGGGTCTCTCTGACAGCGACGAGGGCAACTCCAAGTGCATCGTTTGGAATTTTCGAAAGATCCATTCCAGTGAGTGCATCACACTCCAGAGAACCACAGCAGAAGCTGGCGATTTTGTTTTGCTGCTCCTTGATTGCCTCTCTGCCTTCTACATCGGAAGGATCCAGGTTCTTCATGGCTTCTCGAGCCTGAAGGTACAAATTAAGTCCTTGTGTCCTTGCCTGAGCGTTCGGCCGGTCACCTGTAAGCTGAAACTCATCGTGGATAGCGCTTTCTAAGCGCTCGAGCATTTCATCACACGAGCGTAGAGATTTGTCGATGTAGTCGATTTGCCGTTTTAAATGATTGCTTCTTTCTGATACTGAAGAATGTATGCCTGCTTTTAGTGTATCGAAGTCATTTTTAAATAATGCTATTTGCGATCTCAACTTTTTGTTGGCATTATTTAGATCGGGTCCAATCTCTGTGGACTTAAGTTTTTGAGTGTCGAATAAGAAGCTCGTTGCGGCAAATGCTTTTGTATCGAAATGAGCGGAACTTATATTCGTCAGTTCGGGTCTATTACTTGATGCTTGATTGGATGTTTCTGCGTTATTGGCCTGCGGCAGGTGCGATTTGTACAGCAATTCTTTTGCTGGTTGAGAAATTCCGTCTTCTGACTTTAGGGATGTCAGCAGGCCGTTTGCCAAACTAACAGAAAATTCCGTGTAAGCTTGCATTGCTGAATTTCGAATGTCATCGACACGAATTTGTGTCGTTGCCAGAGAAGCATGTTCTGGATGCCTTTTCGGATGGTTTAATAGATGCGTCGCAACTGTCTCGGTCCCCCATTTGGTAATACTTGCTGCTAGGAATCCTAGAGCTGACTGGCCGAAAGCGGACAAGTTTCCTGGAGATTTGTATAAAGCACCGGCGACCACCCCTGCAGCAATGCTGCCTGCCTGTTGGATTAGGCGTGCGCGACCTCGCGGTGTGTCAACGGCAGGTATCCCTTGAGTACGGCTTCTAAGTGATTTGAAGGTTGTTTGTGAAATGAAGACGTCCGATTGGTTTCGGCGATGGTCCATACGTTCTGCCATCTGCGCGCTTCCGTCACCGTTTCGATCATTTTGAACGGCGATTGCTGTTTGCTTGACGGCCTCAAGAAACGACACCGCCATTAAAGTTCCAAGGGTCATAATAGCGGTTTGTGCCAAGCTTTTTTGCCAGCTGTCTTCGGGGGCGGCTCCCAAGTTGGTGGGATTTCTGTCACTGATCACTTGGCCCAAGAGAGAGAGGCCCATGACGAGACCCATGGCAAGTGCCCCCGTTCCCCAATGTGCTGGACCAGGCGCTTGCGGCGGCGGAGTGAAACGACCAACTAAGGATGACACGCCGGTCATTTCGCCCACGCGCCGAATTCCTCCCGACAAGTCGAAGTTTGTCTTCGTCGCTGCACCCATCCCCGACTCAGAATACCGGTGGTGGGCATCACGACCAGCAATTGGCAAAGCTGCAGCCAACGTTGCAGCAACGGCAGCTTTGTTTGCCAATGGGGTATCAGGATATCCTATGGAGTGAATAAATTTTACGGCTAGGGGCGCCAAGAGGATTGGTGCGCGTGACTGAATGATAGTCGCTATGTTACTCGCCGACGAAGCCCAGCTAAAATCCTGGCGTCGATTGTTGGCATTATTTGTTTCGCCCGAATATGCGACGGCAGCGCGAACGGCATGCGCTGCTTTTGTCAGGAATTTAAGTTCAAGCTTGGTCGCCTCTTCACTTGTGATAGATTCGGCGCCACCATTGAGTTTCTGGGTTAGCTCGTCGTGGGCGGCATTGAACTCTTGCAAGGCCTGCGGCAAGAATCGATCTTGAGGGAAAACGGTACCTGTGACCGAAATCGGATTCTTCGCGTCGTTTGTAATGGAGTACTTTGGAATATTCACTAACAGTGTCGCAAGTTCTTTAGCCCTGCGCTTTTTTCTAAGGGTCGCATCTCGCTGAACCTGAGTCTCTGATGACGAACCCTGCTCTGAGCGGAGCTGAGTTATGTCGATAGTAAAGTGATCTTCTTGGCGTAGTGGTGCGTACGCGGGGGATGACGCGGGCGTGATCGAATCATTTGTGGGCATCATTAGTCTCCATAATATCGAGTTCAAGATAGGGATGAACCGCACTAACTCTTCATTTCTTTTTTTTATAATCGCACCTGCCACAGTTTAGTGTAAGCGGCGTTTTGGCCCCACCTTCCGTGTAGCTTTATGATCTGCGAGTCCGTGCGAGATGTAATTTCTCACAGGGTAGCTCCATGGATGATCACAGAGAGGTTCTCACACATCCGGATTTGATCCTCGGGCCGAGGGGTCATCGGCGTTGGCCGGATGATGTATACCCATTTCGGCCACGAGAACATCATCCCGTTTAACGGACGTCCCTATCGTTCGGCCAGCCATATGGACAGCTGTCTACTCGAAAACATGTGGACGGTCGTGAAACCGGAAGACACGCTCTATATCGTTGGCGATTTTGCCTTTGCGTCGACGGCAAAAGACGACGACTGGCTCCAGATTATTTTTGGCCAGTTGCCCGGAGCCGAGCAACATCTTGTCGTCGGCAACCACGATCATGCGCCTACGCTAGCCCTGCCTTGGACCTCTGTCACCCATCTGACAGAAGTCGCGGACAGCGGCAAAACGAGCGTGCTGTGCCACTATCCGATGATCACCTGGAACCACGCCCGAAAGGGCGCACTGCAAATATTTGGGCACGTCCACAACACTTGGACAGGCTCCCGCAATGCCGTGAATGTCGGCGTCGATGTCTGGGATTACATGCCCATCACGCTGCCGGATATTGAGCGCCGCGCACGCAAGATGGCGGTCAATAAGCATTGGAAAGATGTTGAACGTGGATTGAGAGAAGTCAACGGTGAGCACTAGAGAGACGGTGCACCTGATCGGGGCGAAGGCAAGTGGCTTACGGGTCGTTGATCATCCACTTGAAGACTGCGCTCAGACGGCTCTTCGCTTCCTGTAATTTGTTTTGATGGCTTTCCCACGTCATTTCTGAGTTCGGATCGATTTCGTCGCCATAGCTCAAAGCTTTCAAGGAAACGGTCAACGCCTCTTGAGAGTCTGCCAATGCAATCACAGTATAAATCAAATCCCGTGACATAAGCTTGCTCTGTTCCTTCAACCTGCTTTCCAATGACATCAGTGCGACTTCGGATGCTTTCAGTTGTTTCATTGAAGTTTCGCAAGCATTCGTCAGCTCTTCGACGTAGGTCAGCAATTCTTTTTCGAGTGGTGTCAGCATTCAACCACTTCCTTCCGGTGAGCCGTTGAAGCGCGTTGTTGGTTCGAGAACGATGTATCCACCCACCAGAATAGCGAATGGACGCTGGCCTTGCTTCGCCTGCGAAACGCCAGGGGAATTGAAACAAGGGACCATTCTCTCTGACAGGTCGTCTGGCGTCTCCAATGCCCAAGCCAATATGATCGCCGTCGCCAGTAGACTGCCCACCATGGCCGCGATCGCGCCCACGATCATCGGCAGCGCGATCAGCGTGACGCTCCCGCTCAACCAGTCCATCCTTGCCTCGTGGACGGTTTCGCTCGCCTCCGCTGCCTTGCTCGCCCATATCGCGTTCTGCTTGGCGACTGAGGTCACCTTCTGGTCCATTGATACTGCGAACTGATCGATAGCGCTCCCGATTGTATCTTGCGCGTTTTTCACAGGCTTTTCGATATCGTCGGTGTAGGTCCTTAACGTTGCATCGAGCGAGGCGCTTTCCTGATTCACGGCCTGCTCCGCCTTCTGCTGCAACCTCTCGGTCAATCTGTTTCTCGATCGTCCAGTCTTCATGGAAAAAGGTTCCTTTCAGTCTCATCCGCTCGCCCGTTTCAGGATCCAATGCGGTTACATATTTCTCTCCGGCGCGAGGCACTTCGTAACCATGCGTGCGCAGTGTCGCGATCATGGTAGGGCGGTCCGAAATCTGACCCTCGGCGATCTGATCCGTTATCCAGTCATGCAGTTCTTCCCGCGTCCGCGCGCGCGCAGTTGCCTCGACAATCGGCTTTGCCTCGGAAGCGCGTTCCGGATCTTCTGGGTCGGTCCAATCGTTGACCTTGTTGAGGTGATCCCTCAGCGCATCAAAGTCACGTTGATACCCTGGCGGCGCGATGTTGAGGCTCTTCCCCGACAACAACTCCAGCCTAGGCGCGCAGAAATGCAGCTCAACACGCCCTTCATGCTCATGTCGAACCCAAAGGCAATCATACTGCCCACGTTCCAACCCCGCGAATGCCAGACCCTCAAAGGCATCCATCGCCGCAATCTGCGCTTCTTCACTCGGAGCATCATCATGCGTGAAGGACATCACGCCTGACCGGTATGACCACTTATGACGACACGCATCGATCAGAATGCTAGTGTTGCTCGGGTCGCCTCTCAAAACCGCTGGCTTTGGGTTGCGCTCAACCATGACAACTTCGCCCTGATCATTGCGCACCAAATCGCGGTTTTCGTCATACAGCTTCACCATATTTGCCACGAGGTATCCAACAGGTCCGAGGCCGCTGCCCATGCCAGATTTGAAAAACTTGATCAGCATCAGGACCGAAACTTTTCGTGCCCGGTCGATGCGAAGTCCAACGACCGCCTGAGCTCCACCAACGCAACCATAATCCCAAGGGCGGTTTCGGAGTCGAGTGCCCGCTGCTTCTTCGCTGTCTTGATGTCCTGAGCGATCTCGTCAAGAACCTTGCAGCAACGCACGATTTCCCGAAATTGCCGTTCGTCGACCTTCTCAACCGATTTTCGCCGATGTGGCTGCGCGAGTCCCAGCTGCTCTCTGAGCAAGGCCGAAACCGGCAAACCAGCCAACGCAGCTTTCTCGCGCGTCACCCGTTTTTCCGCAACGGTGCACCGAATATCCATCTTCTCAGTCAACGCGTTCTTTGCGCCTCGAAGGCGTATTCGGCCAAAGTGTTGATCCATTGCTGGCCGTGCTTTGGGTTCTTCCACGTCGGCAGGCGCTCAATATGGACTTGACGCGCGATCTCTTCAAAGCAGGGGATTTCTTGGCGGTCGTTGTATCGCGGATTAATCCCTCGCTTTGCCAACCGTCGATATTCCAAAGCCCGGTCTCGCGCTTCGTTCAGGGTCACAACGTCAGCACCACCAAGACCGAAGTCGGTACGCAATGGCTTGCCTTCGCGGTTGCGCTGTCCCTTAACGGTGACACGGACGATCCAGCGTCTTGCACCGGACGGATCAACAACAAGGTACAAACCGCTCCCGTCGCCATGGCGAC
Organism: uncultured Tateyamaria sp.; assembly: GCF_947504105.1. Taxonomy (GTDB): domain Bacteria; phylum Pseudomonadota; class Alphaproteobacteria; order Rhodobacterales; family Rhodobacteraceae; genus Tateyamaria. The sequence goes on from NZ_CANNGP010000065.1 coordinate 8,550, forward strand.
CAGGGCCGAGGGTTCGCACCAGATTCTTCGTCAGCTTTCCGCTCAGAGCAGCCATAAAATACCACGATTTCTACCACGCAATGAATAGAAACGAGTCTAATCGAAGAGAAGCCAAAAGCAACAATGAATGCAGTTAAACCAACAAAACAGCCTTATAAGAGGTTGAATGACCGTTAACAGAACTGAATGAAAATGGTGGGTGGCGGAGACGAAGGGATTCGAACCCTCGAGACCCTTCCGGGCCTACTCCCTTAGCAGGGGAGCGCCTTCGACCACTCGGCCACGTCTCCGCTGACCCGTCTAACGATGTGGTTTGGGGAGGGCAAGGCCAGAATTTGAAGGAATTGGCCAGCGGCACCCCTGCTTGTAAGCCCATCGGCCAACAGCATTCATTTCTTGATACGCTTGATTTGGAATGCCGGAAACCGACGCACCGCATGTCCAAGAACCGCGTCAATGAATGCAACATCCTGGGGGCTCAGCGCGCGCGGACGCTCCAGGGCGATCTTCATTGTAAGAAATGTCTTTTGGCGCGTGGTGGCTGACGTTGACACCAGCACATCCAGCGTCCCGGACCGACCATCGGGGCTGGTAAATCTCTGGGTCAGCCCTTCCAGACCATACCCTTTGGAGGAGGAAACCTCGGGCGCCATCACCGCACCCTCGGCAACAGCAGACGCACGTACGACCGACAAAAGCTTGCGACCATCAATCCTTTCGGATGCGGCCTCGCGTTCGATCAACTGGACGGTGACCTTCGCGCGCTTGCCGACAAAGCTGTCGGCCAGCACCCCGCCCGCCAGCGACACCGCAAGACAAAGGGCAACAGGCAAAAGCCTCATGTATTGAACAGGAAATGCAATACGTCGCCATCCTTGACGACGTATCCCTTACCCTCCGCGCGCATCTTGCCCGCGTCCTTGGCCGCCTGCTCGCCCCCCAAGGTGACAAAATCGTCATAGGCGATGGTTTCCGCGCGAATAAAGCCCTTTTCGAAATCGCCATGGATCACACCGGCGGCCTTTGGCGCAGACGTCCCGGTTTTGATCGTCCAGGCCCGGGCCTCCTTGGGACCCACGGTAAAGTACGTCTCCAGATGCAACAGCTCATAGCCCGCCCGGATCAACCGGTCGAGCCCCGCCTCGGACAGGCCCATTTCCTCAAGAAACATCTGCGCTTCATCGTCTTCAAGCTGGCTGATCTCTTCCTCGATCTGGGCTGAAATCACAACGTGACTGTTGCCTTGCGCCGCCGCCATCTCGGCCACCTTGGCCGAATGGGCATTGCCGTCAGCAGCTTCAGCCTCACCAACGTTGCAGACATAGAGCACAGGCTTGCTGGTGAGCAATTGCAGCATTGTCCATGCTTTGGCGTCTTCGTCATCCACCTCGACCACACGGGCCGGTTTGCCATCTTCCAAGGCCACGAGGGCCATTTTCATCAAACGCTCCTGTTGGACGGCTTCCTTGTCACCGCCCCGCACCTTGCGCACGATGTTTTGCAAACGCTTTTCCAGGCTTTCGATATCGGCGAGCATCAGCTCGGTCTCGATCGTTTCAGCATCTGCGACGGGGTCCACACGACCTTCGACATGAGTCACGTCACCATCTTCGAAACAACGCAGGACATGGGCGATCGCGTCTACTTCGCGGATATTGGCCAGAAACTGGTTCCCCAGCCCTTCGCCCTTTGATGCCCCTTTGACCAAGCCGGCGATATCCACAAATGTCATGCGCGTGGGAATGACCTGTTTGGACGCAGCGATGGTTGCCAGCTTGTCCAGACGGGCGTCAGGCACGGCAACTTCGCCCACATTTGGCTCAATCGTGCAGAACGGGAAATTCGCCGCCTGTGCGGCGGCAGTCTTGGTCAGTGCGTTGAACAATGTTGACTTGCCCACGTTCGGCAAGCCCACGATTCCCATCTTGAAACCCATATTGTTGTCCTTTCAGCCATCGCGCTGCTTCTAGCAGGACAGCGAACAGGTGCAAGGCAGTGACATGTTCGGACAAAGTAATCGCATTTTCTTGAAAGAAATTGAAAAGGTACAACCGTATTGACCATGGTGGATCGGGGCGGGGAACGATATTAGCCCCAGCGGAAATTTAGAAGTAGGAACAATAGTATGAACCGCATTTGTATTGCCATCACTTCACTGTTGATGAGTACAGCTGCTGCATCCGCACAGGAATGGACAATTGGCCTTGGGGCATCAGACTTCGGCGATGCGGGACAAGACAGCGTGGCCCTCGATCTGGAGTATCGCCACACCCCCTTTGTCGAAAAGCGTGTTTTGTCTGTGGCATGGGGTGCAAACTTTGGGGTGACAGGTGAAGGAGACGCGTTCGTCGGTGGCGGGATCTGGTCGCGCTGGCAATGGGACAGCGGCTGGTTCATCGACAACAGCATTATGCCCGGCCTCTACGAAGCAGGCACAGATGGCAACGAACTCGGGTCTGGGTTCGAAATCCGATCACTTCTGGGGGTTGGTTATCAATTCGACAACGGGCACGCGGTTTCGGCAGCAATTTCTCACAAATCGAATGCAAGCCTTGCCGAGGACAACCCCGGCATGAATGTCTATTCCCTCCGTTACCATTTCAAGTTCTGACGGCGCTTGCCTTTCCTGCACCGCTTTGGCAGGTGAGGCAGGACGGACAGGAGACTGAGATGACAACCCGGATCGACTCCAAATTCGCGGCCCTTGCGGCCGAAGGACGCAAAGCCTTTGTGTCGTATATTATGGCGGGTGACCCCGACTACGATACGTCGCTCGAGGTGGTGCGGGGACTGCCAGGGGCGGGTGTCGACATCATCGAGCTTGGCTTACCCTTCACTGACCCGATGGCGGATGGACCAACAATTCAACTCGCAGGTCAGCGCGCACTCGAAGCGGGCATGACACTTGATAGAACGCTCGACCTGGCCCGCAGTTTTCGGGAAACCGATGACACAACTCCGATCGTGCTTATGGGCTACTACAACCCAATCTACTCGTGTGGCGTCGACACCTTCCTGACCAAGGCAAAGCAAGCAGGGATCGACGGCCTGATCGTCGTTGACTTGCCGCCCGAAGAAGACAGCGAACTGTGCATTCCAGCGCAAGAGGCAGGCCTGAACTTTATTCGATTGGCCACACCGACAACCGATGACAAGCGCTTGCCACGGGTTCTGCAAAACACGTCTGGCTTTGTTTACTACGTATCGATCACTGGCATCACCGGTGCGGCCGAAGCGGAAGCTGGCGATGTGAGGCCGGAAGTCGCGCGGATCAAATCAGCCACCGACCTGCCGGTGATTGTCGGGTTTGGTATCAACACGCCCGAAAAATCCAAGGCCATCGCAACGGTGGCGGATGGCGCGGTTGTTGGTTCGGCAATCGTCAGCCGCATAGCCGCAGGTGACAGCGTGGAAACGGTGCTGGCGTTTGTAAAAACGCTCGCGGATGGTGCACACGCCGCCTGATCCACGCGGTAATAGAAATTCTCGCCTCGCGGGAAATTTCTGAAATCATTGAGTTTTTTGCCAGATGTGGCAAAGTTGTACGAGTGCCCGAACAATAGTTGCCCATGTCAAACGTCCTATCATCCCCATCCGATGTCTCGGAACACCTCCTTGCACGTACGGGGGAAGCGTTGATGGCAGGCGACTTTGATAGTTTTGCCCGCTGCTTCTCCCTTCCGTACGACCTTGAGACGCTTGAGGGACAGCGCCAAATACGCTCCCGCACAGACCTTAAGGCGACCTTCGACGCCGTGCATGCGCACCTTGTCAAACAGCAAGTGACCATGATGGCCCGGCACTGTGTTTCAGCGAGTTTTCGCGGCGAAAACGAAGTCGCAGCCACGCATGAAACGCGCCTGCTGAGCCGGGATATTCTGGTGCAGCAACCCTACCCCGCCTTCTCGCTCCTGAAACGGCATGACGACGGACAGTGGAAGATCACGTCCACGTCCTATGTTATCGTGGATTCCGCCGAGCTGAACGATGCGTTGCAAGCTGGTTAGAGTTGCCTTGCGCTCCTGCAGGCCTCAACATGTGACACTGCCGCGGTGACAGCCTCATCTATTGTCATATCCGAGGTGTCTATGACCCTTGCCCCTGCGGCCGGTTTCATCGGGGCTGTATCCCGTTCGCTGTCGCGCGCGTCCCGCACACGCACATCTTCCAGCACCTGCTCCAGTGTCCGCCCGCCCCCCTTCGCGGACAATTCTTTCCACCGACGCTCGGCCCGCACCTCTGCGCTGGCGGTAACAAACAGCTGCGCCTCAGCTTGCGGATAGATCACCGTGCAGATATCGCGCCCATCCAGAACTGCGCCCCCGGGACGCCGGGCAAAGTCCCGTTGGAAATCCAGCAACGCAGCACGCACCTCCGGAATGACGGCCACGCGACTGGCCGCCTGAGCGACTTCCGCTGTGCGCAGCCTGCCGTCTTCCAGAGCGTCAGGCTGAAGTGATTGCGCGGCTTCAATGGGATCCGCCCCATCCATTACACACGCCCCCACCGCGCGATAAAGCAGCCCGGTATCAAGATGGGCAAACCCGAAATGCGCCGCAATCGCACGGCTTATGGTTCCCTTGCCGGCTGCAGCAGGCCCATCAATCGCAACGGTGAACGGCACGGGACTCATCGATTGTTGCGACGCAACTGCGCACCAAGCCCACCCATCAGCGGCTCGAAAATCGGAAAAGACGTGGCAATCGGCCCACCATCATCCACCGACATCGGCTTCTGCGTGGCCATCCCCATGACAAGGAACGACATCGCAATGCGGTGATCCAGATGGCTGGCACAGGTGGCGCCACCCGGCACATTTCCATGACCCAGGCCAGTCACCGTCCACCAATCCGGCCCATCCTCAACGGTCACACCGGCGGCACGCAAACCAGTCGCCATCGCGTCGATCCGGTCACTTTCCTTGACGCGCAGCTCCTTCACCCCGGGCATGTGCGTCTGCCCCTTGGCAAAAGACGCCACAACCGACAGCACAGGATATTCATCAATCATGCTGGCCGCACGCTCCGCAGGCACCTCGATGCCCACCAGATCGGGCGAGAACCGGACACGCAGGTCTGCCACTGGCTCCCCGCCCTCTTCCCGCTCATTCTCATAGACCAGATCCGCACCCATCTCGCGCAGCGTGGTGAACAGCCCGGCCCGGGTCGGGTTCAACCCGATATTCGGCACCAAAACATCCGATCCGGGCACAATCAGCGCCGCACAGACCGGAAACGCGGCCGAGGACGGATCACGCGGCACATCAATATGCAGCGGCTTCAACTCCGGCTGCCCTTTCAAAGTGATGACACGGCCCGCGTCTGTCACCTCGGTCGAAATCTCGGCCCCGAACCCTGCCAGCATCCGCTCGGTATGATCGCGGGTGGCTTCGGCCTCGATCACCACCGTCTGCCCCGGCGCATTCAACCCCGCCAGCAACACGGCGGACTTCACCTGCGCCGACGGCACCGGCACGGTGTACTCCACAGGCACCGGGTCCGCCGCCCCCACCAAGGTCATGGGCAAACGCCCCCCGGACCGGCCCACAGCCTCACAGCCAAACAGCGCCAGCGGATCGGTCACGCGGGCCATCGGGCGACCGTTCAAGCTGGCATCGCCGGTAAACGTCACGGAAATGGGGGATGTCGCCATCGCCCCCATGATCAGGCGCACCCCGGTGCCGGAATTGCCGCAATCAATGACCTGATCAGGCTCGGCAAAGCCCCCCACGCCCACACCATGCACAGACCACGACCCGCCGCCATGGTTGATCACCTCGGCGCCAAAGGCCTGCATGGCCCGGCCCGTGTCCAGCACATCCTGCCCTTCCAGCAACCCGGTGATCGTGGTCTCCCCCACGGCCATGGCCCCCAGGATCAGGGACCGGTGCGAAATGGACTTGTCCCCCGGCACGTCTGCAGTCCCCGACAGGGGTCCACAGGCAGAAGAGGTCATGGGGATCGGATCACCGTGGCTGGACATGTTTGCGCTCGCATCAATTCTTTCGGCGCAGACCTACCCCGCCCGCACAAGCCCGTCCAGACCGCGCACGCGCCTGTCCCTTCTTCTGGCTGAAAATATCTACCGTGTGCTTTCGGTCAACACTTGGCACTAACCATAGCATGGGCAAAGAGCGTGTAGACGCCAAATATCGGAACGCTCTTTGCCCATGCGATTTTCAGCAGAGCGG
>NZ_CANNGP010000066.1 GCF_947504105.1 uncultured Tateyamaria sp.
TCTCCGACTTCTGCTTGTCGGTATAAAACGTCCGCCCGCGGTACTTCATATCTAAACACTCAATCTCTCTCATAAAATTAAAGTGTTGCGACCACCCCTGGAATCCTCACGGACGAAGCATGGGTAATCGGGCTGACCGGATTGATGGGTCAGGTTCTTGATAGAGTTGCAGGATGTTTCTGCAATTTGAGGAGAACGAAATGGATTACGATGTGGGTTTGGATGTGTCGTTGCGATCGGTGGCTGTCTGCGTGATTGACGCTGATGGCAAGCACATCTTTGAGCGCTCAGTCGCATGCGAGATTGAGGACATTTTGGCCTGCCTGCGTGATGTACTTGTTGGTCAGTGTCGGGTTGGATTTGAGTCCGGTGCAATGAGCCAGCATCTTTACTTTGGCCTGCAGGCCGCTAGCTTTGATGTTGTCTGCATGGAAGCAAGACAAGAGAACGCTGCCCTGTCAGCTATGCGCAATAAAACCGACAAGACGGATGCGCGTGGGATTGCACAGGTGCTGCGGTCCGGATGGTACGGCAAGGTCTTTATCAAGAGCCGCGAAGCGCACGCGCTAAGAGCGCTCCTGAGCAGTCGCAAGGCGGTTCAGAAGAAATGCATCGACCTGGCCAATGAAGTTCGTGGCTTGTTCCGGGTCTTTGGCTTGCGCTTGCCACCCCGTGTCGATCAGTGGTCATTCGATGAGCGGGTCCGTCCATTGATCGAGGCAGACCCGGATTTGTCTCATGCACTTTTGCCACTGCTAGATGCGCGGGCTGTGCTTTACAAAACCTATCGCGAGTTGGACCGCCGTGTAAAGCAAGCGGCCAGCCATGATGAGAACTGTCTGCGCTTCATGGCGATCCCCGGTGTCGGCCCTATTGCTGCCCTGACGTTCCGTGCGGCTGTCGATGATCCAGCGCGGTTTACCAGCTCTCGCACCGTTGCCGCTCACTTCGGCCTAACCCCGCGACGATATCAATCCGGGGAGATGGATAACCCAGGTCGCATCTCTAAGGCAGGCGACAGAGATGTGCGTGGACGCTCTATGCTGCGGCCAATGCGATGATGATGCGCTCTGTTGCGAGTTCCGAAATCAAGAGCTGGGGCCTACGCCTGATGCGCCGCAAAGGTCGCCGCCGTGCGCTGGTAGCCGTTGCCAGAAAGCTGGCCGTCATCATGCACCGCATGTGGGCTGACAACACCGAGTTCCGTCATGGGAAAGTGGAGGGAATTGCATGACCTGATACCCCTTCCTGAAGCCAAAGACGGGATCGTCCCTCACCGGACGAGGTCTGTGGATGACGCCGAAAAAGCTCACTGCGCAACTTGAAGCGCGAGACTAAGCGGGGCGCTCCACATCCAATCCGACACATGCATGCAGCGGTCCAACCGAACTGGGCCATCAACGACTGCGTAGAGAAGTGTGACCCGGATGAGAGACAACGATCCCAAAGCACGGGAACAAAAACGATGAAATGAACTTGACCTAAGCGCCCGATTAGAGAAGCGCGCTTTCAACGCATGGATTTCAACAACCAGTTTCGGTCACATTTTTCAAATATGAGACCACCTTCTCTTTTCTGCCGAGGCAACGACGGCTCCCAGCAATACAAGAGGCAGCGCGAGCAGAAAACTGGTTGAGAGCGCAAGCCGGAAGATCAGCAGGTCTGCCAGTATTGGCCATAACAGCGCGATATACTCAAAAGACGCGAGGCGTGTCGCTTCTGCGTAGCGGAATGCCAGCGTCATTGCGATATGTGCAAAGCCGCCGAACAGGCCCGCTCCGATCAGCAACAAGAGCGTCCAGCCACTTGGCATAACCCAGCCCAGTGGCAACGTGGCAAGGGCACCGAACATGGAGGCCAGCACAAAATACAGGGCAATCGCGCCGGGGCTTTCAGTGCGATTGAGGCTGCGGACCATAATCAGAGCAATTGCCGCAAGAGCAGCGGACAGCAAGGCGAGCAAATAGCCGATGAAGCGTTCCCCGGTTGCGCCGTGACCGCCAAGCTCTGGCCAGACCATCACGACAACCCCAGCAAAGCCCAAAGTAAGCCCGCCCATCCGCCAGACCGTCAAACGCTCGTCCAGCAGGAACACTGCTGCGATAGCCATTAGGATCGGGGTGAGTTGTGCGATCAAGATCGCTTCGGCGACGTTGAGCCGGGCAATGGCCGCGAAAGACGCAAACAGGGCTAACGCGCCAAAACTTGCCCGCAGCAAATGTCCCATGGGTCGTTTGGTTGCCAATCCTTGTGGAAATTCATTGCGCAACGATAGAAAAATGATGAGTGGGATCAGCGCAAAGGCAGACCTGAAAAAGACGATCTCGCCTAGTGGTACATCCTCACTGACGGCTTTTACACAAATCACCATCCCGGCAAATAGTATGCCTGACGCAATACGCAGCCCAATTCCGAGCCTTGGACGATCTGCATCCACTATGCCTTGACCTCTTGCTTAGCCAGCGCGTCGCGCAAGGCATCTCCTGTCAGGTTGATGGTCAGCACGCAGATGACCACCGCCATGCCGGGCCAGATCATTTGAAGCGGTGTGGATCGCATATGGATACGTGCATCCAGCAGCATAGTGCCCCATTCCGGCATTGGCGGTTGCACCCCAAAGCCTAGGAATCCAAGCGCAGATATTCCAAGAATAGCCCGCGCGAACATGCCTGTCCAAACCACTGTCAGGGATGGCATCAGTGATGGCAAATAGTGCCATCGCGCGATGGCAAATGGCGACAGACCCACGAGACGGGCCTGTACTACGTAGCCTCGTGCATTCAACGACAGCCCAATACCGCGCGCGACACGCGCATACCGCATCCAGCTTGTGACGGTCAGAGCGAAGATTAAGCTGCTTGTGCCGGCGCCCAGCACCCCCGCAATCACAACGGCAGCGACCAGTTCAGGGAATGCCAGAAAGGTATCAGTCGCACGCATCACGATCCAATCGACCACCTTGCCACCAAACGCGGCAAGCAATCCAATGCATGTACCAATGACCAACCCGGCGACCGAGATCACGAACGCAAGGCCCAAAGACCACCGTGCGCCATGCAGCAAACGGGACAGGATATCGCGCCCCAAGGCATCTGTGCCCAGCAACTGCTCTGCATTAGGCGCTCTCAGACGGTTCGGAATATCGATTTGCGTCGGATTGTACGGCGCAATGACCGGGCCAAACACTGCGAGTGCGACAAACACGAGGATGAGCCAGGCGACGCTGCGCATCTTACTCTCCAATCCGCGGGTCGAGGTTGCGATAGATCAGGTCAATCAAGAGATTGACCACCACAAACACAACCGCTGTTACCAGCACGACCGCTTGGACTTTTGGGAAATCACGGGTTTTGATTGCGGTCACGAGAAAGCCGGCAAGACCGGGACGGGCAAAGATCACCTCGACCACGACAAGCCCTTCGAGCAGGAAGGCCAGTTCAAGGCCAAAGACCGTTACGAAGGGGATCGCCGCATGAGGGGTAACATGGTCGCGTTCGATGTTACGGTGCGCGACACCGCGTCGGCGAAAGGCTGGTAAGAAAGGCTGGTCCCGCGCTTCCAGGATACCAGATCGGAGAATGCGCGTGAGTGACGCCGCAACGCCGAGCCCAAGCGTCAGCGCAGGCAGAATGATATGTTGCGGCGTCCGTGCGCCCATTGCAGGCAGCCAACCCAAATGCACTGCAAAGAGCAAGATCAGCAGAAGGCCCAGCCAAAACGCAGGAATTGCAACTCCGATAGATGCCAAAGCAACTGCGCCGCGATCCAACCAACCTCCTGGGTGCAGCGTGGCAACCAACGCAAGCGGCACGGACACCATAAGGCCAACCATCAGAGCCGCCAATGCCAGCGGCATGGTGTATGATACGGCTGTCACCAAGTCTGGCCAGACGTCGCGCCCCGTGACAGATGATTGCCCAAAGTCTCCTACCAGGAGCGGCGTGATCCACGCTTGAAAGGCTGACCAAAATCCAGCGTCCAAACCCGCCTCGGCGCGGATCAGATCAACCACATCTGTCGAGACAATCGCATTATGACGGGCCATCGCAATGGCCAGCGCAGGATCGCCCGGCGCGTGCCAAAGCAAAGCAAAGGTCGCCATTGCCGCGCCGGTCAAAACAACAACGGCGCGCTGCAGAAGTATCGCAATAAATTGGATCACGCGACCCGTTCCAATGCGCCAAGTGCGAACGCGGCGTCGCACAACGACTGCCCATAGGGGGTTTGGGGTGCTTGGACGAAGTCTTGCGCCGCTGTCAGTTCCTCAATGCGGCCCGCGCGCAGGACGGCAATTTCGTCTGCGAAGGCAGCGGCATAACCCAGATCATGGGTGACGATCAGCGCGGCAAACCCCTCTTCGCCTTGCAACTGCGAAATCAATTGGGCGGTGTGTTTTTGTGTCACTGCGTCCAGCGCCGACAGAGGTTCGTCAAAAAGAACCAACGGCGGGGCCGCGATCAAGGCGCGCAGAATACCCACCCGCTGTGCTTGGCCAATGGAAACTTCGGCCGGGCGACGGTCAAGTAGGCCCTGCGCGATCTCCAAGCCCGCACAAAGCCTATCCAACCGGCCCGCGTCAACTACCGTGCCACGCACTGTTACCGGTTCCATCACGGAACGGCGAAGGGACAGGCGAGGATTGAATGCGCTACGTGGCTCTTGCATCACAAGAGCCGGCCAGCATTGGCGCACGGGCAATGAGTCCCACGTCACCTGCCCCGCGCTGCACGGCACCAACCCAAGGATCGCGTTAATCAATGTCGATTTTCCTGCACCGCTTTCGCCAACAACGGCAAGTGTTTGGCCCGGTTCCAGTGATATGGAGATGTCATGCAAGGTCACGGTAGATCCGCGCCGGACGGATACCTGACTAACCTCTAGCATGGCAATTCCAGCCAGTTGCGGTGTGCGCAAAGGGATTTGGCAGCTTGGGTGACTGGTGCCAAAAGAAACTGTTCGGTCGGTGCATCTTCGACAATCCGTCCGTCATCCATAACTATAACACGGGCAACCCGGCGTGCGGCGAGGCCCAGATCATGTGTGATGAGCAGAAACGCGGTTTGACGCTCCGTCAGATAGCGGTCAAGAAGATCCATCGTATCAGCTGCCACGACCGGATCCAGCGCCGAGGTCGGCTCATCCATCACCAGCAAATCCAGCGTTCCGATAAGGGCCATGGCAATGACAAAGCGCTGCTGCATGCCGCGGCTCCAGCCCCATGGACGTTTGTGCAGGTCACCACCTTCGATCCGCAGCGTCGTAATGAGCTTCTTTTGACGGGACGCGTCATGAGTTAACCCCAAGGCCCGTTCTGCTTCGCACCAATGAAAGTCCATGGACCGTAACGGATCCAGCGCTTCATCCGGGCTTTGTGGGACATGGGCAACACGTACGCCTTGTGCGCGCAATGTATCAATCAGCGCGTGGCCAAGCGTCGATTTTCCCGACCCCGATGCGCCAACAAGCCCGACGCGTTCGCAGGGCCTTATGTCAACGTCCGTCGGATGTAGAATGGTGCGGCCCGAGCGGATTGCGCTCAGACCCGTCGCTGTGAATATCATTTGGTCAAGGTTGTCTCATGCGTGATCCAATAGGTCTCTGTCGGGTGTACGGCATAACCGATCAACCCCGAACGCGCGACATTGGTTTGGCTGGCGTGAAAGACCGGGATCATGGCCGCATCAGCCGCAATGATCTCTTGTACTTGATCGTAGATTGCTTCACGCCCCGCTTGGTCAAAGGTGGTACGCCCATCGGCGAGCAATTGATCCATATCTGGATTGCTGTAGCCACCCGCATTCGACCCGCCTGTGGATTTCAGCAAAGTTTCCAGCACTGCTCCGGGGTCGCCTTGCGGTGTTGTTACCCATGCTTGCAGGAACATATCCGCCTCGCCCGCCGCTATAGCATCGTTGCTGGCCCCGTATTCGCCGACGCTGATCGTGGCGGTCACACCGATGGCTTGCAAAAAGGCCTGGGTCAGCTCTGCTGTCGTCGGCAACGCAGCACGTGACGCATAAGTCACGATATCGATTTCCAGCGGCGCACCATCAAGCATCCATACGCCATCATATTTCACCGCACCGGCCTCTGCCAACAGATCTTCGGCCAAGGCCGGATCATAGACCGGATCAATGTCCGCCGCCCATCCCATACCTGCCGGGTACACTGTGCCCGAAGGGACGCCGCCAACACCGGACAGCGCGGCATCGACGATACCGCCACGGTCAATGGCCGCGGAAACGGCACGTCGGATCAACGGGTTCGCCATTGGCCCGCTGGTCGCATTTACTGTGTAGAAATAGAGGCGGGCCGTAGGGGCCGCAAAGCCAAGCGCACCTGTTTCCTGAATGCGCGCGAAATCCGTTTCGGGATAGTTGATCACCATATCGACCTCACCTGCCTCAAACGCCAAGGCGGATGCGCCCGGGTCGGGAATACCGACAACACGCACTTCTTCAAAGCCCGGTGTGCCCAGGCGGTAATCAGTATTTGCCGTAACACGGTAGAGCTGGTCCGGGATCGCCTCTTGGAAAACATATGGTCCTGTGGCGTTGATAGGGTAGTCATCAGAAGCAACCCCCAAGACGGCAATGCCCGGCTCAGACAACGTCCATGGAAATGCTGCGTTCGGGCTGTTTGTCTCGAACACAACGACCTGATCGCCATCTGTCGACATGGAGGCAAGGTCGAGAAGGTTTGCGATGCGGGCGTTGTACCCGGGGTGGTCTTCAACAGAGATCGGAGTGATTGCATCCACTACGGCCTGCGCTGTTACGGGTGTGCCGTCATGAAATATCAGCCCGTCACGCAGTGTAACTCGCCAGGTTGTGGGCGCTGCTTGGTCGATACTCTCGGCCAAGCGGGGATAGAGATTTAACTCATAATCGATCCCCATTAGGGTCTCGGTCACGCCCGTCTGGTTCGACATCCAGCCGTTGTAGCCTGCTCGCGGGTCAGGGATCGGATCACTGGAGATGAAACCGACGGAAATGTTGAAGGTACCTTCCTGTGCGACGGCGGGTATCATGGATAAAAGCGAAAGGATGGTAGCGATAGCGAGCCGTGTCATGAATGACATGGGAAAGTCCTTATTCTGTTGGATGGATTGGCTGGCAGATCGCGCGCTTGTCGCGGGCGAGCGTATTGGTTTCAGCGCGGCACAACAAAGCAAGCGCATCATCCGCACCGAGGCCCTTTGCATGCGCCCGCGTCCAGATTTTACGGGCAGAGGCAGGTGACCACGGCAAAACGGCTTGTGACAGCCACCGACGCAGCGGTGTCGGCAATGCATCATAGGTTTGCATGGGGTCGGCGGCCCGCCACTTGCTACGAATGCCAGTATCGCCAAGATTTTGGTTCATGCTGCTTGCTCTGCACGCCACCAACCCGGACAGGGATCTACAAAGTCTGGTAGTGCATCCGGGCTTGCCGCAACCATTTCTGGCGCGAGGCAGGCATCAAGCCGCGCCTTGAGAGCTGGCCAGTCGGTCCCTGCGCCGATAAAAACCAGTTCCTGTCGCCGGTCTCCTCTAGGCTGTTGCCAGTGAGCTTGCAGATAAATGTGTGCACTTTCGTGATCACGCCAGCTGTCCTTGGGTACAATTGCCCACCACGTGCCAAGTGGCTTCTCACTGGACAGGGGACCGGCGAGCGGGAATTCAGCCACCGACTCCGGGCGTATCGCAATCCAGAAATGTCCCTTGGCCCGGACGACGCCTGGCAAGTTACCGTTTAGAACTTCCAAGACCTTCTCGGGAATAAACGGTTGCCGTTCTCGATACACGTATGAGGCAACGTCATATTCTTCGAATTCGGGTGTGTGATCGGCAAAGCTGTAAAGCTCCTTGGCCCGCGTGGGGTGCCTATGTGCCTTCTCAAAATCAAATAGGCCGGTATCGAGGATTGCATCACCAGCGACATCAGAATGATCAACCTCAATGACCCGGGCGTTAGCGTTGAGGCTGCGACTTATCTTGCGCGCGGCATCCACGCGGTCGGGGCCTGCATCACCGACCTTATTCAGGATGACAACGTCGGCGAATTCGGTCCGGTCAGTAAGCAGGTGAACCAACGTGCGCTCATCTTCCTTTCCCATCGTCTCCCTACGATCATTCAGGAAGTCTTGGCCGGAGTAATCCCTCAGCAAGTTCACGGCATCGACGAGGGTAACCATTGTATCAAGGGAGGCCACATCTGCGAGGCTATCGCCAAACTCATCGCTGTAATCGAACGTGGCTGCGACGGGAAGCGGCTTGGAAATGTCGGTCGATTCGATAAGAAGATAATCAAAGCACCCCTCGGCGGCGAGCCGCCGCACCTCGTCCAGAAGGTCGTCCCGCAAGGTACAGCAGATGCATCCGCTTGACATCTCGACCAGCGTTTCATCTGTCTGACTGAACTTCGTATCGATCCGCACCAGATCCACGTCGATATTCACCCCGGACATATCGTTAAAGATCACCGCAACCCGGTGACCTTCATGGCTGTTCAACACTCGGTTGAGGAGTGTGGTTTTTCCTGCGCCCAGAAAGCCGGAAAGCACCGTGACGGGAAGGGGTGTATCTGACATGTCCGGCTCCGTTCGCTACCCTACAAGTCAGGTAACTTATTCAGTTACTAGATTGATGCAACAGTGAATGTTACATTCATTCTCCACCTTGGAGAAGAACCGCCTATGAAACGCAATTCACGCCTGTCGCTCGCCCTCCACACGCTTGGCCATATGGCAGGTGACCCGCAGCGTATGCGCACATCGGCAGACATTGCCGAGCATGCTGGAACCAATCCTGTTGTGGTAAGGCGTGTCCTGGGAAAGCTGCGAGAGGCGGGGTTGTTGACGTCGGAAAAGGGTCACTCCGGAGGATGGTGTCTAGCACGCGAACCCGAGCAGATTACGTTGGCGGATGTCTACCTCGCACTGGATGAAAGCTTGGTCGCAACAGGCGGAGAAGAGGAGACACCCGCATGTTCAGTTGAGCACGTCCTGCAAAGAAAGGTAGCTTCAGTTTTAGAAGAGATCGAGCGCAGCTTGATCGAACGACTGGCCGTCACCACAATCGCGGAAGTACGAGAGCACGGGTGACACAGCCCACCGCTAATCCAATAGGATATAACACGCCAATTTGAACAGTTTGCGGTCAAGCAAATGTCTGTGCTGCGTCCAAATCGGAGGTATCCCACACGCCCATACACGCACTCTGGGCCAGTTCATACGTGAATATCAAACTCATCTGACGATTTACACGCCACCCGGCATTTGCCGGGCTGTTCACCCCTCTACCTGCTTGCCAATCCCGCCGGAGTAACCAACACTCATAGGCAGAAAAGCAAATGGGGAGATTTCCATGAAAGTCACGTCATTCCTATCCGCCGCGCTGCTGCTGTCGAGCACAGCGCTGGTCAGCGCCGAAACGCTGAAATGGGCCCGCGCGGGTGACGCGCTCACCCTTGATCCGCACTCACAGAACGAAGGGCCGTCGCACACTATCCGCCACCAGATGTACGAGCCGCTGATCATCCGCGACACGACCGGCGCGTTTGAACCCGCACTCGCCACCGAATGGGCACCCAAAGCCGATGACCCGAATGTCTGGGTCTTCAAACTGCGCGAAGGCGTCACATTCCATGACGGTGCGGCCTTCAACGCCGAAGACGTCGTGTTCAGTTTTGAGCGTGCGATGCAGCCCAATTCCGACATGAAGGAACTGATCGGCTCGATCACCGAAGTACGCGCTGTTGATGACTACACCATCGAGATGGTCACGGATGGCCCGAACCCGATCCTGCCCTCGAACCTGACCAACCTGTTCATCATGGACAAGGACTGGACCGAGGCGAACAACACCGTAAACGTGCAGGACTTTGAAGGGGGCGAGATCACATACGCCACCACCAACGCCAACGGCACCGGGCCTTACGTTCTGCAAAGCCGCGAGCCTGACGTGAAAACCGTCATGACCCGCAACGACAACTATTGGGGCATCGACCAGTTCCCGATGGAAGTGACCGAGATCGTCTACACCCCCATCCAGAACGCGGCGACCCGCGTCGCAGCCATGCTGTCGGGTGAGATCAACTTCCTCCAGGACATGCCGGTGCAGGACCTTGAGCGCGTCAATGCCGCCGACGGTCTGGTGGTCAAGCAGGCCCCGCAGAACCGCGTGATCTTTTTTGGTATGAACCAGGGCGCGGATGACATCGAAGCCGACAACGTGGATGGTGCCAACCCGCTGGCCGATGTGCGCGTGCGCAAGGCGATGTCGATGGCGATGAACCGTGATGCGATCCGTCAGGTCGTGATGCGCGGCCAATCACAGCCCGCGGGCATGATCGCCCCGCCCTTCGTCAACGGCTGGACCGAGGCGATGGACGGCGAGTCCTCGACCGACATCGACGGGGCCAAGGCCCTGCTGGCCGAAGCAGGCTATGACAGCGGCTTCTCGATCCGTCTTGACTGCCCGAACGACCGCTACATCAACGATGAAGCGATCTGCCAGGCGGCTGTCGGCATGCTGGGTCAGATCGGCGTGACCGTGAACCTGGATGCCAAGCCAAAGGCGCAACACTTCCCGCTGATCACAGATGGGCAGACCGATTTCTACATGCTGGGCTGGGGTGTGCCGACATACGACTCGGAATACATCTTCAACTTCCTTGTCCACGGTCGTGAAAGCGATATCGGCACCTGGAACGGCACCGGGTTCGACAACGACGAGATCGATGCCAAGATCAAGTCGCTGGCCTCGAACACCGATCTGGAAGCCCGCAACGCCGACATCGCCGATATCTGGCGCGTTGTGCAGGACGAGCAGCTTTATATTCCGCTGCACCACCAGGTCCTGAACTGGGGCATGGGCGAAGGTGTGGGGATCGAGGTTGATCCCGAAGACCAGCCCAAGGTCAAATACATCACCATGAACTGATCATGGACGGGGGCCGCACGTGCGGCCCCCTATTCGTTTTGACCCCGAATGCGCGCCGGGGTGTTGCCTGTTTTTCACCGATTTCATTGAAACCGCATCAAGGACCAAGACACATGATCCGCGCTTTCCTTCTGGCCAGCACCGTTCTGGCCGCACCGGCCATCGCCGAAGAATTCAAGTGGGCCGAAACCACCGACCCGCAAACCATGGACCCCCACGCCGTGAACTCGGCCGCCGTGCTGGGCTTTCTCAACAACGTGTACGAGGGGCTTGTCCGCCGCGGCAAGGACATGACCATCGAACCGGCACTCGCCACATCGTGGGAACCGATTGGCGCAGGTGAAGGGTGGCGATTTACACTTCGGCAGGGCGTCACGTTCCACGACGGGGCCGCATTCAACGCGGATGACGTGATCTTTTCCTACCAGCGCGCCAGCGACGAGGCATCGGACACGCGCAGCTGGTTCGCCCCTGTTTCCGAGGTCGTCAAGGTCGATGACTACACTGTCGATATCATGACCACCGCCCCCAACCCGATCTTTCCCGACAGCATCGCCAACTGGATGATGATGGACAGCGGCTGGGCCGAAGCCAACAACACCACCCTGCCCGACAAGGAAAGCGGCAACTACGCCACGCTGAACACCAATGGTACGGGGGCATTCAAGGTGACGGCACGCGAGCCTGGCCTGCGCACTGTTCTTGAGCCAAATGGCGACTGGTGGGACACCGCCGAACACAACATCACCCGCGCCGAACTGACCCCGATCCAGAACCCCGCCACCGCCGTGGCAGCGCTGCTGTCCGGTGATGTGGACCTGATCAACCCGGTGCCCATTCAGGACGCCGAACGCCTTGCCGCCAATGACGCGGTCAAGGTGATCCAAGGGATCGAAGCGCGGATCATCATGCTGGGTTTCCCACACGAAGCCGACGCGCTGAAATATTCCAGCGAAACAACCGATGCCAACCCATTTGCAGACGCCCGGGTGCGTCAGGCGGTGGCCCATGCCGTCAACGTACCTGCCATCCTGCAAACAATCATGCGTGGCAACGCGGAACCCGCCAGCCAACTGGTCAGCCCCGCCATGCGCGGCTACTCGGCGGCGCTTGCGGACCGTCCCGCTTACGACCCTGAACAGGCCAAGGCCTTGTTGGCCGAGGCAGGCTATGAAAACGGGTTCTCGTTCGGCCTGAAATGCCCCAACGACCGCTACCTGAACGACGAAGCCGTCTGCCAGGCCGTCACGGGCATGCTGGCGCAGGTCGGGATCACAGCCGTCCTCGACGCGATGCCGGTCCAGAACTACTGGCCCGAACTGCGCGAAGACAATTACGACATGTACCTGCTGGGCTGGTCCCCGGGCACGTTCGATGCCGAACACCCGATCCGCTTCCTGGCCGCAACCCCGAACGAGGAAGAGAAACTCGGCTCGTGGAACTTCGGCGGGTTCTCAAACGCCCGCGTGGACGAATTGCTGCCGATGATCCAGTCCGAGATCGACGACGCCAAACGTCAGGCCATGCTGGATGAAACCACCAAGATCCTGCAGGACGAGGTCGCTTATGTCCCCATGTACGTTCAGCCGCTGGTCTGGGGGGCCAAGTCCAGCATCGATCTGACACAACGTCCGGATAACTTCTTTATCCTGCGCTGGGTGACGGTGAACTGATCCGGCAACCCCGGAAAAGAATGGCTCATCCCGCAATCCGGGGTGGGCCTTTATCATTGCACCGATCACTACCGAAAAAAGCGGGTCAGCTTAACAGCTCAGCGCAAAAACCATGCCCCGCTCGTACCCATCGCGCACGTGATAGGTGCCGTCCTTGAGCTGGCATGTCGTCTTGGATTGCGCCACCTGCCGTGCCTTTGCCGTCAGGTTGAAGCGCTGCGCCCCGACAGTGTGCGACGCATTGTGCGCGACAATGAAGTCATGGGTATCAACCCGAACCTGACGAAACTTCAGCCGATACCTGCCCAAAGTGACAAGTTCACTGTCGCCTTTCTCCCAGAAAGACGTGCGCGCACGGAAGGCATCCATCGCCGCCGAACGCTCACTGGTCGAACGCCCACGCTTGGCGTAGGATCTTGTTTGCTCTTGATAAAATGGCAGGTTCGAGGTTTGCGACGCAGGCACTTCGGCTGCAGGAGTCCGTTGCGCGGCGGTGATTGTTTGGGACGCGCCCGGCGTTGAAAACCCAACGCCCTTCTGCTGGGGCGCGGGGGCCCCGCAAGCTGAAACAACGCATAGTGCAGCAACAATGATCCGGGGGTTCACGGGATATCTCCATTCAAAGGGCCGTTCCCGCGAAAGTGGAATGCAAAACAGGCGAAGAAAGGGCAAAAGCAAGAAAAGATGCGCTCGCGGCATCAACCCTGGTGTGGAACGCCGCCAAGCTTTGACTCGACATTGCTGATTATCTGGATTCTACCGAGAGGCCGCTTCACGCAATATCAGCCCAAACGTCCGGCATTTCCGACCCAAACCATACCTTCACCACGACGTAGACCAGAGCAAGCAGTGCGGACCTTGCTGCCATTTCCTGTCATCCGATGAGAGTCCGCTATTGGCAAGTTTTCGGCATTTCGCTCTCAACGCGCAAAACCAATACTCAGATGATCCATCAATGCTCTGACGCGCCTCGGCTGCACGGCACCTGCGGGATAGACCATCTGCAACGACGTTGGCGGCGGTGCAAACTCTTCCAAGATTGAGACCAATCTGCCCGCTTCAAGATCAGCCTGAATGTCCCACTCCGATTTAAGAGCGATGCCATGTCCGTTCAGGCACCAACGCCGCGCAAGCTCGCCATCGTTTGCAATGCGATCACCGCTAACGCGACAGCTCCGTTGCCGTCCCTTTTCACGGAACGACCAGTCTTGATCAGTCCGGCTGCCGAACCGCATGATGATGCAGTTGTGATGCGCCAGATCGTCGGGATGCTTCGGCACACCGTTTTCTTTTAGATAGCTCGGGGACGCGCAGATCAGTCGCCGATTGTCGTGCAGCTTTTTCGACTTCATCGAGCTATCAGCTTAATCGCCATAGCGCAGAGCGAGATCAATACCCTGCCCAACCAGATCAACATTCCCATCACTCAGCGTCAGATCGACCGTCACTTCGCGATTTTCGGACATGAAGATATCAAGCATAGGTACGATCTGATTGCGGCCTAGATTAATAGGGGCGCTCAGACGGATTGATCCGGAAATTTTTTCAACACCGAGCTTGATACGCGCTTCAATTTCCTCAGCCTCTGCTAGGAGACGCCGCGCACCTACAACCAGCTCTCGTCCTTCATCCGTCAGACTGATTGAACGCGTTGTCCGTGTCAGAAGCCGGACGTTGTAGTGGGCCTCCAAGGCAGAAAGTCGTTCGGACACTGTTGTAGATGCAAGACCCAATTCACGGCCTGCGACGGCAAGCCCGCCCTTCTCAACGATCTGTAGAAACAGTCTCAAATTGTCGAGCAATATGGCAAGGCCTCATTCATCGGAAAATACGGATTATCATATCGGATTTTACCTAATTATCCAAAAACACCGGGATTGCTAGGCTCAGGACCCATTGATTTCCGCTGCGGGGCGTGTTTCACGGCTGCAAAAAGCGGTGAACATGTCTGATCTTT
>NZ_CANNGP010000067.1 GCF_947504105.1 uncultured Tateyamaria sp.
GAGAATAGCAGCCTAAATGAACCCCTGATCCATCTTAAACCGGCTGCAAATTGGTCGAAAATCTAGGACCACCTCTCCCGTCCGCGCAAAACTGCATCTCAGCTCGACGGGCTTCCAAATCGGAACGCTTGCATACCAACCTGGGTTTGATGGGTCACGATTGAGTTTCCAGTTCAGCAAGCAACGCGCGAAAGGCCTTGCGGGCATCACCAGGATGCCGGGCTTTCTTGACGGCACTGAGGTTTGACAGGTCTTCTCCAACCACGATGAGGCCAACCATCCCAACCTCGTAATGCGGCAGGCAAAGGTATCCGTAGATGCCGGGCACTGTCAGCGTCACTGTAAGTTCGTCATCGACGGCACCGTTCCAAGGCGTGGCTCCATCCGGGATCATGCCGCGTTTGGAGGCGGTGTTGTGGCCACTATCGGTCGGGATGAACGTCACGCTGTCGCCTGATGCGACATGCAGGATCGCGGGCTCGAACACATTGATGACATTGGTATCGTTGCAATCGGCATTGAGCATCATGACAGAGTGGTGACCGGCGCGCGCCATGGTCGCTCCAGCCAATGCTGGTAGCGCCAAGACAGAGAGGGATAGCGTGAATTTACGACGCGTAAGCATGAACAGTTAGGTCCTTTCTGGGACCTTGGGAGATAGAGATGTCGACGCCATATGTTGCAGCAAGGGCAGGATCATTCAGGACTGCACTGGGTGGACCTTCAGCTAGCACGCGACCTTGACCTAGAAGGATCAGGTGATCCGCGAACCGCGCCGCAAGATTGAGGTCGTGAAGCGCTACGATGCCGATTGCGTTTCGAGCCTGCACGGACTCGCGAATGCGGCTGAGCACGGCGAGCTGGTGGTGGAGATCGAGCGCGGAAGTCGGCTCATCAAAGAGGTACACATCTGCAGGTTGGATCAGCGCTTGAACGCACGATACCATTTGGGACTGTCCACCAGACAACTCGCTGACATAAGCCTCTGCCAGATGCCCAATGCCACCTGTGTACAAAGCTTCGGCCACACGATCCATGTCATCAGGCGTGACGCGCCAGCCTTGCAGCTGCTTTTCGGCCATCATCACCACATCGAACACAGTCAGCGCGGCATTGGCCGCGAAGAACTGGGGCATGAAGCGGATGCGTGATAGCCGGTCCTTTGTGGTCAGAGTCGTGAGGTCCGTTTGCCCGAGGGACACCTGCCCGGCCGAAGGTGTCAGAAGCCCTGCGATGAGCTTGAACAACGTCGATTTACCTGAGGCGTTGGGGCCGATCAGTACGGTAAGTTTGCCGGGTCGTAGTGGCGCGACGCAAGCACCTGTCAAAATGGCGCGCGCGCCATAGGCAAAGCTGATGTCGGTCACTGTAAGAGCGTTCATTGCCAGTGCCTTTTGCGTTGACTGAGGATCAGTGAGACGAAGAACGGAATGCCGATAAGCGAGGTGATCATGCCGATGGGATAGACGACGCCGGGAGTGATTGCCTTTGAGGCGATGGAGGTGCCAGACAGGATCAGTGCACCAGCAAGGGCGGAGAGGGGCAAGAAGCCGCGCTGGTCTTCGCCTACGATCATGCGTGCGATATGCGGCCCCACAAGGCCCACGAAAGCAACAGCACCAACGAAGGACACGGCCACAGCGGACAGAAGTGAGACGCCTGCCAACACGCCTAATCGCAAGAGCGGTACGTTGACACCCAAGGCGGCGGCTTTTTCCTCACCCATACGCAACGCGGTCAGCGCCCAGGATCGGTGCAGAAAATAGGGCAAGACGATCAATAGGATCACGAGGCAGATGCCCACTTTGGTCCAAGTGGCGCGGGCCAGTGACCCCAACTGCCAGAAGATGATTTGCGCCAATTGCAGCTCGGATGCACCGTATTGCAAAAAGGCCAGCAGCGCGTTGAATGTGAACAGCATTGCGATGCCCACAAGTATCATCGCCTCGGGCGTGACGCCGCGCAGCCGGGTGAAGCCGAACAGTGCAAGTGAGGTCAGCATGGCGACCACAAATGCGTTCACCGTCACAAACAGCCCACCCACACCGGGGATTACCGACCAGCCCAGCACGATGGCCAATGCGGCACCGAAACTGGCAGCAGAGGACAGGCCAAGCGTAAACGGGTCCGCGAGAGGGTTGTTTAGGATCGTCTGCATTTCGGCCCCCGCGATGCCAAGCATGGCACCGACAACCACGGCCATGAGAGCCACAGGCAGGCGCAGGTCCCAGATGATGACCTCCTCCTGCACAGTGGCGATGGAGGGCTGGATGATGACATGCAGCGTGCGCCAGAAACTGAGGTCAGCAGGGCCGGTGATCACGTCGATAGTGACGGTGGCCAGCAAGATCGCGGCGGCGCCAAGTACCAAAGTCACGCGCTTGGCGGAGCGCCGCTTGTAGTCGCGCACGAGGTCTTGTGATGAAGGCGGGGAGAAAGCCTGATCGGTCATATATCTATCTTTGATGTGAAAGTTGGCGGCTCCGCAGGGAGACGGAACCGCCATCATGGCAGGGCCAAGTCAGTTGGACGCTTGCGCGGTCATGCTGACCCAGAACTGGCCCGAGTTTTCATAGGGCATGAACCTTGCATGCAGCTCGTCAAAGGTCGCTTGCGGGTTCAGGTCGTCGAATTCTTCAGGATGTAACCACTTGGCAATCTGCTGGATCGCGATGAAGTGGTAGGGCGAGTTGTAGAACTGGTGGTAGATCGAATGCATGCGCCCGTCCTGCACCGCGCGCAGGTCCTTGAATCCGGTACGGTCGGCTAGTGCGGCCAGACGCGCGTCATTGACAGCCGGTTCGCCCTCATATCCAAGCAGCGTCGCGGTAACCTCGGGCTTTGCTTCGGCCCAGTTTGCACCGGTGCCGATGATGATATCAGGGTCGGCCGCGATGATACCTTCCAGGTTTACTTCTGTCGAATAGCCCGAGAACTTGGTGGAGCCGTAATTGACCCCGCCTGCCAATTCGACAAAGCGACCGTAGTTGAAGCTACCAAAGGTCCAGCAACAAAAATCAGTGTTCCATCCAGCGGCGTTTTCGACAAAAACCAACGGTTTTTCGTCATTGGGCAGGCTTTGCACCACATTCGTGACTTTGCGCATCTGCGCCACGTAGAAGTCGATAAACTCGGCAGCAGCTTTTTCTTCACCAAGGATTCGGCCAAGAATCAGCATGGACGGAATGGCGTTCTCGGTCGGGTTCTGACGAAAGTCGATGAAGACCGTTGCCACGCCCGCCTTGTCGAGCTTTTCGATCAGGCCAGTGTCTTCGGCTTTGAACAGGTTACCAAGGTCCAGCAGAACCACATCGGCCTCAGATTCAAGCACCGCCTCGATGCTGAAATCACCAGCATAGGGATTGCCGAAGTTGATCATCCGCGCAGTGTCTTGGGGGTAGGCCGCTTCGAATTTGCGGAAGGCGTCTGGATCATACAGGATCAAGTCGTCCTTCCAACCGACGACCTTCTCGAACGGGTTTCCGTCCGTCAAAGGGGCAACCGCATACATCATGCGTCCTTCGCCCAAAATGATCTTGTCGGGCAATTCGGGCAGCGTTACTTCGCGCCCGGCGATATCGGTAAGTGTCACAGCTTCAGCAAATGCGTCAGGGGCTGATGCGAGAAGGCTCGCACTGGCTGCTATAGCAAAGGTGAAACCATGCACACGTGTCGTGTGGAACATGGGTTTCTCCTAGGTTTTGGACGGCAAAAACTGCCATCTTGCCCGGATCATTAATTATCCGACATAAATAGTCAATTACTCCCTTGCTTTTTCTGACTGTTTCACTCAACTTATTTTCAGAGCCAGCCAAATTGAGTCTTAGGCAAGCCAAACACCCCTCAACATGATGGGATTGGAACCATGCAATTAGCTCAAAATGACTTGGCCTTGCGCCAAGAAATAATGGACGAAACGCTCTTTACGGCGGTCTCTTTCGGCCTGCCGCATATGTTCAATATCGAATGGTTGATCGACAAAGCCGAGCGCGGCGAGTGGAGCGGGCTATGGTGGTAAATGTTGCCCGTGAGGCCACAGAGCGTCCGAAAGACTGCCTGCCAATTTACGATGCGCTCCACCTGACAAAGGGCGGCGATCTCGCCCAGATCAAACTTGAGGAACAGCTGTATACGCTCCGCATCACGCGCGCGGGCAAGCTGATACTGACAAAATGAACGCAATGACACCTCCCCCTCATCGCGGCGGCGCGCCGGTTGGGTATGTAACTGAGCTTGGGCCTGTCGAAGCTGGCGCGGTTTTGTATTTGCGGCTGTGGTGCGATGGTCCAGAGGCACAGGTGCAGGTTTGGAACGACTTCGCAACTGCCCTCGGACCTAAGAGCGGCAGAAAGGTCCTGAAGTCATTTGAGACGCTTTGCGATCTTTGCGTCCGTCATGGGCGCAGGCCGCTCATGCGTCACAGTGTAACCTGTAAATGCCTTGGTGCAGACGAGTCCTGTTTCGCCAACTTCATTGGCTACGCCAGCGAGGGCGAGCGCGAAGACGCGCTCCTGATTGCCACAACTATCGTGCGACCGGACATGGCCCCATCCCTAGTCGGGCTGGCGCAAGAGTTCGGCCTCGCGCTGCGTCAGATGGCAATCAAAGCTAGGCAACCCATCAACACAACAACAACGCTTCACTAGACAAAGGATAGTAACCCATGAAGACCTTCACCCTTGCCACGAGTGCCATTGCCTTGTGTATCGGCACCGCAGCCATGGCGGACGGGCACGCCACCAAAGCGGCCGTGCTGAACAACTACGCCGATATTGCAGAAGCGAATTACACCGACAGCCTGACCACCGCGCAGCGCATGCAGACTACTATCGAGACACTGTTGGCGCAGCCCTCCGCCGAAACGCTCGAAGCGGCAAAATCGGCCTGGTTGGCCGCACGCGTCCCTTATCAGCAGACCGAGGCCTTCCGTTTTGGCAATGCCATCGTGGATGACTGGGAAGGCAAAGTGAACGCTTGGCCTTTGGACGAGGGTCTGATCGACTATGTCGATGCGTCCTACGGCGGCGCAACAGATGAAAACGAGGCAGCCGCCTTGAATGTGATTGCCAATGCCAGCTTTACCTTGTCGGGTGAGACAGTCGATGCCTCCAACATCACACCCGCCTTGCTGGAAGAGACATTGCAGGAAGCCGACGGTGTCGAGGCAAACGTTGCCACCGGCTATCACGCTATCGAGTTTCTGCTCTGGGGGCAGGACCTGAATGGTCATGGCTCCGGCGCGGGCAAACGCCCTTGGACGGATTATGCGGCAGGTGACGCGTGCACAGGCGGCAATTGTGATCGTCGCGGCGCATACCTGAAGGCGGCGACCGACCTTCTGATCTCTGATCTAGAATGGATCGTGGCGCAATGGGCCGAAGGTGGCGAAGCCCGCGCGGCAGTTATCGCGGATGAGGATGCCGGGATCGCGTCGATCCTCACCGGCATGGGCTCCCTGTCCTACGGTGAAACCGCAGGCGAGCGGATGCGTTTGGGCGTGATGCTGAACGACCCGGAGGAAGAGCATTCCTGCTTTGCGGACAACACGCATAACGACCACTTCTATAATGGCGTCGGGATTCAGTCGGTTTATCTTGGCAGCTACACGGGCATCGACGGCCGTGTTGTCGAAGGACCGTCCGTATCTGATCTTGTCGCGGCAACTGATGCCGATCTTGACGCGGAAATGAAATCCAAGCTGTCCGCCGCCGTATTTGCACTGGGCCGGATCAAGACCGCCGCAGAAGCTGGGTTCAGCTATGATATGATGCTGGAGCGTGGCAACGAGGCCGGTGAAGCCTTGATCATGGGCGGCGTGAACGGCTTGATCGACCAGACCCGCAGTATCGAGCGAGTGGTTGCCGTTCTTGGAACGTCTATCGAGGTTGAGGGGTCCGACAGCCTCGACGATCCCGAAGCTGTTTTTCAGTAAGCGCGCGGGGTTCGCCAAATGATCATCTGTCATTGCCAGACCATAACCGACCACGACATCCACGCAGCGATTGACTGGATGCGGGCGGCGGACCCCGAAACTCTCATCACCCCGGGCAAGGTCTATCGCGCTTTGGGCAAAGCCGCCGACTGTGGCGGCTGTGTCCCGCTGTTCCTTGGAACGATGCGCGAGAACCCGAACCTGAAAATTCCACAACTCAAACCCATGCACCTTCGCGATCCCCGCGAAGCCACACAGGAAATCCGATATGAACGGCGACAAAAAAGTAATTCAATACCTTAACGATGCGCTACGCAGCGAATTGACGGCCGTCAGCCAATACTGGCTGCATTTTCGGATGCAGGAAGATTGGGGCCTGGGCCACATGGCGAAGAAATCCCGTGAGGAAAGCATCGAAGAGATGAACCACGCGGACAAGTTGATCGCGCGCATCTTGTTTCTTGGCGGTCATCCCAACCTGCAAAAGCTGGACCCGCTGCGGATCGGGCAGACACCCAAGGAGACGCTGGAATGTGATCTGGCCGCAGAGCATGGAGCGCGTGAGCTATATACGGAGGCCTACAAGCACTGCGAAAGCGTGGGTGATTTTGTCACGAAAGGCATTTTTGAGGAACTGCTCAACGATGAGGAAGGCCATATCGACTTTCTTGAAACCCAACTCGACCTGGTGGCAAAACTTGGTGAAGAGAAATATGCGCAGCTTAACGCGTCCAAAATGGATGAAGCTGAGTAAGCTTTGGGTCTGTGCCGCTCTGATTGGGCTCGCGGCTTTCGCGGGCCCAATCGATGAACCGCATTTGAACATCATCCCCCGAACCCAGGCTGAAGCCGCCCGAATCGCATCGGTCACGGCTTTGGCTACTGTTTTCGACGAGGCCCAAGCCTTTGAGGCAAATTCGGCAGGTGCGGCGACCGTGCGTGCGATGACAACGGCAGATGCGTTTTCGCAGCCCTCCGGCAACATCAGTTTCGACGATGAGCTGACCTTCAAGGTGGGCAACGGGTTGTTTCGCAAGCTCTGGGTTTCGTCGCCGTCCTCTACCTTGGCATCCGATGGGTTGGGTCCGCTCTATAACGCGCGTTCCTGCCAGCGTTGTCATATCAAGGACGGTCGTGGGCATCCTCCGGAGGGACCAGAAGACAACGCCATTTCAATGTTTCTTCGCGTTTCGATCCCTGCGGATTATTCCGCAATGACGGATGAAATTGAAGGCTATCTAGCGACCCTGCCAGAGCCAACATATGGCACTCAACTGCAGGATTTCGCGCTTGTCGGTCACCCTGCGGAGTATCGCCTACAAATCGACTATGAAGAGATCAAGGTGCCCTTGTCAGGTGGCGAAGTCGCGCATTTGCGGAAGCCAACCTACACCGCTGCAAACCTCGGCTACGGCCCGCTGCACCCAAAGGCGATGCTCAGCCCGCGGGTTGCACCACAGATGATCGGCCTTGGTTTGCTTGAAGCCATCCCCGCTGTTGATCTTCTGGAATTGGCCGATCCTGACGACGCGGACGGCGATGGTATCTCGGGCCGCGCAAACATTGTCTGGTCGGTTGAGTTTGACCAACCCATGCTGGGCCGGTTTGGATTGAAAGCGGGCAACCCAACGATCCGCGAACAGACGGCATCTGCCTTTGTCGGTGACATCGGTATTTCAAACCCGCTCTTTCCTGCGGCTTCGGGCGAATGTACCGATTTGCAGGCCGACTGCGTGGCCGCGCCGCACGGGGATGGGGACGATCGGGGGTTCGAGATTGACGCCGAAGGGCTTGATCTTGTGACGTTCTACAGTCGCAACCTCGGCGTTCCGGCACGACGCAATGTGGGTGATCCCAAAGTGCTCAGAGGCAAGGAGGTTTTTCACACCACCGGCTGCACCTCTTGTCATCAACCTTCCTTTGTCACCCACAGATTGCAAGACCAGCCCGAGCAAAGCTTCCAACTGATTTGGCCCTACACCGACATGTTGCTCCACGACATGGGGCCAGAGCTCGCCGACAACCGGCCCGAGGCCCGAGCGACCGGTCGCGAATGGCGCACGCCGCCGCTTTGGGGGATTGGCCTGACCCGCCAAGTGAGTGGCCACACTTATTTCCTGCATGACGGGCGTGCCAGATCGCTGTTGGAAGCGATCCTTTGGCATGGCGGCGAAGCGCAAGGCCAGCGTGACAAAGTCGTGAACATGCCCACCGCCGATCGCGCGGCCCTGATCAAATTTCTGGAGAGCCTATGATGCGTTTTTTTCTCATCACGATGTCGCTGTTCCTGGCGATCCCTGTCGTCGCCGACACGCTGGACATGAAGCCCATTGTGGAAAGCCATGTGCTGCCACGTTACCAGACACTCGCGGATGAAACCACGGAGCTGGCGATGGCCGCGGACACCGATTGCTCTCCCGAAAGCCCCCCATTGATCCAGACCTATCATGACGCCTTCGATGCGTGGGTTGGCGTCAGCCACCTGCGTTTTGGCCCCTCAGAACAAGATGACCGGGCCTTCGCTTTGGCCTTTTGGCCCGATCCCAGAGGATCGACGCCTAAATCCCTCGCCGCACTCATCGAAGACGAAGATCCGGTTGTGAGACACGTACAAGACTTTGCGGCCGTCTCAATTGCAGCGAGAGGTTTCTACGCGCTTGAGTTCCTCCTATTCGATCCGCAATTCGTGGTCAGTCAAAAAGAGGCGTATCTTTGCGCCCTCGTAAAGGCCGTCACGAGGGACATCGCATTGAGCTCCGCCGCCATCCTCAACGGTTGGCGAAGCGGCTATGGCGACCTGATGGCGACTCCGGGAAACGACACGTACCGCACTCCGACGGAAGCAGCGCAGCAGGTCTTTACCGCGCTTTCAACCGGCCTTGAATTCACCTCTCAGGCCCGCTTGGGCCGTCCGCTGGGAAGTTTTGATCGACCGCGCCCCAACCGCGCCGAGGCGCGGCGTTCAGAACGGTCGCTGCGACATGTGATCCTGTCCCTTGAAGCATTGAGGCACTTGGCCACGCTTGTTTCGCTGGATGATCCAGCGGTCGCGCAGGCATTTGATACGGCCATCAAAAAAGCTGAAGGGCTGGACGATCCCGTGTTTGCGCGTCTCGCTGATCCGCAAGGCCGGTTCCGCGTTGAAGTGCTTCAGCAAAGCATTGACAACATCCGCGAGATTTTGGCCGTGGAGGTTGGACCAAAGCTTGGCATTGCAGCCGGTTTCAATTCGCTGGACGGCGATTAATGGCCAATCGCAGATCATTCATTGCAGGGTGTTTTGCTGCCGGACTGGCGCCAAAAACAAGCTGGGCAGACGTTGGAGATCCGGCCTTCCTTTCAGCGGGTATGACGCGCGGCGGTTCCTATGTGTTGTGCGGCCTTACATCCGATGGACAGATCGCGTTTCAGCGCCCGCTGCCCTCACGCGGTCACGCCGCTGCTGCCCAGCCCAAACGGGCAGAAGCGGTCGCGTTTGCCCGACGTCCCGGCACTTTCGCAATTGTTTTGGATTGCGCAACCGGATTGGAAAATGCGCGACTGACCGCTCCACCGGGACAGCATTTCTACGGACATGGCGCATTTTCGGCCGATGGTGATCTCTTGTTCACAACCGAGAACGATTTCGAGGCCGCGAAAGGTATCATCGGTGTTTGGGACACGCGAAATGGATACAAGCGCATCGGAGAATTTGCGTCAGGCGGCATCGGCCCGCATGACATCAAAATGATGCCTGATGGAAAGATGCTGGTCATTGCCAATGGCGGGGTTGAAACGCATCCTGAAACCGGACGCAGCAAGCTCAACATTCCGACGATGTGGCCAAACCTGACCTATCTCGATTTGGATGGCCAGATAGCAGATCAGGTTGAACTGGATGCGGAGTTTAGAAAGAATTCAATCCGGCATCTAGCCGTGGCCCATGACGGTACGGTCGCATTCGCGATGCAGTGGCAGGGCGATGTCTCTGACCGGGTACCACTGCTGGGAACCCATAAGCGCGGATTTGGGTGGCGCGTCTCAAACGCGTCCGACTTTGAAGGGATGCAAGGGTATCTGGGCAGCATCGCCGCTAGCGGCCGCCGTCTTGCTGTGACGTCCCCACGCGGCGGTGCGTTGCTTGAATTTGACGCCCACGAACTCACTTTGCGTCGCCAATATGAGATTGAAGATGTATGCGGCGTCGCACCTGCGCATAACGGCTTTACATGCACAACCGGTCTAGGGGTTGTTATGGCGCCATCAGGGTCCAATCCTCAAAAGCCCCATTCGATCCGTTGGGACAATCATCTGGTCGCAATCTGATCCACAGGTGTCAGTGTTGGAAACGCTCCATGTTTCTGTATCCGGCTTCACTTACGGCAATCACAAGGATAGCAATTCACTTCCATCGCCGGCTCTATTTGACCGGATTGGCAATTCTGACTGCTTTTCTACTTTGAGAGTTCTGCAGTCGCCAACAAATGTTGCGTTAGCAATAGCAGCTACTGCACAAGTCCGCTTTGTCCCGCGAAGCCGACCACGTTTCAGTCATGGAAACGAAACACCCTCTTCACATCGTCCGGAGAATAGTATTTTCCGGCTCAGGAACTGCCGGAGACACCGATGACCCCTGAAGAGATTGAGAAGCTGCCCTATCGCAAGAATGTGGGGGTCATGGTGATGAATGGGGATGGCCTTGTCTGGGTCGGTCAGCGCCGGGACCGGTACAAGGAGGCCTGGCAGATGCCGCAGGGTGGTGTCGACAAGGGCGAGGATGCACGCACGGCGGCCTTGCGGGAGTTGGAGGAGGAAACCTCGATCTCTGCGGCTTTGGTCGATGTGGTGGCCGAGACCGCCGATTGGTTGCCTTATGAATTGCCCCATGACCTGATCCCGCAGCTTTGGAAGGGCAAGTATCGGGGGCAGAAGCAGAAGTGGTTCCTGCTGCGCTTCAACGGGTCGGATGACCAGATTGATCTGGAGACCGCGCATCCGGAGTTTTCCACTTGGAAGTGGATGTCGCCTGCGGAATTGCCGGATGCCATCGTGCCCTTCAAGCGGGATGTGTATGTGCGGGTTTTGGCGGAGTTCGAGGCGCATCTTTAGGTAATGGACCGCCTGATATTGCATAACAGGGGTGTGGTTCCCAAAGTGTCGGCATCACCACGGGATGAAAGGTTTGTCGATGTTGCGTGTTCTGAGTGTTCTTGCCTGTCTTGCCCCCATGCCTGCATTGGCGCTGTCCTGCATGCCGTATGGGGTGACCAATGCCTATCAGGAGGCCGCGGCGGCGGAAGAGGGATATGTCCCGGTTCTGGGCACGCTTGATTTCGACGCGAAGTTGGTGCCTGAAATGGATTTGTCCGGCCAAACGCCTGTACAGGCTGTGACATTGATTCCTGCGACGTTCAAAGGGGATGCCCTGACCGTGCGGGGGGTAAGCCAGCCCTTTGAGACCGATCTGGTGCTGGAGGTGCAGTGCTTTGGCCCTTGGTGCCCCCAGCCGCAACCGGGTGAGATGCTTGGGTTCCTGCGCCAGACCGATCAAAGCTATGTGCTGCACACCAATGCATGTGGCGGGTTCCTGTTTGGCCGTCCAACGCAGGAACAGGTGAAGCAGGTCAAGGACTGTCTGGGCGGGCGAAGCTGCGAGGTCCGCACGCGGCCTTAAGGGTCGAAGATCGGCACATGTGGCGCGAGCGCCCGATCATAGCCGAAGGTGATGCGAGGATCGTCCGCAATCTCGATCTTTTGCCGGATCGGCACAAAACCTGAGCGGCGGTAGAACCCCAGAGCCTGTGGGCTGTCGAGCGTGCAGGTGTGCACGTGGAAGCGTGTGATGTCCGCGCTCCATGCCGTGTCGATCGCCGTGTTCATCAGAAACCGGCCTGCGCCGGTGCCGATAAGGGGGGCGGTCAGCCCGAAATAGGCCAGTTCACATTCGCCATCTGTCCGGAAGTCGAGTTCGAGCAGCGCACCGTCCGTCCCATCCTTTTGCAGGGTGTAAACGTGCACGCCCGGGTTGGTGAGGATGGCATCAAGTTCGGCATCTTCCATCTTCATCCGTCCGAACCAGAGCCAGTTGGCCCCCACGGCGGAAAAGACAGATCGATACCAGTCCTGCGTCGGCGATTGGATGCGCTTCAGTATCCAGCCTTCGGGGTGCGGTACGTCCCGCGTCTCTGCCCGGCTGCGCATTTCAAGCTGGGTGACAACCGTCGCCACTTTGCCCTTGGGCACTGGATGATAGCCATCGGCCAGCATCTAGAGCAGGCCTGCAGAGGCAAATTGCTGTTTCATGTCGATCTGTGGGCGGGGACCGATGTGGCTGATCACTTCTGCTGCACAAAGGTTACCCATGCGGCCACACACATGCAGGTCCTTGCCCGTCGCCATGCCGTAGATGAACCCGGCTGCGAATTGGTCGCCTGCACCGGTGGCATCCACGGGCGTGATCGTTTCGACCGGGATGTCGTGCCGTTCGCCGTTACCGATGATCGTGACGCCGTCGCCGGACTTGGTGCAGACCAGCAGGTCGATCATGTCAGCTGTTTTGGCCAGCGCTGTTTCCAGATCGTCGGTTTCATAGAGCGACTTGATCTCGTGTTCGTTGCCAATCACGAAGTCCAGTTCGTTCCCGATCATGTCGAGGAAGTCAGGGCGGTGGCGGTCGACGCAGAAGGGGTCGGAAATGGCGATGCCCGCCTTGCCGCCTGCGCCGCGCGTCAGGCGTGAGGCTTGGCGGAACGCTTCTTTGCCCTTGTCCTTGTCGAAAAGGTAGCCTTCGAGGAACATGATCTCGGCTGCGGACGCAACGCTTTCAGGAACGTCTTCTGGGCCAAGCTCGGTCGAGATGCCGAGATACGTGTTCAGCGAGCGTTCACCGTCAGGTGTGACGAAGATCATGCAGCGCGACGTGGGCAATTCGCCATCGGGGATGGGGGCGTTTACGAAATCGGTGCCGCTTTCGGCCATGGATTTGGCATAGAACCGTCCGAGTGCGTCGTCGTGGACCCGCCCGATGAAGGCTGTCGGCAAACCAAGTGCGCCGACTCCTGCGATGGTGTTGGCCACGGCCCCGCCCGGTGTTTGCAGCCGTTCGGTCATGGAGGCGTAGAGCACCTCGCCCCGGTCCTGTTCGATCAGCTGCATGATCCCTTTCTCGATTCCCATCAGGTCGAGAAAGCTGTCATCGGCATGGGTGATCACATCGACAACGGCGTTGCCGATGCCGGCGAGCGTGTATTTGGTCATTCTGTTTTGTCCTCAAACGGGCAGAGATCTTTAATGATGCAGGTGGGGCATTGCGGCTTGCGCGCTTTGCAGTGGTAACGCCCATGCAGGATCATCCAGTGGTGGGCGTGGAGCTGAAAATCAGCCGGGATGTTGTCCTCGATGGCGCGTTCGACCGCATCCACCGTTTTGCCGGGCGCGATGCCGGTGCGGTTGCCAAGGCGGAAGATGTGGGTGTCGACGGCCTGGGCCGGGTGGCTCCACCACATGTTCAGAACGACATTGGCCGTCTTGCGCCCGACGCCAGGCAGCGATTGCAGGGCGGCGCGGCTGTTGGGCACTTCGCCGCCATACTCGTCGACCAGGATCTGCGACAGCTTCATGACGTTCTTGGCCTTTTGGCGGAAAAGCCCGATGGTCTTGATATGTTCGGTCAGCCCGTCGATGCCGAGATCGAGCATCTTTTGCGGCGTGTCGGCGATCTGGAAGAGTTTCCGGGTCGCCTTGTTCACGCCCGCATCTGTGGCCTGCGCCGAAAGCGCCACGGCCACGACAAGGGTGTAGACGTTGACGTGCTCCAGCTCACCCTTGGGTTCGGGGTCTGCCTCGTGAAAGCGGGTAAAGATCTTCCGGATCGTATGGTAATCAAGCTGTTTTGCCATGGCGCGGGGTTATGGGGGAGAATGGGGGGACGGGCAAGTGGGGTCGCCTGTCATTGGTTGGTTCCGTCGAAGGACTTCTTTGGAGTATCCGTCTTGTTCAAGTACGGTTTTGCATCCATAGCCTGTCTGCTTTGACCAATGCATTTGCGAGTTCGATGA
>NZ_CANNGP010000068.1 GCF_947504105.1 uncultured Tateyamaria sp.
ACGCTGTCATTGCCGAACCCCCCGTCGAGACGGTCATTC
Source organism: uncultured Tateyamaria sp. (assembly GCF_947504105.1). Taxonomy (GTDB): domain Bacteria; phylum Pseudomonadota; class Alphaproteobacteria; order Rhodobacterales; family Rhodobacteraceae; genus Tateyamaria. The sequence continues at coordinate 40 of NZ_CANNGP010000068.1, forward strand.
CCGTCCCCACCCAAAAGCGTGTCAGCCCCCTGGTTGCCAAAGGCCCGGTCATCATCCGCCCCTCCGGCGATCGAATCCGCGCCCAAGCCACCGATCAGCGTGTCGTTGCCGGCGCCGCCGTTCAGGGTGTCACTGCCACCGAACCCGTTGAGCGTGTCGGCGTCTTCTGTGCCGTTGAACAGGTTGGGACCCGAGAGAGTGGGGACCAGCGCATCGAACCCGATCAGTTCGACATTGTTGAACAGGCTCTCGCTGCCTAGGCCGGCCAGGGCCTGCTCGGTCCAGACCACCCGCAATTCATTGTCGGCGGTCACAGCCAGCGCGCTGTCCACATAGCTTTGCCCCAGGGACAGGCCCAATGGGAAGATGCCGGTGCTTTGCAGCGCCGGGATCACCGAGCCATCTGCGTTGTAGCCACGGCCAAAGACCTCCCAGTCGCCGGTTGAGGCAAAGAACTGGCTCCAGGTGACGATGAACCCGCCCCCGTCCAGCGCCACGACGGCCGGGTTCAGATGGGTGCCCGGCAAGGGATGTGCCACAAAGGCATCCGTGCGCGCGGTGCCGTCGGCATTGTAGATACGCACCATGACGTTGCCGAAATCAGCTGTCGCGGCATCATTGGCCACATCACTCCACGCCACGACAAAACCGCCATCCTGCAAAGATGTCACCACCGGGTCAAACAGCCCCTCGGGGTTGCTGGCCACCGTCTCGGGCCCGCCCTGTGCGACACCGGTGGCATCAAAGCGCTGCAGGCGCAATTCGGTGACCGAGCCGCCCGCCACATCGTCATTGCGCCACAGAAGGACAAAACCACCATTCTCGAGCGCTGCCGTGGCCATCGCCCGCTGCTGGTTGATCTGGTCACCCAGCGCCGGGTGCAGCTCGTCCGGCAGACGGATCGCGACCGGGACCAGATCGCCGGGGGTTGCCCCATAGACCATGGCGAACATGTCAAACCCGGCATCGGCCCCGCGATAATAGCTGCCTGTCAGCACATAGCCGCCGCCGGTCAGGCCGGTCAGGGAAAAGCCATCAAAGGCCACATTGCCCAACACATCGGGCAGGTCATTCGGCCCGAGCACGTTCTGACCAAAGATCTCGGTGCCAAACCGCTCAATCGTACCTGTGCCCGGCACAAAGATGACCCCGCTGCCTTCTTCGACCTCCAGGTCTTCGATGGATGGGAGTGTGGTATAGTCCACGCTGCCGGTGATATCGTTGCCTGCCGCGTCAAACCGCAGGCCGACCAGTTCGAACCCGGTGCTCCAGGCCACGGCAAAGCCGCCATCCGCCAGAACCTCGATTTGCGCCTGTGACCCGTCACCCAGTTCAACTGCGGACCCAAGCGCATCGCCCTGCGCATCGAAGCGCTGCATATGCACCACGTCGCGCCCCGGCAAACGGGCGGTCCAGACCACCACCGTGTCGCCATTCGGCAAAATGACGATGTCTGCTTCGTTGTTGATGGAAGAGAGGGAGCCGCCGACTTCGACAGGCGGAAAGAGCGTACCGGGATTACTGGGCATGAGATAACCTTAACTGAATCTTGTAAAAAATGAATCTTGTGTAAGATGAGAGGCTTAAATCATTTTGGGCGGGCACATAACCCACCCAAAAAGGGGGGGCGCTGACGTTGGGCCAGGCCCATCACCCTACCGCCCCCAGCACCCGTAAATGCGGGGGGTCAGGGCTGTGCGGTCCAAAGACATGACCATCGGTCACGGCCCTCCGGAAACCTTGCCCTGCCGAGGCGCACAGGCGCCGGGGCGCCTTGCGCATCACACCTGCTCAGCCGTCCTGGCTGGCCTTGAGTTCCGTCGCCTCGACCTCTTCCTCGGTCATTCCGGCAAAGGGGTCATCGATGGTTTCGGCGTCAGTGACGGTGTCGGTTTCGTCCTCAACCTCGGGCGGGGCCGAGGGCATCAATGCGATGGAGCGGGCTGGTTGTGCATAGACATCCTTGAGCTCTTGCACGTGATCATCCATGGAATAGGGCGCCATGGCGTTCTTCCAGTAGTCCTCCAGCCAGACTTCACCACCCAGCATGGCCTCGATCTTCTTGACGAAGTCCTTGCTGTCACCGGCCTTGAACACGAAGTCGGGGGTGTTGCCCAGCTCTTGTGCCCCGCCCAGGTCCGATGTCAGCAGCGGGATGTGACGGGCATGCATTTCGATGGCCACTTGGGGCAGGTTGTCTTCCCACAGGACCGGGATGATCCCGAGATCGACATCCGCCAGCAATTCGTCCAGTTCGTCATGGGCATAGCCATCGGCAAACAGCACCGACGCAAAGCGGTCCGACAACCGCGTGATGCGGTCCATGGTGTGCTGGTCGATCAGCCGCGAACAAATCACCACGTTGATCTTCTCGGCGATGGCATCCGGGGCGGCCTCGAGCGTGTCGAGCAGGAAGAAGAATCCCTTGTCCTGTCGCATGTAGCCCAGATAGGCGATGGTTAGCGTCCCGTCGGGCTTTGTGAGGGTCGGTTGTGATGTGGTTTCAGCATATTTTGCCGCATGTTGGGTGCCGATATAGCTGGTCTGGATCAGGTCGGGGGCGATCCCGAACTTGCGGGCGACGACACCCACCCGATCCGACACGCACAGCACGTGATCACAATGAGTATTGATGGCTTCGACCATGGCAGCCCGCCTGCGGGCGAACTTGACATGGCTGCCCTCGACCCGGCGCAACAGGCGGCTGCCACTGGGGCCGGGAAGCGACTGGACCGCGGGCTTTGTCGCGCCTTTGCGGAAGCGCCGGTTATAGAAGCGCACGGCCCGCCCGGCAAAGCGCATCGCGGGCCCAAAGCCGCGGTCGAAGGCCTTGCTGCCCGGCCGAATCCCGCGTTTCTTGAGGTTGAAGGCCACCCCGTTGGCCAGTTCGACCACCCGCACATCATGGTGATGCGGCAGGCAGTGTTCACATTTCCTGCCCTGGTCGAAATCCACGCAGTTCTCGCGTTCCTGGTGCCACAGGTTCACCTGCGGGCAGACCGGATAGTAATTGTGCAGCGAAAAGAGCACGCGGGTTTCAGGGAAGTGTTCCTTGAGCTTCAGCACTCCGGCCGGCAGCCCTTCGAGGTTGTTGAAATGGACCACGTCGAAGGGGCCGTTCTTGTGCAGGAAGTCCAGGAACACGGCCTCGGTGTCGGCATCCGTGACCTGGCGTTCGTCCCCGAAGGAATGGTGTGCGGGCGACAAGACGCCTGAGTTCACGATTTCGAACCGCATGTTGCGATCCTCGGTTGCACCGTGTTTGACCTGTTCCCACCGTGGCGGATTCGGCAACACGTCATAGGAAATGCCCGAGGACAGGAAAGTGCACGAGATGCCTTGTTCGGCGCGCATCGCCTGGATCAAATTGCGTTGATAGACGGTGACACCACCGCCTCGCTTTTCGTCGTCTAGATAGTCGACCCAATTATAAAACAGAATTTTCATGAGGGGGATTGATCCTTGCCGCCCAATTTGGCCTCGAGAGCGGCCAGGCGCGTTTCAAGTTCGGAAATATTATAATTGTTCACCCGCTGCCGCAGCTGGATCAGCTCGGACAGGACAAAGCCCAAAAGCAGGTCGGAATTGACGTTCTGGGGATCGGGAGCGGTGGGCAGGGACGCAGCAAACGCGTCGAGGGGCAATGCGCAATCCGGAAGATCCGAGAGCCAGTCCAGCGCCTCCTGTGCCTGCGCGCGCGCCTTGCCGACGCCGTCATCGCCACCGTAGCGCACCGCGTCCTGTGCGTTCAGGTAGGTGACGGCCTGGTTGCGGATCGCGTTGATCGTGGCGCGCGGAAACTTCATGTTCTGCATCAGCCGCACAAGTTCGATCACCCGGTCATCGAAGCGGGGGTTGGGATCCCGTTCGATCTGGATGTCGCCCTCTGCCGCGGCGATGCCGACGCTCTGGCACAGATCGTGGTGCAGGGCCGCCGGGCGGTCGAGATCGCGGATATAGGGCCGGATTATCACGTTCTCGCGGCCCAGTACGGTCATCCAGGGTTCAAGCGCGCGGCGGTAGTCGTAATGGATGTCTTCGATGTCGCCATCCAGGGCCGCGCTCAGGTCAGCCACGGGAAAGTTCATCTTGATCAACTGGTTGTGCCAGGAGGCCACGTGCGAGCCCGGGTCGCGCAGGTACACGATCGCCTTCACCGTCAGGTCCGAGGGGCGCTCGCTCATGACCGTCTGCAGGATCTCGGTCGCCTTGGGGAACTGTCCGATCCGCATGAATTCTTCAGAGCTGATCAGCGTGTTCTGGCAGCGGCTGGCCCGGATGTGATCAAAGAGGTTGCCCCACATTGCGCGGGGCGGGGTCGGGTCGCGGTAGTCGAACATGATCTTTTCGACCCCTGCCGCGCGCAGGATCGAAAAGGCAAAGGCCGAGTGCTTCGAATTATGTTTCCATATGTCGGGGTATTCGAAACCTGATTTCTTCAGCAGCCTGGCACTGCGCTCAAAGAAGATCTGCAGGGCCGTTGTGCCCGTCTTGTAGTGGCCGATGTGAATGAACAGGGTCTTTGGCATAAGGCTATGTCTTTCATTCTCGGCACATTCGGGCCTGGCACGCGCGCTGGTTACTATGCGTCTGTGCCGTAACTGGCCACGAGGGTCAATATCCGCCGCTGTAGGTGTAAATGAGTGTGCTGAAATACGCTTTTCAGGGCTGCACCCTGATGCCCTGCCTTGGGTCGGCACGACCAAAAGTCGCTACATTTTGCTCCATATCCGCAACATAAAATCCCAACTTCTGACGCATTTCCCGTTCATGATGGGCCGCTGTTAACGACTGTAATCTAAAGGCTGAAAACGATGCATCCCGTGAGGGCTCCCGTGGGGACGGGCGCTGTTCACCAACGATGGATGCGCGCGGCTTAATGAGGGGAACGGCAGAAATGGCGGATATTTCCGGCACGGCGAATGATGACTTTGAAACAGGTACATCAGGGGATGATTCAATCACCCTGTTTGCCGGCGATGACACGGTCACGGGATCGGATGGAAACGACACCGTCCTGGGCGGTGGCGGCAGTGACCTGCTGAATGGCGGCACGGGCGATGACTCCTTGCGCGGCGGGGCCTCGGCGGAACAGGACACCCTGAACGGAGATGCAGGCAACGACATCCTGTGGGGCGAAGGCGGCGATGACATCCTGTCGGGCGGCGATGACAACGACACGCTGAACGGCAATGTCGGTGCCGATACCCTGGATGGGGGCAGTGGCAACGACGTCCTGTCCGGAAACGAGGACAATGACAGCCTGATCGGTGGTGCGGGTGATGACAGCCTGGCCGGCGGCGCGGGCAACGACACCCTGGACGGCGGCGATGGTTTTGACACGTTGATCGGGTCGGACGGCACCGATGTGCTGAACGGTGAGGCCGGCAACGACACCCTGCATGGTGGTACAGGCGATGACATCATCGACGGTGGTGATGGTGACGACACGCTGAATGGTGGGGATGGCAATGACAGCCTGACCGGTGGTCTGGGCTTTGACCTGCTGACCGGGAATGACGGCAATGACACGCTCATTGGGGGCGATGACGGAGACACCCTGTTTGGTGGCCTGGGCATGGACAGCCTGATGGGCGGGGCCGGCGTTGACCTGATGAACGGCAATGATGGCGACGACACGCTTTATGGCGCGGGCGGGAACGACACCCTGATCGGCGAAGGCGGGGCCGATGACCTCGAAGGCGGTGCGGGCAACGACCTGCTGTCCGGCGGTGCGGATATCGACACGCTGCTTGGCGGGGATGGCAACGACACGTTGAATGGCAACGAGGGCGGTGACCTTCTGAACGGCGGTGCGGGCAATGACACCGTGTCCGGCGGTCTGGGCAGCGATACGGTCCATGGGGGTCTGGGTGCCGATTATGTCTTTGGTGGTGCAGGTGATGACACGCTGGACGGCGGGGACGGCGACGACCCTCTGATCGGCGGTGGCCTGGGCAACGACCTGATCCGTGGCGGTGAAGGCGAGGATTTCGTCGCCGGCAACGCAGGGGACGACACCGTCTGGGGCGACGGGGGCAATGACCTTGTCTCGGGTTCTGACGGGCATGACCAGATCTTTGGCGGGGACGGCGATGACCATGTCGGCGGCAACCAGGGCGACGACTTTGTCCATGGGGGTGCGGGCAACGACTTTGTCTTTGGCGACCATGATGGCGACGTGGTCTTTGGCGGCACGGGCCAGGATTACCTCGAAGCCAACCATGGCCAGGACCGTTACAATGATGGTGGTGGTGATGACGACATGGTCATCTTTGTCTACCAGCCCGGACTGCATTTCACCGTGGCCGATATCGCCCCGCTGACGGGGCCGGATTATGGTTTTGCCGGTGCTACGGGCGGCGCGGGCGACGACGTGGTGCGCGGGGTTGACCTGGTCGGCTTCATCGATGGGGGCACCGGGAATGATCTGGTGGACGGATCCATCAGCCGCGCCCGTGTTACCGATGACAATGGCGACACGTTCGAAGTTGCAGGCGGTACCCGCATCCTGGGCGGCGCGGGCCACGACATCCTGATGGGCTCGGCCCAGGATGACACCTTCTATGGCGACCGCTCGGTCCATCTGGATCCGCGCATCGCCCAGCTTGAGGCGTTGCTGGGGGCGGCCACCAATTCGCAGCTCTGGCAGGACAACATCAACTGGATCTTTGACTTCCAGAACTCGTTGCTCAGCCAGGATATCGACATGAACGATACGGTCGAGGCCTATACGGACATCTTCGTGATCGGCCGGAACCACGACTATATCTATGGCGGGCTCGACACACCCGCGCAGGTGATCGCGAACCCGGCTGACGGCTATGACGTGATTATGGATTTTGACGCGGATCTCGACAAGTTGGACATGTCCGCCGTGGGTCGCAGCGCCGAATACCTGTTCAGCCTGATGGTGCAGGACGGGAACGATGTGACCCTGACCACAGCGCGGGGCACCGTGGTGCTGCGCGACACCCAGCTGTCGGATCTGTCCGTCGATATCTTCAATCTGGATGGCGTAAACCAGGCGGGTACCGGCCTCTTCCTGAACGAGTTCATCGATATCGGCGTGCCGGAAGAAATCGACGACACGCCGGAAGATTCCACTGTAAATATTGTTCTGGTGGGGGACACGGCCGAGGATCTTGGCCAGAGCAATGGGCATGACCATATCTGGTTTACGTCGTCCCTGCTGTTGGACACCCAGTTGGATCTTGAGGATGCGACCCAAACCCTGGGCTTTGGGGACGATGTCTATTTTGACAATCACCTGGGCAACAATATCGGGGGTAACGCAGGCCGCGACATCTTCGTGATGCTGGATGGCGATGATGAGATCCACGGCGACGACAAGGCCGACTTTGGCCTGTTCGGCAGGGGCGATGACCGGGGCGAAGGCAATCGCGGCAACGACATGCTGTGGGGCGAAGATGGCTCGGACAACCTGTCGGGCGTGTTCGGTGATGACATGCTGGACGGGGGCGCAGGCAGTGACGCGCTGACCGGCGATTTCGGCGATGACACGCTGGCGGGCGGTGCGGGCGATGACGCGCTGGACGGCGGACAGGGCGATGACCTGCTCAGGGGCGACCAGAGCTTTAGCCTGCAGGAATTCCGCGAGTGGGTGATCCTGAACTTCTACAACCTGCCATCGCTGGATGCCTATGATCCGACGATCCATTCCAATGGCTACCTGGATCTTGAGAACCTGCAGATCCGGCCCGAATTCTATGATCCGAACGTCGAAGGGTCCTGGCACGACATCATCGTTCCCGGCAGTGTCAACCTGCCCGATGGCAATGACACCCTGTTCGGTGGCTATGGCAACGACACGCTGCTGGGCAATGGCGGTGACGATCTGCTGAAAGGCGGTCAGGGCTTTGACAGCCTCGTGGGCGGGGACGGCAATGACGATCTGCAGGGCTGGTCCGGCGACGACACCATGGAAGGCGGCGCGGGCAACGACACGATCATGGGCGATGCGGGCGCCGACATGATTCTTGGTGGCAGTGGCAATGACATGGCCAGTGGCGGCACCCACAACGACACCCTTCTGGGCGAAGCAGGGCATGATACTATGGCCGGTGGCCAGGGCGATGACGAGCTGCGCGGCAACCGGGGCAATGACGTGCTGAACGGCAATGCCGGGGATGATGCCATTTATGGCATGGAAGACGATGACCGGCTGTTTGGCCAAGGGGGCAATGACAGTCTCTTTGGGTCGGTCGGCAATGACACCGTGATCGGTGGTGAAGGCCTCGATACCATCCGGGGCGGATCGGGAGAGGACAGCCTCTTTGGGTCGGCCGGAGATGATGACATCCGGGGTGGGGCCGACAACGACACCATCTCGGGTGGCGACGGGGATGACCTGTTGAGCGGGAACCGGGGCGCAGACGAGATTGCAGGCGATGCTGGCAATGACCGTATCCTGGGTCTTGAGGACAATGATGTCCTGCGCGGTGGCGCGGGCAACGACACCATCCTGTCCGGCACGGGGGATGATGTCGGCATGGGCAATGCCGGGGATGACCGCCTGTTCGGTGGTAACGGAGCCGACACGCTGAATGGCCAGGAAGACAACGACATCGTCTTTGGCGGGGCCGGTGCGGACGAAGTGCGCGGCGGCATCGGCAATGACAGTGTCACGGGCGGCGGCGAGAATGACACCGTCTATGGCGATGCAGGCGATGATAATCTCTATGGCCTGACCGGTGACGATTCCCTTCTGGGGGGCAGCGGCAATGACACGATCGAAGGGCATGAAGACAACGACATCGGCCGTGGCCAGGACGGCAATGACGTGCTGCGCGGCGGATTGGGCGAAGACACGCTTTATGGTGATGCCGGCAATGACACCCTGCTGGGCGGCGGCGGGAATGACAGCCAGTTTGGCGGCATCGGTGACGATGTCCTGAACGGGCTGACGGGCAATGATGTCCTGAACGGGGGTGCGGGGGCCGATATCTTCGTGTTCTCGGGGGCCAATTTCGGCAACGACACCATCGAGAACTTTACGGTGGCGACGGCCACGACCGAGCATGACGTCCTGCGTTTCCTGGCCAATACCGGCGAGGTGACGGACTTTGCCGGCTTTGTTGCGGCGTCAAACCAGGTGGGGTCCAACATCGTCTATGACCTGAACGACGATGGGGTGAACACGATCACCATCCGCAACACGTTCCTGGCCAACATAACGGCGGATGATTTCGACTTTGTCTGATCGGCCACAGGCCTAATGCACTGCCCGCACCACCGGCCCGTCTGACAGGCCGGTGGTGTTGCCTGGGGGGCTTGAAAGCGTGCGCAGGTGTCGGCGCTTGTTAATCTTTTGTTGGGAATGTCTCGCGCAAATCCCCTTGTTTGCGAGCCAGCCCCATGTCCGAAGTTTCCGCCATCCTGTCCTTGCCTTATCTGCAACCGTCGCAAGCGCAGAAACATGTCACGCATAACGAAGCGCTGCGGCAGCTGGATACGCTTGTGCAGTTGAGCGTCGTGGAAACCGGGGCCACGCAGCCGCCGCTCGTGCCAGCGGCGGGAGAGGTCTATGCGCTGGCTCAGGGTGCCAGCAATGCGTGGGCGGGTCAGGATGATAAACTGGCCAGCTTCGACGGTGTCGCTTGGCACTTCGTGACCCCGCTGGTTGGTTGGCGGGCCTGGGATCAGGGCGCTGATATGCTCAAGGTCTGGGATGGCAGCGCATGGGTGGCGCAGGACGCGGGCACTCAGAACCTGACGGGTGTCGGCGTCGGCACGACATCGGACACGACCAACCGCCTGGCCGTTGCTTCAGAGGCGACGCTGCTGACACATGCGGGGGCGGGCCACCAGCTCAAGGTCAACAAGTCGACCGATACCGATACTGCATCCCTGCTGTTTCAAACCGGCTTTTCGGGCCGGGCCGAGATGGGTTTGACCGGATCGGATAATTTTGCGGTGAAGGTGTCGGCGGATGGCACCATCTGGAACACCGGCTTCAGTATCAGGGGGGCCAATGCATTCATGGGGGTGGGCACGGAAGATCCCGACACCCAGCTGCACGTCAAGGGGAATGGCAACGCCGAGGTCCGGGTCGAGACCGAGAACTGGGGCACGGCCATTATAGCGGCCAAGGGGCGCCGCACCGGCAACAATGCCGAGATCGCCAAGCTGTGCTTTGTGAACCAGGAAAGCATCAAGGGCTCTGACAGCGCAGAAGCATCCATGACGGCGGTGCGCGATGGTGAAGACGGGATCGCGCTTGCGCTGACGGTCAGTGATGCTGGCACTCCGGTGACGGCCTTCACCGTTCACAAGGACGGCCACATGGACCAACTGCGCTTTGCGCCGCGGGCAGCCCCGACCGCCCCCGCCGCCGGGCAGGTCTATTTTGATGCCACAAGCGCCAAGTTGCGGTGCTATGATGGCACAAGCTGGCGGGACCTGTACTGAGCGCGTGCCTCAGGCGGTGCACAATTCCTCGAGCAGCGCGACCGCGGCATCATAGCCATCGACATGGTGCGCAATGCTGCCTGATTTCTGGCCATCACGTTCGGAAAAGGCCATGAGGCGCGGATCGTCCGCGGCGATCTCTATTCCAAGCTTTGCAGCGATGGCCGGGGCCTGCGTTTCTATCGGGGTCTCACCCAGATACAGCTCTTCGAACAGCAGCCACTGGTAGTCGATCTGACGGTTGCGCAGCAGGCTGAGCGTACGGCCGATCGTGAAATAGTCCTGGCGTACGCGGTTGCGCACCATCTGCAGATCGATCGGTGTCGCCTGCCGTGTGCCGGCAATGATCTCGGGGTAGATGTCGGCTGCCATTTCGGGGCCCCATGCCCCTGTCGATATCGCCAGCAGCAGCGACAGCATACGCCGGGCCTCGTCCCTGCGGGTCAGCACCATGAACCCGTAACCCTGGGCCTGGCAGGTGTCGATCAGCGCCCGCGTCATTTCGAGAGGGATAATCTCGACGCAATGCTTGATGTTTGGATTGCGCGCGACGGCCTGTTTCACAGCGCCCTGCATTGCGATCATATCACCCGTTTCCAGGAAATCCCTGGTGATATGTCCAAATATCCGATCCGTGTTGAACGGTTCGTGTTCAATGGTTGGAAACTGCGATACTTCCGCCAAAAAACTCGTCAGGGACGTGCCTCCCGTCCGTCTCAGAGTCAGGATCAACCAGGGTTTCTCGGTCATCTTTCGGGGCCCCTTTGATTGTATTTCTAGACTGCTGAATTACACGGCATAGGCGATATCTGCAATGCGCAGCGGCGCCCAGCATCGCGTTTTACCCGGAACGATGCCAGCGTAGGTATATCGTGCCGTTCCATCCTGCTTCTATCCAAAAATCCGCGGACATGCGCCGTGGCGATACACTGTATCTACTACGGTATTGCACCTGCAGCTTAGATGTGTACCCAAGCGGACTGAAAGTGACATGCGCAAGGGACCAGTCAAATGCTCATCGGGGTCAAGAAACGGTTTGTGTTCGTTGCCAATTCCAAAACGGCATCGACATCGATCGAACAAGCGCTTGGCAATCATGCTGAAATTATGCGTGGCGGCACAGCACAGCACAAGCACATCTACATGCGAGACGCGCTGAGCGAATATGCTTTCCTGTTCAACCAGCCGGGCTATGCCCCTGACTCGTTCTTTAGGTTTGGTGTGATGCGCGATCCGATAGACTGGATCCAGTCCTGGTATCGTTATCGTCGTGGCAACAAAGTTGCGAATCCACTGCCTGAGGATCTGAGTTTCGAAGACTTTTGGACCCGCAAGGACTGGAACATCCAACGTGCCAATGGCGCAAAGCATTTGCAGCGCGATTTCTTTATCGACACCGATGGCAAAATGTTGGTGGACTATATCATCCCTTATCATGAGATTGGTTTCCATTTCGGGGCGATCTGCGATGCGCTGGGGGTCAAGCGTTCCTTGCCCCGCAAGAATGTGAGCAAGATTCGCCGGACGGGTACCAACCTGCCTGACGACCTGCTGGCCGAAATGAGGACCTTTTACGCCGAGGACTATGCTCTGTTGGAGGGGGTCGCAGACCTGAACAGCACAGGGTCGCGTAAACTCGATACCCTTTCAGCGGCGTGATGGCGCCAATCCCAGTATGGCTGTTCCAAAGGCATCCTTCACACACCTCGATGACCCGGGCCACAAGGCAGTGCTACAATCACCCACCCCGCTGAGTTTCCGGAAAGGTTCCTGTTCATAGTGACCTATGGGCGGCCCCACGCGTTCCCAAGATACATGGACTTTATTCACAGCTATTTTCCGAAGGCATAATTCATCTTCGACACACGAAACCATACCGCTGTCGCGCGGTCGGGGTGGTGGGCCGAAATTCTGTTGGATGCGTATCTCGATACGCATCTCGGCCGCGGATGCTGCGTGCATTATGACAAATATGTCAAAAACCTTGAAATGCTCGCGTCGCTCTATGACTTTCTGGGAGAAGCACTAGATCCTGATGTCATATCGGATGTGATGTCACAGCGTCTGGAGCATACACGCAAACCTTCCAAACACCCGTCCATCACGGAAAGTGTACGGAAATAATTTTGAAAAGATAAAAGGATTTTTGGATGGAAAAAACATTTCTAATTGGCCTTGGCGCACAAAAAGCCGGGACCACCTGGGTTCATAGCTATCTCAAGGCACACCCGGAATGCGCAACCGGCAAGGTCAAGGAACTCTCTGTTCTGACGGGGTACTTCTCAAACCGGCAGGGTATGGCCCCGCGCGTGAAAATGAAGATAAACGCGCTGCGGGAGGAGCTGGACCTGTATGAGCGCAGGACCCGCAACAACAACGACAATGCCGAAGCGAACAAGCAGCTTCTCTACGCGATCGACTATCTCGCCGCGGACCACGATCTGGAGTATTACCTGAGTTATGCCCGTCGCCTGCTTGCGGACAATCCAGGGGCGAAGCTGGTCAGCGACATCACCCCTGCCTATTCAACACTGAAGCCAGAAAACATTTTGGAAACCAGGACGCTGCTGGAAGCGGAGGGGTGCCGGCCCAAGGCGCTTTTTCTGATGCGCGATCCGGTCGAGCGGTGCTATTCCGCCTTGCGTATGGGCGCCCGCAACAAGGCTTGGGCCACCAAAACGGACATTGGAACCTCCAAGGATAATTTCTTTGCGAATGCCACGGCAGACTGGTGCCAGGTCAGGACGCGGTATGAGAACATCGTCCCAGCCATCGAAGCCGCTTTTGGTGCGGAAAATTGCCTGTTCGCCTTTTACGAAACATTCATCTCGGAACCCGGTGTCCGCAGCCTGTGCGACTTCCTTGATATTTCCTATGTCGCGCCCAAGCTCGATCACAAGGTGAACGCCTCGCCGCGCACGGAAGAGCCGGATCCGGCAGAATGGGCACAGGTCCGAGAGACCTACAAAGACACGTACCAATTCTGCGCCGACAGGTTCGGCGCTGATGCGGTCGCACAGGTCTGGCCCGAGAAGTGATCAAAATCGCCGCGCGGTGAGACTGGCCACACGGCGCAAGGCCCCCAAGGGGGGCCTATGCGCCTTACACGATTGAGATATCGTCGAGCAGGCCTGCGGTGGATGTGATCCCTGTGAGCGTCAGGCTGTCGCCAT
>NZ_CANNGP010000069.1 GCF_947504105.1 uncultured Tateyamaria sp.
CGCCGCCCATGAAGACAGAATCCCGCCCGTCGCCGCCATTGATGGTGTCATTACCAGCGCCGCCCCGCAGGGTGTCATAACCACTGCCACCAAGGATCGTGTCGTCCCCATTGCCGCCAGAGACGCTGTCGGCATCTCCGCCGCCGTTCAGACTGTCATTGCCTTCCCCGCCAATGATCGTGTCATTGCCACGGTCACCCGTCACGACGTCATTGCCGTCGCTGGTGATAATGTTGTTGGCCGCCGTGTTGCCGGTCACGGTGTCATTGCCGGAGCCCAGAATCGCGTTTTCGATCACCGTACCCTGCGCGATACCAAGGATGCCGGTGAGGTTTCCGAAATCCGAGAATTGTGCGCCCCGCATGTCGAGCCGCGCGTCATTGACCGAGAAGCCGAAATTGAACGTGTCGATCCCGTCGCGGTCATAGACGGTATAGGCCATCAAGTTGCCGGTCACGTCGGTGGTGGTGTTGCCGGTCGAGAGCCAGTCAAAGATCTCGTCCATGTAATTGCCCAGGGTCGACCCCGCCCCATAAGTGGTGTCGCCTGCGGTGGCTGAATTCTCGTCTGGTGCGCCATAGAATTCCTGGATGGCCCAGATATCCGCCATCATCGCACCGCTGGTATAGGCATAGGACGCATCGGTTGATGTGTTTTCGGTCTGGCTGAAATAGGACATGACCGACATCTGCCAGCTGTCATTGGTGAAATAGGCGCTGTTTTGATAGGTAATATCCGGCCCGTTGGGATCGAAGTTGTAGTTCCCCTGGTGGTTCAGCCCCAGCGCATGGCCGAACTCGTGGACGTAAGTCTGGAACGAATAGCTGTCGAGCGTGGTGCCGCTGTTGGTCAGCCATGAGCGCGTGACGTTCAGTTCGACCCCATCGGTGTTGTAGCCGTTCGCGGTGCTGGTTGACCCGGAATTGGGATAGAAGGCGAAGGCGCCGCTGTCTTCGTCATCCACGGTGATCATCTCACCCGAACTCACCTCGACAAAGTCGAGATCGGCCACCATTTCCCAGGCCTCCATCGCCCAGCGGGCCAGTTGCTGGCCATCGGCGGTCAAACCCGACAGGTTGACCGTAATCTGGTTGGATTGGCTGGTGTTATAGGTGCGTTGGACACCGGATGTCCCCTCCATCAAGAACGTGCCCAATTCCTCAAGCGTCCCGGTCGTGCCCGGTGGCGGCAGTGGAATGTCCTCGGAGAGTGACAGCTCATATGTGCCGATATTGCTGCCGAAGGCATCGGCCGAAATATAGTAGGTGCCCGTCGTCGTGGGCGTATAGATTATCAGGGAGTTCAGTCCCGCCCCACCATCATCATCCGATGCGATCTCTGTGCCGGAGGCATCGTAAAGCCGGACCAGCGGATCGCTGAGCGAGATGCCATTATGGGCAAACTCATAGGCTATCCCTTCCGTCAGTTCGACACGAATCCAGTCCTCATCCGTGGAGGAGGCGATGTTTCCCAGAAAGCTGTCGCCCACCGCCATCGTATAGGTGGTCGAAATATCTTCGGCCGCATCGGAGCTTTCATTTATGTCCGCAAAGATCGGCTGATCAGGACCATGACGCAGCGGGTCGAAAGTTTGCGTCAGCATACAAACCGTACACATGAAAATATCCTTAGTTTTTAATACGATGCGGTGGCGGTCATGGCCGCTACCATTGAATGTGTGGATGCCACCAGATCATCCGTGAAATGACGTAATGCAGTGGCGGGTGATGCTTTGAGTGCGTGAAAAGGGCGGTCTGGTCCAGTCTGCAATTCCCCCATTGGCCCAACCTGCCATAGCAGTTTTCCGGACCTTTCAGACATTTCCAGACGGACGGAAATGTCCTGATCACCATACGGCCTCCACTGTGTGGTTGATACTTGGCGAAAGGCCGCATGTGGCATGACCCTGGCCAGCGATTGCACCATCTGTCGGCACAAGGCGCGCATATCCCGAGACGGCAGGGACTGGCCCGCGCAGTGCACACGCACGGCAGGCCGCTCCACGCTGCGCGCGGGCACAGGTTTATTCCCGATCATGGCACTCAGAATCCCCAGGAAAATCGTATTCCGTACCATCATGCGCAAAACTTGGGCAATTTTAAGACGCATCCATACGGATTCCCCTGGAATACGGTTTTGTTTTACTGGCGATAACCTGCTTATCCATGCTCTGAACCCCGCCGACATTGGCGTTGCTGCGCTTTGGCAGACCTGTCACAACACCGATCAAATTTCGGGAGTTCTTCATGCACATTCTTCTTGTCGGTGCGGGCCTGTCAGGGGCAGTGATCGGACGTACGCTGGCCGAGGCGGGCCACCGGATCACCATCCTGGAAGCGCGTGATCACATTGCTGGGAACTGTCATACTGAACGCGATGCCGATACCGGTGTGATGGTGCATGTCTATGGGCCCCATATCTTTCACACCGATGACGAAGAGGTCTGGGATTACGTCAACCGGTTCGAGACGTTCCTGCCTTACAAGAACCGAGTGAAAACCACGTCCAGGGGCCAAGTGTTTTCCCTGCCCATCAATCTGCACACGATCAACCAGTTCTATGGCAAGACCCTGCGCCCGGACGAGGCGCGCGCCTTTATCGAGGATCAGGCCGACACCACGATCGAAGATCCGCAAACCTTCGAGGAACAGGCGCTGCGTTTCGTCGGCCCCGACCTCTACGAGGCGTTCTTCAAGGGCTACACGATCAAGCAATGGGGCATGAGCCCCACAGAGCTGCCCGCCTCGATCCTGAAACGCTTGCCTGTGCGCTTCAACTACGACGACAACTACTTCTTCCACCAGTTCCAGGGCATGCCGGAAAACGGATATACGGCCATGGTCGACCGCATCCTCGACCATCCGTCGATCACAGTGCATCTGAGCACAACCTTCACCCGTGATCAGGCGGATGAATATGATCATGTGTTCTATGCCGGGCCGCTTGATGGCTGGTTCGATTACGATCTGGGGCGGCTGGGCTACCGCACGCTCGACTTCGAACGCTTCACCTATGACGGCGATTACCAGGGCTGCGCGGTGATGAATTACGGCGAAGAGACCGTGCCCCATACCCGCATCACCGAACACAAGCATTTCTCCCCCTGGGAAAGCCATGACGGCTCGGTGCTGTACCGCGAGTTTTCCCGCTTGGCCGAACCGGGCGACATTCCCTATTACCCGATCCGGCAGGTCGACGAAAAAGCGCTATTGGCTGATTACGTGGCCAAGGCTGAAGGAGAAACCGGGGTCACATTCGTGGGGCGTTTGGGGACCTATCGCTATCTGGACATGGATGTGACGATCCGAGAAGCGATGGATACGGCGGCGGTGTTTCTGGAAAAGGGGGCGGATACGCCGGTATTCGTGAAAGCGCCGCTTTAGGGCGTTTTCAATACGCCACCCAATCTTTCTGCTACGGAATGTTTCATTTTGAAAAGAGGGGCATTTACCGTCTTTTCAACCTGAAGCACTTTCGGCATGGTGCCTGAAGCTTGGGGTTGTAAAGAGTGGGGATGGTCCATGACAACGCTTACCTATTTTGGCGCAGAGCCCGATGGCTCAGATCCGTCTGCATTCTTTGAGAGAGCGTTCTTCAACCCGTTCAGCGGATTGGATATTCTGGAAGTTGTCGAAGCCAGTGCTACAGAGCTGGTACTGAGCAACCCGCCGACTGGCTACACAACCACGATAACGGGCACCGGTTTTGCCTTTTCCGGGACACCAGGAAATGAAGTACCTGTCGCAGGGACGGTCACCGGTATCAGTTTTGAATATGATAGTTTCGATATTGATACTACCCAGACCGTAGCCGAATTGACAAACCTGTCCTGGGACATTGTTGAATTCTTCGATGCCCTTGACGCTATTTATGCAAATGAAGATTTCTCGTTGCTTGCTGATCTGTTCAACGGTGGTGGGCCAATCACGCTTGATGGCAGCCAAGCCGTTGATGAGTTTCGCTTAAACGATATCTTCGGTGAAATTCAGCCTCTACTGACTGAGGACATAACCGTGATCGGTGGTCCCGCATATGACGTGCTTGTCGGCGGGTTGGGCAATGATACGATTGTCACCGGACGGAATATCGAAGAGCCGTTTGGCGGACAGATCATTGCCACAGAGGGCAATGATACCATCGACTTTTCAAACGCAGGACCTACGGACGGCCCCTGGGTGACCTACTCGACGCGTGTGGATGGGGCGTTCACGTTCAATCTGAACGCCGAAAGCAACCAATCGACGGTCGTTGGGCAAACCTTTACAGACACATTCATTGATTTGCGCAACCTTGTGCTTGCAGATGGCATTGGCATCGGCAGCGGCGATGGGAACGACGTTTTCAATGTCACCAACGCTGATGGTGGATTCATCAACATCCTCGGCGCCGAAGGTGCGGATCAGTATAATATCTCGCTCAACGGTGGTCTTGTCCGGCTGAGTTTCAGAGATGGGAGCGACGCGTTCGATCTGTCATTTGAAGCCGCTCCGCAGAGCCTTGTCGCGGATCTGTCCCAGGGCATGATTTTCAACGACGGCTTCGGAAATGCCGAAACGATCAACATCCTCGACGGCACCGGGACCCTCGAAATTCAGGGCACCAACAACAACGACAATGTCATCGGCTCGGACCTCGACGAAAGTTTCATCACCCAGCAGGGCAATGACACGATCGACGGGGGGGCGGGCAATGACCGCATCCGCTATGACCGCTTCGGCGTGGATGCTGTCAATGTCAATCTCGCCACTGGAACCGCTGTTGTCACCTATGTCGCACGTATTTTTGACGAAGTGACGTTCGAAGAGGAGGAAGTATTTTCCACCTTTATCGACAAACTCGCCTCAATCGAGAGCGTGCGGGGCTCACGCCAAGGCGATGACACGCTGATCTCTGCTAACGGCATCGATGCGCTTCTCGACGGGCGCGGCGGCGATGACACCCTGTTGGGCGACGCAGGAAGTGACATGCTGAACGGCGGGGTGGGCAACGACAGCATCTCCGGTGGGACAGAGGCCGACACTATCAACGCAGGCGCGGGCAGTGACACCGTGCGCGGTGATAATGGCCAGGACCTCGTCTATCTCAACCAGGGCAACGACCTGTTCCAGGACAATGGCCAGGGCGGTATCTTTGGCCGCGATACGGTCTTTGCGGGGGGTGGCAACGACACGATCCAGGGCGGCAATGGCGACGACGCCTTCTATGGCGGCGACGGCAATGACCTGATCAACGGGCGGCTTGGGAATGATACGATCTTTGGCGGGACCGGGGCCGATACGCTGAACGGGGGCGACGGCGACGATACGGTCGACGGTGGCAACGGCCAGGATCAGGTGTTGCTGGGACGGGGCAACGACCTCTTTATCGACAATACCCAAGGGGACATTTTTGGCCGCGACACGGTCTTTGCCGGAGGGGGCAATGACACGATTGAAGGTGGCGGCGGCAACGACGTCTTCCATGGTGAAGACGGCAACGATCTTATCAACGGGCGCCGCGGCGATGATCTGATCCGGGGCGGCACCGGGGCGGACACAATCAACGCAGGCGACGGCAATGACACAGTCGCAGGTGGCAACGGCCAGGATCGGGTGTTGCTGGGCCGCGACGATGACCTGTTCACCGACAATACCCAAGGCGGAACCTTTGGCCGTGACACCGTCTTTGCAGGCGCTGGCAATGACACGATCCAGGGCGGCGGGGGCGATGACCGGTTCTTTGGCGAAAACGGTAATGATCTGGTCAATGGCGGGCTCGGCAATGACACCTTGGGCGGCGGCAATGGCAGTGACACACTGAATGGCGGTGCGGGCAGCGATACGCTCACCGGGGCTGCGGGCGCGGATACGTTTGTCTTTGATGCGACGGATGCCGTGGACGGAACGGACCTGGTCACCGACTTCGCACTGGGCATCGACGTGATCGAGATGGCGGGCACCACCGCAGGGGCCATGAGCGTCGGCTATGACAGTGAAGCCAATGAAATCACCGTTTCTATCGGCAGCACTGATGTGGCGGTCTTGCGCTCGGGCACGGACCTGTCGGGCTTTGGCGTCGACGACATCGTCTTTGTCTGAACCCTTACGCCCCTGACAGGATCTGTTTGACCTCTGCGCACTCGTCCCATGGCACCGACAGGTCGGGGTCATAGATCACCTCGCGCCCTTCGGACATCAGCGCCAGGTATTTGCGGTATTCCTCGGCATTGTTGAAATGCTGACCGCGTGTGACCTCGTCCAGGGCCTTTTGCCGGAAGTGGGCGGTGTATTTGAAATGGGCAAAGACCATCTCGGTTTTGCTGGTCTTGATGTCGCCCACATAGTGGAACCCGGCCGAGGGACGCATCCAGGGCTGGTATTTCAGCAGCGCATATTTCTGCGCCACGAACAGCTCGGGCCGTGACCATGGCAACAGGCGATGGCGCAGGGCGCTGGTCATCGTATCGCTGTTGCAATAGGGCCCCCGCCCGGTGGTGGCGCGCAAAAACGGCGCGCCTTCGACAAAGCCGGCCTCGGCAAAAGGATCGCCCGAGCTGAAATCGGCCTCGCTCAGCGGCCCCTTCGGATACATGTCGAGCATGTAGATCCGTGCGGCGTCCGCATCCCGAAAGGCCTTGCCACTCAGCAGCTTGGGCAGCTTGGTCCGCGTCCAGTTCGGATAGACCAGCAATTCGTCCGCATCGACGACCAGGGACCAGCGCCCGACCCTGAGATTGGCCATCAACGTCAATTGCCAGGCCACGCCATATTCCGATTGCCCGTAATCCGTATCGACCGAGAAGGTCACCACATCGGGCTGCTCGAGCAGATATTCGAGCGTGCCGTCATCCGAACAATTGTCGGCAATCAGGAAGGCCTGAACCCCCAGCTTGCGGTAATGCGCCAGGAAATGGGGCAGCATGAACATCTCGTTGCGCATGCAGGCCACGGCGGCCACCGGCGCGGCATTCAGCTGTTCCAGCTTGGCCTCGGGGCTGATCAGTTCCAGCGCGTTGCTGTTGTAGCCCAGCCGGACGGGCGCAAAGGTCGGCCACAGCTTGCGTGGCCACAGGCCCGGCTGTGTGCTGCGGGCCATGGCATCGGCCTGGTGCGCGTGCGTATCGAGATGCAACTGCTTGACGATGCTGGATGGGCCCGGATGGAAGCTGTTTTCCCACAATGGCACGGGTTCCGCCCCGCTGTGGGTCCGGCGCCGGATCGACACGTGGTAGTCTTCGTTGGACGGGGTGATGTGCTGGCTGTGCAGCAGGTCTCCGACCATTTTGTCTTCCATGAAACTGGACCGGATCAATTGCTGACCGGCAATGGTCTGGCTGGCCTCGGACAATTTGTGCATGGCACGGCGGCTCAGGAAATAACCCGAGCCCCCATCGGTGTATTCCGCAGGCTCAGGTGACTTGTCGAGTTCCTTGCGCCCCCGCTCGGAGGTGGATTTCGAGAAGTGCCAGACCCGGTCCGTCTGCCCGGCCGTCCGTGTCAGCGTGCGCCCGTAATAATCGAACTTGCGGTGCGTCAGCGCCCCGAACATCTGGTCCACATCGACAAAACAGTCATCGTCGATCTTGTACATGTAGGTGAAGGGCGTGGTGTCATGGATCCACTTGGCCGCTGCCAGTGTTTTCTGTGGCAGCCCTTCGTAGTCGTCCGGTGTATCCAGATAGACCACGTCGCCGTCCCGCTGGCCGTCCCCATCACCCACCACGATGATGTAAGGGATCCCCCGCTTTTCAAGCTGCGACAGCCAGCCATCGCGCATCGGCGGGATCCGTGTGTCGAGATAGGGGCGACAGGAAAAGACCGTGACGATCGTGTCGTACAAGGGCGTGACATGCGACACCCCCGTCCAGGTCTCCATCTCGCTTGCAGCCCCCCCGGAAGGGGGCACGAACCTGGGGAAGAACTGGAGCGTGGCCCGCGCCAGTTCTGATTCCGGTCCGCGCGCCAGTCGTTCGAGGGCGCTGAAGATGGCCGGCTGGCTGAACAGGCCATCCAGATGGTCGGGCGGGATGTCGCCACGCACCTTGCCGATCCATGACATCACTGATGTCGCCATGTCATCGGCCTTCAGTCGCAGCAGGCAATCCAAGAGCGAGATCCCGACTCCCATGCCGAAGAAATTGCTACGCAGGGAGTTCAGGATCGAGAGACGATCCAGAATCCGCTTCAGCGGCGGCTGCCAGTCCGTGGCCTGCCCCTGTGCGCCCGCGGCGGCAACCTGATCCAGCAGCGCGGTGATCTCCGACAGCACGCGTTCCTGTTGCCGGGTGTTCACGCCCTTGCTGGTGCCAAGATACTTGTCCCGCATCGCCATGCACACATGGCGCGTCGTCTGGTCACTTGGACCCTCGGCCTGTCCGGGGAATGCAAAGTAACGCAGCAACATGTCGTCGTGGTCCTTTGTCGAAAGCACCCTGGCTTCGTCCAGCCTGCCCGACCCGTCGGTGACCCCTTCAGAGGGCCCAAGCAATTCGCGCTGGTAGCGCAGCGTTTCGGTCGGATTGAACCCATGGAAGAAGGCAAAAGCCCGATCCAAGGCAACGGGCTCTGTCTTCGTGCCGCTGGCATAGGCCGCGATGATGTCGAAACAGGTGCCTCCATAGTCCAGCCGTTCAGACAGGCCCGCAGCCCCGGACTGACGGTACGTTTCCCAGAATCTGCGCGACAATCCGAATATGCGCAGGGCAAAGGCCGTTGCGAGGTCCTCGAAATATTCGGGCATGCGGTGCATATGCTGCATCATGCACACGGTCGCGTCGATCAGGGCCTGGCTGGTGGTGGGCGCCCAATAGTTCTTCTGGCGTTCTTCCACCACAGCCATGAAGGCAAACGAGATATCTTCGATGTGTTTTTCATGTGCCGAGACCCAGTTTTCGGACAGCAGCTTGCGCATCGTCCAGCTGATGGAGGGCGTGGCGAGCCAGCCGGGCGTGTCACTGGCCAGTTTCCAGAACGCCTCGCGTACATCGGTGATCCGGTTCTCCATGTAGAGAAACGGCACGATGACCGAATTGTACCAGACGTTCTCGCCCACCTCGAACCATCTGACGCCCATACGGGTGCCGAAGTCGAACAGGTCCTCGAACTGGTCCACCGTGCAGAATTTATCGACCAGGGACAGCAGGAAATCCGACAGCAAGGGCACCGCCAGGGTGTTGTGCGCAAGGATGTCCCGCAGGATTTCGATATGGCGTACGTCTTCGGATTTCGTGCGGATGGCCTCTGCGAACCGGGTGCGCACCCGGATCAGCAACATCGCGTTAGGTGACAGCGCGGGCAGTGCCGGAAGGGGCGGATCCGAGGTCTCATCCTCGGTGGCATTGGGCTGGGCCAGGAAATCCTGAAGCCCGAATTGCATGACCGCCCCGTCGACGATCTGGCGGCAGGGATCAGACAGGTCCGACAGAAAATCACCATAGCGGATATGTTCAAGTGCCAGGATTCCGTCAAAGGGTGCAGCAGGATCGATTGGCTTGCTCAGCTGCATCTCGATCCGTTTCAACGTTTCGGCACGTGTCACTTCAAACGGTGCGCCACAGGGCAGGCCATTGGATTGTGCCATCAGCTGGACGCTGCCGGTCTGCGGGTCGGCCGCTTCCCAGATCCGGCCGGGCAGGCTGGCCAGTAATCCCACATGCTGATCCGATTGCCGATATTGCTGCGCGATCTCCGGATGGGACACCGGGATCACCGATATCAGGTCTGTCAGGCCCATGACTCTCAGCTGGATATCCTGCCGGGGCAAACCCGGATCAACCGCCCATCCTTCGACATTCATGAAGCCGGTCAGCTGCAGATCCCCCTCACCGGTCCGGGCTTCGTTGGCCGCGCCCGCGATCAGCACGGTCGAGGCATCGATCCCGCCATTGAAGTTGACGAAGGAAACCGTATCGAGCGCGGGAAAATCCCCATCGTAAACACAGATCTCAACATCATTGAGCGTCACATCCACCCGCGCATCCCGGATGTGGATCGCCACCGTATCCCCGGCTGTCGCCAGCGAGACATCATGCATGATCTCGCTACCCCACAGGCCATCCTGACGCAGATTTACTGCCGCCTTGCCTGCGCTCTTGCGCAGCGACAGGTGAAACAGGATGTCTTTGCGATTGGGTGCGAAGAAGGACATGTTGGCGTATTCACACGCCGAAAAATCCGTCACAAAACCGAACTCTGCGCCACCATGCGCCTTGAATGTCAGCACGTTCGCCTCCTGGGAGAAATTCGACTTAAAAAATCTTAGGCACTCTTTGGACAAACTTGAATATGGATGCAATGCACCTTTGGCGGGTGGTCCTGTGACGCCTCTCGAAGCGGCGGGTTTACTCCAATCCTGATAGAAGATTGTGCATCCAACACGGTATCTTGTAGGGCTTCGGCGGATAATTTCTCGCGGGGCGGGAAATCGCACATGATTGGCTGCGACAATCCGCTGATCCATGGTCAATTGACACGACTGACAGGCTTGCATCGCGTTTGGACCCGCGCATAGGGTTGAGCGGGCAATTGAACTGATGCGTATTGTATAAGCCAGGAAATATGACCCGGACGCAGCAGTACAGAATTTTGAAAAATAGCTTCTAAGGGGACTATTATGCTGATCACGATTACCGGCAGTGATGACAATTTTATCCGCAACGCCCTGACCACGACAACCGAAGATCTGAACCCCGTATCGAACTCCTCGACGGAGATCGTCATGTTCAATCCCGAGAGCGGCCTGACAAGCACCATCTCGGGCGTCAACCTGGTGCTGGACAGCAATGGGGACGCGGTCTCAGGCACGGTCACGGGGATCAGCGTCACGTCCGGAGCGGTCCCCCTCGGGGCCCTGTCCAACCTGTCCTGGCCTCTGGTCGACATTGCCGACGCCCTTGACGCTCTGGAAGTGGGCAACAACGCGCCCATGGCAGCCCTGTTCAACCTCGGCCCCACCCTCACCGTAGATGCCAGTGGCGCCACGTCCGGCGTCGACATGTTCAACCTGTTCGGCTTTGACCTGGCCACGATGCTGACCGTTCCGATGACGGTCACGGGATCCTCGTTCTATGACCGGCTGCTGGGCGGCAGCGGCAGTGATTCAATCACCCCCGGAGCGGACAATGGCAACTTCGAAGGCGGCGACATCGAAGGCACGCTGGGCAACGACACCATCGACTTCTCGGGGGTCAACAGCACGACCTTCCAGTTCCTCGATTACGAGGATCTCATTGATGGCCCCCTGACCTTCAACATCAACGCCTCCACCAATATCAGCTCGATCAGCGGGGCCGGGTTCAGCGACACATTGATCGACGTGCGCCGGGTGATGGAGGCGGATGGCCTCGGCCTTGAGGGCGGAGAGGACAACGATGTCTTCAACGTGACAAACTCGGACAACAGCTGGTTCAACCTGCGCGGCAACGAAGGCAATGACACCTTCAATATCAACATCGCCAACGGCGGCGGGCGGATCAGCTATGATTTCGGGTCCCAGGATGCCCCGGCCTCCGGCATCACCGTCAACCTTGCCACCGGCATCGTCAGCAATGACGGCTTTGGCGGTCAGGATACGATCAACATCCTGAGCGGCGATGGACGCCTGGAAATCCGCGCAACCGACAACAATGACAGCATCATGGGCTCGGACCGGAATGAAAGCTTCATCACCGAGCAGGGCAATGACACCGTCAATGGCGGTGGCGGGTTCGACCGAGTGCGCTATGACCGTTCGGGCGTGGATGCAGTCAATGTGAACCTTGCGACGCAAACGGCCACCGGGACATGGGACGGGAATGCCTTTACCGACACGCTGATCTCGATCGAACACGTGCGCGGATCGCGCCAGGGCAATGACACGCTGATCGGCGCAGCCGCGGATGAACTGTTCGAAGGGCGCGGCGGCAATGACAGCATCCTGGGCAACACGGGCAACGACCGGCTGGAAGGCGGAGACGGCAACGATACGCTCCGCGGCGGCGGCGGGCGTGACACACTCTATGGCGGAGACGGCAACGACCTGCTCGACGCCTCAGGCGGCATCGTGGGCACGCAGGGCTTTGGCGATTTCATCCGCGCGGGTCTGGGCCAGGACACCATCCTGGGCCATGCCGCGCATTGGGCCACGGGGGAAGGCGCCGACATCAGCTATGCCGATATCGGGGGCGTGGGCGGTCTGACCATCACGTCGGGCGTGGACGGGACCGGCACCGTGGTTTCGGGCGATGGGCGGGTGAACGACACTTTCACATTCATCCACTACTTCCAGGGCTCGCAAGACAGCGACAGCATCACGGGCGCGGCCGAGGATCGCTGGGAAGGGTTCGAGGGCAACGCAGGCAATGACACCATCGATGCCGGCGGCGGCGATGCCCGGATGGACTACGGCAACGAACATTTCGAAGGCGGCAGCGCCGGGGTCACCGTCAACCTGGGGACGGGCAATCAGGCTACGGCCACCGGCACCGCCACGGATACGTTCGGCGACACCGATACGCTGATCCGCATCAACCAGGTCCGGGGCTCGATCTTTGACGATGTCCTGATCGCTTCGGGGCGGACAGACGGTGTCCGGCTGCAAGGGGACGAAGGCAATGACAGCATTGTCGGGGGTAGTGGTTCTGACAGGCTGGAAGGCGGAGACGGCAACGATTCCATCCGCGGCGCCAATGGCAATGATGTGCTGCTTGATGGAGACGGCAACGATAGCCTGATTGGCGGTGCCGGCAACGATGTCTGGGAAATGGGCAGCGGCGAGGACACGTTTGATGGAGGCGGCGGTTTCGACACCGTACGCATCGACCTGTCGGATGCCACCCCGCAAAGCTTTGCAGTGGAAACCAACCTGCTGACCGGAGATTCCGGCGCGGTCGGCAACCCGAACCTGCGCGACACCCTCATCAATGTCGAAGCGGTCGAGCTTATCGGCGACTTTGACATCACGGTCACCGGCAGCACCGTGGCCAACCTGATCGTGACGGATCAGGGCGACGACAGCCTAATCGGTAATGCCGGGGATGACACCCTGACCGGTGGTGACGGCAATGATACCCTGCGCGGTGGCAACGACGATGACGTGTTGGACGGCGGCGCTGGCAATGACAGCATTCTGGGCGGCCAAGGCAACGACCGGATCGTGAATTCCGGCGGCGGTCAGGATATCTTTAATGGCGGTGACGGCGAGGACACGCTGTTCACCGATGTCACCGGACTCACACCGGCCGAGGTGCTGCGCTTTGATCTGGTGGCAGGCACCCACGGGCGCGACGGCACGACCCTTGGGCAGGACGCGCTGCTCAACATCGAGCATTTCGAAATGGCCGGAAGCTGGGATGCGATCCTGGTCGGCAACGATGTGGCCAACAGCCTCACCTCCGCCAGCGGCAATGACACCGTGACCGGCGGGCTGGGCAACGACACGCTGACCACGGGCGGTGGCGATGACGTTGCAACGGGCAACCAGGGGGCTGACACGCTTTTGGGTGGGGACGGGAATGACCGTCTCGACGGGGGGTTCGGCAATGACAGCGTCTCTGGCGGCACCGGCGACGACACGATCCTTGGTGGCGGGGGCTTTGACACCCTGCGGGGCGGCGCTGGTAATGACACCATCAATGGCGGCGACGGGCGGGATTCTGTCTTCATGGGCGGCG
>NZ_CANNGP010000070.1 GCF_947504105.1 uncultured Tateyamaria sp.
CACATCAGGCCCCAAACATGCGCCCGCCCATTCCAGAAACACTGATCAAAAGTGGCCCATAGACGTGGCCCTGGACAGTTCATCTAGGTTGTATCGCGCACGATAAGTTTATGGCCGATCAAATTTTGGAGCCCGCTTATCTTTACATTATCGAGCGCGCCTGCAAGCGCCAGCCTTCCAGCCGTGTAACCTATTTGATTTAGCGGCAATGCAATTGTACTCAGTCGTGGCTTCATGAACTGCGACAGTTTCAAATCATCAACTGCAATAATCGCGAGGTCCTGCGGAATGCGCACTCCAGCGCGCTTGCAATAGTCCATGACACCCCATGCCATTTGGTCGTTATGACAAAACAGCGCAGTAACATTGGGCTGCGCGACTAGGAAACTTTCTACGCGTTCGGCGGCAGTGACTTGTGAAAAGTTCGCACTAAATTGCGGCAGCGGGTCCGTCCCAAATCCCGCATCTTCAATAACTTGCGTGAACCCCTGCGAACGTACTCTTGTTACGGAGTATTCTTCATGACCTAGTACCTGCCCGACATAACGGTGCCCGCAGGCTAACAAGTGGCGGGCAGCGCCCCGACCAACTTCAAAGTTATCGACGTAAGCGCATCGTTTCTCAAATCCATCGACACAGCGCCCGACCACAGCAAGTGATGGATTCTCGTGCATTAATCTCTTTAGAATTTCCAATTCCAGCCTATCCGAATGCAATACTATCGCCTTGCATTGAAAGTTGGTAAGCAGCCTGTACGCTTCCAGTTCACCTTCAGCGGTCATGTTGCTACCGACGTTGATACATAGGAGTCGGGTTTCTTGAAACGCTACTTCAACACCTTCCGCGATGGTCGAATGGTACTCCGTTCCGAAGCTGCTCGAAACCAGCCCTCCATAGCTGGCTGTTTGCTTGTGCAGCATCCTCGCAGCGGAGTTCGGCACATATCCAAGATTGGAAATCGCACGCTGAACTCTTTCTCTGGTGGATCGTGCCACCAGATCGGGGTTGTTCACGACGCGCGATACAGTGGCTATTGAGAAGCCTGACTCGGACGATACGTCTTTGATTGTGGCCATTGATTACCTCCTTTATGCGCATTTTAGTGGTTTCCAGCTGCGGGTTGGCCATGGAAATGAGGTCAGACATCGTAATGCCTCCGGCAAGAAACTTTGCATAAGCTTGAATACCGGATGGTAGCCTAGCATGAGGTTCAAAACTGCCAAGCTCTTCGGGCTCGTGAGCTTCTTGACCTTAGGAAATACGGTCCCAAAAGATTCCGAGCTAGCCGCTTTAGTGGATCAACCCGCTTGCGAAATATACCTTGACTGACACGGTTCCGTTACCGAAATCCTGAGCCTTCTGTATCTGGTTTTGCGTATGTTGCCTTAGGGTTTTGCGTATTTTCGTCGATCTGATCATGTGTGGTTTCGCATATTGGAGTGTTCCGCCTGATGTCAGGATGAACTGACCATCGATGTGTCGCGCGCACATTGTTTAACAGGAGGCGGATGTGATGGGCGGAGTACGCAGCAGGTTTGGATCGCAGCAGAATGTGTCTTGGGATCCTGGTCGGAGGCACAGGCTGCCGTCTGGCGCTGTGCTGACCCGTGCGAAGGGTGGCAGCGCTCAGGGTGCCGTGGTGTCGCGCACTGCCGGCGGCAGCCCGGCGCTGCTGCGGCGCCGGTCGGAGGTGGCGGCGGGGTTTGCGGATCGGTTCCAGGGTCCGGGGGCGCGGAACCGTTTGTCTTTGGCGCTGACAGGGCGATCCTACGCTGCGCTGACGGCCAAGAAGCAGGCGGCGATCCGGCAGCTCTTGTCAGAGATCCGATCCGGGACGATCATGCCGGATCTGGTCATGGTTGTGCCGGGTAGGAAGGGGGTCACGGCGTTGCCAGTAGGAGTTGATGCGGCCTTTGTGCCGGGGGCGCCGGGAGCGGGCGGAACGATCCTGCTGTCACGGTCGCTGACCCCACAGCAGCGCAAGGCAGCACTGCGTGAGGAGTTTGGCGAGGCGATCGGGGCGCGGGCGGCAGCGTTGGGCGTGCCGGTCAGGTCCGGCGATGTCGGCGCGCGGATGTCCAAGGCGACGGATGGGATAGCGCTGACGACGCGTGACTTTAAAGCGCGCGCCTCTGACACGGTGACCGTGCGACTGCATGGCAGGTCAGTTCAGGCCAGGGCGCGGGTGGTAGAAGAGAGCATTGCGACGGATGAAGCACCGTATGCGGTTGATGTGAAGTTCTTTACCTCGAACGAGGTTGAGCTGCATTACGTGCCCGAAGGCAGCGATACCCCGCTTGTCGTGGCGCGCAAGGCTGCGCAGCCCGTGGCTGCGAATGGGCAAGAGGTTCCAGTTGTGGTGCCACAGGTCAATGGTGATCTGCTGACGGGCCCGTTGGACGGCGAGTTCAAATTGTGGATTGTCGACGACAGCCACGCTGATGGGGGCTATTATGTCTCCACGACGGCTGCGACACTCAACGATGCGGATGCCAGCTCGACACGCAAGATCAGCTATGACCCCGAGACCGGAGTCATCCAGATCCGCTTCGATGAGTTTGGCGATGGCCAAGTCAGCGGTGAGAACGTATACGAGCCATCCGGTTACAACGCGGTGGGTGATGGATCTTATAACGATGCGATCATCGAGATCCGCACCAAGCCATTGGCGCAAACAGCCCGTCCGCCAGAGAGTGAGGATGATCCGGGCGAAGCAGATACGTCACCTGACACCGATGAAACACCGGGGTCTGAGGGCGCGCCCGATGCCACGGATGATGACGCCGCGGTTCCTGGGCCGGCACCTGGATCCAATGTGGATCCGAGCAAACCTGGGCTGCAGGTGGCCTCGCCCGAAGAGGAAAACCCTGCACCGCCTGTTGACGAGACTGGCGAGGAGATTCCACAGGAAGATTTGCCCCGCAGGGACGTCTATGTGGAGATCAGCTTTGACACCGGTGATGCCGTTGCTGTTGAGGTCTGGCAAGATGGCGAGTGGGTAGAGGTCGCATCCAAGCCGCAGTTTGTTCCCGGCGCGCGGAATATGAAGGGCCGGGCCATCGTCAAGCTTGAGCAAGTTGGCGACACGCCGCCACGGGTGCGGGTGCGCAATCGCAGCCAGGACAATGCGATAATCTCGGACCGGGACCGCAGCCGGACGATCCGCACCGAAGAGGACGGCATCGTCAAAGTGCAGTTCGAAGACAACTTCACCGTCAACGAAGATGGCACAGCGGGCGGTGATGACTACCAGGACGTTGTTGTGCGCCACGCCGACAATCCTGATGATCTGCTGGAAACAGCAACGTCGCTTGGCGGCAGCATCAATGCGGTTGAGCTGTCTGAAGGCTACGAGAACCTTTACACGACGCGCGAGGTCTATGCCGAGGTCGGCCTCTTTAGCAATGATGAGCTTATTGTCGAGGTGCGCGATCCCGAGACGGGCGCGTGGACGGAGGTGGCGCGCAAGGAAGAGGGTGCGGTCCTCCTCGGGAATGGGCGCACGGCTGTCAAAGTCAATCAGGCGGGCACGCAGCCACCTGAAATCCGGGTGCGCAATGTAACGGCGGAAGGAGAAGGCGAACCGACGGTTATCTACAGCTCGCATGACAAGCGCGTGCAGACGCGCACCATTGGGGACGCGACGGTTTTCGGGTTTGAGGATAGATGGGGTACGTCGGAGGATGACCGTTTTAATGATGTTATGGTCAGCTTTACGGATACCCCACCGGAAGGTGTTGAGGTTGTTGACGGCCCGATTACCCCGCCGACGGGGGATGCCAGCAATAGCGAAACGGATAGCGAAAATGATCATTACATCACATTCAATGTCGATGTGCTGGAGCCTGATCGGGACTATCTGGTCACCACAACTGATCCTGAAACCGGTAAAGAGGTGGTGGTCTTTGACAGTACGGATTCCAATTTTGATCTGAGCGCTGTGAAGGTGCCCGCCAGCACAGATGATCGCTTTCCGAGTTTGGAACTCAAGACGTCGACTGATGGGGGTGAAACATGGAATGAGCGGGAGGAATGGGCCGAATCAATAGATTTTACGGGAGATCAGACGAACAACGCTGACGGCGCTATGCGCCGTGTCACCTTCAATGATGCTGAACAACAGCCTTATCCGGAGCCTGTGAAGAAGACGCCGCTGATCCAGATTTCTATGGAAGTCACTTTCGTGGATCCGGACGCGCCGATTTATGAACTTCCGGCAGTGAACGGCCCGCCGGCCAAGATCACGATCAAGTTCCCCGAACCCGCGGCTTTGGGCTATCAGGACGCTGACTTCCGTGTCCTTGCCAACCCGCGAAGCTTTCTGACTGGGGGATCCGAAGACTCCGAGGTTGTCGACTATGACAGCACCGATCCTGACGCCAGCAGCGGTACGTTCATCCTCCCGAAGACCCTAGATGGGACCGATGTGGATCTGCAGATCCAGATGAAGGTTGACGGCGAATGGAGGACCATGAACTTCCGCACGGCGGTCAGCAAAGACGGCACCACAACCACCTATACCTATTATGAAATCGAAGACAGTCTGTATGAAAACCCGATCCTTTCGGTGAGTGTGGATCAGCCCAATGGCGCGAAATCTGATGATAAATCGCCCGGGCCGAACATCAACACGGAAAACGACGCTGAAAACGGCATCACCCGAACCTCCAAAAACCTGCCGCTGGTGTCCAAAGAAAATGCCACCACCGAAGACATACTGGTCACGTTCGAGCGGGGAGACGCCAAGCTTTTGGAGGTCTGGGACCCGGTTCTGGGCGAATGGCGCGAGCTGCACCGCAGCGAGGCAGAGAGCGGTGATCAGGTCACAGTCATAAATGACGACGGCGACGGCGACACAAATGGCAGGTATCGGGCGATCGTCTCAGTCAACTGGATCAAGACCGAGCAAGACTATTCCAATCCGGAGTTGAAGCCACGGTTTCGGATGACCAACCTGACAACGGGCGAGGTCACTGACTCGGTCGTCGACAGGAAAAAGATGCGCACTGATGTGCGTGACGGATACCGTATTGGGTTTGAGGCCAATTACGATGGCACCAACACCGACCTGCCGGTCGGCGCCCAAGGCGTTGATGGCCCTCAGACCCAGTCTGGTGATGGCCAGGATTACAACGATGTCACCGTCCTGTTCTCTCCAAGCATAGATCAGACGCCCGTGGATGTCGGGATGAATGATGTTACAGTTGGCGAAGATCTCCGGCTGCTCCGTAGGGATGCAAAAGTTAATGACATCAGGGACCTCTTGGGACCGGGCGACAATTTTGACCGATCCGATGCGGTACAGTTCAAAATCGACGGGCTCAGCGGCAAGATTCTGGTGAATGGCGAGGAGTTGGGCGACTTCGATGATAGGGACGCTGATGGCGATGACGCAACCGACTTTCTCAATCTGACAGTTGCAGCCAAAACCTGGAATAGAGATCTTCAGGATTCAGGGCTTGGTGCCGCAGATGGCGCACTGATGAAAATGTTCCTGTCACAAAATGAGGGGATAGATTTCAGCACTGCGGGC
This sequence comes from uncultured Tateyamaria sp., assembly GCF_947504105.1. Lineage (GTDB taxonomy): Bacteria > Pseudomonadota > Alphaproteobacteria > Rhodobacterales > Rhodobacteraceae > Tateyamaria. The sequence continues at coordinate 5,534 of NZ_CANNGP010000070.1, forward strand.
AATACAGGCGGATATTTCTCCTTCCCGCCGCGTGCCAGCCGACGCGGGGGTTACCTGACAGTCCTGGCGGGTGTGAACAGTGACATCCTTGGCCAAATATTCGAGGTGGCAATAGGCGGTCTGTTGGGCAGCATTTTTGGCCCAAGCAAATCCTATCCTTCAAAAAAAATGCCGGATTCTATGCTGCTAGTGGCTGTCTGGGAAGGTTTGGATTTAAAGGGCGACAAAGAGGTTCCCCTAGCTGGCAGCGATGGCGGGACGGTTAACATCCCAGACTACCACAGCCTGTCAGAGGGCTGGAAAGAAGCGCGCAACCGCGATGCTGTCAAGAAGGTCACCAATTACTCTACCGGTCTGGATGGTGCAGAGACCAAAAAGAAGACGATATCTCACTCCGACACCGGATTTGACGACGACGAAGAGTACTACGAATTCTCCTGGCAGGAACCGAACGGCGAAAACGTCGAATTCGGAGAGCTGGGGGCTATCTGGTGGACCTTGGCAACCGGAAACGTTTCCGCAGGAGAGCGCGATCAGCTCATTCGCAGTTTCAGAGGCTCACTGGAATACTTCAACGAAAACTTCGCGGACAAACTCGGCGTTAAAAAAGTCAACACCACAACCGCCGATGATTTCAGCCCTAATGGTCTGGACATGACCGGAGATGACGCAAGATATGTCCTCCGAATGTTGAATGGCGGTGTTGAGATAGCCGGTGATGTTGCCGAGAATCCGGGCGACTACCCTGGGGTTGTCTTGAACAATGATGGCAAAACCTGGTCGTTTGATCCCAGTGCCTTAACACCTGTACAACGCGTTGCAATTGTTGTCGGCATTCTGCGTATCAAGTCTCTGACTTCGGAACAGAAGTCGGCGATATTGGAGCGCCTCGGGATCAGTCAAGATGACATTGATGCCCTGGCCGAAAAGTTCCCCACGATCGAAGGCGATCTGGATACCAACCTGTTGATGGGTGCCTATCGCTTCGACGGCGCAGATTTTATCAGTGTCGGTACAGGCGGGAAACTCTTGTCCTTGAATACTGAACTGGTCGCAGAAGCACGCGCGGTCAAACCGTTGCTTGGCTTTGACGATGAAATGTTGACCGCCCTAGGATTGGGTCCCCGCTTCCAGCAGGCTGTCATTGACGCCAAAAACGGCGTTGGTGGGGCAATGCAATTCATTGTCGAAAAAGTCACCGAGATGATGAACAAGATGGAGGAGGGGGTCGGCCAATTCGCGCAGGATTTGTACGATCAATACCAATACTTGCTGAACCCGAACAGTCCGGAGCATGAGGGGTTCATCAAAGACATGGAAACTGTCGATAAGTACTATAAGGCAGCAGATGGCGACAAGGTACAAGCCATGAAGGACCTTCAGGTCGATGTCAAAACAGGCGAAGTTGACCTTGAGTCGGACGTTGTCAAAGAGCGGATATTCAAGGGATATGCTGGGAGCGAAGGCTTCTTTGGTTTCATCTTTGGATTTGAATTGCCAGGAACACGAAGGATTGGAGAGGTTCTTAATAGTGTCTTCGCTTACATCTTTTCGACCACCGGGCGATTTGAGCCAGCAAGTCACGGGATCGGTTTCTTTGAAAACTTTCCAGTCCCCAACGCAATTTTATCCTTCCGCGTTTTCATTCCGCTTGGGCAGGATGTCGACAAAGATGGTCTGGACTATTCTTTCCATACCCGTTGGGGTCGTCAGATTGGCGGCGCCTCGGATGAAGGTGTATCTTTAGTCCATAATGAGAACTATCATATAGGCCTGCTCCGAGCCGTCGGCTTCGCCCAGGAAGGGACTGAAATTCATGTGGATTACAACCGTAAGAATGGCAACGTTAAGAAAAAAGAGATCCGGTTGGTGCGCGAAGTTGAAGCTGGCTTGATTCCTCAGGCAATCAGGTTTGCTATTTTCGGTGAACGTGCAGAGGCTGCTTTTGGTGGAAGTGCAATTGTAAACGGCCGCGTAAGCATAAGCTGGCTGGCTGACGATGACGGAAGCGTTGATTGGGTTCCCGACAAGGTGGGTGCACAGGTTCTTGCAGCGGCACAGTTTGATACGCCTGACTTCGCAGTCCTTCCTAAAAATACAATATTTGGTGCCCTGACGGGAGTTGCCAATCAGACCGTTGACTATATCGGTACAACAGGTGCCCTCATTACTGGGGGCATCACATTCGCCGGGTTTGAGTTGGGGATGACCAGACAAGGGAAGGAAAGCCTCGGGGATGAAGCTGTCGCCGAATCCACTGCCGAACCCACTGGGGAGCCGGAAGAAACGCCCCAACCAGATCAGGAGCGGCCCCCTCTTCTCGATGAAATTGACGACATCTTCCCCGACGACACACCGGTACCAACTGATGATGGTGAAATCCTGGGGTAGCAACCAGCGCCCCGCCCTGAACCCGAGCTAACGTAACGCCGGGTGCTTGCTCGGCAGGCGCAGCCGATCCTATCCTAAATTGCCCACCGGCTGCGCCTCAATTTTGTATCCGTTGTCGTGGATGTTGGGCACTTAGCGACTTGATTTCAGAGAGGATCTGGTTCATCTGATTGGCTTAATTAAACGATGGGTTTTGTTGCGTTAAGCCTGCCGCTGCATAACGTTGTGGGCACCGCCCACTCGCCCCGGAAACCATCTTCCAGATAGGCCAAAGGCCGGTCATACAATAACAAATCAAGTTGGACCACTTCAGTGGCGCTGATCAATCCGGTGTATCGATGGTGAACTGACGGTACAGTGTGTTATCGACAATAATGTATGATGGCTTGCCGCCATACACGCCGGGCTTCTTCTTGTACCTGATCTGGGTCCGGATGCCTGCAAAGGCGAGCCGTCTCGCAACACGGTTCTCTGACACCACCTCGCCCATGTCGATCAAATCATCGTAGATTTTGCGATAACGTGACAACACCGCTATGAGTCCTGACCGTAACTACAAGGGCGGAACATTTCAGTGGGAGAGGATCATGCCTGATATGTTCAGTGCAAGGCCTTCGCTCGCACAATTTTAAGTGTTATGAGCTCCACAAATCCCCATCGTTGTTGAGACGTTGATGACAGAACCAAGCTTGCATATCGAAGAGAGAGAGGGAGTAACCACGTTGCGCCTGTTCGGGCGCTTGGTGACTGATCGTCTGGGCGAGGTTGAATCCGATTTCGCAAATGCATCGACGACATCTAGGATGTCGCAGATAGATCTGAGCGACATCGAAGCTCTGGATACCGGCGGCGCGTGGCTTGTTGCCGACCTTGTTGCGCGGCTTGAGGCAAACGGTGTCGAGGTCGCATTCAGCAACGCGTCAGCCGCACACCGGCAACTGATTGATGTTGTCGCAGCGGCGCGACCAGCCGAGAAGGGCATAGAGGATCCGCCGCGCGGTTTGCTGCCCTGGCTTTCTCGTATCGGTGAAAAAACCGCCGGAATTGGCAAATCAATACTCTCTTTGATGAGCTTCGTGGGCGAGACGCTGACTGTACTGGTGCGCACAATTTTGCATCCGAGGCGTTGGCGCCCGGCTGCACTGGTGAACCAAATGGAAGAGGTTGGGTTCAACGGTATACCAATCGTTGTGCTGATGAGCTTTCTCATCGGCGTCGTTCTCGCCTTTCAGGGGGCATCACAATTGCGTCAGTTTGGCGCCGAGATCTTTGTGGTTGATCTGATCGCGATTTCCATATTGCGCGAGCTGGGCATTCTTTTGACGGCCATCATCGTGGCCGGGCGGTCCGGATCTGCGTTTACTGCGTCCATGGGATCGATGAAGGTGCGTGAAGAGCTGGACGCGATGCGCACACTGGGTTTGGACCCCATTGAGGTGCTGGTTGTGCCCCGTGTCACAGCGCTGGTAATCATGCTACCCATCCTAGGGTTCATCGCCAATATCGCCGGGCTTTTCGGCGGTGCTTTGATGAGCTGGATCGAATTGGGCGTCAGTCCTGGGCAATTCATAACCCGCCTTCGGGAAAACACTGATGTCTGGCATCTGGTCATCGGCATGATCAAAGCTCCAGTCTTTGCGGCGGTCATTGGCACGGTTGCGTGCTGGCAGGCCATGCAGGTGCGCGGATCGGCAGATAGTGTGGGCCGACACACGACAACTTCGGTCGTTCAGTCCATCTTTCTGGTGATCACGGTCGACGCGCTGTTTTCTGTCTTTTTTGCGGAGCTGGGGCTTTGAACGCGACCAATGACATCGAACGCACACCTGTCATCCAGGTTCGAAACTTGCGTAATCAATTTGGATCCCAGGTTGTGCATGACCAGTTAGATCTGGATGTGTGGCAGGGCGAAGTGCTGGGAATCGTCGGCGGGTCGGGCACCGGCAAGTCGGTGTTGCTGCGCACTATTGTGGGCTTGAACCGCCCCGTTGCCGGATCGATCCACGTGCTGGGAGTTGACGTGCTGCATGGCAGCCGTGCCGAACGGCTGGAGACTGAACGCCGTTGGGGTGTCGCGTTCCAGGACGGTGCGCTATTTTCATCTCTGACGGTGCTACAGAACGTCATGGCACCGATGCGAGAACATCTCAACCTGTCCCATAGCCTAATGAAAGCTCTGGGCGAACTGAAGATCAGCCTTGTAGGCCTACCGCCCTTCAGCTGCGGCAAGCTTCCATCTGAGTTGTCGGGCGGTATGCGCAAACGCGCAGCACTTGCCCGTGCGCTGGCTCTGGATCCTGTGATCGTGTTTCTGGACGAGCCGACCGCCGGGCTCGATCCCATCGGCGCGGCAGCCTATGATGATTTGATCGGCGAACTTAAGCGCTCTTTGGGACTGACTGTGTTCATGGTGACGCACGATCTCGACAGTCTTTATGCGATCTGCGACAGAATAGCGGTGCTGTCAGAGAAGCGCGTGCTTGTGGAAGGCCCTATCGAGTTGATGAAAGACGTGGATCATCCTTGGGTACAAGAATACTTTACCGGACCGCGCGCGCGTGCCGCGCAACAATCAACGTAAAAGGCGACCATCGCACATGGAAACTAAGGCCAATTACGTTCTGATCGGTGTGTTCACGCTTTTGGGTGCTTTTGGCGCTTTGGCGCTGTTACTATGGTTAGCAAAGGTCGAAGCTGACCGACAATATACCTATTACGATATCCTGTTTCCCGACGTGGCCGGACTGGGCACAGCGAGCGATGTGCGGTTCAACGGTGTGCCCGTGGGCCAAGTGATCGGATTGGACCTCGACGAGGTCGATCCGTCACAGGTGCGCGTGCGGGTCGAGGTCGATGCCGATACGCCCGTCAGCACGCAAACTGTTGCCAAGTTGCAGTCCCAGGGTGTGACGGGTGTCAGCTACGTGGCCTTGTCTGGAGGATCGGCCGAGGCTGCGCCCTTGCCCGAAGACGCCGTCATCCTGTCGGAACGCTCCGCCTTGCAATCGGTGTTCGAAGGGGCGCCGGAACTTCTGGAACGCGCGATCTCGCTTCTCGAAAACATTGATAGCGTTTTCAATGAGCAAAATCGTACGTCTGTTGCAACGATCCTCGACAATCTGGCCAATGCGTCGGGACGGCTGGACAGCGCCCTTGGCAATTTTGAAGTGTTGTCGTCTGACCTGCGCGCCGCAGCCCAGGGCGTTGCCACGTTTTCCGACCGGCTGGGACAGTTGGGTGATGTGGCCGAGACGACGTTGACAACTGCGACCGCGGCTCTTCGCAGTGCTGATACCGCATTTAAAGGTGCAACCAATACAATCGCAACGATAGACAGCTTTACTAAGGATGAGCTTACGCCGTTAGCGTCAGACTTGCGTACGACCGCCCAAAGCGGTCAGCAGGTAATTGAAAATATCGGTAAAAGTTCCAACATGATTGCTTCAAGGTTGCAAATACTTGCAGATGATGGCGGCATTGCACTTGAAGCCGCTACGAAAGCCTTTGACAATGCAACGAATACTCTGGAATTCATTGATCAGGCGATGTTGGACGCCTCAGAAGCCTTGAACACAGCCGACCAGACTTTTGCGACGGCGAACGAATTGATCGAAAATGATATCGGGGATATCGCAATGGATTTGCGCAAGGCTGCCACCGCCTTCACCTCTGCTGTAGAGCATGCTGCGACCAATATCGATGCGATTTCCGACGAAGTACTTGCCGCATCAAGGTCTGCCGCCAGTTTTACCGATACTCTGGATTCGGTCGTCAGTGGGAACGAGCGTCAAGTGTCGCAATTCCTGCGACTGGGGTTGCCGGAATTTGTACGCTTTACCGAAGAGGCGCGTGGATTGGTCGTGAATCTGGAACGCCTTGTGACCCGGATCGAACGAGACCCTGCCAGGTTTCTGCTGGGCACACAGAACTCCGATTTTCGCCGATGAGTAAGCGTTGTACCACATGGATATCCGGTGTCTTTCTCCTGTTCCTGCTTGCAGGCTGTGCAGGGCTTTCAAGTCTGGTCGAGGTTACAACACCAACTAATTTGTACACCCTCAGCCCGAAAAGCACGTTCAGCGCTTCCTTACCACAGCTGAAATCGCAGATCGTGGTTGACCAGCCGACCGCTACGGCGATGGTCGATACAAATCAAATTGCGGTTCAACCGACGCCCTTGCAGGTGCAGTACCTGCCAGAAGCGCGTTGGGTTGATCGAGCCCCGCTGATCGTACAGGCGCTTTTGATCGAAAGCTTCGAAAACTCGGGCAGGGTTCCGGCCGTCGGAAGCTCTGCCATCGGATTGCGCGCGGACTATCTGGTTGTGACAGATATCCGGGAGTTTCAGGCGTTTGTACCGCAAACATCTGAACCATCCGCGCTGCGCGTGGATGTGCGATTGAATATCAAGATCGTCGATGCATTTTCGGATCGCATTATTGCGTCCAAGTCCTTTGAAGAAATTGTCGCGTCTGAATCCGATGCGGCCACTGATGTGGCCAATGCATTTGACGAGGCTTTGGGAGACACGATGCGGGACGCCGTCGAATGGAGTATCCGCGAAATCGCCAAAAACGTAGCCTCTCAAGATCGTCCGACCTGACCGGGCAATGCGCGATAGTTGCCACGAACAAACGCCAACCACCGCGACTATTTTACCTGACCGCATAACCCTAACTTCGATGCTCAATTTGCCGTTGATCTAATGTGGTTTTGCTGCTGCTATGTGAGCGTCCGTTGAACCCGACCTAACGGTGCCATTCGGTGTGCGCTAAGTGTCCATTAAAACAAGTGGACACTTAG
>NZ_CANNGP010000071.1 GCF_947504105.1 uncultured Tateyamaria sp.
AGCAACAAACCCTCTCTTAGCAAATACCGCTATTTGGACCCATAGGCGCTGACGTCAGACACTTTGTATTCATGCCCCCCTTGGTGCGCCCGATCAGACGTCCACGTCCTCCCTTTTCCATCGCAAGGCTGGACGTCGTGCGATGGGCTTGGACAAAAGTTGCATCAATCATAACAGCCTTCTTTTCACTGTGATTCCACCAGCTTCAACTCGATCTCACGCAGCAGCTTTGGGATGCTTCATATGAATGCCGCTTCCTCGCCATACCAACTCCACCTCTCACAGACTGTCTAGTCGCACAGTTACAGGGCGCCAGGACAGGGTTGATTTGACAACCATTACACCAATGCTTCGCGTATCTTTGCCAACCCGAAGTTAAGCGCTTGTTCGGCGGAAATGCGTGGCGGAATGATAAGCTCATCCGGGTTAACCTCCACCACGACGACGGCCGGACCGGGATGTTCAATCGCTTCCCTCAGCACCGCATTCAATGCTCCGGGTTGATCGACACGAAACCCCCGTGCCCCACAAGCATCTGCGAATTTGACAAAATCAGGGTTCACCAATTCAATCGAGTGTTGGGGTAGCCCTTTGGCTTCCTGCTCTAAAGCTATGAATCCCAGACTGTTATTTTCAAAGACGACACAGGTAATTGGAAGGTCATAACGGGTGGCCGTTACCAGATCGGCCATAAGCATAGCGAACCCTCCGTCACCGGCAATCGCGACAACGGGCCGATCAGGATAGGCAAGCTGTGCGCCGATCGCGCCCGGCAATGCAAAGGCCATTGAGGCATAAGACGCCGAAAGGGTAAAACGCTGGTCCGGGCCCACCCTGAGATGGCGGGCAGACCACGCAGTTGTGGTCCCCACATCGCAAAGAAAGATGGTATCATTCGGCGCAACATCCGAGAGCTCCGCCATGACGCGCTGGGGTTTGATGGGGGTAGCGTTGGATTCTTCCGACTTCCTGTGCGCCTTCAGCTCCTTTTCCTTTTCCTTCAGAATATCGTCCAGAAAACTGCTGTTTGGATTGGCGTCCACCTTCTCGAGCAGCATGTCCAACGTTGGTTCGGCATGCCCATGGAGCGGCGCGGAAATTGGGGCGCGCCTGCCCATCCTGCGCGGATCCGGTTCAATCTGAATGATCGGGGTCTTTGTGGGATAGAATGTGACGTAGGGATAGTCGCTGCCCGCAAGGATCAGGAGATCACATTTTTCCATAACTGACGAACCAGTAGAGGACCCAAGCAAACCAAGCCCACCGACACAAAGCGGCTCTTGTTCATCAATCCAGTCTTTGGCCCGCAGGGTTCTGACGATTGGTGCGTTAAGACGTTCAGCAAGTTCTAGGATCTTGGGTCGCGCTGACGCCGCCCCAATACCCGCCAGAATGGCCGGTTTCTTGGCTTCGGCTATTAGTGCTAATGCCTTGTCTAGCGAAGGAGTGCAAGGTCTGATCTGTCCAAGGTCAGAGCCTAGATCTAAATCCTTCCGGAACTTGGTCACCTTCTTTCCCGCAACATCCGTAGGGACACAGACATGGCTGACACCTCCGGCTGAAAGAGCTGCTTTACAGGCTTCAAGTGTGAGCTTAAGCGCCTGATCAGGTACCATGACGGTTTGGGTGAATTCGGCGACATCACCAAACAGCTGTTCGCTGTTGATCTCTTGAGGATGCCCGGTCCCGATGAATTCGGTTGCGACCTGACCAGTGATAGCAATGACCGGCGCGTGATCCTGTTTTGCGTCATAAAGGCCGTTGAGCAGGTGCACCGCACCCGGTCCGGCAGTGCCCATACAAGCGGTCAGGCGACCCGTCAGTTTTGCCTGCGCGGCTGCCATGAACGCGCCCGCTTCTTCGTGCCGGACAAGTATGAACTCCATATCGTTGCGGCGTGAAACGGCAAAGGTGAAATCATTTATTGCATCACCGGGCACGCCAAAAATTTGCCGCACACCGTGACATGAAAGAATCTCCAGGATCTGGTCGGCTACACGCATTGCTCTCTTCCTTTTAACGAAAGCGGCCTCTTGTGATCTGGCTACCCTTTTGAGTTCAGGCAATCAGCGCCGCTATTTGAATCGGGCCAAAACCTCTGGCTTTGTTCCACCTTTTCATCGCGAAATATCTGGCCCGGGCCGTGAGTTTCGCGCCCCTCTTTCCGGGCAAGGCGATCAACATGCAGGGCACAAGATCGGATTTGCTCAGGTCCAGAGTAGAGCAAACAGTTCTCGACCCTGAGGCCGCCGTTGAGGGGCCAATCGGGGATTCAGTTCATCAGGCGGCAACCCTCGCCAGGGCGCATTTCGACCAGATTTCGCTGAGAGCCGATACTAGATGTCGGATATCTTCATCACTATGAAGGGGCGAGGGTGTGATACGAAGTCGCTCGGAACCCAGGGGCACCGTTGGGTAGTTGATCGGCTGAACATAGATGCCGTATTGATCCAGAAGCAGGTCCGAAATCCATTTGCATTTCTTAGCATCACCCACAATCACCGGGATGATGTGACTTGGATTGTCCAGATGTGGGATGCCCACACGGTCTAATTGTTGCCGGACATCGCGCACCCGAGTTTGGTGGCGCATCCGTTCGATATCACTGCCCATCAGGTGCCGGATCGATTCCGCTGCCCCCGCAGCGATTGCGGGCGGGAGCGCAGTTGTAAAAATGAACCCGGATGAAAATGAGCGGACGAAATCGCACATCTGTTCCGAACCCGAGATATAGCCGCCCAACACGCCAAACGCCTTCCCAAGCGTTCCTTCGATGATGGAAATGCGCTCCATGAGGCCCTCGCGTTCGGCGATGCCGCCGCCATGTGGGCCATACATCCCGACCGCATGCACCTCATCGAGATAGGTCATCGCGCCGAACTTATCCGCGACATCACAAATCGCGGCAATGGGGGCGATGTCACCGTCCATCGAATAGACGCTTTCAAAGGCGACCATCTTGGGGGCAGCAGGATCATCTTGTTGCATCAGCCTTTCGAGGTCTTCGGGTGAATTGTGCTTCCATATCCTTTTCTTGCACCTTGCATGCCGAAGGCCCTCGATCATGGATGCATGGTTCAACTCGTCTGAATAGACGATCATGCCAGGGATCTCGGATGCGAGTGAGCTCAGTGTTGCCCAATTTGAAACATACCCGGAAGTGAAGAGGAGTGCGGATTCTTTGCCGTGCAGTTTCGCCGGAAGCTGTTCAAGGATCACATGATAGTGATTGGTGCCCGAAATATTCCTGGTGCCGCCCGCACCCGCGCCACAGCGATCCAATACGTGTTTCATCTCTTGAATGACTTTAGGGTTTTGCCCCATCCCCAAATAATCATTGGAACACCACACGGTTATGTCGCTGCATTTCCCGTCTACGCAATAACGGCTTGCCCTTGGCATATCCCCGCAGTGCCGTTCGATATCATTGAAACTGCGGTAGTTGCCGGCGTCGCGTAAACCTGCCAATGCGGTTTCAAAAAATGCGTCAAAATCCATCTGTCCCGCCAATTTTGTTTCTGTTCAATCGAAATCGGGACGCTTTGACATCCCCCGATCAAACTATGTGCCGCAGAAATCCAGCGTTCTTTCAAATACTGTAAGAAGTTTCAGAATCCTGCTTCTGACGTGTTTTGACGATGGCTTAAAACCTAGAGGTACTGGCTGTGTAAGGCCATACTGAACAGCCTGATCTGCGGTTTCTGCCCATGATCACCGTCAGGTTTCTGGGGAACTACAGCGCAGGATTAAGGGCTTCCGCGGCTCAAAAATATTGATCACACTGTGATTTCGACAGCCAGTGTCTGTGACTTTGGACGGCTCTTCGGCCCGCAAGAATATGTGATGTCCGACAGAATATGAAAGAACCCTGTAAGTCTGACGCCTAGGCTGAACATGCTTTTGCCCGCGTCAATACACACGGCAGCCAGATGGGCGATAGTAGTGTTTCTTGCCTGATTTTCGTGGCTGCAGGCAAGTCGATGAACATAGTGAGCCCGTGTACGCGTTAGGTCAGAGATTGGCATCTGGCATCGCCAGCGGGGTCCCACAGAACAAGGATTTTTTTAGCCTGCAATTGACCAAAAACGAACCGCTAAATCTGACCACTTGAGCTGACGCTCATTCCCTTTGGAGGATGCAATGAACTACCTAGCCCTTAGCAAACAAATACTGGGAATGGTCGTGCTGCCAGTTTATCTTTTGGTGGTCCCGATGTCGGCATTTGCGCAGGAAGGCGATCCGGTTGCCGGTGAAAAAGTCTTTCGCCAGTGCGCAAGCTGTCATCGCGTTGGGGAAGGTGCGAAAAACGCTACTGGCCCTGTTCTTAATGGTGTTGTGGGGCGGCCCACTGCTTCCTTTGAGGGTTATAAATATAGCGATAGCCTGACGAGCGCGGGCGAGAATGGCCTTGTCTGGTCCCCCGAAGCGATCTTTGCCTGGCTTGCCAACCCCAGAGATTTTATCCGGGCCTACACGGGCGATCCCGAGGCGCGGACCAAGATGTCATTTAAACTGGATGACGAACAGCAGCGCAGAGATGTGATTGCGTACCTCGGCACATTGTCCACGCAAGAGGCCGCCGCGGATGGCAGCAGCATGAGCCATGGCGACACACCGTTTGATGAAGCAATGGCTACCGGTAACGCTGATCATTTGGCCGATATGGAGCGGGTCAGACAAGAACTGGTGCTGCCTCCAAATGTGCCCAAGCATGATCAGGTCGCAAAGGGTGGCCCCAAGATCGTAGAGATTGAGCTGATCGTCGAAGAAAAATCCTGGGTGCTGGACGGGGATGGAACAACCATTGTTGCCCTGACCTATAATGGCTCAATTCCAGCGCCGATGCTTATTGTTCATCAGGATGATGTTGTGGAGCTGACGTTGAAAAACCCAGAGTCCAATTTGATGGAACATAACATCGACCTGCATGCTGCGACAGGCGCATTGGGGGGTGCTGGTATCACTACAATCGCCCCCGGCGAGGAATCGACCATACGGTTCAAGGCGACCAAGACGGGGACTTTCCTGTATCACTGTGCGCCAGAAGGGTCGATGACGCCCTACCACGTTACGCATGGGATGACGGGCGCGATTACCGTGCTTCCCCGCGATGGGATCAAAGATGAAAACGGGAAGCTGCTGACCTATGACAAGATGTATTATGTCGGCGAAAACGATTTCTATGTACCGCGCGACGAAAACGATGATTTCAAAACATATGAAGATGCGGGTGAAGATCTGGGAGACTGGATTGAGGTCATGAAAACCTTGTTGCCCAGCCATGTGGTTTTCAACGGCCGTGTCGGTGCCCTGACGGGCGAGAACGCAATGATGTCGCAAGTGGGCGAAACCGTGATGTTTGTGCACGTCACGGCCAACCGTGATTCACGCCCGCACCTGATCGGAGGGCATCTAGATTATGCTTGGGAAACCGGCTCTTTCATTTCGCCTCCTATGCGGGATCTTGAAACGATGTTGGTGCGTGGGGGCTCCGCAGGGGCGGCGATGTACACATTCCTACAACCTGGTGTTTATGCCTACCTCAATCACAATCTGATTGAGGCGGTAGAGCTTGGGGCCGCTGGTCACGTCGTTGTCACGGGAGAATGGGATGATGAACTGATGCAGCAGGTCTATATCGGACCGTTGAAATGATCAGAAAATTGGTTGCCGTGCTGATCTGTCTAGGGATCGGCACCGCAGTCTTTCTTGCCATCGCTGCAAAAAACGACGCCTCTCAATCGGTTGCAACAGATGTTACCGGTTGGCCAGTCTTCCTGCCGGTTGCGATGCAGGATGGCCGGAAATTACATATCGCAGACAGTGAGGTCACCTGGCACCAGTGGCAACACTGTGTTGATGCGCATGTTTGCCCAGATATCCGTATGCCAAAAGGGGCCTCGCCTCTCCACCCGGTTACGGGGGTCAATTGGTTTGATGCGCAAAGGTATCTTGGCTGGCTGTCCGAGCAGATGGGCATGCAGGTACGGCTGCCAGATTACACTGAATGGTTGGAGTTTGCGGCAGAGGATGCCCCAATACCCAAAGAGAAACTGTTCACCGACCCCCGGATGGCCTGGGCGGCGGATTACGACATCACTGCCCCTCCCTCGGATGACCGGACAAAGGCGGTCGGCAACTTTGGTCGCAACACCAACGGCATCCAAGATCTGAAAGGCAATGTTTGGGAATGGACTGCCACAAGTTGCGGTGTGGCGGATGGTCGGGCAGTAACGTCCGTCTGCCAAGGTGGCGGACGTGTGGTGATGGGCGAACACCTCGCTGTGCTGTCGGACCTTGTCCGTGACCCCGGCAATGCCAGCTGTGGCGGTGGATTGCCGCCCGGCAACTTGGGTTTCCGCGTTGTCTACTAGGGATAAAAATCCAACTGTTTTTTGTCCCAATCGATCGGCAATAAGGAGCCGACGAAGACATTCAGAGTTGGCTAAGAATCACAGCAATAGCACGAAAAATATATTCTAAACAATGTGTTAGTAGTCATAAAATAATTATTCCCCTCTCGCTCTTGACTAAGACCCCTTCAGTTTTACCCTATAATTATAATATTAGTACACTAGCTATAACCCCTCCTGAAAAATGGGTGCAAGATGACTACCGAGAACGGTTCACATATTGAAAGCTTAAAAGTGGTCTTGGGTAAAACCTTCCGACTCTACGTGCAGACGCATGGCTATCACTGGAACGTTCAAGGACCACAATTCCTCAAATTGCACGAGTTATTCGAGGAGCAGTATGCAAATATGTGGGAAGCTCTTGACGAAGTGGCTGAACGTCTTCGGGCTTTGGGCGTTTCTGCGCCAGGTACGGTAACAGAATTGATGTCTCTTGCGGGTGAGCCGGAGGAAGAAAAGGCCCAGTCCGCAGATGACATGGTGGCAAAATTGATCCAAGCACATAGTGCGCTTGCTGAATGTCTTCGTGGTGCCTTTAAAGATGCGGAAGATGCTGTCGATGACGTAACAGCTGGAATGCTGACAGATCGTCTGACATGGCACGAAAAGACCTTGTGGATGTTGAGATCCGGAAGCGTCTGAGGTCGCAGGAAGTTTAAGTTCCTGCAGACAAAACGACTGTGGTACTAAGACTACCGAATGTAGTCTAAGTAGGTATGGTAATAATCCACCAACGATCGAAAGCAGAAACTCCACTGACATAGCAAGAACATGCTACTTAAGTTTCTCGAAATACGAGTTCTTAATGATGGCTTACGCTGATCTCACTCCTCCCTGACTACGTCGAGGTCGATCATGCTGAAGAAACTCAACCTCTCCCGTCGTCGACTCATTCTTGCCGCAGCTGTCTCCGCGTTGATTGTTGCATCACCTAATATTGTGCGTGCTGCCTTGCTTGGACATGAGGTTCGGGCGCAGACTTTCCATCAATTGGAACATGGACAAGTAACAGTTACGAACTTCGGCAATGTAAACATTCACAGCTACCAGAGCCCAGAAGTTATAGGATGTGTCACAACCCACATCATCGAAACACCCGAACGTTTGGTGTTTTTTGACGCACAGCGATCGGTTATTTTCGATCAGGAAATCAGGGAGTATAGTGAAGCGCTTGGCAAGCTAGTTGATCGTTTCATCATCCACTTACACCCAGATCATTGGTTCGGCGCCCACCAATTCCGTGAAGTCCCGATCTATTCTCTGGTTGAAATTATGGCTGAAATTAATCAGTCGGGCGAATTTTTCATCGAGATCAGTTTGCCGTCATTGGGGCACCATGTGCCACCATCTAAGGTGGTGCCAACAAACGTGATCCAGCGTGGCGCGAGTAAGATAATTGACTGTGCTGAGTTCGAACGCCGCTATGTGTGTGATGCTGAGGCGGATAATTTTTTGACGATCTACATGCCGCAGCAACAAAGCTATATAGTCCAAGATCTGCTTTACAACAACTGTCATCAATTTTGCGGCCATTGTCATTTTGACAGCTGGATCAACCAACTGAAAGGACTGCGACATGAAACAGGATTTGAACATATCTTGCCCGGGCATGGATCAAATGACGGTTCGCGTCAGTCGATTGATGATGCGATTATCTATCTGGAGCTTGTGAAGCGTATCTATGAAACCACCAGTAGCGGTGCGGCCTTAAGGGCCGCGATACTTGAGCGATATCCCTCCTATCGGGCAGCGGCAGTCGTCGATATTCAGAACCTCTTCCTCTACCCTGGCAGTCAGTAGCAGCATTCAAGAAAGGCCGCGCAGGCCCGCGTCGTTGACAGGTTTTAGGATATGTTTTCGCTGGCGGACTTGGTGCCGTCGAACAGGTTTTGTGACGCGGCCCGCAATTGAGGCGGCAGGCCATTCGTTAGCAATGGAGGAAACTCGCGAGGACAAGCCTTTGACACAGCATGATCTAACTTTGGAAAAGCATAAAATGGCACCAGCATCCGCACCAACAACGAAGGCATCTGATCTTTTCGTTCAGGCGCTTGAAAGAGAAGGCGTAAAGTTTGTGTTTGGCGTGCCGGGTGAAGAAAACCTCGATCTTGTCGAATCGCTGCGGTCCTCGGGCATCCGGCTGATCCTCACCCGGCATGAACAGGGTGCCGCATTCATGGCGGCCACATACGGGCGTTTGACAGGCAAGGCCGGTGTTTGTCTGGCGACGCTTGGTCCGGGTGCCACAAATTTCGCAACCCCAGCAGCCTATGCGCATCTGGGTGGATTTCCTCTGATTATGATCACCGGTCAAAAGCCGATCAAGAAATCAAAGCAGGGTCAATTCCAGATCATTGATGTGGTCAATCTGTTCAAGCCGATCTGCAAAATGTCCAAACAGATTGTGCATGGTGACACAATCCCGGCGCTGGTCCGCGAGGCGTTCCGCACCGCCGAGGAAGAGCGGCCAGGAGCTGTTTTGTTGGAGTTGCCGGAGGATATCGCCGAAGAGCAATGCAGCGAGCAGGTGATCGAGCCACACCAGCGACTTTATGCGGTGGCTGATGATGCCGTTCTTGACGAGGCAGTTGATCTGGTCAAACATGCCAAAATGCCCCTTGTTCTGATCGGGGCTGGCGCCAACCGAAAGGATGCGCGCCGCGCGATATCAGATTTTGTTCATACCACCAGAATCCCGTTTTTTGCCACGCAAATGGTGAAGGGTGTTGTTGATGAACGGTCTGATCTGTCGTTGGGCACTGCGGCGCTGTCGGATGGTGATTATGTGCACTGTGCAATTGATCGCGCTGATCTGATCATCAACATCGGCCATGATGTTGTCGAGAAGCCGCCGTTCTTTATGGAGGCAGGAGGCACAAAGGTCATTCACATCAACTATAGGTCGGCGCGGGTGGATCAGGTGTATTTCCCGCAGGTCGAAGTGGTTGGGGATCTGAAAGCATCAATTTCCCACCTGAAAGAGAAGCTTGGAGGAGCATTGGATTTCGACGCTTCCTACTTTGAAAAGGTCAGGAAAGAAGTCGAAATGCATCTTTCTGAAGGTGCCAAAGACCCCCGGTTCCCCATCATACCGCAGCGTTTTGTCGCTGACACAAGGCGGGTAATGGGCGACAGGGACATCATTGCGCTGGATAATGGCATCTATAAAATTTGGTATGCCCGCAACTACAAAGCCTACGAGCCAAATACGGTTCTGCTGGACAATGCGCTGGCGACAATGGGTGCTGGGTTGCCATCCGCGATGGCTGCTGCGTTTTTGAACCCTGATCGTCGCGTAATGGCGATTTGTGGTGATGGCGGGTTCATGATGAACAGCCAAGAGGTTGAAACGGCGGTTAGGCTCGGCCTCAACTTGGTCATAACCGTTTTGAACGATGGCTCCTATGGGATGATCCGCTGGAAACAGGTTGCTGCTGGATTTGAGGATTGGGGGTTGGAGTTCAACAACCCTGATTTCGTGAAATACGCGGAAAGCTATGGTGCCACGGGGCACCGTATCACAGCGACAGAGGATCTGGTTCCCGTGTTTGAAGACGCCTTTCAGGCGGGTGGCGTTCATTTGATCGACCTGCCAGTGGACTATTCCGAGAACCAAAGGGTTCTTATTGAAGAACTTTCTGAAAAGAGTTGCCTGACATGAACAATGTAAAGTCGGTACCATCTGGCGCAATCAGCGAAGTGGTCAACCCATTCGATCTGAAACCTATCGGAACCGTCACGCTAAGGTCGTGGGATCAGATTGATGGGTATCTGACAGCAGCAGCCCAATTGCACGCCAATCGTAAGAACTGGCTGCCCGCCCATAAGCGGATAGAAGTCCTTGGGAACGCAGCCAAGATCATGGAGGGTCGGTTTGATGAACTGGCGTTTCTTATCGCAAATGAGGGTGGAAAGCCGCTGGTGGATGCACGGATCGAGGTCGCCCGGGCCATTGATGGCGTTGGGTTGTGCATCAAGGAAATTCCCAACCTTGCTGGCACCGAAATCCCGATGGACCTGACCGCTGCAGGTGCGGGGAGAATTGCGTTCACTACTCGCGAACCGATTGGGGTGGTCGTCGCCGTTTCAGCCTTTAACCATCCGCTGAACTTGATTGTTCATCAAGTGGCCCCTGCCGTTGCGACTGGGTGCCCAGTGTTGGTTAAACCCGCAGCTGATACACCCCTGTCCTGTCAGGCCTTTGTTGAAATCATGTACGAGGCGGGATTACCCGAAGAATGGTGCAGTTTTGTGCCCTGTGACACTGTATCAGCCGAGCAGATGGTGACAGACCGTCGCGTTGCCTTTTTTAGCTTTATCGGTTCGGGGAAGATCGGTTGGATGCTGCGCTCCAAATTGGCCCCGGGTACGCGTTGCGCTTTGGAACACGGTGGTGCCGCCCCGGTAATCGTTGATGCAAGTGCTGACATGGAGGCAATGGTTCCTAGTCTGATCAAGGGCGGGTTCTATCACTCGGGTCAGGTATGTGTGTCCGTGCAGCGTATATTCGCGCCCAAGGACACGGCGCGTGATATCGCGGTACTTTTGTCGGAGGCGGCCTCAAAACTCGTTGTTGGCAATGCGATTGATGAAAGTACGGATTGCGGGCCACTTATCCGTCCCAAAGAGGTCGACCGCGTGGCCGATTGGGTGGACGAGGCCAGAACAACTGGTGCTATGGTCATGACTGGGGGGCAGAAAATCAGCGCGTCAACCTATGAACCAACGGTCTTGTTCCAACCACCCGAACTGGCACGCGTTTCGCAGGAAGAGATTTTTGGGCCCGTCGCATGTGTTTATGAATATGGTTCGATTGATGATGCCTTTAGGCGTGCGAATGCGCTGCCGCTTGCGTTTCAGTCAGCTGTGTTTACGAAAAACCTTGATACAGCGTTGAATGCTGTCAGGCAGTTGGATGCGACAGCAGTGATGGTCAATGATCACACGGCGTTTCGTGTCGACTGGATGCCCTTCGCGGGGAGAAAGCAATCCGGGTACAACACTGGCGGAATTGGGTATACGATGCAGGACATGACACAAGATAAGATGGCCGTGATACGGCTCTAAACCAGCATGGAATTTGCGTCTTTGGGTAAAATCTAAAACCTTAAACATCTGGCATGGAGATAAGGAGATCTGGCAATATCAGTTGCGAACGCCGTGTCATTGGGTCACGCTCATTAGCACCCTAGTAAACTCTGGAAAATCCCCTTATTTCTTCATGATGTGAGATGTGAGCAGGAAATGTCTAAGGCAAAAGCGAAGAATCCCCTGATACTTAGAGAGCAATTGTGTTTTGCGCTCTACTCAACGTCCCGTGCAATCACCAGGAAGTACTCGCATCTACTTACCAATCTTGGAGTGACGTACCCGCAGTACCTGACGTTGCTCGCCCTATGGGAAAACGATGGGATGAGCGTGAAGGAGCTGGCCCAAGCGTTGCGGATGGAGGGAGCAACGATGACCCCTCTTGTCCAGCGGATGGAGAAGCTTGGTTTGGTCATGTGGGAACGGAATTCGGATGATGAGCGACGCGTAAACGTAATGTTGACCAAGAAAGGCAGCAGCCTGCGCGCAAACGCGGTTTCAGTACCTCCGGCATTTGGCTGTGCAATTGGTGTAAGCGACGCTGAAGCACAAGCAATGATTGCTGAGCTCAAAAAAATACGAGGTCACTTGGAGTAACTGACAAGGGCCAGGACGGAAACTCCATCTATCAGTTCGAATGGCTAATGCACCATTGATATGGAGTCTAATCGTTGCTTGATAGCTAATGCACTAGCTAATCTACTCAATTACATCTCCACGCGGAAAGCATGCAATTATGAGGGCTTCTTGCGTCGACACACGCTCCTTTGGGGCTAACACCGTTACTGCATTCACCGAAGAACTCACAGTAAAGCCGTGGTTCTGGTAAACGGAGTATTCGTGGATGGGAGTTCATGGAGCGCAATTTCACCGCTTTTGCGTGAGTCGGGTCTGAGGGTCATTGTCGTTTAAAACCCATTGTATTCCCTGGCGGACGATGTGGTATACACTAACCATGCCATGGATTGTGGCAAGCGCCGCGCTTCGAGTGTCTTCCGTTTGATCCTTTCGCGTTGTTTGAGAATGGCTTTGTCCCGCCCGAAGTAG
>NZ_CANNGP010000072.1 GCF_947504105.1 uncultured Tateyamaria sp.
TGGTGGCCACGATGAGCAACAAACCCTCTCTTAGCAAATACCGCTATTTGGACCCATAGGCGCTGACGTCAGACACTGAGATAGACGTCATGCACGTCAAGCGTCTTTGATCCTCTCCCACTTAACTGGTCAGGAGGAATCACTATGATGCAGAACGACCACATACTGCTTTGAGTTTCCGCCCTCCAGCTGCGGAAGCCATCGTCTGGATAGACTAGATCTTATTATGCACTAATAATCAAGTCGAACGACTCAAGTGGAGCTGATCACGCTCTGTAGGACAAGGCCTCCGATGTCCAGTCGGGCCTTCCGAAGTGTGAAGAACCATCGTATGATTGGATCCTCCAGTATAAATGAGGCAATCACTGGGTGTCTTGATGTCAGTGTCATATGGTCTTGTTGACCAAGTAGGCGTTTCAAGGTCTCAACCGTTTGAGTGTTCTGGCGCGACGTTTGTCGGCGGGTGTGCCGGGTCGTAACCGAAAATTCTTGGACGAAATGTCCCGATTAAGTAAGCCCTTGACCTGTTGATCTGAAGGGTAGGAAACTAGGATTCAGTGAATGGCCATGTGAATCGGCTTCAAGTTACCAGCATGCTTCAATTTAGCTTTGGCCGGGCACAGAGTTCACTCAGCATGACCACGAGCTCAGCCATCCATTCATCCTTTATACGCGACGCAAGCGTCGACATAGGACGGTGAAGTGGTATCAGTGTTGCGTATTCATATCGGATTGGTACATCCAATGGGATAAAGAGGATGGTTTCATTGTCGGTAGGGCGTTCGCGCGCCGTGATGACTGTCAGTGGATCGACAATGGCGCTACAATGTCCCGCACTGATAAAAGGCATCAACGGTAAGAAGAACTGGCTGTCAATGATGGATGAAAGGGCAGCATTCGCTCTATCGAACTCCTGCAACAGCTTCCTGGAAAGAGGATGGTCGTGGTGCAATGTGCCTAGGGTCAGGACCCATTGATTTCCGTTGAGGGGCGTGATTCACGGTTCGAAAACTGAGCGGTGAACATGTCTGATCTTTTCTGGCTGACAGATGCGCAGATGGCGCGTCTTGAGCCCTTCTTTCCAAAGTCCCATGGTAAGCCACGCGTCGATGACCGGCGTGTTCTGACCGGGATTATCTTCATCAATCGCAATGGTTTACGATGGCGAGACGCACCCGCAGCCTATGGTCCACACAAGACCCTGTACAATCGTTGGAAGCGGTGGAGCGACAAGGGTATCTTCGCGCAGATGATGATCGGGTTATGACAAGCGCCGCTACAAACGTCGCAACCGGATCGAAATCATGTTCGGCAGGCTTAAGGATTGGCGGCGTGTGGCGACCCGATACGATAGGTGCCCGAAGGTATTCCTATCAGCAATCGCCCTCGCAGCTCTCGTCATTTACTGGCTATGAGTCCTGACCCTAGCAGGCGGCAAACCCCTTGCATCCATTGCCAAGGGTGAAAATGCGCTTGTCTTGGATCTCGTGCGTGGCGACATCGCCAACGGGTGCCCCAATGGTAGCTGACCCATCTAAAGCAAAGGTCGCCGCGGATCTTGAAGACGAGGAGTTCGTCGCCGGTTGTGAGAATGGCCAATGGCGAGTCCTCTCCTTCGACTAACAGCCTTTAATCAAGAGCATACGATTACCAAGCACTTTGCCGGTCTATCAGATGCCGAGGCACCTGACGAAGTACCAGACCAAAAGGCCTATCAAGAACTTGAAAAAGGCATTGGACAGTGTGGTGCCGTCGAAATTGCAGGGACTAGTGTTGCAGCTGCCTTCGTCAGTGCGGCGGCAGCAGCTTGTGCGATTGCGCGCAGCATCGCCATAACCTCCGGTTGCCCAATTCCGTTGAATGAAGTCCGTCGCCTTTCTGAAGCCAACAGTCGTGCGGCACCCGCAGTACTTGTAAGTTCGCGGGGATTGGGTCATGCTGGAAAACCGATAATCTTCTCAACCTCAAGCTTACAAACAAACGTCGCTTAGAATTTGAATTTCATAGACGCATGACCAAGCGCTTGGGCGTCCTGTCGGTGAGGAATTTCCGGCTAGTGGTTTCTTTTCTCGGCGCACTTGAGATCGGGAATTCAACCTGAATGTAGTGTTCTCAACGATCTGCAGCCATGACTTTGAGAGCAGGAGAGATAAGCTTTCCAGTGTTTTTCCAGCCCGGCTGAAGCCGTAGCGGAATTCCGCAATTCGCAATGAACGCCGTTTTCACTATGTTCGATCTTTCCGCTATGAAAGCGAACTGGACCACCGCATCCGGTCCTCAATCAACTGAGTGAACGGAACGACGTCGGCACCTACGCTCGCAGATTCTAGTGCTGTCATATATTTGGTCCGATGCTCAACATCGATGACTGTCCAAGGGTAGCCACCTGACGCGAACATCGCGTTCATTAGGAACCGCGCCATGCGCCCGTTTCCATCGGGATAAGGGTGGATATACCCAAGCAACCAGTGACCCAGAACAGCGCGAACTGCTGCGGAATCTTCATTCTCGAGTCGTTCGAATAGTGTGGCCATACCGTCGGCAATTGCTTCTACTCGCGGCGGCGTGTGTCTCGAGCCCCGTAAATAAACGGGATGATTGCGGTAGCCCGCCAGTGCGCCTGCCTTCAAGATGCCAGCTGTCACTGATGGGCGGAACAGCTCTTCAAACCACGCATCATGATCCAGTCTAGCCACCTGCCCCGCCGGTTCTCCCAATAGTATTTTCTCTATCGAAGCGCGGACTGCTTGAAAAGCTTGCCAGTATCCGCTGGCGGCAAGCGCATCGACATCCTTCTTGTGTTCCGCGTTTCCAAGAGGATCAAAGGACCCTTGTCTCACTTGCTCGATCAATTCCTCGGTGACGGAATAGCCTTCGATCGACAGCGAGTGATAGGCATCATTGACATAGATGTCGTCGATCATCGCAAGATATGCATCCTTGTCGGCGGGCGTACCTGGTTCGTCAGGAAATATCTCCACGACGGCATCGCGATGGGTGTCCCATGCCGCATTGATCCTAGCCGCGAGTGGTGAGCTGCCGACCTCAAGAGGCATCACTTGGGCAACATCCGCGAAAGGATCCCTTTCCCGGACATCATAGTCAGCGGCCTTCATCTTCTTGAGAATGGTGTCAGCCTCACTATCGCGTCCCACGCGACGCAAAGCACCCGCGATCCGCCCTGCCGCCAAAACGTGACCACCATCAAGTAATTTGACAAGCAGAGGACCTGTGTTCTTCAAACCGCTCAAGACAATTTGCGCTTCCATTGCGTAGGATCGGTAGAATGCTTCGGGGACGTTGATCAGTGCCGCTTCGACGGACAAAACAAACAGCCCGTTTTTTGTTGCGATGTCACTCTTCGGAGGCAGGTCCTTCTTGAGGTCGTACAGCGAGGTGTCGAACGGCAGCACCGTGTTGTTGCCAGACCCCTTGGGTGTCCAAACGATCACTTGCTTCGGAATGTGCGTACTCTCGGCATGCAAAAGCAAAGATTGCTCAGACGAGAAGCACCACTCCACACCATAGCGTTCGTGGCAGTACCGGCGGCAGAAATCCCAGAACGATGTGTACCAAAAGGTCGAGTCATGCGGTTTGTCCTGTGGTCGGGTCACAATCAGCCAACCCAGAATGACATCTGTTAGGAAGCCATTCTTCTTGAGCCTTTCTCTGTGTGTTCGGCTGAGCTCATTGCTCCGCAAGACGTTGCCGTGTTCCGCTTGTCGCTCCTTAAGAAGCTCCAAAGAGGCTGCAAGTTTTTCGTTCGGGGACGCCATGATACGAAGGTCACCTTCTTATACCAGTTACCGGTGATTTACGCGTAGTCGTTGCTGTGTGTTTACACGTAAAGTACGTCGTCTATATACACGTTTCTTGTGCTGTGCAAACACACGTAAAGTCTGATGTGCAATCTCACGGCCATTCTGCAACTGTCCATGGTGTCCAACAACCAGGGGCAACATCCCGACCGATTGAAAGCGGGCGACGTTACGTGTCCGAAGTTTACTGCATATTTCGGACATCACGGCTTCGACAGTTCAAGCTCCGGCAGGTCCCGCAGGCTCTGCAGATCAAACGTCGCCAAGAACGTCTCAGTCGTCACGAAGGTATGCGGCGCGCCGGGCCGCGGCGAGCGCGGTCCGCTGCCGATCAGGTCCTTGTAGCGCAGCCGGGCGAGCAGGTCGCGGCTGACCTCTTTGCCAAAGATATCGGCGAGGCCAGCCCGGTCGATCGGCTGGTGATAGGCGATGGCACAAAGCACGCCCATCTCTATCTCAGTGAAGGCGAGCGACTGGTCGCCGAGATCGGCGGCGGCCTTGATGGCATCAGCAAACTGCGTCTTCGTCCTAAACATCCAGTCGCCAGCGACCAGGATCAGTTCATAAGGCCGTGCCGCCAGGTCCGCCTGAATATCCTCAATAAGCATCTCGACAGACACCCCCTGCCCCACCACGCGCGCAAGACCGTCACGGCCAACCGGCGTCGCACTCGCGAAGAGCACCGCTTCGATCCGCCCCATCCATTCCCGCCAGCGCAACTCCTGGGGAAGATCTTCGAGTTCGCGGTCAAAGACGGCGCCTTCCTCGGCTGGTTTCCGTTTCCTGGTGGCGACATTCATGATGCGATCCCGTAAAGTCGGAAGGTTGACCGTCCGGTCAGTTCCCGTGCCACGCCCAGCTCTACCAGCCGATCGCAGAACCGCCGCGCGGCGCGGGAGGTCATAGGAATCGTAGTTCCACGAATGCACGGCGAGAGCATTGAGGCTGGTGCCACTGCATCTTCTGTTAGAAACAAATCAACGGCCGCATCCGATCCTTTCGCTCGCAGTTTCGGGGCGACAACGCGAAGCGCATCGCCGCGGCGGGCGAGGTCCCGTGCCAACCGGATGGTCTCCTCTATGCTGTCCAGTATCCGTATTTGGATTGCCAACTCAGCCCCCTGCCCTTCTGAAATCAGGTCGCGCAGCATCGCCTTGGTCAACCGCTTTGCCGAGACTGGGAGCACGGTCTTCCAGTTCAGAGCGCGCGCCAGGACAATATCCGAGAGCAGGCAGGCAGTGCGTTCCGCGCGGTCGTCTACCGCGAGCACGTCGCGCAAGACAACGCTGCAGCCCGCCAGCGGACCATGTGTCCGTGCGCGCTCCAATCCCGCGTCAAACCAGACGCCAACCTCGCCTGCTAAGTCGGCACCGACAAGGTCGGCAATCTCACCCGTACCGCCTGCACGCAGACGCACGGCGGCGCGCCAGAACGCAAGGAGATCGCCGTCGGGTCCACGCGCCTCGCCCGGCGGTGTCAGATGATAGGCGTCGCGGATATCCGCCTCCCGCGCCTGCCGTCCTTCCAGCTTCGAGGTGGCGGTCGCCGCGCTCAGCGCCAGCCGATTCGCGAGCAGTCTCATCGGCACGTCATACCTGAGATCGCTTACCAGCTGATCCAGCACCGTGAGGACCGCTCCGGACCGAAACGCCACATCTTCAAGGGTTTCCGTATGCCCAGAGGTGACCCAGAACGGCAGTTGCGGTAGGGTCGCGGCGTCGTCGGGCAGCTCATGGCGGGCGTAGGTCATGCCACGAGACTAGCCTCTCACGGCGCTTTCGTCCACAATATGATGTACAGACCGCCCCACCTTATACCTCTCCACTATGTCCAATAAGTTTGCCTTATCGGACATGTTTGGGATAGGTTGCGAAACATGGCCAAAACAGCCAGAAACACCGAGAAATCAACCTCAGCTGCCCTAACCCTGTCCGGCAACGCCGAACGCAACGAGAGAGACCCTCTGCCCGATATTGATCTGGATGATCTTCCGTCAGAAGCGGCCGGTAAGGAAGACGACAGGTCACAGAACATCGCCCTGCCCGCCCATGTCGCTGGCTCAGGCACGTTGGATCGACTGATCGACACAGCCCGCGATTACGCAAAGGCGTCGACGTCGGACAACACCAACAAGGCCTACAAGGCGGATTGGAAACATTTTGCAAGTTGGTGCCGGCGCAAGGGTGTCGATACGCTGGTCCCCTCCCCTGCTGTGGTCGGACTCTACATCTCCGACTGCGCCAAACCGCAGGACGGCTCTCCGCCGCTGTCTGTCAGCACCATCGAGCGACGCTTGTCCGGCCTCGCCGCAAACTACCGGCAGCGTGGTCTCGCGCTCGACATGAAAGATTGTCACATCGCCTCGGTCTGGGCCGGGATCAAGAATACACACGGCAAACCACCGACACAGAAGGAAGCGGTGCTGGCCGAGGATGTGCTCGAGATGGTGGCGCTGCTCAGCTTTGGGCTGCGCGATATGCGTGACCGCGCGATCCTGCTGCTCGGCTATGCAGGCGGGTTGCGCCGCACCGAGATCACCGGCCTCGATGTCGGCAAAGAAGAGACCGATGATGGCCGCGGCTATCTTGAGCTCCTCGAAGGTGGTGCAGTCCTGCATATCAAAGGCAAGACCGGCTGGCGCGAGGTCGAGATTGGCCGCGGATCCTCCGATCAGTCCTGCCCGGTCCATACACTGGAGCAGTGGATAAATTACGCAAAGATCGACTTCGGCCCGGTGTTCCGGCGGGTCTATCGGGACAATTCCGGGGTCGGCACCGAGCGTCTCTCAGACAAACATGTGGTCCGTTTGATCAAACGGCTGGTGCTGGAGTCAGGCGTCGGACCAACCGATATCTCTGACGAAGAGCGGGTGAGGCGCTTTGCCGGGCATTCCTTGCGTGCAGGCCTCGCCTCGGGCGCCGAAGTTGATGAGCGCTATGTCCAGAAGCAGCTGGGTCATGCCTCAGCTGATATGACACGGCGATATCAGCGGCGTAGGGATCGGTTCCGCGTAAACCTGACCAAGGCGGCAGGTTTGTAACACGATATCCCGTGTCAAACCATGCGATCGACTGAAGCCCTGTGCAGATGACCAGCCTCAGGTGGAAAAAAAGCGGTGACCTAGGAATGCGAGATCACCGCTCTTTTGAGATGTTCGCCGCGGGAGGAGGTGCAGCAAACAAAACAGTGTCCAGTTTGCAACGTGCTTTCGGGAGGAGGTGAAAGCGCGCTGCTGACCATCGTGGGATCTCTGGGAGGAGAAAGGTCCACCTTGGCCGTATGACCTAATTTTAGCAGAGGTTTCTACGTCGCAACAAGCTCCATGCTGCATTGCAGCGAAACTTCGCACGCGCCGATGCAAATTCTCGCGCATGGGACACTGACTGCCCAAACCTTGTGCAGGATGAGATTGATCCGCTTTTGCGCGGATACCAACCCACGTCTCCAACTGAACCCGCAAGTCTCTATTCAAAGTATACCGGTACTTCCGGGTAGTTTCGGGCGCACATTCGTCGTGCAGTGAAAGGCAGTTGCTGCGCTTGCATCCACCAGGTCAGCGCGAGCTTTTGCTTCCAACCGACCTGTCGTTCGGACATAAGCTTGACCAACGCCACGCGCCGCTGAGTAAATGTTAACCCTCGTCCGATCCGTCATTCTTGAGTGCCCCCAACGCTGCGATGTGGCGTGGCAAATCACTACGCGAATGCAAGAAATCCACGACCAAGATCTCAGCGGGGCGTTCCAGGAACACAACAAAATGCTCCCCTGCCCTCGCGTAGCGCAATTCCGCTTCGTCATCGACAAGGATGGCACAACTGCGGGATACCGCATCGCCCCGCGCAAGTGCTTCACATCTCGCGACCAGTTCGGTCTCATAAAGATCGGCCTGACGCACCCCAAACCGCTCAATCGTCCAACGTGCAATATCGACAAGGCTGTCTTCGGCCTTGCGTGTCAGTCTGAACGAACGGGTCAAGCTCCTGAACGGGCCTTGCTAAAAGCGCGCCGAATGGCGTCGGCCCCGGTCCCTTCGGCGAGGTCTCCTGCTTCCACCTGTGCAAGCCCCTGACGAAATCCATTTCGGAGTTCAATCAAACCGGCTTCCTCGCGCTCAAGGAGCCGTAAACCTGCCCGCAGGGCCTCGCTCGCATTTTGATATCGGCCTGATGAAATCAGGCCTTGCACCAGCTCATCTTGGGACTCTGTTAGCACCACATTGCGTGTAACCATGGGTTATCTCCTTATTGGCAATATATGCCAACGGACCATCTTAATCAACAAACGCAGCGCGAAAGGACACGACATTTCATCTGCCATAGAAAGTTTCGGCAAACCAGCATCTTTCGCACGGCCATTTGTCAAAGGTTTGGTAGGCTTAAGACATCATTGCACCGCACTCTGCACACTCAAACGGCCATAAAAGCTGCGGTCCAGATGCAGATCCCCTGCCCTGGCCTTCTCGACCATGCCACGGAGGTATCCGCCAGGCGATTTGACCTCCCCGGTTGTGTGTTTGTCGAAGATCAGCGCGATCGCGGCGGCCGCAACAGCTGGCCCAAGGGCCCTTTGAGACAGGTTCCAGGCATCCTCGGAAATCCCCGCCATGCCCCTGATCTGACCAGCAGCCCGGTGCAGTTCGTTCCAATCGCGGATATATCCACCGCCAACAGCGCGTGCCATCTCTGCAAAATGCGGACAGGTGGCCATCAACATCGAGATATCGACATCTGATGTGCGTTTGCCGGTATGGGTGCTCCATTCAATATCGTGATCAACCTCTCCCGGTCTCTCAAACCGCTCAGGTTTTGGCTTTTCTGGCTCTACGCCCGCCGCGTGCTTTGTTTCAAAGCGATTACTAATTACAGGATCAGGTTGTTTTGTAGTTAGTATGTGGGTGCCATCAGAGGCACCTGTGGGTGTCATATTAGTATTAATTGGAACAACATTGCTTGCGGAAGACGCCTCCGGATTGGGTGATTTGACGTCAGATTCTTCAGGCCAGTCGAAAGCGGCCTCAAAAGCTTCCTCTACGCGATCCTTGAAGGCTTTGAACCAGTCTACGATATCGAGGAGCTTATGCGCCGTTGTCGTGCGCTTTGGCAGCCCCTGGAGCAATACGGTGAACTCTGCCTCCAATTCCTTCCACGGGCCCCTGAGGCCGCTCTCCAGCGCCTTGTCGATCTTTGCGCGGATAACACGCCGTGTAATGGTGACGACGTTCCTCAGAGAGGCGCAGAACTCGCGTTCTTCCTTTAGCTGGACATAGAGCGTCTCAAACTCTTCTGCACGCGCTGCGAGCGGCGCCAGGTCGAAGCCATAGGCCTCCACAATCACCCCATCTTCATCCCTGTGGCCGTAACGCTTGCCGTTGGGGCTGTCCTTAATCCAAATGAGGCCGAGTTCTGCCAGCCGGCGGACATGGCGCCTCAACGTCGACAGAGAGAAGCCTGTCTGCTCCATCAGAAAATTGTTCGAGGCCCAGACGATCGGCCGCCTGCCTTGCTCCCAGTCCTGAGGCTGGGTGAACGCAGCAAATGTATCGAGCAAGAGCAGGTCCTGCGCCTGAAGTCCGATCGCGGCTGCTACGCGCTTTGCGGCACTTGTTGCCTGTGATTTGGGTATATCGAACTGTTCACCGGCTTGTGCGTGCTTTTCAGCAACCACAAGGCCCGGCGTTGGCTTGCGCCATCCGTTATGTTTCATGAGTGTTGTTCCACCTCCATCAGTTGAATGAAGGCAAAAGAAATCCGTTCACCGAATCAGTGTTATCGTTGACATCGATGCGCGGGAAAGCTATCTGTGATGCTGCAAAACGTTACAGAACAGCTCTCATGCCGCGAGGTTTGGGGGCTTTTCTTTTGCCGTTAGATCACGTGATGTTCCTTTGTGCTCTTTGCCTCAAATGAGGGTCGTGCGCCCTTCCCTGTCGTTGCAGGTGAGCGTTTCATTTCTTCGACCCATGTTCCTGTAAATAAGCTGCGATCACATCGCCTAAGCCCTCAAGACTTTGCTTATCCAAATTTAATCCGGCTGCGCTGACGGACAGTTTTCCGCCTTGCGACGACATCGACAGCTTCCTCGATCCAATCGATCGCGTCACAGTCAATTTCTTGGGCTTAGGGGGAGCCTTAGCTTTAGGGTCTTTGGTTTCTGTTAGACTCGAAACCGCCTTTTGGAGGTCAGGGAAGCTTAGATCATACGCATTCTTGAATTTATTCAAGATTTGCTCGCGATCTCTGAAAACCGCCCTTCCGCGCGAAACAATGCTCTCGTGCACGCCTATCCGCTCAGCAAACGAAACGGCAGTTACTCTGCTGGAGCGGCTACTTGATTTTAGGTTCTCAAACATCTCTCCAATTGACAGGAGACGTTCGAACGGGCCCAGGTTCTCTCGCTCCTCGTTCTCGCGAAAGCGCATAAAAAGGAGTTCGAACGTTTCGTCTTCGGACCCACGCTTTTCTGGTGATGCCAGCACCGCACGCAAGGGTCTTCCAAGCGACTCTGCAATTGCATGCCGCCGACGACCCGTAATCAAATCAAACTGAACCCCATCTACGTTCTCTGGGTCCAGGGGATCCGGCTTCCAATTCGGGTCACTCGGCCAAACTTGTATTGGCGTATCTTGCCCATTGCCCTCAATACTGTTCCTTAGAGATTGGAACGGCTCTTGCGACTGCCAGTCAGCGCGTCGATCTGATCCCAAGCGATCAGTAACGAGAGCCGGATTTAAGGACAGCTCATGACGGCCATTAAGAATGTCGTCGACGACTTTCTGACGCGCCCTGATCAACGCAGCCTTGTTCTGCTCAACAGCACCAGCCTTCCAAGCACTGCCAGCGCCACCTGTACGAGGCTTAGGAGCGGCGCTTGAAGCTGGCTCAGGACTTTCAACTGCTAGCGAAGAAGAAACTGTGTTTGTCTCTTCGGACGAGCCGCTGTCGGCGGACTTTTTTGTATCGCTCAACAAGGACCGCTTCAGCTTCATACCGTCTCCTCCCCGTCTTCCTCATAGAATTCGTTGATCCACGTCTCTGAGTAGCCGCGCTCTCGGCCTGGCCAGATCCGCGAAACGATAGCATCGTTCACGGCATCAGCATTTGTTATGAACCGCTCGATGCCCTTCTTTTTACCGCGAGTGTCGGGCTCGTACTCATACACCGATTGGTAGACATCTGAGGCATTAGCAATCGCATCGGACCGCAAATAGAACACTGGCAAAACTTCGGTTGGGCAGTGCTCCAACAGATTGGCCACTTGCTTGAGATCTTGATCATTTGTTCTTTGTACGATCGTCGGCAAGAGCATGTTGGCCCCGGTGCCAATCTCGATACGATCATGGTCAAGGATATGATTAATCATTCCACGAAGCCCGGTGACGAAAGTAGACAACGTCGCGATGTCGAAACCTTTCATTGTCTGCGGAATGACCAAGTTGGTAGATGCAACAACGTTGTTGAGTTGGAATAGTGTGAGAGCTGGTTGGTAGTCGATAATAATGCAATCAAGCGTCTCGCCAAGCGCATCGTTAAACTTCTTTGGATCAACTATGCCATTTTCCACTAACTCGTTAGGAGCTGTCTTAGGCTCATGATGATCGCGCCAGCGCTCGATACTGTCGCGAAGATATCTGTAGAAGGCTTTCTCGGGGGGATTGTCACGGATTAGACGGGTGATTTGCAGCTCACCCTCAGAGGTTTCACCATGTGCAGGCAATATCCGCAGACCAGGCCATGAAGTCTTCAGGAAGAAGCTATCTAAGGTTTCAGCATCGTGCTCGGTGTATGGTTTCCCGTCTTCACTCATATACAATCCAGCAAAGTCGACCAGTGTTGCTGTGTCCTCAGTGGGGAGTTGAGGCATGCCTTCGCCACCAACAAAGTAAAGCGTGATTGTACTTTGAGGATCGGCGTCCATAACACCAACACGCATTCCAAAATGCAGACTCAAATATTGAGCAAAATGGGCCGCAGTCAGAGACTTGGCTGTTCCGCCTTTCTGACTTGCGAAAGAAATTACCGGAAGTGAATCGCCGGACTTTCTCCAAGCGAGATAATCGTAGGGCCGTTTTGCCGATGCCGCCAAGAGGACGCGTATGTGCATCAAATCGACAAGAGTGAAGACCCGCTCTCGGCCAACATACTCGCCAGCAGGAAAATTATCATTCTCTCTGGCAAACTTTGTCAGATACTGAATGCTAACATTGAGAAACCGCGCGCACTGCCGCATCGACCAAGATCGCTTTATGCGATTTCGGATGGTAAGGTCCTTGTTGACCGAAACCATTGTCTTATCGAGACCACGCGAGAGGTCGTTCAAAAATTGTTCTAGTGTACCGCTCATGATACTTACCGCTGCCTCCGATTCTCTTGTGGAATCGATTCTGCCCTTCTAGTAGCACGGTTTGGCGCATGTTGTACAGATAACGCGCTTCTATGCTAAATAGACGCTCCTTATGGGCCCCACCAGAACGAATTTAGCAATCTTGAATATATTCAAGATTGCTCTCTTTGTGATTTATGTGAGCCTGCAACGAGAGCATCGGACCCATGATCCGCCATCGGCCTCAGTCGCGTGTAGGACACAGCAGGACGGAACGCTCCGACTAACTTCGAACGCGCCAAGCGTATGAGATTCTCGACCGAGTAATTGAAATAGCTCGCACCGGTAAACCCCGCGATCGCGAACACAAGTACGGCAAAGGTCCACGACCTGATGTGGAAGATGAACAG
>NZ_CANNGP010000073.1 GCF_947504105.1 uncultured Tateyamaria sp.
TGGTGGCCACGATGAGCAACAAACCCTCTCTTAGCAAATACCGCTATTTGGACCCATAGGCGCTGACGTCAGACACAGTTCACAACCCCAGAGAATACATGAATTTTCATACGAACAATGCAATGTTCAAACTAACGTGTGTGTCGTTGCGGCATCCATATTGGTTGAGCGCACTACTGGCGGCATTGACGTCTCACGACTTCAGGATTTGATAGAGCAACGTTTGAATGGCGATTTTGCCTCTCTGCTGAAATTGAGAAGCGTGGTGTCCGAAACCCTCCGTGGCGGTGTGATTCCAGGGACCGGTGTCGCTTTCGATTTGGAAAAGGCTCGGCAGTCTCTTGCCATATACAATATGGATGAAATTCCTGCAGTTAGGGGCGATTTGGAGGTCGGAGTGACAGGAGTACGCTTTCGATCGAACCTTGATCTTTGTGACAAGGCAAAGATTTCAGAACTCGCTACGATATCTACGGGAGTTTTGCCGAGTTGAGCAGTTTGAATCTGGCTACTGTCAATGCCAGCCGAGATATTTGATTTTCAATAATTCGCTTCAATATCCGCAGCCAACTCTGAAAGAGGCACACCGAATTCGGCAGCCATCGCCCCAAAACTGTCAGCGTTGGTTGACGATTTGCCGTTTCCAACAATGAAATGACTGCGGTCATTGAGCTGGACAGCCCGCGTCATTGGGCATGATCACCAAGGGTCAAATGGTTGATCATGCACATCAGGTACTGTGAGCAGTGGTCGACAACGGGAGCAAAGGCATGAAGCGCGTAGACATCACTTATCGCAGCGGTTCATGCCTTTGTGGGCTCTACGGAGATGTTTGTGCGCCGGGGTCTGGCTAGACCGGTCATTCAAACCGTGAGCAGCAAATCAACTTGAAGAGCCCTCACCGGACCTCTCGATTTTATGCTGCGCGCGCTCGCAACGCCAAATATTCTGCACAAGCACGAAATTCCATGATACGGCGCGGCGCGGTTTCGAGTCATTCGCGCATCGCGCAGCATTTTTTGGAGGGGTCAACCTACGAAGCACACAACTTTGTGAACCTTTGCGGCGGTCTCGCCAATGTCAGGTTTTTTGGGCGATCAGCGACAGGTGGAAGGTTTGATGTTGCCATGTTGAATTGTTATCCAGTTGAACCTAGATTCATTATCGATCTAGGCCATGTCTACAACTTTGCATATGCTTTTTAGACTGAGCCTCAGCCCTTCCTCGCTGATTCCACCGAAGGCCAGACGTAGTGCATTATCCGTGCCGGGTGGCACTGCATATGGCTCGGCCGACGAAACAGCGACACCTCTATCCGCCAGCATAGCTACGATCGGATCAGCCCGCTTTCGCTTTGGCAATCGCACCCAAGTGAAACTAGCGTATTGATGGGAACAGATATCGTATCCGTTCAAATACTCTTGGCAAAGCCGCTGCCCTCGGGCACCGGCCTCCCTACGCCTGTTCTCAAATTCCAAGATTGAGCCATCTTCGATCCAGTGCGTAACCAATGCGGTAATAACAGCCGGTGTGTTCCAGGTTGTTGCCCGGATCGCCATCGTCACAGCTCCAGCCAAGTCCGGAGGCACCACTATGTACCCGAGTCGCAGGCCCGTAGCCAAAACCTTGGACACACCGCCAATGTAAACGGACCGCTCCGGCGCAAGTTGAAGAAAACTTGGCGGCGGGTCAGTTTCAAGAAAATCGTAGGCTCCGTCTTCGATTATCAATAAGTCAAAGTGTCGGGCGACAGCGACAATTTCCCGGCGCGTTTTCTCGTCCATCACCGATCCTAGTGGATTGTGAACGGTAGGGGTGAGATAGACCGCGCGGACTGATTTGGTTTTGCAAAGACGAAGCAAGGATTCAGGGTTCATGCTTCCTTCTCTCTCAGCAACTGAGTGTAGCGAAAGGTCCCGCAAACCGACCACTGCGCGAAACCCCGGATAAGTTAGCTGGTCCGTTGCAACTATGTCGCCTCGCTTTAGGAGACCCAGGGCGACAATAGAAAGTCCGTGTTGGGCACCGGATGTGATGAACAAGTTCTCTGCATCTATTTTTCCAACTCTGTTTGAGAGATATGCAGCGATGGTCCGACGCTCACTCAATACCCCGCCATGTGGTTGATAGCGCAAAACAGAATTTAGGTCTCCGCGTCTGGCGAGCCAACGCAAACCGGACCGTAGGACGTCCCCGTCACCGGGATCGGCTGGCATATTGAACACCAGGTCAACTGGCGGCGCATCCTCAAACTGTTCAATACCAAGGGTGAGCGGTAACTCTGGGTTTCTGACGAACATGCCGCGTCCGCGTTCCCCTACAATGAAGCTCCTTTGCTTCAGTGTTTTGTACGCACGCGTTGCCGTCGCTAAAGCCACTCCGTTTTGCTCTGCAAAAGCCCTATGTGTCGGCAAACGCGATCCTGGGGGGATTTCACCGGACTTGATCTGCGCTACCAATTTTTCTGCTAGGTCCAGATAAACCATGTTTGGCCTCAGCACTTTTCCGCCGTCATTAGTACAATACAATAATTGTGATAACGGCGGTTCCATGTCAACCTCAGGTTTAATTTTCTGAAGGATGCCACCATGCGAGAGACCTTTAGCCACGCGATTCTCGCGTTCGCGTTGTTTACCACGACCTATGCAGTAAATCTGCAAGCTCCGCTGTACTCTGTATATGCAGAGAACAGCGGTGTTGGGGCAACCGCGGTCACGATTGGCTTCGCCGCATATGTAGCAGGTTTGATGCCAACGCTCATCTTGCTTGGCGGCATGTCAGACCGAATTGGTCGCAGGTTACCAGTGGCGATGGCTCTAGCCTTGGGCGTCGGCGGAACGGCTCTGTTGGTTGTCGCTCCAACGTGGCCTTCTTTGGTATTTGCCCGTTTTGTTCTGGGTGTTTCCACAGGATTCGCTACCACAGCCGGGACGGCATACATGGCTGAGTTATTTAGTCAGGATCGTACGAGACAAGCCACATTGCTGGTAACGTCCGCCACTTCATTGGGCTTTGGGGGCGGCGCGCTGGCAACCGGCCTCAGTCTCGCCCAGTGGGGGCCAAGCATTATGCCTGTCAGCTTTGTTGCTCTATTCCTCGTTGCCCCAATTTTGGCGCTGGTAGTGCTTGCTCTACCCAAAGCAGACAACCCGCAAAGAGTGGCCATGCTGCGTTTGCCTGTCTTTCCTGAAAGAACATGGCAATACGGAATGGCGCTGGCGCTGGCCTGGTCTACCACCGGTATGACCATTGCAGTCGTTCCGCTGCAACTTCATGAGCAGGGACTCGGCGCATATACTGGGTTAGTCATTTTCCTGGCCATCTTTGTCGGTTTCCTGTCGCAGCCGCTGGCCCGTAGGTTGACGAGCATTAGCGCATTGAGAGTTGGACTTGTTCTCGTGCCGCTCGGCTTTCTCACGGTGTTGGTTGGCGTCTGGCTCCAGGAAATCTGGCTGGTTCTTGCTGGAACGGCGATCACAAGTTCGGCCAGCTATGGATTTACATACTTGTCGAGCCTATCGGAGTTTGCGATCCGTGCACCGGATAACCGCGCACGCGCCGCTGCCGGGTTGTTCGTCTATGCGTATGTTGGGTTTTCGCTGCCAACGATCGCAAGTGGCGCCATGGCCGATAAGTTTGGCCTTCTCACAGCAATGTCGGTTTTTGCCTCGCTGCTCGTCGCCATAACAATTGCGGTTGGATGGTTAGGCAGATCGACCGGCCGTACCGAACCCACAAACCTAACCGAAGAGCCAACATTCCGCGGTGAGTCGGCAACAGCGGTCAAATCAGGCTAAAGCCGCGAACGCGTTGTCGCACGTCAGGGTAAATCGCACCCATTTCATAAAGGGAAATTCTGAAGCCATGACAACAATTGCTAATGATTTATTGAGCACTGAACAGCGTGTCACAACGAGCGTCACAGTATTGCAATCGCAACCTTATGTGGCAGCAACTGCGCAGGGATGGCACAGGGAAGCCTACAACGACGTTTCCGAGCGCTTGGCCAACGAGAACGGTTTTCCGTGTGTGTTTTCAAAGAACGCAATTCGTAAGGGCCTGCTGAAGTTTATCTTTGTCGAAGGAAATGGCCTGCAAGATATGAAACGTTTGGCAAGGGGGCTCATGGCCTTTGTCGAGGTGAGTTCAGATTGGAATGGCGATTTAAACACGGCCTATCCACTGGTCGTTGCATTTTCAGAAAACGCGATCTCGGCCCGCCGCGTCGAAGAATATCACGCCTTTGGATGGCGAACGCTCCAACGCCTTCATTCATTGGACAATCAGCCCTGGCCCAAGGAAGTACCGTATGATCCCAGCTCGACGGCTTGGTCGATGTGCTTTAGCGGGATGCCAATTTTCTGCAATATGAGCAATCCAGCTCACCAAAGCCGGGCAAGCCGAAATTTAGGGAAACATTTCAAATTGGTCATCAATCCGCGCGAGCGGTTTGACAAAGTTGCAGGCGATACCCCTGCCGGTCGCAGAGCTCGGGCGAACATCCGCGACCGAATTCTTACTTACGATGGTCAGCCACACTGTCCTCAACTTGGGTCCTATGGGGAAGATAGCCTTGAGTGGTGGCAGTACAGCCTCTCCGACAAAAACGAGATCCGTACAGATAGATGCCCCTTCAAATCGGACCAGTCGCTTAGCACCACCCAGAATTGCCCACATGCCGGTGACCATTCGGCCTCCGAACGTGCCGGAGAGAAAGGAACTGAAACAACTTAACGTAAGTTGAATTCGCCTGATTCAGAAATTCCAACGTAATCCCAGAAGGACACAGTAGAAATGTTCGAACTCATAGTTTCCCAAGGACGAATAGCAGATCGCAAAGACCGCACAATCGAGGGCGCTTTGCAGACCGCGCGAATGCTGGAAGATGCCCTAGGACTCAAAGGGAAATATTTCGGAACGCCTGAGCCTGCGAAAACTGACGACTGGACGCTCAGCCTTCCAGAGGCAGAGCAGACTTTGGCCTGCCTGCAGGCCGCCATTGCGGACAGCATCGAAGCAAGCCGAACACCTATCATGGTCGCCAATACTTGCTCGGCCAGTCTTGCCTCGCTGCCGACCCTTGCTGAGCGGTATCCGGAAGCCATACTGCTTTGGGTCGATGCACACGGCGATTTCAACACGCCCGATACCACGGACTCCGGATATTTGGGTGGTATGGTGCTGGCCGGGGCTTGTGGTCTTTGGGACAGTGGGCACGGAAAAGGGCTGCGCCCTGATCAGGTGATTTTGGTCGGCGCACGCGACATCGACGCCGAGGAGCTGGCGCAGCTGCGTAGGTCAGGTGTCCGGATTTTGCCGCCAGAGGAGGCGACGCCTAACGCCGTACGCGAGGCCGTGGGAAAAGCACCAGTCTGGATACATGTTGATTGGGATGTAATGGAGCCAGGCCACATACCTGCGGATTACAGTGTACCGCACGGGTTTCTGCCGAAACAATTGCGCGAGATTTTCCAGGCGATTCCCTCTGGGCAACTTGTCGGCTTGGAACTTGCAGAGTTCCACGCACCGCTTTCGGAATCCGAGAGTCGCGCGCCGTTGAAGCACATCCTGAGCATAATCGACCCATTGCTTGAGCCGGAGGCAGTAGTTTGACCGGGCTTGAGAACATCCCATTCATCAAGATGCACGGTGCCGGCAACGACTTTGTCGTTCTTGATCTGCGGGGACGTTCGGAGCCAACGCCCGAACTATGTGCGGCCATGTCCGATCGTAACACCGGGATCGGGTGCGACCTTGTGCTTGGGATTGAGCCGCCACGGTCGCCTCGCGCATTGATCTCGTACCGCATATGGACCTCTGACGGGAAAACTTCACAGCAATGCGGAAATGGTGCCAGATGCATTGCTGCATGGGCTCAAAGAACCGGGCTCGCCGCTTCTGACGCTTTCGAACTTGATAGCCCGTCTGGGCCAATCGAAATCATATCACTCGGTAGCCATACCTATTCCGTTAAGTTGCCACCGCCGTCTTTCGATCCGGATGCGCTACCCCTTCACGGCTTTAAGCAGCAAAGCCCACCCTATTCACTCGAAACACCTGAGGGCAATGTCATTCACTTTGGCATCGTGTCGATGGGTAATCCACATGCCGTGATCGAGGTTCAGGATCTAAAGGGTGCACCCGTCAAAACAGTAGGACGGCTGCTTCAGAACGCACCTGAATTGCCGGACACCATTTGTATCAGTTTCGTTGAAATTGTTGATCCAGATCACTTGCGGTTGCGCGTCTTCGAATTCGGCGCAGGAGAAACCCTCGCATGTGGAAGCGGTGCCTGTGCTGCTGCGTCGTACCTGATGCAGCAAGGCCGGGTCAGTCGAGATGTCTCAGTTTCGATGCCTGGTGGGACGCTTCAGATATCTTGGCCTGACAATCATCAGGCACCAATCACATTGACAGGCCCTACAGCCTTTGTTTTTGAAGGAGGGTTCGCTTATGCCACTATATGATAGCATTCTAGATACCATTGGCCGGACGCCGATTGTAAAGCTGCACCGAATCCCACCAGAGCATGTGGACATCTACGTCAAGGTGGAATCTTTCAATCCAGGCGGTTCGGTGAAAGACCGGCTTGCGCTCGCCGTAGTCCTTGACGCTGAAGCAAAAGGACAACTGAAGCCAGGAGACACAATCGTTGAATGCACGTCCGGCAATGTGGGCATAGCGCTGGCTATGGTAGCGGCAGCTCGCGGCTACAAATTTGTCGCTGTAATGTCGAACACCTATTCACTCGAAAGGCGCAAGCTGATCAGAGCATATGGCGGCAAGGTGCTGCTTTTTCCTGGTGAGTTGGGCAGCAGTGGAGGCAACAAAATCGCCGATGACCTGGCGGACAAGCACGGCTGGTTCCGGGCACGGCAATTCGATAACCCTGCAAACCCAGCCTACCATCGTGAAACGACTGCAACCGAAATTCTGAGCGATTTCGCAGGAAAACGCCTCGACTATTTCGTGACTGGCTTTGGCACCAGCGGAACATTGACCGGAGTTGGTCAAATGATGAAATGTGCTCGACCAGATGTTCAAGTGGTCTGCGCGGAACCTGAAAACGCAGCGGTTCTGGCCGGAAAGTCGTGGAATCTGCACGAAATTCAAGGGTGGGCCCCAAACTTCGTACCAAGCGTCATGGACCAGACCGTCATCGACCAGCTACAACCCGTAAACGAAACAGTCGGACGCGACACAGCACGTCGCCTGGCTGCTGAAGAAGGCATCTTTGTTGGTATTTCAGCTGGGGCAACGCTCGCGACGGCTCTTGAGGTCGCGCATAGCGCTCCGCGCGGTTCTGTTTTGTTGGCCATGCTGCCGGATACAGGTGAACGTTATCTATCCACATTCCTCATGGAAGATGTGAGCGAAGGGTCGGATGACGAATGGCTCGATTCACTGGACCGCGAGTTGGAAACAGCCTGATCTATACACCTCACGCCCCCGCGTTCTCGTCTGAAAAGGAGGACATATGCAATGTTGGAACAGCCATTGACCAAGCTACCCACCCCTTCCAGTCGTGAATTTATCCCGCCTGGAAGTCGCTTCTTGTCGTTGCCAGAGGTTTTCCCCATGAGACATGGAGGGTGTCTCAAGAGAGGCATCTTGGCGTTTGAAACTTGGGGGACACTTTCGCGGGGGCGCGACAACGCAATTCTCATCCTAACCGGATTGTCACCGGATGCGCACGCCGCCTCTTCGCCCACGAACCGGGAAGTCGGCTGGTGGGAACGTATGGTTGGTCCTGGCAAAGCCATCGACACCGACACATGGTTTGTAATCTGTGTCAACTCGTTGGGAAGCTGTAAGGGCTCTTCCGGTCCGGCATCTCTTGTTCCCGACAATACTCTCACGTACAGACTTGATTTCCCTCAACTCAGCATCGAGGACATTGCAGATGCGGCAGCGTTTGCCGTGCGCGCCCTTGAAATCGAGACCTTGGCATGCGTGATCGGCTGCTCGATGGGCGGCATGAGCGCACTATCTCTGATTTCTCGTCATCCCGGTCTCGCTCGCACTCATATTAGTGTTTCGAGCGCCGCGCATGCAGCTCCGTTCGCATTAGCCGTGCGCTCGCTTCAGCGACAGGCTATCCAAGACGATCCAAACTGGCGGTCTGGACAGTACAGCAATGAGAGTTACCCGCTTGCGGGTATGTCGATCGCTCGAAAACTTGGGCTTATCACCTATCGGTCTGCGACTGAGTGGCAAGCGCGATTTGGCCGAAATCTAGCCGCAAGTGGTTCAGCTAGCCAGCGAGGCGGAGTGCTATGTCGCCCAGAGTTTGCCGTCGAGAGCTATCTCGAATGCCATACAAGGAGATTCCTGCGTGGGTTTGATCCAAATTCCTATCTGTACTTGAGCCAGTGCATTGATTTGTTTGATCTTGCAGACCACGAGAACGGGTGTGCCGACAGAGCTTTGTCACAACTCACGCTGGAACGCGCTTTGGTCCTGGGCACGGATACAGATATTCTATTTCCATTATATCAACAACGCCAGATCGCCGATGGCTTACGCGCCGCTGGCGCAAGAACCCAGTTTACTGAACTGGACAGCCATCAGGGCCACGACGCCTTCCTCGTCGATATTCCGTCGTTCGGTGCACCTATCGCTAGCTTCCTTTCCGATCTCGGACGGAAGTCTCCGGTCGTTCGCGCAGCACCAGTTGTGGCACCAAGGGAGGAATTCGTCTTATGAAAAAAGATGCTGGAAAGATTGCTTTGGTGACCGGAGCTAACCGTGGAATAGGATTTGAAATTGCGCGTCAGATCGCACAATCGGGCGCTCATGTTCTGCTGTCCGGTAGAAGCTTTGAGCACGCCAATATTGCGGCTCAAACGCTTTGCGACCAAAAGCTGATTGCCACTCCGATCCAGTTGGACGTGACCGACCCAGAATCGGTTAGTCACGCTGCGGACTGGATTGCCAGTACCTTTGGCCGCCTCGATATATTGGTCAACAACGCAGCCATAAGAATTGAGGACTATGGTATCGCGCCATCTGGACAACCCATGTGGAAGTGGCGGGAGACGTTCGAAACTAACCTCTTCGGCGTAGTTGAAGTTACGCAAGCTCTGCTCTCGCTAATCCGAAACAGTAAAGCAGGGCGTATTGTCAATGTTTCTAGCCTCTTGGGTTCAGTAGGAACCCATAGCGATCGCAGCTCTTATGCCTACAGTGACATGTTCAAGTCATTGCCTGCTTACAGTGCGTCGAAATGTGGGGTCAATTCCTGGACCGCGCATCTTGCATACGAGCTGCGGGATACGCCGATCAAAGTGAATGCCGTTCACCCCGGTTACACCAAAACCGACATGAACGATGGGCTTGGTGATTTGGAGATACCCGAAGGAGCCCGTACTAGCGTCCAAATGGCGCTACTTGGATCAAACGGACCTTCCGGATCATATGTCCATCTCGACCGGATTATTCCGTGGTGAACACACCCTCGCATTCTCAGTCAATAAGGTTGAAAAAAATGAAGCATGTTGCCCTCGTCACCGATCCAGAAAGTTTGCCAATCGACTTCGATATGGACTTGCTGACTGATGCCTGCGTTGCTCAAGGAGTACAGCCCGAAGTAGTTGAATGGACTGATCCCAGCGTTCCCTGGGGAAAGTATGATGCCGTTCTGCTACGGTCGCCTTGGAGCTACACCAAACATCTCAAGAGGTTTCGAGACTGGTGCGCTCGTGTTGATGCGCAGACTCACCTCATCAACCCGCTGGCAGTTATCAGTTGGGGTCTGGACAAAACGTATTTGAAGGACCTGGAAGCACTTGATGTCCCTATCGTGCCGACAGAAATTTTGGCTCTAAATGCGAAGATCGGTGACCGCCTCCAATCCTTTATGGAAGATCACCCTGAGTGTAATGAACTTGTCATAAAGCCAACGGTTGGCGCTTATTCCCAGAACGTTGGTCGCTTCACGCGCCAAAACATCGAAACTGCCATACAGCATGTCGAAGCGCTCTTCGCAACTGGTCACAGCGTCATCATTCAACCATACCTCACTTCGATTGATGAGCGTGGCGAAACGGATATGATCTTTTTCGACGGCCACTACAGTCATGCTATCCGAAAAGCGGCACTTTTAATGCCCGACGGCACAGTAAATGTTCCAAGCACTGACATGCGCTCGGCGCGAGCAGCTTCTCCGGCAGAAAGGGAAGTGGGAGTAAGTGCGCTAAAGGCAGTGACCAAGACCTTCGGATTGGAATCACCGTTACTTTATGCCCGTGTTGATTTAGTCGAGGACCAAAATGGTGCCCCTGTACTTCTTGAACTGGAGATCTCAGAGCCTTCGCTGAGCTTGCCGTTTGCGCCGGGTAGTCCAGATCGGTTCGCAAAAGCAATCGCGAACAGGCTAATTTCTAACGACTTTGCAGGTACAGATATCCAACAGTCTACGCAAGGGGTCGGCTCCGGCTGAATAGAATCCAGTCCCCATCCGACTTTAGCACCCAATTCTGCTCTTCGCTGGACACGACCCCTTTCCGGATCCATACCCGCCCGCCAGACGAAGGGCGGGCATGGCGTCCCCCGGGACCCCGTGAAACCTCTTAGCAGTGACAGCTTTCGTGAAGTAGGCTGCAACGCAGCAAAAAGAGTGTAGCGCATACAAACGAATGCTGCATCAGCAACACGCCAAAACGCCAATGCCGGGTTTGTCCCGCGTCTAGTTGGTTGGAACGACTTGCGGCGAAGAGGCGGTCTGGGTTTTGGCAAATTTGGCGCCTGTGAATGACCGCTTTGACGACGCTGCCGCACTGCAAAAGAAACGGTGCTGCGAGTGCGAACGAATGCTGCGTCAGCAATAGCCGCGCCTGCACAAGGCCGCTTTGTCCCGCGTCTAGTTGGTTGGAACGACTTGCGGCGAAGAGGCGGTCTGGGTTTTGGCAAATTTGGCGCCTGTGAATGACCGCTTTGACGACGCTGCCGCACTGCAAAAGAAACGGTGCTGCGAGTGCGAACGAATGCTGCGTCAGCAATAGCCGCGCCTGCACAAGGCCGCTTTGTCCCGCATCGTTCCAGTTCGCAGCCGTCGCAACGAAGGTCTGCATTCGTCAGCTTGGCAAGGATCGTCGCGCC
>NZ_CANNGP010000074.1 GCF_947504105.1 uncultured Tateyamaria sp.
ATCTGCGTTTCATAGTCCATCCTTTCTTGGGACGGATTACTAGCACCTCAGTGGCCTGATTTCAGGGGGCTGGGTCAAACAGACTAACCTTAAACGCCGGACTTTTCAGGGGAGCAGGTCGCCACCTGCAACTGCCTTCAGTTCAGCTTCATTCAGGGTCTCGATCTTGGTAAGGCTAGTCATGTCTAGGATCCTTTCGTGGTTTGGCTAGACAGGGGTTGATTGGGTGTTGTTGACCCATCAGCCCCGCTCTTGTGCTGGGTGCCATCATTGGCTCCAGCCTTCTTGCCTGCCAAAGCGGCAACTTCGGCAGTTGGGAAGCTCGGGACCGTGGCGGGCCGCAATGAAGCGGCCCGCCTGCTTCTTCAGGAAAGAAGAGGCTTAGAGCCAGAGATTAATTACTTCACCTGTGACGCTTTATCCATAATGTCACGTCTGCGTTTTGCTTCCTCGACATACTCCAACATTTTGCGCAAGTCCTCATCTGTCTGGC
This sequence comes from uncultured Tateyamaria sp., assembly GCF_947504105.1. Classification (GTDB taxonomy): domain Bacteria; phylum Pseudomonadota; class Alphaproteobacteria; order Rhodobacterales; family Rhodobacteraceae; genus Tateyamaria. The sequence continues at coordinate 494 of NZ_CANNGP010000074.1, forward strand.
GATCGCCACCTGCAACTGCCTTCAGTTCAGCTTCATTCAGGGTCTCGATCTTGGTAAGGTTAGTCATGTCTAGGATCCTTTCGTGGTTTGGCTAGACAGGGGTTGATTGGGTGTTGTTGACCCATCAGCCCCGCTCTTGTGCTGGGCCATCATTGGCTCCAGCCTTCTTGCCTGCCAAAGCGGCAACTTCGGCAGGTGATAAGCTCGGCACCTTGGCGGACCGCGCTGAAGCGGCCCGCCTGCTTCTTCAGAGGAGAAGAGGCTTAGAGCCAGACATTAACCACTTCACCTGTGACGCTTTAGCCATAATGTCACGTCTGCGTCGTTCGGCTTCCTGATCTGCCTCAAGTATTTCGCCGAGTTGCTTCGGCGTGATTCCGGGGCCATCGCCACCTGCAACTGCCTTCAGTTCAGCTTCATTCAGGGTCTCGATCTTGGTAAGGTTAGTCATGTCTAGGATCCTTTCGTGGTTTGGCTAGACAGGGGTTGATTGGGTGTTGTTGACCCATCAGCCCCGCTTTTGTGCTGGGCGCCATCATTGGCTCCAGCCTTCTTGCCTGCCGAAGCGGCAACTTCGGCAGGTGAGAAGCTCGGGAAAGTAGTGTGGTCTACAGTGTCATTCGTCCTGTTGAGATATGGATGGCTTCTCATGTCGACTTCGCATATCGACTCAGCGCGCATCTCAAGCACGCGGTCTGACATGCGAATGGTTTCAGGCCGGTGCGCTATGACGATGCGGGTGATGCCAAGCTGAGCAATGGACTCGTTCACCATGTGCTCAGTCGCCACATCAAGATGCGCCGTACCTTCATCCATGAATAAAATCTTCGGCTTTCTGTACAACGCGCGTGCCAGCATCAAACGCTGCCTTTGCCCACCGGACAATGTGGAACCCATATCGCCGACGAGGCTTTCATAGTTCATTGGCATGGCCAGGATCTCATCGTGAATCCTGGCAGCCTGTGCAACGGCGATCACCTGAGCCATATCGGTTTCAGCATCAAAGAAAGAGATGTTTTCCGCGATTGAGCCAGCAAAGAGATCATCCTGCTGCATGACGACGCCAATCTGTTTGCGAAAGGCAGCCAGACCATAGGTCGTCAAGGGCGTGCCATCAATCAGGACCCGGCCTTGGCTTGGTTGAAACAGCCCAGTCATGATTTTTAGAAGAGTGGTCTTGCCGCAACCGGACGCACCGATAATGGCCACGCTCGTCCCTGGCTCGATCTTGACGCTGATGTTGTTGAGCACATCTGTTGCATCGGCAGCGTAGCGGTAGCTCAACTTCTCTACCTCGATCAGACCGGTGATGGGCTTAACGTCGGATAACCCGGACTGGTCGTTGGGCTGCGTTTCTTCTTGTGTATGCACGATATCGGCAAGCCGCTCCAGATGCAGACCGAGCAGGCGAAATTCGATGGTGCGCTCTACCAGAGCCGAAGCTTTGTCGGTGAAGTTACGCTTGTAGGCCATAAAGGCGAAGATCATGCCAACCGTAAAACTGCTGTCCAACACAAGGTGAACCGCAACATAGACCAGAACGATCAATTCGATACCGAAGATGCCGGTCCTCGCACTTTCGAACCAGATCGACAATTTCTGGAAACGGGCGTCTTCATTGATACTATCGGCGAAGTGGTTCTGCCAGAAACGTTGCCGGTCATTCTCTCCACCAAAGAGTTTTAGCGACGTGATGCCGCGCACGCTCTCCATGAAAGTGGTTTGCTCCTTGGCGTGTGCAACAATGACGTCTTCCTGACGGGCGCGGAACGGCTTGTAAAAAGCCATCCGCAGGGCAAAATAAAGCGTCCAGGCGGCCAGCGCGATGGTTGCAAGGACAGGGCTGTAGACAAACATCAATGTTAATGTCGTCAATGCCATGGCACCATCAATAACGCTGGCGATCAAACCTTCGGTCAGCATGTCCTTGATCGGTGTCGCGGAACCAAAGCGGGAGACGATATCGCCTATATGCCGTTTTTCGAAGTAATCGACGGGCAGATGCAGGAGGTGACGGAAGAGGTTACCGACCATTTGATAAGACAGCATGCTGCCGAAGTAGAGCAGGACATATCCCCGCAGGGTTTGTGCCAAAACGTTGATGAGCGTAAGGCCACCAAAGCCAAGTGCCAGCACGAGCAAGAGTTCGGTGTCGAAAGAGGCAAGAACCTCATCGACTGCGATTTGCAGATAAAAAGGACTGGCGAGAACAAATAGCTGCAAGACAACCGACAGTGCCAAAACCTGAAGCAGGTTGCGCTTCAACCCAAACATCCTGCCCCAGAGATCAGAGAGCCTCAGGGTGGTTTTTGCTTCCCGCCTCACAAACTTCTCTGTTGGGGTCAACTCCAGGGCAACGCCGGTAAAATGCTTTGAAAACTCCGCTGCCGTATAGCTTCTTTCGCCGAGGCTTGGATCGTGTAGCGTGAATTTATTTTTCGCAACCGATTTGAGAACGACAAAGTGGTTCATATTCCAGTGCAATATTGCTGGTAAACGCAGCTGCCCAACATGACTGAGAGGCAATTTCACGGGGCGTGACGTAAGGCCAAGCCGGTTGGCAACTTCCATGACGGACCGCAGTGTCATGCCCTGCAGGCTGGTCATGTACTTACGCCGTAGGGTCGAGAGATCCGTGCTGTGACCATAATAGCCCGCAACCATAGCAAGAGAAGCCAAACCGCATTCTGCCGCTTCATTCTGCCGAATAACTGGAAGGCGCGCGCGGCCAGACAGATTTAGGCCCAAGAAATTGGATTGATCCGTCATGACCGTTCTCGTAAAGCTCTGATCGGTTGCAGAAGCCAGTCAACGAAAGATTGCCTCTCCTGAATGATGTTGGCTTCCAATTGCATGCCTGATTGCAGGGCAACGGTATTACCATCAATATTCAAGGTTTCAGCCGCGAGTGCCGCAGTCACACGGTAAAAGGGTTCGGTTAGCTCAAAGGGGGTTACGGCCTCGCGAGGGGAGAGGATCGTCTTGGTCACCTTGAGTATCTCTGCTGGATAGGATCCAAAACGTTGATAGGGAAAGGCAGCGTAGAGAAGCCGCGTTTCCTGGCCTTCTTCGACGAAACCGATGGCGCGGCTTGGTACGAAAAGTTCCGCGATAAGTTGACTGCCCTCTGGCATGAGGGTGAGAATAGGCTGCTCAGGAACGACGCTCTGCCCAATTGTATGACTGGTGATCGAAGTGATCCGTCCGGCAACGGGGGCTTTGATCACATAGGCTTCCTGACCGAGGAGTTCAGCCTCACGGGTATCAATATCGAGCAGCTGGCCGCGTACCTGCGCGATCCGGCTCTTGGTCTCTCCAGGTAGCTGCTTGAGCTTGATCTCGAGTTGAGCGAGTTGTGAGCGCGCGCTCTCCCGTTCCTGCTCCTTCAGTCGCTCCTGCGCCTGTTGGTTCAACCAGTTCTGACGCCGGTGTTCAAACTCAACCTTGGAAATAAAGCCCTTATCGAGAATGCCTTCAACATCCTTAACAGCAGACTTGGTCGATTTCGTAATCTCCTTTTGAAGAGCGATTTGGCTATCGAGCGATGAGATAAGGAGGCGTGCCGCTGCCATCTCCGCGCGTATCCGCCCGATTTCCGAGGCTAGCTGGCTCTCTTCGAGAACAATTTGATTTTCAAGATTCAGTTGCTGTTCGGCGAGGGTTTGCAGCGAGCTGGATTCGACCGACATCCCGTTGGCCGTAAGACTAGCTGCTTCAACAGAGACCAGAGCATCTCCTTTTTGAACCAAATCTCCTTCGCCCACATGCAAAGCACTTAGGCTACCAAAGCGTCCCGCCTGAATTTTGACCAGCCCGCCCGTCGGGACGAGATAACCAGGTACCCGTTCGACCCGAGTGTAAGACCCCGTAAACAGAATGGTCAGCGCGAGGACGCATAGGGCAGCTAGGACAGCAGTCACGACTTTGAAAGAAACCGGGCTGGTGAGAAAAACATCACCGTGCAGCCTTTGTCTCTGCGCATCTAGGGCTTCTGATCGAAATAAGGTCACTCAATTGCCCTTTGGACCAGCTACATAAAGTCCTATCGTTAAAGCATTCGTGTTACTTCGAGTGTCCCATTTTTCTGCGTGATTATTCAGCTCACTTTTCTGCGCCCATACACCCTGATTTCTAGATCCCTCAATGATTTCATCACTCATATCGCTCCACCTTTCTGATAAAATACCATTTTGGCCAACGCCACCCACAAGCGATATGAAAGGACGATAATCAGGGTATGTTATTCTTGGCTTGCTTCATCTAAATCAGGCAACCGCATCGAGACGTTCGCTAGGAACAGCTGTATCTCGTCCGCTTGTTCCTTCGGGACACGGACAAAAGCACGATCTGGGTTGCGAGAACATGACGACAGATTGCCCCCAAGGCTGGCGGCATTCACTGCACGGTCACGAAGGCTATCAGCCATAACTCTTGTCCCCCTGTGAAGCTCCACCGGGGCCGAAGGCCTGGTTTCATCTTCGCGGTCGCCAGCTTCCCGGCCGGTACCGCGTCACCAACTTACACCACATAACCTGAGTGGGAATCCCAACCCATCTTTTGAGCCATTTTCAGCCGACTGTTTGTGCCAGTCTCATACGGTGTGCATCTCAGGCCCAGGATCTTCACGCATACCAGTTCGCGAAACAGATGGAGCAATTGCGCGGTGCAGCCGACAAAGCCGGGGCGCAAATTTGGATGAGGTTCGAAAACAACATCGTTTCCGGTGTCGAGAGCGGTCCGGAAGTTGACTGGTTCGAGCTATTGGACCCCATCAATCTCAGCCGCGCGGTCAACAACGGCTGTTCTTCTCCGGCACTTCTCAAGAGAATGCGTGCAACTGTATCCCTTGATGTCACCGTAAGCCTGCAGGAACATAGGCATGCATGTCTCAAAGGAATAACAGGTGTCTAATACAAGCCCGACGATCATCCAACTCAACAGATTTCCGATAAAAGGTCTGTCCGCCGAACGACTCAAGACCGTAATGCTCGCGGAGGAGGAAGGGTTTCCCGGCGACCGGCTTTTTGGATTTGCCCGTTTCAATTCCGGCTTCGACCCCAAGAATCCGAAACCACTTCCAAAGGACCGCTTTGTTGTGCTGCTCAAGGTTGCTGGCCTCGCAGGGTTGAAAACTGTTTTCCATGATGAAAGCCAGGTGCTTGAAATTGCCAACAAAGATGAGGTCGAAGTCTTCGACATGCGTGATCCAGAACAGTCTGCGGCCGCGGCTCGTTTTCTCGACGAAAAATTGAACCTACCCGATTCTGAGCCGCCCACATTCGTGTCATCCGCACCGCACCGGTTCACGGATGTGTCGGTCGTTTCACCTCAAATGATGAGTGCAATTTCGGTGATCAACCTCAACTCTGTGCGTGATTTCGAGGCGCGCGTCGGGGCAAATATCCACGTGGATCGGTTCCGTGCCAATATTGTCGTCGACGGGTTGCCGCCATATCAAGAATTGGAAGCGATGGATGCCACATTGACATTCGGAGACGTGTCTTTCCGTATCCTGTCCCGCACCAAGCGTTGCGCCGCAACCGAGGTGAATCCGGACACTGCGGAACGGGATCTGAAAATTCCATATTTGCTGCGCAAGGAACTGGGTCACATGGACATGGGGGTCTATGTCGAAGTGGCGTCTGGAGGTACGTTGAACGCTGGACAAGTTGGTGTGCTTCAAATGCCATAACTTGCCGATGATATCATGCTCCAGCCAACGACCTTCAGTGCCGGAGAAGTCAGTTTAACACTGATGTTGCTCTCAGGCGATCGCGCGCCAGTTCGACGAATGCCCGGATCTTTGCCGGGGCACGTCGGCCTTCAGCATGAACAAGGTGGATCGGCAATGGTGCAGGTTCAAACTCTTCGAGAACAGTTTGCAACGTCCCTGCCTGAAGATCAGGACCGACTTGATAGGACAGGACTCGGCAAATTCCCCAACTGCGTTTTGCGACCGAAATTGCGGTCGCAACGCTGCTGACCGACAGGCGCGGCTTGACCCTCACGACGTCTTGCATGTCGTGACCAAAACGCCATTCGGCCGTCGGGCTGACAGGCGAGGCCGCAACGATTTGGTGTGATTGCAAGTCTTGGGGGCTTACAGGCCGTCCATGTGCCTCGAAATATCCCGGTGTTCCACAGACAATCCGGCGCACTTGCCCGACGCGGACAGCGACAAGGCCTGATGCAGGCAGTTCGCCGATGCGGACTGCCAGATCAAATCCTTCCTCGATCATGTTAACGATTCGGTCGACCATCAACACGTCGGCATTGACGCCGGGATGCGTGTCGAGAAACTCTGTCAGGATGGGTGCTACGTAAATGCGGCCGAACTCGTTGGAACAGGTGATCCGAAGCTGCCCGACGGGGTTTGTTGCGGCCCCCTTGGCCGCATCATCTGCCGCCTGAAATTGTGCAAGGACATGTCGCGCATCCTCGAGATAGGTTTGCCCGACTTCCGTCAAACGGACCTTGCGGGTTGTGCGAGTGAATAGCCGCACCCCGAGGCGCGCTTCCAGCGCATTGATACCCCGTGTTGCGGAAGGGGCGCTCAGTCCGGTTTTACGTGCGCCACCAGCAAAGCTTTCCGCTTCTGCGACGGCAACAAACACTTCGAGGCTTTGCAATCTATCCATGATCTTACCCTTTCAATAACTATCATTTTGCAAAGTAATGTCTTTCATATTTGATGAATTAATCCACAAGCCGCAAATTGTTATCAAATCTGAAAGCACGGGTGACCGTGCCAAACCAGAAACCTAAAGGACTTGATGATGTCGACTGAACCCCCTCGTAACCCTCTACCGCCTTTCAGTAAGGCAACTGCCGAAGAAAAGGCGCGACTGGCCGAAGATGGTTGGAACGGGCGTAACCCTGCCAAGGTGGCCCTAGCCTACACCGTCGATAGCAAGTGGCGAAACCGGGCCGAGTTTCCGCAAGGCCGGGCCCAGATTGAAGAGTTTCTGACCCGCAAGTGGAACAAGGAACTTGACTATCGTCTGATCAAGGAACTCTGGGCCTATACCGACAATCGGATCGCAGTGCGTTACGCCTATGAATACCATGACGATAGCGGCAACTGGTTTCGGGCGTATGGCAACGAAAACTGGGAGTTTGACGAAAATGGTTTCATGACTTACCGCCACGCCTCCATCAACGAAAAACCCATCACCGAAAAAGAACGCAAGTTTCGCTGGCCACTGGGTCGGCGCCCAGATGATCACCCGGGTCTGAGCGACCTTGGCCTTTGAACGTCAACCGAAACTGGAAGATCCCATGACCCCCATCAAACTCTACCGCAACCCCAAGTCAGGGCACTGCCACCGTGTCGAGCTTATGCTTGCGCTGCTGGACCTGCCTTATGAGACCGTCGATCTGGATATGGCCAACGGGGCGCATAAAGCGCCGGAATACCTCAAGATCAGTCCCTTCGGGTTGGTCCCTGCTATTGATGATGGCGGCTATACATTGGCCGACTCCAACGCGATCATGGTGTACTTGGTGCAGACCTATGCAAAGGGTTCCAAATGGATGCCGCAAGACCCCAAGGAGGCCGCGGATGTGCAACGCTGGCTGACTGTGGCCGCCGACAATATCTATTCTGGCCCATGTGCGGCCCGTCTCGTTAAAGTGTTTGGCGCGCCGTTGGATCACTCCGCCGCCGTCGCTAGAGCCCACAATCTGTTCAAGATGATGGATGCGCATCTCGCTGATCGCGATTGGCTGGTAACCGACACGATTACTATCGCCGACGTGGCCGGTTACAGTTACATCGCCCACGCGCCCGAGGGCGGTGTCGACCTGACCCCATACCCGAACATCCGCACCTGGCTTGGTCGGATCGAGGCCGAACCGAAATTTGTCGGCATGGCAACCTCACCAATTCCAGAGCTGGCCTGATTGAATGGGTCGCCGCCCTTGCGGTGGCCCGACATCACAATTTCAGAGGTGTCCAACATGGAACACGTCGTTGCAGAAACCCCATTTCACTCAGGTGAACTTGAAGCGCAAACCCGCGCTGGCGTTGGCGATGTGGCGCAGTGGGCTGGCGGGTTCATCCGCGACTACCTGCCGGAACAGCACCGTGACTTTCATACGTCATTGCCTTTCCTTGTGGTTTCTGGCGCGGGTACAGATGGGCAGACTTGGGTCACACTGGTGGATGGGGAAGAAGGCTTCATTCGTTCACCTGATACACGGTTACTGACCTTGGATACCCGAATAGACGATCAGGACCCGCTGGCGGATGCATTCAGCGCAGGGACTGAGGTTGGTGTGGTCGGGATTGAACTGGCATCGCGGCGCCGCAATCGATTCAGTGGACACTTCCACAAATCCGACACCGGCTATGCCATAGATATCCGTCAGACATTCGGTAACTGTCCGCAATACATCCACGAACGCGCCTGGACTCGGGTAGCACGCGCCAAACCAGCAAAGGCCTTGTCCAGTGCAACCCTGTCGCCAGAACAGATCGCTTTGGTTCAGGCATCTGACACGCTGTTCATCGGGTCCGGTCACCAGAAAGGCAACGACGTGCCCTCTCGTGGGTACGACGCTTCACATCGCGGTGGTGCGCCAGGATTTGTACATGTGTCTGATGCCGGTCACTTGCGTATTCCCGACTACTCGGGGAACAATTTTTTCAACACGATCGGCAATTTGCTGGTCGATCCACGTGTCGGGCTTGTCTTTGTCGATTTTGAGACGGGAAGCCTATTGCACATCTCTGGCCGCGCCAAAGTTGATTGGCAGCCTGAAAATACACATGACGCTGATGCCTGGCGCGTGATTGATGTTGAGATTGATGCGGTTGTCGAACGCCCTGGTGCCGTGGCACTGCGTTGGGTGCGGCAGGACCACTTGTCCCGTCGCCTTAAGGTCACGCGCCGGGTAAAAGAAGCAAAGAATATCACGTCCTTTTACCTAAGTCCCGTCGACGGCAAGCCACTGAAACCCTTTGAAGCAGGACAGCACTTGCCAGTTGAGGTTCAGATCCCGGGCCAGGTCGGGACATCCAAACGCAGCTATTCGCTTTCCAGTGCGCCACATGCAACCGACAGCTATCGGCTTAGTATAAAACGTGAAGATAAGGGGCTGGTGTCCCGTTTCTTTCATGACGAAATTCAGGAAGGCAGCATTGTCGAGGCGTCGCAACCCTCTGGTGATTTCGTTATCCCATGCAGTAAATGCCCCCTTGTCCTGGTCAGCGCAGGGGTGGGATTGACCCCCATGGTATCCATGTTGCACGCAAGCTTGTCTGAAAACATCGCGCGACCCGTTTGGTTTGTTCATGCGGCGCGCAATGCACGTGAGCATGCGCTGCGCGAAGAAGTCGAGATGCTGATTGCGCGCCACAGCGGCGCACAGAACTGCGTTTTTTACAGTCGCCCCGATGACGGTGAACGTTACGATGTCGCCGGTCGGATTGATGCAGAAGCCTTGATTGCACTGAACCCCGGCGCTGAGGCGCATTACATGCTGTGTGGCCCGGCCCAGTTCTTGTCGGACATCCGCAATGGGTTGGAGAAGGCCGGTGTGCCCGCGGCCAACATTCACTTCGAAACCTTTGGGCCAACGGGATAGCGCCGGCCTGTGGGGTGTGGATGTTGTCAATGCCGTCAGATGGTTGTGACCATCGTTGATCACAGGAAAAACAAAATGGAATTGACCCGTTCAGATAAAGAGTCAGCCGAAGCCGTGATCGAGGCCTTGCAGTATACGCTGAAACAGCGAGACGCTGAAATCGTGCGCTTGAAACAAGAGGTGCACCTCTTGCAGCGGAAAAACTGGATCACTGACGCCTGCGGAGATGACATGTGGGATTTGGATTGAACCATGTCCCAAACACCCTGTGTGAGGGCCATCGCAACGAGCTATTGATACACTGAACAAGCCACTTAACTGCACCCTTCGCGCCAATTGAATCGCTTAGAGCAAGCGGTTTGCGCCGATTTGCCCAGAAGCATGATGCAACCTTGCCTAGGATCGGAACAGTAGTTGTTCGGACCGATCGCACGGTCCAGGCTCGCCGACGACGGACGGTGTTTGCTCTAGTTAAGGAAGCATCCCGAACTCCAGATTGGCTGCGCGGCGCAAGCGCATGGCGCAGAGTGACGACAAGACATGCATGACTGGTGCGCGGAGGGGGCTGTGGTGTGAGGCGCTGTGCGTCAGGACGTTTAACCAACCTGGGTAGAAAAGCTGCTTGGCTCAAAGCCTTTCTCAATAGATGTTGTGCGTACACTTCGATTTTACAGCAGCATGCGCAGAGTAAAAAAATGGCGCAACAAGAGTTGCACCATTTTGTGTTTGTGATCTTTGATTGACGCCGCAAAAATCTAGATGTCTATCCCCAGCTTTTGATGTGGTCCGGCACGCTCGTCAGCTTAACACCAAACGTGGTCTCCAGTGCGTCGGTATCAACCGCCATTTCATCCCCGTCCAGTTTGGCAATCGCACCATAGAGAGAGGTGGTCCTAGATTTTCGACCAATTTGCAGCCGGTTTAAGATGGATCAGGGGTTCATTTAGGCTGCTATTCT
>NZ_CANNGP010000075.1 GCF_947504105.1 uncultured Tateyamaria sp.
GTTGCTGCTCATATCTTTGTCTTCATCCTTGATTATGCTCGGCCGCGAAGGCCCCTCTACCGTTCGGATGGCCGGACTAATGTGACGGGTGGCAAGATATTTTGCGACCGCAGATCGGGTCATTCCTCGGGGAGGCCCGCCCGCCACCAGCTTCCCCGATGGCCATCAGGGAAACCGACCACCCTCATCTTCTCAGAGAGGAAAATGGAGGCAATGCTCTACGCATAACCTCGGGGGAGCGCGGAACGCGCAGGGGGCAGAGCCCCCAAGATCTCCCTAGGAAACCCGCCGAAAGGTCAGATAATGCGGCACCCGCCCCTCACGCAGCGCCTTCTGCTCATAGCGCGTGCTGATCCAGTCGTCCCAGGGCGCCCGCCAATCGTCAGGACGCTCGGCCAGCCATTCAAAACCGGCCTTGGGCACCTCTTCCAACGTCTGGCGCACATAATCGGGAATATCCGTGGCCACACGAAAGATCGCCCCGGGCTTCAACAGGCGGGCCAAGGGGTCCAGATGCTCCGGCGTCACGAAACGGCGGCGATGATGGCGCGCCTTGGGCCACGGATCGGGATAAAGCAGAAAGGCCCGGTCAATCGACGCCTCGGGCAGCACATCCATCAAGTCCCGCGCATCTCCGGGATGCACCGCCAGATTGTCCACCCCGGCCCGGCGGATCTTGCCCAGCAGCATCGCGACACCGTTGATGTACGGCTCCGCGCCAATGATGCCCACATCCGGGTTCTGAGCAGCCTGATGCACAAGATGTTCGCCGCCGCCAAAGCCAACCTCAAGCCAGACGGGCTTTCCCCCAAACCGCGCATCCAGATCAAGCGGATCACGCGCAGGATTGTCTTCCCAGGACACGGGCCCCGGGGACAAGGCGGCAAGGTCCTCATCCAGATAACGTTTCTGACTGTCCTTCAGGGCCTTGCCCTTCAGACGTCCATAGAAGTTGCGGTGTGGGCGTTCTGTCATGGGCGCGCATGTATCGCGCCACCCGCGCCGGGGCAATGGCGTAAGGCGCAGGTGTCCTACGCCACCCCGACGTCAATCGCGTGCGGCGTCCAAATAGGCGCGCAGATCGCTCAACACCGGTCGGATCTCGACCAACCGCGCCACGTCAAACTCTTGGGCCAGCTTTGCAAAGTCAGGTCCAAGGGCAGCAATCACCTCGGCGCGCAGATCGCGGCCCGCCTGCGTCAACCACACGCGCTTTGACCGCCCATCCTCGGGATTGGGCCGCGTTTCCACCAAACCATGCGCCTCCAGCCCCTTCAAAGTGTGGGTCATGGACGTCTTGGGCACTTGAAAGGCACGCGCCATTTCCATCGGCGTGCGCCCGTCCGATACACGGATAAGGTGGTTCAACACGGAAAAATGCGGAGCAATCAGCCCATGCGGAAGCCGCGCCTCCAAAATGGCGCGGCTCAACTGTTCAATGATGCCGATCTCGTTGAACACTTCGAAAAAGACCGACGGGTCAGTGTCATGCATGCACGATCTTGCTTTCCAAATCCCAACGCGGGCTTTGCGGCACAGCCGCGCCATAGCCCAATCGCCCCAACATTTGCACGGTTTCGCCCCCCTGCGCCAGCATCCCATGCGCTTCATCGTAAAGGGCAGCCATCTCCGGGAATTCCTGCAACGCCTGGCTCATCGGCTGCATGCCCAACCCGGCGGCTGTGGTGGCAAGGTTCAGGCGCAACCAATCGCGCCCCGCCGTGATCTGATCGGCACGGCTGTTGTCCGCCGTCGTCAACCAGACATAGGCCATGCCGGTCATCGCCGTGGCCTTCACCATCTCAAGCCCCTGCCTGTAAGACAGCCCATCCCGGTCCATCGCCGCCTCGCGACTGAACAGACCAGCCAGACGCAGGGCCTCGAATTGCGGCCCGGAAAAGTCGATGCCATCCGGGTTCGCATCCACCTCGCGATGCCCGATCCGGAACAGGTCCACGCTTTCCTTGTAAGTGCGCGGCGTCTCGAACTCGATGTCAAAGGCGCGGGCGGTCAGCAGGCGCAGGGCCGCAACGCGGTCCGGATCATTGCTGGTCTCAACGCCCGACCCCCGGATGACGGGCGCCATGATGCTCTGCAACACCTCCTGCGCCACGGGCCGCTCCTTGTCATATGGCTCTTTCAACGATCGCCGGTCCATCACATGCGTAAACAAAGGCGACGGCTCTGCCGCGCCAGGCGTGAGCCGCGCCACGGCCACCCGGCGATTGTCCAGCGCGGTCGTGCCCTCTCCATCGGGGAAGACATCCAGCTCCACCCCAATCCCATCCTGCGCCGCGGCCAGCACCATCAGCTCCAGAAAACAGCCCAGACCCACCACAATCTGACGGCTGAACGGGTCGGTATGGGGCAACAGGCGATCCGTATCGACACGCAGCGTCACCTCGCCTTCGGTGCGCAGATCAACTTGCCAGGGCTGCCGGTTGTGCGGGTTCGGGGCGAGGATGGCATAGGACAGCGCCCGCATTCGGGGCTCGGCATAGGTGCCTGCAAGCGACCACGGTTTCAGTGCGGTCTGCGGCGTGCGGGTCACGGCAAACGCCCCGGCACCAGAGGCGGCGAGGATCGATCCACCTCCAATCAGGGCAAGCGTTTTACGACGGGATAAGGGCATCGGAATCTCCATTGGTACGATTTCGAACTACACAGCTGATATAATACGATATCGCACAAACCAAGTGCCATTTCGTACTATAACCCTGAAGGCCACATCATCTCTTGTCTGGAATGTACCAAATTGGTAAGCAAACCTAACCAATACCGAAGGTTCGCCATGCCCGTTATCACCAATATCGAAGATCTCAAGCGCCTCTATGAACGCCGCGTGCCCCGCATGTTCTACGATTACTGCGAATCCGGCAGCTGGACCGAACAGACATTCCGCGACAATTCCTCCGACTTTGATGACATCCGCCTGCGCCAGCGCGTGGCGGTCGACATGTCCGGGCGCAGCACCGCTTCCCAGATGATCGGGCAGGACGTCGCGATGCCCGTGGCTCTCGCCCCCGTGGGCCTCACCGGCATGCAGCACGCGGATGGAGAGATGAAGGCGGCGCGGGCGGCAGAGAAATTCGGTGTCCCCTTCACCCTCTCGACGATGTCCATCAACTCGATCGAGGATGTGGCAGGCTTCACCAACGCCCCCTTCTGGTTCCAGCTTTATACGATGAAGGATCAGGACTATGTCAGCCGCCTGATCCAGCGGGCCAAGGATGCGAACTGTTCGGCCCTCGTCATCACGCTCGATCTGCAGATCCTCGGACAGCGGCACAAGGATCTGAAAAACGGCCTCTCCGCCCCGCCCAAGCTGACGGCCAGGACACTTGCGAACCTCGCCACAAAATGGGCTTGGGGCATTGAAATGCTGTCAGCCAAACGGCGCGAGTTCGGCAACATCGTAGGACACGTGGACGGGATCAGCGATGCCTCATCCCTGGGCGCGTGGACGGCAGAGCAGTTCGACCCGACCCTCGATTGGGACAAGGTCGCCAAGCTGAAAGAGCAATGGGGCGGCAAGGTCATCCTCAAGGGTATTCTGGATGCGGATGACGCGAAAATGGCGCTCAAGGTCGGTGCAGACGCCATCATCGTGTCAAACCACGGCGGGCGGCAACTTGATGGTGCGCTGTCCTCCATCCGCGCCCTGCCCTCGATCCTGGACGCCGTGGGCGATCAGATCGAAGTGCATCTCGACAGCGGGATCCGCTCCGGTCAGGACGTGCTCAAGGCGTTGGCGATGGGTGCAAAAGGCACCTATATCGGCCGCGCCTTTGTCTATGGGCTGGGCGCCATGGGGCAGGCTGGCGTGACGGAAGCACTGAACGTGATTCATCGCGAGCTGGACACGACAATGGCCCTGTGTGGCGAGACAAACGTGGCCAATCTCGGGCGGCACAACCTGCTGGTGCCCGAAGATTTCGAAGGGCGCTGGCAGTAAGGGGTTTCGCCGCAGTGCGCTGCGGCGACCGGCTGGGGCTCTGCCCCAGACCCCGAGGTATTTTCAGCCAGAAGAAGACATGGACCTGGTGCGCGTCGTCAGCATCCGGTTCCATGCAGGCAACAGGATGGCCGCGACCGCAAACATGATGCCCGCGATGACATAGAAGGATACACGCAGGCCAAACCCTTCGGCGACGAAGCCCATGATGACCGGGCCCAGGAAGAACGCCGCATATCCCAGTGCCGCCGCCTGGCTGATCGCCGCCAGACGATATTTTGGACGCACGGCCTGCCCCACAAGGCCAAGCGCCAATGGGCCAACAACCGACACGCCCAAGCCCCCCAGCAGGAAGCCAAGGTAGGCCGTGCTCAACCCCGGTGCCATGCCCGCCAGCGCAAGCCCGAAGCCTGCGATGCAGGACGCCAGCATCATGACGCGCAGTGGCGGCCAACCTGCCCCGAACACATGCCCGCCAAGGCGGCCAACAGCCATGCCAATCGCCAGCAAGGCCGGGCCCATCGCGCCCTCTGCCGGGCCGCCGCCCAGCGTGCGTTCGACATGTAGCGCCGACCAGCCTTCGGAGGCCGCCTCACCCAGGAAGGCCGCCAGAACCACAAGTCCGCCGACCCACACAAGGGCGCGAGGCATGCCTGTCGCGTCCTGCGCGTCTTCCTCGGCCTGCGTGCGCATGGGCAGCACCATCCATGGGAAAAGAACGGCGACGGCCAAGCCCATGGCAGCGAAAACCGCGACGGGGCCAAACCCGCCCTCACGCGCAATCCCAACCCCGATCGCGGCCACCGCATAAGCAACCGAAAACAAGCCGTGGTTCAGGTTCATCAGACTGCGGCCCGTGTCCGCCTCGGCCTCGCTGACCTCGGCATTGGCCAGCACATCTGCGATGCCGGAACCACCGGCCGCAAAGAAAAGCGCGATGCCGATGGCAATGGGCGTGTGCGCAGCACCAGCCAGCACGAACCCCGCCACCATGCAGGCCGCCCCCGCGATCATCGCCCACCGCCCGAACAGACGATAGAACAACGGCGCCAGCCACATCGCCATCAAGGCACCGGTCGACCCGATCAGGATCAGCGTACCCCAGGCCCCGTCGCCCACACCCACCTGCGCCTTGATCACAGGCATCTGCGCCGAAAACGCGGCCCAGCCAAAGCCCACGACAACAAAGCCCGCCAAAGCGCGGCGAGACGCAAAGAGATCGCTCAATATCCGCATGACCAAGCGGTGACACGGGCCGCTGCCATGGTCCAGCCCAAGACTGCGCATTTTGCATCTTTTCAAGCGGCGGGAACCGGTCTAAGACGCAGCCTTCACGCGGGGTGACAGCCTTGGAGGCACCCTGCCCTAACTTTGGAGAAATACTATGGCTGGAGAGATTCCTGATCTCGAAGCCCTGGAACGTACGGGGACAGGCAAGGGCGCCGCTCGTCAGGCCCGCCGCGACGGCATGGTTCCAGGGATTGTTTTTGGTGGTGACAACGATCCGCTGCCGATCAATCTGCCCTTCAACAAGCTGCTGAAAATGCTGAAAGCCGGTCGCTTCAAGTCGACCCTGTTCAACATGAAGGTCGACGGGCACGACGACGTGCGCGTCATCTGCCGCGACGTGCAGCGCGACGTGGTCAAGGACCTGCCGACGCACGTGGACTTCATGCGCCTGCGCCGCACCACCAAGATCAACCTGTTCATCGGCGTTGATGTGGAAGGTGAAGAGGTCTCGCCCGGTCTGAAAAAAGGCGGCGTGCTGTCGCTGGTCCGCCCCGAGGTGGAACTGGTTGTGACAGCCGGCGATATCCCTGAAAGCATCAGCATCGACGTCAGCGAAGCCGAAGTCGGCGACAGCATCACCATCTCGTCGGTGACACTGCCCGCAGGCGCCAAACCGACCATCGACCGTGACTTTGTGATCGCGACGATCACCGCGCCGTCCGGCCTGCGGTCTTCCGAGAACGAAGAAGGTGCTGAGGACGAAGCCGAAGAGGCCACCACTGAAGAGGGTGGTGAAGAATAAAGCGTCCTGACAAGGACCAACGTTACGAGGGCCGCTCCTGATCGGGGCGGCCCTTTTGTTTTGGGATCAGACCACCGGTCTTTAACAAAATGTGAACCGCCTGGCACAAAGGTTAATGCTTACCAATGCGTTAACGGCCATGAGATGGGCAATGTACGCGGTATGGTGGCGAAATTGTGCAGCTTGCGGAAGACCACGCGAAAACCGGGGATTTCAGACCGGCCGAATATCGCAGTTTCAGCGTGAAACTGTGCAGTTTCATTCGCCACGCCGCTTAAACCCCCATCGCACGGTGCGTTTAGACTTGGCTGGACCACCCATGCCCCCTTCCCTATGCTGCGCTGCAACATCAAGCGAGGACCACAATGAAACTCATCGTCGGACTGGGAAACCCAGGCGCGAAATATGCCCGGAACCGACACAATATCGGGTTCATGGTTCTGGACCGGATTGCCTCGGATCACGGCTTCCCGGCGTGGAAATCCAAGCATCAGGGCGTGGTGTCCGAAGGCCGTTTCGGGTCCGACCGGGCGGTCCTTCTGAAGCCGGAAACCCACATGAACAAGTCGGGTGACAGCGTGGGGGCCGCGATGCGGTTCTACAAGCTGGACGCCGAGGATGTCATTGTTTTACATGATGAAATTGACCTCGCCCCCGGCAAGGTGCGTTGGAAGGTGGGCGGTGGTCACGCAGGTCACAACGGGCTGCGTTCCGTCCACGCCCATATCGGTGCCGATTATGCCCGTGTCCGTTTGGGCGTCGGTCATCCAGGCCACAAGGATGCAGTGCCAGGCTACGTACTGCGTGACTTCCCCAAGGCGGATGAGGCATGGCTTGATGATGTGATCCGCGGCTGTTCGGATGGTGCACCACATCTTGCGACCGGGGATGGGGCGAAATTCATGAACGCAGTTGCCTTGCGTACCGCCCCACCAAGATCGGGCTCAGGCAGGAAAAAATCAGAGAAAACAAAGACTTCAGAGGATGTTAAAACCAAGGAGGCAGACACACGATCCGCCCTTCAGAAACTGATGGACCGTTTTTCATGACGTTGACCCAAGCCTTCCTCGATCAATCCGAAACCTGCACCCGTATGGGCTCCCCCCTCATGGGACGTGTGTTGAAAATCCTTGCCGATCGATGGGACGCAACCAGCGCATTGGGTCAGAAAATGGAGGAATATCAGGGGGATATTGGCCCTGCCGGCCATTCCCTGCCTCTACGGATCGGAGGCGGTCTGCACGCACTTGTGCTGCAGGCCAAGGACCCCGCCCTCGTGGCCGCCTATCCTCCGAATACCGCAGATGATGCAACCCTTGAGACAGTCGTCGTTAATGCCCTGAAAACAAACGAGGAGTTCTTTCTCGACTGGACCTTGAGCGCGCCCCAGACAAACGAAGTCCGGCGCAGCGCGGCGCTGATCGCAATGGCACAGGTGGCGACGTCCTACTTTGATCGCCCCATCGTTTTGTCAGAGCTGGGTGCCAGCGGTGGTTTGAACCTGATGTGGGACCATTTCGCACTCGAAGCAAACGGAGACCGCTTCGGCCCGCAAGATGCTGTTCTGACGCTGAAACCTGAGTGGTCAGGTTCAACGCCGCCAACAAGTTATCCACAGATTTTGGACAGGTCAGGCGTGGACCTCAATCCGTTGAATCTCAAAGATGAAACTGACACCTTGCGCCTGCTTTCCTATCTTTGGGCAGACCAGCCACATCGCGTGGAGCTAACGCGCGCAGCCATGTCGGTCCTATCTGCACAAGTGGACAAGGGGGACGCCATCGATTGGTTGGAAGCGCGCCTTGCCTCTGCACCCGAGGGGCATATGCACATGATCCAGCACACAGTGGCTTGGCAGTATTTTCCCAAGGAAAAACAGGATCATGGCACAGAATTAATCAAAGCCGCCGGCGCGCGTGCAACGCCGGAAACACCTCTGGCCTGGATGCAAATGGAGACCGATGGTGACACCACTGGCGCGATTGGAGCGGCCCTGACCTTGCGACTCTGGCCCGGTGACGTCACCCTGAACCTCGGTCGTGCCGACTTTCACGGTCGCTGGATCAATTGGACAGGCTGACGCCGGGGCACAATTGCCTGACGATGCGGCCCTGTGAATAAATGCGCAGGGTGGAGGATAAAGATGCGAATTGTTTTAAAATGGATATTCCGTGCAATCATTGCGTTGATTATTGCGGTTGCGTTGGTTGGTTTTTGGAAGCGAGAGGAGATCACGCGATTGCTCGCGGTCAACTCGTTATTCAACGAAGATCGGATCGTGTCGAATTTCTCCAACATGGACGGGGCATTTCTCCATAGAGAAATCTCCAACGGCTCGGGACCAGTCAGCCCGTTGCTCGTGGGCGCGGCCATGGATATGCCCAACACCTATGAAACCTGGGTCACCGACAGGACAGTCACATCGACGCTGGTGCTCAAAGACGGTCAAATCGTGCACGAGGCATACTACCAAGGCACGAAACCCGATGACCAGCGGATCAGCTGGTCCGTCGCAAAAAGCTATCTCTCAGCCCTGTTCGGCATTCTGGTTGATGAAGGTGCGATCACATCACTGGATGCCCCGGTCACAGACTACGCACCCATGCTCAAAGGTGGAGCCTATGATGGCGCCACGATCCGTAATGTCTTGCAAATGACGAGCGGCGTCACATTTGACGAGGACTACCTGAATTATGACAGCGATATCAACCGGATGGGCCGTGTTCTCGCTTTGGGCGGCAAGATGGATGACTTCGCAGCCGGGCTGACCGAAACCTTCGTCCAGCCGGGCAAGGCTTGGCAGTACACCTCGATCGACACCCATGTTGTGGGGATGGTCGCACGCGGGGCCACGGGGCGCGATATCCCCGACCTGATGGCGGAAAAGCTGATTGGCCCGCTCGGCCTCGACCGGTCGCCGCTCTATCTGACGGACGGTGTTGGAGTCGCCTTCGTGCTCGGAGGCCTCAACATCACCACACGGGATTACGCCCGTTTTGGGCAGATGATCCTGCAAGACGGCATGTGGCGGGGGCAACAAATAGTACCTATGGATTGGATTGAAACGTCCACGAAAGCCAGTGCCCCCACGCAACCGGGACGCGTAGGCTATGGATACCAATGGTGGATCCCCGTGGGCGCGACCGACGGTCAATTCATGGGACGTGGTATTTATGGCCAATACCTCTATATCGATCAAAGAGCAGGTGTCGTGATCGTAACCACCGCAGCCGACCGACAATTCCGGGAAACCGGTGTAAATGACGAAAACATAAATATGTTTCGAGAGATCGTGAACGCTACGGAGTAAGAGATGAAACCGGACGACAGCGTCAACGTGCTGGGCACTGATCTTCAGGTCTGCGGCATAGATCCAGTTACCGGTTTTTTCAGGGACGGGCATTGCAACACCTGCGCCGAGGATCAGGGCAGCCACACTGTATGTGCGGTCATGACGGCCGAATTCCTTGCCTACTCTAAATATGTTGGCAATGACCTCAGCACGCCCCGGCCCGAGTATCGCTTTGCTGGTCTCAAACCGGGTGACAGTTGGTGCCTGTGCGCTTCCCGCTTCTTGCAGGCGCATGACGAAGGATGTGCGCCCAACGTAAGCCTTGCCGCGACGCACAAACGTGCCTTGGATGTCGTGCCGCTGCGCGTTTTGCAGCAACATGGGATCTGATCGTCACGCTTGGAACAGAGGTCCACGCTCAATTTCAAGGACACTCATATTCTCGCTGTACGGGAAAATGTAACGTAACGTAACGCCAAGGTTGACCTGAGGTCCGCCAGTTCCCGCCATTGACGAAATTTGCACCCTCCCTCGACACTTCCGATGTGTGTCAAAACTCAGCACACTGAGGAGGAAAAATGGGACTATTTGACTATCGAGGCCAAGATGGCCGCGAAACCGTTCAGGATTCACTGGCCCTGATCGAATATGCATATCACGGCCTGTTCGCGGGGGAGCGCGACCGGTACCTTGAAGACGGCTACTCGCCCCTAAGCGTGGCAGCAACAGGCGTTGAAACGCTTTTCAAAGCGGACAGCCAGGAGCGCAACGATATTGCACTGGCCAATGTCACGGCCGCAGGCTGGACGGTGCTGACTGCAAGCGATCTGGGGCTGTCTAGCAACCGAACCGATGCGTTCAACACGTTTTCAGGTGCGACACCGCAGTTCAAGAATGCTCAGGCCGATGTGCTTGGTAAGTACGACGATGCGGGCAACCTGATCGAGATTGGATTTGTCATCCGCGGCACGTCCGGCCCAATTGACGATCTTTTGGGGGACACAACCGGCGACGTTCTCGATTATCTCGAGTTCCTGAGTGCAAATCCGAATTATACGCAAGAAGCGTTCTCGGATGTATTGGCCGCCATCCGCGATCTGGCTGTCGCCAATGGTCTGACGGCAGAGGATATATTGGTGACGGGCCACTCGCTTGGTGGTGGCGCAACCATCAACCTTGCCGAAACAAGCCACAGTTTTCTGAACGGCTTTTTTGTCGACGCCAACTATGTCGGGGCGGCGTCCCACTACGTTGTCGAAGATGGTGCCTCGGTGCTTTCAAACGGTGCCGAAGTGTTCACGTTCGACCTGGAAAACGATCCCATCGGCGGGGCAATTGTCGACGGAGTGCCGCAGCTTCTTGGCAACTCAAACGACTATGAATTCAGCACCAACAACATCGTGCTGTTCAATGATCTGTATGACACGCCTGTCTTTTCGGCAGGGGCGGCGCCAATCAACCTACTGGCCTGGACGGCCCATCTTGATCACAATTACCTCAATGCTTTCAACACCATTACTCGATCCGAATTCTATGACGACTTCGATCGGGACAGCCTCGTGATCATTGCGGATCTGTCTGATCAACGGCGTGACAACACATGGGTCGAAGACATCAATCTGTTCTTTATCTCAACGGGTCATCATGGCGACGATGCCTATGTTCTTGGCTTGTCTTATGACTTCTGCATCGATCTGCGATGATTGATCCAGTGTTCTCTCGACTTTGGGGGGCATTGGTGGCG
>NZ_CANNGP010000076.1 GCF_947504105.1 uncultured Tateyamaria sp.
GTTTCTTCATTCTGGATCGTCACTTTCATCATGCGATCCACCTTAACGACCGGTCCGAAATTCCGCGACCACCTCTGTTTGAAACGACAGGCATCTTTGGTGATCGAAATCGCCCAATTTCTGACTGGTGCAAGCTCCTTCGTGGTCTCGCCCATCTCGCTGATGGCAAAGGAAGTTTGTCAATCCTTCCAAGTGATGATGAGGCGTACCGGCTGCCGACAGTCGCCCGGCTAAATGGTCCCGATATCGACGACCTGCCAAAGCTACGAGACTTTCTTGAGGGCTGGCAACGGCTGACGAAAATGGCCGGAACAACGGCTCCTGCGTCCTTCACCATTGACGACGCAAAGAACTGTTTAGACGCACAGATGGCCGTCGGTCTCCTGCTCGACCCCAATCCTGTTTTCTGAAAAGTGCTACTCAAAATCACTCCTATCATCACTTTAGCCGCGTTTGCCCTGTCCATTGCTTTCAGATACGAGACTGGTTGATGTATGCTTCTCTTCTGCAACAATCAGCCGGCGAGTTCCCGTGCCGTCTGAACAGGCATGAAAAGCCGAAGAGGTTGATCGGGAAGAGGAAGGAACCCAAAAGCTTCATAGTACTTTTTTCGGCGTGCGACAGTCTCGGCATCGCCGTCATCGAAGACGTCCAAAATGATGACACAGGTTCCAATCTCATCGGACACGCGGGCAATTCGGCTCAGAGCATCTGCGACCAGAGCACTACCGATGCCATTTCCTTGCTGGGATTCATCAACTCCGATCATCGCAATGAAAGCTGCTGGCAGCATACCGTGTTTGCCTGCCTTTTTCTTGTAGGGCTCCGGCATGTCTCTGATATCGGCTGCATGCATATTGATGCCATAAAAACCGACGATATTGCTATTTTCGTCAACAACTACCCAAACGCGCACAACATCCGCCTTACTGCCCTTCTTTGCAGTCAGTTTCAGGTAGTTGTCGATTTGCGGAACGCCACAAGAAAAAGCCGCTCGATCGTGGGTCTTTGGATCGAACGGCTGAATTGTAAACGGTGGTTGATCTTCGGTCTTACTCGGCAT
The DNA here is from genome assembly GCF_947504105.1 of uncultured Tateyamaria sp. Lineage (GTDB taxonomy): Bacteria > Pseudomonadota > Alphaproteobacteria > Rhodobacterales > Rhodobacteraceae > Tateyamaria. The sequence continues at coordinate 1,064 of NZ_CANNGP010000076.1, forward strand.
TCGCAATGAGTTTCTTGCGCAATGCAAAAGCGTCGACCAAACGCTTCGTTGGTTTGGGCGGATTATCCAAAGCGTCGAAAAACGCTTTCCTGTCCGCCTCACTCTCAATCACCGTTACCTTGTGCGCTTCAATCGTCGATTGAGCAGCATTGTAGGCCGCATTTACGACAAAAGAGCTGACATCAACACCGTTCAGCGTCGCTGCGCGGTTGATTGTGTCCTTCACGGAAGGCTGTGTACGGGCTTCCAGGCGAGCGCTTTTGGGCTCGTCGACCGCCACCGTGGTGTCTTCAAACGCCAACATTGTAGTCTCCTTTCAGCTTCAGGCTCGATTTGATCAAGCCGCTAGGTTGTTCTCTTGCTGCATTATGTACGGGATATAGGCGTACATGTCAAGTGTACGGGAGTGCGCCGTACAAAACTCACGCGCTCTGTAACATGTCCCGAACTGTATTGCGTTCGATAAGTCGCGAGAATTTTTTGTAGTCTGAATTTTCCTTCTGCCAACGCCCTGCGACAATCGACACATGAACGCCTGCTTCTTCACCTGCTTTTTCGATCTCTTCGGTCCGCGCGAACTTCTTCTTACAAACCTTAGCAAACTTTGATGGAACCAAGCTGTTTTTCGCGAGTGAATCTGCCTCAGCTTCGATCTGATCGTCTGTCTCTATGTCTAACTCGTCAAAGAAGACATGGTCAGTCGAAGAAAGAATGTCGAAGTGCTTTGCCAGATGGGACAGCTCGTGAAGAAGCGTGAACCAGAAATTGTCGATCCTGTCGTGGCGTAAAGTTAGACCGATCACAGGAGTCTTTCCTTTGAGCAGCATCACGGCACCATCTAAAAACGTGCCTGGCAGCAACGGAAAAATGACCACAATGATGCTATGCTTGGACAATTCGTTGATTGCTCTGAGTGGCCCTTGGGGGTGTGTGCTCAGCTGTGCAATGGATCTCAAAAACTGTTTGTTTATCGCTGCCTTTGAGAACTCGCCAATGGGTGGGTTTCGAGATGCCTTTGTCAAAACAGCTCCCTGCCAGATTAACAGGGCATTCTGATCGGTCTTTCCACTTGCTCGTTGTGTCCGTGTCTTTCTGTTAAGTGTCGGAACAAATTGTGGCCCGAAGGCATCGAAAGTGCCTGATTGGCGTGGCGCGCATCAACACAGATGACTGGCACATCCCGGTGCCGCAGCTCTCGCCACAACCACGGCGTCGTCGCGCCTGTCTCGACAGCAACGCGCTGGCAATTCGGGGCGTGCTGCTCAAGGCACTCAGCGATGGTGGCCGGTTCAGATGGGACAGCGCCTTGGAAAAGGGTCTTGCCGTCGCCGCACAAGACACAAACATGCGTTTCTGCCAAGGATACATCAAGGCCAACATAGGTCATCGATTCATCGGTTGCGGTCATGTTCTCAGGTCTCCTCATACGAGTTCCAACGAGCCCAACAGTAGACACAAAGGCGAAGGACCGTTGTTACTCCATGTTACCCGCATGGGCCGAGACTCTGGCCCCTGAACGACCATGTGGCCGCGGCGCGCGCTGGCTCAGAGAGACAGGGGGCGGCGCACCTGGGCCACAGGGAGGGCAGGGGGTAGAGGCTCGGGGCGGAGGCCGCCTGCCGGCCGAAGCCTAGAGTATCCGTTATGCGTCAAGCAAAAAAGTGGCGAAAAAATGCCGCAATCAGCTCTTGCCAGCAAGACGCCGTTGCAAGCTATGAAAGAATGGTACAAACTCAACCTAAGGCTGTTCAAAAAGCAGCGCTACTACCTTTCAGGGTGGAACACTTAGAATAATGCTCTGCTAAAGGTTATCTGTGGCGGAGAAAGCTGTTCCCTCGCAAGGGATGTTTCGACGCGACCAAGATCGTTGGCGGACAAAAAAGCGGCCACAAGCGCCAGCTGGCTTTGAAAAGTGATAAAATGACTACTGCAAATATTCTAATCGTGGGTACAGGCCCATCGGGGCTAGTCGCGTTGAAAGAAATGCAAGAAGCTGGGCTTGACGCCATAGCTGTCGACAGTCGGTCGTCCTTTGGTGGTGTCTTTGCGCCTGATTCCGGCGTCACGTTCGAGAATCTGCACCTGACGATCTCAAGTATCTTCATGTCGTTCTCGGACTTCCCCGCACCGGATGTCGACAAGGGCGTAAAGTATTGGTCTCAGGACGAGTATTTCGATTACCTAACTCGATATGTCGAACATTTTGGGTTGAAGCAGCATATGCAGCTGGAAACGACTGTCGAAAATGCGCATCTCAACCGGCAGACAGGAAAGTGGGAAGTACGCCTGACAAACCACTCCTATCCAGGCGAGCCGCGGACAACCGACAAGATTTTCGACAAACTGATCGTGGCCACCGGCGCGAATAACAAGCCAAAGATCCCCGAAGAACTCATGCAGTTCAAAGGAGAAATTCTTCATTCCACCGATTACCGCTCTGCCGAGCAAGTGAGAGGCAAGAAAGTGCTGGTTGTGGGGATGGGTGAAGGGAGTGCCGATGTAGCAAGTTCGGCGGCCGAAACCGCCGCTAATGTGACAGTTTGGGGGCGTCGCTACCCAGACTGTGCCCCCCGCTTTGTTGAGCCTTTCCTGAATGATGCTAAATATGACGAATACAAGCATATGGCCCAGCATTACAAACCCAACGGGGTTTTGGAAAGCATAACGATTACCCGGGCCGTTCGTAACCTGCCTCTGGGATTGTGGTCGGTTGCGCTGCAAGGGCTGGTTTCGGATGTGCGCAAAAAACACGGCCCAAATTCCGTGCAAGGTCTGTCTCGTGCGCTTACGGCGCGCGCCTGGGAATCCGACTATTACTCCAGCGATACAAGCATGGTGCCTACGAAGTCGGCGATTACGCTGACAGCAGCAGCCAAGGGGCTTCTGGATATCGTGATTGCCCCTGAAATATCAATTGAAAACAATATGTTGACATTAAGGGACGCAAGCCTGTTCCAGGCAACGGAGGTGCCGAATGAGCAAGAGGCCTATGATCTAGACGTCGATGTCATCGTGGCGTGTACCGGTTTTGACCTGGCCTTTGACTGGATCTCCTGTTCCGAGGGGGACGGTGTCTTGAATACGAACCCGCGCACATGGTTCAAGCACTGCTTCCCAGCAGGTATGGGCGAGCATCTGGCTTTTGTCGGGTTTGCACGCCCACACTCCGGTGGCATTCCGCAATGCGCGGAAATGGTCTCTCGCTACATTGCTCAGCTGCATATAGGCAACTTGAAGCTGCCGACGGATTATGACCAACTCGCTTCGAGTGACGCCGCCGCCGAAAGGACCTGCTTCCACCTAACGCCTGAGTATAACGTATTGGTTGATTACATGGCCTACATGATGTCAGTGGCCAAGCTGATTGGCTGTACGCCAAAGGCGGTCCCCCGGCTAACCAAGCCACTGGATGTCGTCAAGTACTGGACGTTCCCACTGTGGCCCTGTTTCTTCCGGACCCAGGGTGTCGGGGCCAAACCTGATGCGGCTGAAAACGTGTTATCAAAATTTGGGCCATTTGATGCTCTGACACCTATGCCGCTGTTAGCACTGCAACTTCTGTGCGGTATCGTCATGCCGTTCATCAACGGGTCTTCTTGGTTGGTAAATCTGTTGATGCCGCGAAAGAACATGGGCAGGGCCCTTCCTCGCTTGTACAAATGGAGAATGTCGAAAATGTACTTTATGTACCACAACTCTCTGACCTTAAAGGATTTCACCACGGTCTTTACGCAATGGCTCGCGGTGATGTTGATCATTGGGTATCTGATTACCAAGAGCATTTCGTCTGTCATCTTACCGAAAAGGAAACTTCGGCCCGCTGCGGAGTAGCAGCCCCTTACAACGTGCCAGACCGTCGAAATTAGAGTGCAGCAGGCGCGAATGACTTCTGCACCTGCATTTGGCTGGCAAAGTCCTGCATGGCAATGCCATTTCACAAGAAGTGTTCACCGCAGCGGCACCAACCTTTGTCGTCAAGCACGGAGACCCGTTCGCAGAGCAGCGCGAGGCGGCACGGCGACAGGCAGAGGAGGACCAGGTGCGTGCGGAAAAGGACGGGGTTGAGAGGAAGGAGCGCTTGAAATCTCTAGGTGATGGCCCTGCCACAACAGGGGATCAACGTCACAGCCTGGGCGGCAGCTTGCGACCGTATGGGCCGGGTCCCTGCCGCCCTTTGCATCCTGCTTCTCGACGCCAACCGCGACCATCCCACAGCGCCGGTGATGAACCCCGGCGGGGCCTTGCGCGGCATGATCAAAGCCCACAACAGGGGCAAGTTGAACCTCATTGGCAGCCTGATCGGGCTGCACAGGCGGCGTGGGCTATGATGGCTGCGCCGGATATCTCTTTGCTGTGCATACGCAATTTGGCGTAGGTTGTCCGTGATGTCAGAGTTCAGCAAATATGTCGTCTATGTCGACGAGAGTGGTCATTCCAATTGGAAAGCCGCGCCAGAGTACCCGTTGCTCTGCCTCAATTACTGTATGTTCGAGAAGGATCACTACATCGACGAGCTGATCCCGCGTTTCAACCGTTTGAAGTTCAAATATTGGGGCTGTGACAACATCATTTTGCATGAACGAGACCTGCGGAAGTCTGACAAGATTAGAGACCCCGCTGTTCGTTCGAAGTATGAAGGTTTGCATGGTGATCGCAGACGCGCCTTTCTAGATGAGCTGACGCAGTTGATGCGAGACGCCCAGTTCCGATGCTTCTGCGTCGTAATCGACAAGCCCAAAGTGCCCGAATGGCATAAGTCTTACGATCCGTACCACATCTCCCTTTCGAGAGGGTTCCGGCAGATTGAGGACTACCTGAAGGTCCACGACCCAGGCGAATTGGCCAAGGAGCTTCATATCGTTTTTGAGGCACGTGGCCGCGAAGAAGATGAAGCGCTCAGCAAAGCCTACAAGCAGGTATCGGTCCAAGGCTCGCTCTTGGCGCCGGTGTCAACACGCGATTACTCGACTTTTCGGCTTGAGTTGATGGACAAGAAAAGTAATTCGACCGGCCTTCAGATTGCCGACCTAACCGCGCGGCCCATCGGAAATCACTACCTTCATGCAACCGGTCAGCGGTCCCAAACCGATCAACGCGCCATCGAGGTATTGCTTGAAAAACTTCACTTTTGTTCGGGAACAACCTGTGAAATCGGCAAGTATGATGTGTTTCACGAGGGGCTATAAAATTCAAAGGCGAGCCGAGGCCCGCCAATGAACGGACGGTTAGACCATCCCTTTACTGATCCTTATGTAGACGAAAATCGTGAAATATTCAAGAACAGATCGCGCAGTCAGCAACAGGTGTTCCAGCGAGATATGTTGTCCGAAGCCCTTTTTTTCATTGTGTTGGGGGCGTCCAGCACAGCCGCATCAGCTTTAGTCGGCAGGCCGACCGATGCCTGTAGTCTTCGCCCACTCGAGTCAGGATCCTCGCCCGCGCGACCGAACAGATGCCACAAGGAACCCTGAACAGTTCGTCGAAAATGAAATGTAACAGGAGTTATGTGAAATATTCTGGGCATTGGCACTCTTTTTGTCGCCTATGCCTTGTGGGGAAGATCCACCGGGGCCTGCGCCCCGGCTTCACCTTCACGGCCATCGGCCTCCCGGCCTGTACCGTGCTTCTCAGTCTACAGCGCGCGCGAGACAACGGAATCCCACCCAAAAAAAGATGGCGGATAGCCGCTGATCATATCCAATAGAGCTGGTGGGCGGTTTCATGTGTCATCAAGGATCGGATCAGCCTTCACCCCAACACCTTGAAGAACGATACGCATCCCAGCCGCCGGATACGGACGCAGCAGCGCAAGCGCCTGGTCCGGGGTGCCCGTCAGCCATGTCTCATAATCCGACGGATCAAGGATTACCGGCATTCTGCCCCTCGCGTGGATCGGGCGCACCAGTTCATTCGCTTCTGTCGTCACCATCGTGTGTGTCAGCTCATGTGTGCTTTGTGCCCGCAGCTCCTTCTGTTCTCGCCGCCAAAGCCCGGCGATCGCAAAGGGCGGTCGATCTGCCGGCCGATCTGCCGACAAAGCAAACCAGTAATCCGTCGCGGGTTGCCGGCCTTTCGTCTCATTGAAGCTCGATGCAGGGATAAGACACCGACGTTCACGAAAACTGGCGGACCAAAGCCCGCTCTTTTGCAGCTTATCATCGCGTGCGTTGTTCCAAGCTTGCGGAAGGATCGGTTTGCCCGTCTTCTTGGAAAAGTTTGGCGTGAGAAAGCCCCAAGACATCTCGATCAGCTCACGGTTCCCGTCCTCGTCGAGACGGACCACCGGCGCGGGTTTTTTCGGGAAGATTGCGGGCCGAGGTTCCGCATTTCCCAACCTGTCGTTCGATGCGTCTATTTGAAATAGCTGCCGCATTGCGTCGCTAGCCGTCGTATTCGAGTACAAATTACACACGTCTTCAATCTTTCCTTCGGCACAATCATCAATATCAGCCAGGTCACGGGCCGTTGTCGGCCAATCGTCATGCAGGTTAAGACCCCGGATCTGTCGCGCCGCCGCCAAATCATGCCGGTCAAACTTCAATGTCATTTCCCCAAGCATACCGCAATTTTCGCAGGTCAAAGCATGAAGAACAGTTCGCACCCGTCGTTCGACACCGAAGCGGCGCAGCAAACGCGGCCCGGCCAAGCGAACCATACGTCCGCACTCCTGGCACGTGATGAAGGCAATCGCACCCTCGTCAATCAAATCTCGGACGAAAATCGGCATAGTTGGACATAAGAACAAAAATAGAACGTTTGTCACGCGGTTTTCCAACAACACCGTTCGTGCCCCTCCCCGTCGCTTCGCTACTGGGACCGCGCCCTAGGCTTCGGCCGGCAGGCGGCCTCTGCCCCGAGCCTCTGACCCCTACCCTCCCTGTGGCCCAGGTGCGCCGCCCCCTGTCTCTCCGAGCCAGCGCGCGGCGCGGCCACATGGTTGGTCAGAGGCCAGAGTCTCGGCCCATGCGGGTAACGGTCGCTGAGGCGGTCTTGGTTGACATCGAGACGCACCGCCCTGCCCTTTCACCTTCTTGAAATATCTACCGTGTGCTTTCGGTCAACACTTGGCACCAACCATAGCATGGGCAAAGAGCGTGTAGACGCCAAATATCGGAACGCTCTTTGCCCATGCGATTTTCAGCAGAGCGGTCGTTCGTCCTTCGCGCGGCGGATTCAACGAGAGAGCCCACTGCAGAAGTCTTTGATTTTCGCTGCGTGCGCTCGCAGCGCTGATTGTATTGCATGCGCATCATGCGGGGTGCGGCGACGCAGCGTGAGGACCGGTCATTGAGGTCTGTTCCGGTGGGGGACCAGACTGTACGTTAGCAACAGCTGTCATTTGTTACTCTGACGACGAAAACCGGCGGGTTCGACGGTGACTTGACCTTGGCTGTTGGCGAAAAATATGGTCAGCGCAAGACCTATACCGCCGCTGAAAAGAAAGTACTTTGCGGATCACTTAGGCCGGGGTAGATCGCATCCATGCCCGATTTATCAATAAAACCAGCGATTATCGCAGACACTTTGGCCGAAGAGATCATCCGTGGTGATCTCGTTCAGGGCGCGCGACTAGCGCAAGATCATATTGCTGCACGCTTTCAGTGCAGCCATGTTCCAGTTCGTGAAGCGCTTCAGCGACTCGTACAAATGGAACTCGCAACTGCGATCCCACGCAAAGGTGTCAGGGTTTTCAAGCTGTCGGATCAAGATCATGACGAGATTCTTGAGATGCGCCTTTCACTGGAACCGCTCGCATTGCGGCGGGCGGTGACGCGGGCAACGTCTCAAGACTATGCAAATATGGAGGTTTTCCGCCACGCATGTGACAAAGCGGACGATGCGATTTCTTGGGAAAGAGCGAATAGGCTTTTTCATCTGGCAATCCTGCAGCCATGCGACCGGCCAAGGCTTCTCAGTCAAATCGAACAGCTTCAACGGCTGTCCGCTATTCGCTTTCATACGCGTTGGAAGACGACTTGGTCCCGTACATCGGATGCAGATCACAGCGCAATCCTGAAGGCCATCAAGAGAGCGGATGAGAAGGCGGCTTGTGCCATCTTAGTCCGGCACCTGTCGCGGGGTTAATTCTTGATTGTGTATTTATCTATGATATGTAGAAGTGAGTCATCCAATCTACATTTTTATAGATAAAAGTGAAGCCTCATGTCCATCACCACTGCAGAACCTCGCGCCCTCATCTCAAGTTTTCCTATTCGCTTCGCCCTAGCAGTCGGGCTCCTGACCTTATCGGCAAAAATCACCATCCCATTCTATCCGGTGCCAATGACAATGCAGGTTGCTGCAGTCCTGCTGATTGCTGGACTGGGCGGCCTGCGGTTTGGTGCGGCCAGCATCATTGGATACCTCGTTGCTGGCGCATCAGGGATGCCGGTCTTCGCCGGAACACCGGAAAAAGGTATCGGTATTGCCTATATGGTTGGGCCGACCGGTGGCTATCTTTTCGGTTTCCTGCTGGCAGCAAGCCTGGTTGGATGGGTTGTTGATCGGTTCGGATCGAAATCTGCACCGCTAGTGATGACTGCCGGTCTAGTACTTATCTATGCCGCCGGGCTGATCTGGCTCGCACAGTTTGTTCCGACGGACAAATTGTTGGAATTTGGCCTTGCCCCTTTCCTGCTTGGTGATGTGATGAAAGTCGCCCTGGCCGCGATCCTAACACTGATCGCACCCGTTACCCTCAAGCGCTGGATCAAAGGCTGAATCGTGCTTGACCAAACAGAAACAGTGGTCGCGAAACTGAGCGACCGCGCCGAAACACTCCTGCGTAGCACGCTGCTGACATTGCTACATCAAGCTGCAGAAGTGCATCGTGCGCACCACGATGTTGAAGACATCCAGAAGGCCAGCCTGCTGAGCATCAAAACCGGGGGCTGTCCGGAGGACTGCGCCTATTGCCCGCAGTCGGCCCACCACAAGGAAGTCGGCCTGCAGAAAGAGCACTTCATGGACCCCGACACGGTGGTCCAACTTGCCGCGCGCGCGAAGGAGGCCGGGGCGGAGCGGTTCTGCATGGGTGCCGCCTGGCGCAAGGTACGGGATGGCAAGGAATTCGATGCCGTCCTTGAAATGATCCGTGGTGTCCGTGCGCTCGACATGGAGGCATGTGTCACACTCGGCATGCTTGATCGCCATCAAGCCCAGGCGCTCGCTGACGCGGGCCTGTCGGCCTATAATCACAACCTTGATACGGGTCCAGAGTTCTACAGCGAAATCATCGGCACCCGCACCTATCGCGACAGGTTGGAGACGCTTAATCACGTGCGGGCAACAGGTGTGGATATCTGCTGTGGGGGCATCATCGGCATGGGCGAAAGCCTGCGTGACCGGGCAGAATTGCTTGGTGTTCTTGCCAGCTTCGACCCTGTTCCGGAAAGCGTACCGATCAACGCGCTGATCCCGGTTCCGGGCACACCACTGGGTCATCTACCCCGCACGCGCCCCCCTGAAATGATGCGCATGGTGGCAACCGCCCGGATTTTGATGCCGAACGCGCGGATCAGGCTGTCAGCTGGCCGTGACGGCTTCTCGGTCAGCGACCAGTTGCTGTGTTTCATAGCGGGCGCAAACTCCATATTCTACGGGGATATTCTGCTCACCGCGCCCAATAGCGGCCTTTCTCTGGATGACATCTTGTTCGAAACTCTGGGGGAAATTGTCTAGAAGGCATTGTATTGGGTTGGTGCATTTATCATTGAGAGGTGGTCGCGGAATTTCGGACCGGTCGTTAAGGTGGATCGCATGATGAAAGTGACGATCCAGAATGAAGAAACG
>NZ_CANNGP010000077.1 GCF_947504105.1 uncultured Tateyamaria sp.
GCGCCATAGGCGGTGATTTCTTCGGGCGTCAGCGGACGGTCGAGATCATCAAGGCTTTGAAGCAGCTCTTGCGCGCCGACGATCGGGAAGTCTCCGGTTAGCGTTTGCGGCTGTTGGGGCTGGTCCGGCTGCAGGCGTTGGTTGATTTCGTTCTGCGTGAGCGGTTCGGTTCCTGTTGGCAGGTCTTGCTGCGCAGGCACTTGGTTCCCACCGTTCTCGATGTTGACAACGGTCGTGCCGTCGCCTTGACCGGGCAAGGTCGCGGTTGGTCTATTGGTTGGTTGGGGCAGGGGGGTTTGAACTTCGTTTCCGGGCGAGACGGTCTCATCGCCGCTGGCATCAAGCTGAACTTGCTGCGCCTGAGCCTGGTGGGTCAGGTTCAGGGCTATTATCAAGCCAAAGACGAGGGCGATAGAACTACTCGATAGGCGAAGCCGCTTTGAGGATCGGTATGTGGTTTGCATCAGGCACCTCCAGGAGCCGCGATGAAGCGGGAGATGGCCATCGCATAGGGGGATTCATAGGTTTGCAGCCGCTCGATATTGACGGTGATCATGAAGTTCTGACCCGTCACTTCGGAGGCTGATTGATAGGTGACACGCAGCAGGATCTGCACGATCCATTCATAGACGCCGCGATCATTGATGCCTTCGCGGACAATGTGGCCGATGACGGATCGATGATGTCGCTCTTCCGGCTCGACGGGTTCCGCTCACTGCCGGGAGAAGAAGATGTGACCGAGGCCTGCGACCGGCTGTGGGTGGGTCTCTCGCCGTTTTTCTCCAAACCGGGACTGGCGCTACAGTTTTGGTTTGGGCACTCGCCAGAACTTGGCACCCGCGAGGTGGAGACCATCATCGAGGACAGTGCGCGGGTTGCCCGCGATAACGCGCTTGATCTGCATGATTTGCTGGATGAGCGACGCAAGCTGCTTCCCTCCAAGCTCTACGGCGAACGCTGTTATCTCGCCCTCTGGTCGCGTCCGTCCCTGCTGACCGCCGAAGATCGCAGCGCCAGCCAGAAACAACGCACCAAGGTCTTGAATGCAGCACCACCGATCTCACTTGGTCAGATCCCCGATACAGCTCTCGAAGGTCTCGCCATCCGCCATGACAGTTTTGTCACCGCCCTGGGACGGGACTTCAGTGCGGCCGGGATCGCGCTTGATCTCTTGGACAACTATGAGGCGCTGAACGCGATCCGCAAGATTGTGGCTCCGGACACATTGGGTCTGAACCATCCCTGGCGGGCAACGCTACCGGGCGACTATCTCAAAGCGCGGTTGCCGAGCTTGGGGCGCAGCATCAAACGCAAGGACATCTCCAACCTTGTCTGGCCCAAACTGTCCGAGCAAATCTTCACTGACCATGCAGATGTGATCGACGGTAAGATCGTGCGGATCGGCAATAGTGTGTTTTCCGGCTTTGATATCGTGCTGCCACCCGAGATTGTTGTGCAATTCAACGAGTTGATCCGCCGTGTGATCGCCAACGGCACCAAGATCTCGTGGCGCTGTTCGATCCTGATGGAAAGCGGCGGCTTTGCGGGGCAAGTGTTTCGCGAGCAATTGGCACGATTGCTTGCCTGGACGGCACCGACGCACAATGGGCGCATCAAAGAGAGTTTCGAGCGGTTGCGTCAGACGGATGGCGACGGCAACACAGTCATCCGCTGGCGTGCCTCCTTCGCCGCCTGGGCCCCCACCGCCTATGACGATCAGCGCAAGTATCCATAAGGACCGGTCCTTGGCCCAAAAGCCGTGCCGTATCAGAATTGGAAACAGGGCAAGTGCGGGGATCACGTAGCGCAGGAGCGCGAGGTCGATTGGCGTCAGCGTCGTCGTGACACCGAACCGTGTGGCGAGTTGCCAGCCCGCTCCGACAATCACTGTGATGAGCCAGGCCAGAAGTCCTGCCCGCAGGTCGGGGCGAACATCAGGCTGCATAATCGGCCCCTGTGAAATGTTCAAATGGGATCAGCGCACTGTCCTGCCAAACGGTCAATACCCCCAGCCGGTCGCGTCTATGCTGTTCGGCCCAGTCAGTATCGGGCAGTTCAGGCACGATCCCGTGCGGATTGTTGTCAGTGTCGCTCAGGAAATAGCCCGTCAGGTTGGCTTCAAAGTCGAACGTTTCGGCGATGCCCGGCCAGGAATAGACATCACGCGCATAGGCCCAGAGGGCTGGATATTCGACCAACCGCCGCCGCGTGCATCGAAAGAGCGGCGCATAGACCGCATCGAACCTGACGAGTGTTGCGAACAGGAACAGATCGGACTCGGTGACCTGTTGGCTGAAGAGACAACGACGATTGGCCAGGTGCGATTCCAACCAATCGAGCGTTGCGAACACGTCACGGGTGGCCTCCACGTAGGCACGCCGTGCAGTGGCGAATCCGGCGCGGTAGACGGCGTTGGCAAGCCCTTCGTAAATGCGCGTGTTCAGGGCATCGATCTCGCCTGCCAGCATTTTAGGCACAAGTCGCCAACTGTTCCCGATCTGATCGAGCGCCCGCGCGATAACCGCCGATGAATTTGAGAGAATTCTGCGCGTGCGTTTGTCCCAAAGCAACGGCACTGTCGCGCGTCCCGTGTAGGTCGGATCGGTGGCAGTATAGAGCCGATGGACGTGTCGCATGGGCTCCGCGTCCGGATCGGGGTCCTGAAAATCGGTCAGGGTGTAGCCTTCAACTCTTGGGCCACCGGCCATTGCGACGGAGATGTTTTCGAGGCCCTTGAGCACACGGATGAGTGTCGTGCGATGGGACCAGGGGCAGCTCGGCGAAACGATTAGAACGACGTTGGTATTGTCATGCAAACGAGCGGCGAGTTCTTGCGCCGAAAGAGTCGCCAGCACCGACGCCTCGCGCTTGAACACGCCACCCTGCATGTATCGGTCCGTTTCATCACACCAGACTCCGTCGATCAGCATTCCCATAGGCCGTCCTTTCCTGATCCCAAGATATTGGAAATCGCCCTCTCCGTCTGTTCACAAACACGCCGGTTTCGGTCTATCAAAGTCACCATGCGTGACTTGCCTCTCACCCTCCTGCGCGCCCTTGCGGCCGTTTATGAAACCGGCGGGATACGCCCCGCCGGGCGTCTTCTCGGGATTCAGCACTCCGTCGTCAGCCGAGCCTTGCGTGATCTGGAAGCGTGGCTTGAGGTTCCGCTGTTCGAGAACCGTGATGGGCAAAGGGCCCTCATCTTTTCTGCTGAAGGGGTGGCGCTCAGCAAAGCTGCACTGGACGCAATGAAAAACCTCGAAGCCTCCGTCCTTGTAACGCGCGAAGGGTCGAGCGCGAATTCTGTCACTATTGCCACAACGCCCTCGTTCGCGATGCGGTGGCTTCTGCCGCGACTACCAGGGTTGACCGAGACGCACCCGAAAATCGAGGTGTCGATCCTTGTCGATCAGGCCCGAAAAAGTCCGATGGCAACAGGAGCTGATCTGAACATCCGAATGGGGGCGCAACCTTCGCAGGACGTCGACCCCATCCCGTTGATGGACGAGCGGGTCTTCCCCGTTATGTCCCCGGGCCTCTGGGAGAAACTCGGCAAGCCATCGGAAACTGACGATCTCTTGGACATGCCTTTGCTTCACGACCGCGACCCGTCAACGTCCTGGGGGATCTGGCGGAAGCATGTCGGCCCGGAGCGGCTGGACGTTCGGAAGGGGCCACGTTTAACATCCTCTGACCTGATCCTCCGCGCGGCCGAACAGGGCCAGGGCGTGGCTCTTGCGCGGGGTCGCCTGATCGAGGAAAGCGTTGCGAGTGGCTCGCTTCTCCGCCCGTTCGGAGATGTCGAACTCGACCTGGGCACAAACTACTGGATCATTGCAAATCCTGAAACCGGACGAAGGCGAGTGGTGCAAAACGTGGTGGGGTGGCTGCTATCAGAAGCGCAGAATGTATGTGACGAGGCGCCCACTGCCATTTCAGGTGAAGAGCAAGACCAAACAGCGTAAACGGACATTCGTCCAATGGCAGGTTTGTCTCGCCGTCTTACCGGTTCGCGCACGGCGCAGCGAATGGCGGTATTTCCCGAACCGGCCCTTCGTCAGCATCGCGGCGAATTTGCTGCAAGAGCCCTCTTTGACCGATGCTGCAAAGATGCACGAATGACTGCTTCGGCGCTACGGCTCCGGATCGCCGCCACTTTTTCCAATCATAGGTTCGTTGCCGCTAAATAAACGCTGAATGTTCTGTCTGTGCAAAGCAAACACGAGCGCTGCGCCTGATACTATCAGGAGTTGGAATGGAAATGCCTCACCAAAAACCAACGCAGCAACAGCAGAAAAGGCGGCGGCGATCAACGAGCTGAGTGAGACTATTCTGGAGACAGCTAGTGATAAGATGAAAGCCAATGACGCGACCAGTCCAACGGGTACGGATATTGCAAAGAGAACCCTTAATCCGGTGGCGGCTGACTTCCCGCCCGTGAAGTTCAGCCAGACTGAACGGCTGTGCCCGATGATCGTGGCAATACCTGCAGTTGCCATCAGCCAAGGTCCGAGCGCATACATGGACGTTTCGCTGAGGTAGAGCAGAGAAGCGTCAGCTATCGAAACAGCGAGCCAGACCGGGATGAAACCTTTCACAAAATCAATGCAGAGCACTAAGGCTCCTGGCCACGGCCCAAGGACCCGAAGCACGTTTGTAGCGCCAGTCGATAAGGAGCCATGTTCTCGGATATCGATGCCTCGGAAGAGACGACCAGCCAAATAGCCCGTTGGAAGCGAGCCAAACAGATAGCCTACAAGAAAGGTGGACGTGAATGCCGCCAGCAATGCCATCACAATGCGTTTCCCCTCATTTGGTAACTTGTACCGACACTACAGCAATGAAGCGGACCTTCGGCATGCAAAGTCCAACGGCAGGAAGGTCCCGCACTGCTGTCATTGCCTGAGTGATTTCTACAGGTCCGGTATGCGGGACGAAGCGCCAGTTCGCTGCAACTGCGCCAAGGTCTGCTTTGACGGTTTTACAGTATCAAAAACAGTCGTTATCGCTGCTGACAGAAACTTATGAGTTTTGTCCTTTAAGTTGGGACGAGGCGCGTCTGACATCGCGCTGCGATCTTCGTTCTGGCCCTAGGGATTTGTACAAGCCAAAGGCCCTGCTCGGTCAGTAGGAGGGCGATTCCGTTGTACCATCCCTCCTAGAAAAACAAAGGCTACTGATCGATAACTCCTCATGCTATGTTTTCTACCAAGAGTTGTTAGGTCATGTCCATTAAAATAAGTGGAAATTAAGAGGCGGTTTAATGGGCAAACGACGGAAGCGTCGAACCTGGTCGGATGACGAGAAGCGTGAGATTTGTCAGTAAACGACACCTCCAGGAGTGTCGGTCGCACAAGTGGCACGGAGGTATTCCCTCAACGCGAACATGATCCACACGTGGCTGAAGGACCCGCGGTTTGCGCCAGCATCTGATATGCTTGAGCGGGTTCAACGGACGGGCACTTTTGAGCCCCGACGTTAAGCCATTTACCGCTCATGTTCAGACTCAGTGCTACAAAAAACCACTTTTCGGGATAAGAAATGTCAGCCGTCTTAGAGTGATTTGAGTTGAGAGCGGAATGTTGAAGACGTTGCAACCAACGAAACACGGTGAGAGCTCTACATCCAAGAACGCCGCCACAGGGGCAGAGCTATTTTTTCGGCTGGCGGCTTCTGATGCGGACCTGCCAGCTCTCGTGCATCTTGCACAAGAAGCTCATAAAGAAAGCAGGTTCCGTTACATACCGTTCAACCCGCACAAAGTTCGCAAGATCGCGAGGTCAGCATTCAAAGACCAAAGGCGGCACGCGGTCATGATCGCTGAAAAGCACGGCCACGCGGTTGGTTTCGTCTATTGCTCGGTCGGCGAGTACCACATTGGGTCTCATGTTCTTCTGACCACCATCCACAACATGAATGTTTCCAGGACAATCAGGTCATCGCTGTCAGGCGGCAAAATCGCCCTTGGTCTGTTTCGTGGCGTGGAAACTTGGTCAAAAGCCAGAGGCGCAAAAGAAATTCTGTTTCATGTCACGTCCGGTGTGAACCTCGCCCAAGCTCACAAGCTGGCAAAGCGCATCGGCTACAAGTTTGTCGGGGGAAGTTATGTTAAAACAACTTAAGATTTTACCTGTTCTAACCGCCACTACCATCATATTATCTGTGGCTCCAGCGACCGCAGCAGACGGATATACATGTGTTTTTCAGGTAAACTGCTATGAAGACACGGGATGTTCTGAAGACTCTCCCATAAACATTTCGGTGGAAAACGCTGAGGGCAATCAACCCACACTTGTTTTGCCAAGTATGAGTCTCAAGGCAATAAAGCAAATTGATGAAGCTCCTGGTATTGTTTCCGGTACAGTTTCTTATGTTTCGCACCTCGAGCGAAATACAGTTCATCTACTGACAATTTTCGAAGGCGGTTCGGCAAGATTTGCGTCGCATTCATACCTGAATAAGCCATTCAGCATCGCAAGCCAGGGGGAGTGCAAGCCTATGTAAATACAAGACAATATATCAATGTAACTATGTGCAGGAGACAGAAATGGGTGAAGTAAACGGAAGTTATGTCACGACTGTGGACGGCGTTGATTTTTACACTGATGGTATCCAACACAATAGCTCGTCATTTAGTGCGAGAATTGGCTATATTGATTTCTCAAGACAATACGATCAAATTACAGATGAAGGCTCATGGGAGATTGGTGCCAGCACTCAAAACCCTGTTGCCAATATTGATAACGAAGGCAACGTTCGCATCGGCGGAAAATATGGCGTTTTTGATGCGGGCGTCGTTCGCTTTTCAGATGGAACAACAGGTGTCTTCGGCGGTGTTAGCATAGGCACCGATAACCTTGGACTATCCTATGGTTTTGCGGCAGGGGGGCAATCTTCGGGCCCGCATGGCAATCTAAGCACATACGATCACGTGGAAGTTTTTTCTGACGGAAGCTATGCTAGGGTCGAATACTCGCCGGCGGATGGCGTAAATACGACCGGCGCAACGGTAACGCGAACCGAATACAATAGCGACGGCACTGTTAAGAATACCTATGTCGGGAGCACGACGACCGAGCAGGCCCAAAAAATGGCAGCTGGCCTCGCCCCACATATCTACGACCATAATGGCTATTGGGGAGCAGATTGCTTTCCTGCAGGGACTTTGATCTCCGTTGGTGACGGGAAGTCAGTTCCGATTGAAAGCATTCGCCCTGACATTTTTGTCAGCAGCTTTTCCGAGCGGGATGACCTTGGCAGGGGCGCGCTCGAAACAAAGCCGGTTGTTCGGCTCTACACAAGCGTAACACAGGAATTTATTCGTCTCGATTTCGCAGATGGCCGTACGCCGCTGCACGTCACGCCTGGACACGTATTTTTGGATGAAACCGGTAGTTTCACCGCAATCGGGCACCTCGTTCGGCTCGGCGGCGGCAATGCCCGGATCGTCGACGAAAGCGGCCAGATCATTTCTGTCAAGGCGACATCGATGAAATACTCGGCCGAAACTGCCCATATGTTCGAGCGCTCGTCAGTCAGGACGATGATGACCAACGGAAGTGTAGCATTCAAAGAAGAGGTGCAAGAAGGGTGGAAGACCTACAACTTTGAGGTTCTCGGTTGGCATACCTACGTTGCCGGAGGTGTGCGTGTTCACAACCAATCGGGCACTCTCGGTGTTCTGGGAAACTCCATCGACAATAACTTCTTCGATAAACTTGGTAATGTCGGTGATGCTGTGGGCGATGTTGTTTCTGGTGCATTTCATGCCGCTGGAGATCTGGTCGATGGCTTTGTGTCCGCAGGTCAAAGCCTGTCCAAGGGCTTTTCGGATGCAGCGGAAAGCTTCAGCAACGGTGACATAATTGGTGGGATCGCGGATGTCGGTCGTGGAATTGGGAATGCCATCGGCGATGTGGCGCGCGGTATCGGAAACGCAATTGGAGAAGTTGCGCGCGGCATCGGTGACGCAATCGGTTCTGTCTTTGGGCGCGATGATTCAAACGATGGTCAGGGTAGTGACCGCGGCAAACCGATTATCCTGGATATGGATGGGGATGGTATCGAAATCGAGGTCCAGGGCACTGTAAGTTTTGACATGGACAGTGACGGTTTTCTTGAAAACACAGATTGGGTGGATGTAGACGACGCATTTCTTGTTATTGACCTGAATGCTGATGGTTCACGCGGCACAGGCGACGGAAAAATTGATCAAACCGCAGAACTGGTCTTGTCTGAATGGCTTAATTTTGACGGAGCCACAGATCTTCAGGCGCTCGCTCTTTTTGATACCTCAGCTGAACTTGGTGGGAACAACGACAGTGTTTTGAGCAATGCAGACGCCGTTTGGTCGGAGCTGCGGGTTTGGCAGGACGCAAATCTGAATGGTGTATCTGATGCGGGTGAACTTAAAACTCTTGATGAGCTTGGCTTTACCCAGATCAATCTCACATATGATGATGAAACGCATTATTCAGACCAAGACAACAACGTGCAGCTGTTCAACAGTTCTTTGCTGGGAACAGCGTCTTACATCCGCAACGGTCAAACTGTTTTAGGCGGAGTTGGCGACGTCGCCGTTTCCTATGTGGCGGATGGCACCAAACGCGTTGAAACCGATATTGGCTTCGACCTTGTATTTGAGACCGGGCAAACCCTGCAATTTGCAACGACAGGTGGGAAGTCTTCGAGTTCCGTAGACTTGGCGGCAAACGGATTAGATGGTGCATATGGCGACGCCCGGGCAAATCATCTTTCTTCGGTTGGCGTCACAAAATCGGTTGACCTGAAAGGGTTTGGCGGAAACGACACTCTCCAAGGTGGAAACGCCAGTGACTTGCTCATGGGTGGTTCAGGAGCCGACGTTCTTGACGGGCAAGGCGGGACTGATACGGCATCCTACCTTGGGTCCAATGCTGCTGTTCTGATCAATCTTCTCCAAGGTTTCGGAACCGGCGGACACGCCGAAGGTGACACGTTGAGCCACATTGAAAACCTGATTGGATCGATATTCGGCGACACATTAAACGGATCAACAGGTGCAAACATTATCCAGTCCGGAGATGGCGACGACGAAGTCTGGGCACATGGAGGAAACGATATCGTTCACCTCGGTTTGGGCAATGACGTATCAATCGGTGGTCGCGGGAACGACAAAGTATTTGGTGAAGACGGTAACGACAACATCTATGGCAGCGATGGCAAAGATGAACTGTACGGCGGTGCCGGAAATGACCGACTGGTTGGCCAGAAAGACGATGACAGTCTGTACGGTGGTGCAGGTGAAGATCTGATCCGCGGCGGGAGTTGGGACGACATTGTCGATGGCGGAAAGGGAAACGACACTCTTTACGGAGATACGGGCTCAGATCGTCTTATCGGGGGCTTCGGAGACGATATCATGACCGGTGGCAGCCATGGCACATATCTGGATGTGTTCGTTTTTGCCAAAGACAATGGTACAGATGTGATTACAGACTTTGAGATCGGCGAAGATCGTATTGAGTTCACAATTGCGGGGCTGAACTTCGCCGACTTGATTATTACGGACACCTCTTCAGGTGCGCGGATTGCTTACGACGATGATGACATAATCACGTTGACAGATGTGACTGCAAATCAACTCAGGGCGGAGGATTTCATATTCAGCTGAGCTTTGGTGAAGGTAGGAATACCTTCGACGGGAATGAATACCTAGCCGTCATCGCCGGAAGGCGTTAGGTCGGGTTCAACGGATTGAGATTCCTTTCTTGCGGTCCAGCCTGCAATCTTGCGCCGAGCAATGCGTTCGAGGTAAAGCTGATCGAATCCAATCTGCAAAATTTTCTGCACAGCTTCGGTCATGTAACCTTCGCCTGAAAAATTTTCATTCAGCGCATAACCAATATCCCCACTGCAATGTGTGATATCCTTGACTGAAATACGTGCTGTTCCGATCAATCGTTGCGCGTCGATCAACTCAACAGCACAGTGATAACCACCATCACCCCATTCATCTTCCAACCTACGGTCTAGAAATGAACGGACGCTGTCAGATGTTTGCCGTTCTAGCGGCAAAAAGCGCCAAAAGTACTCCTTCAGGGCATAATCTTGCAGAAACCGAAAATCGTCAGGACGAAAGGGTCGCAAGCGTAAATGCCAGCGCTGGTATTGTCTCACCACACTCAGAGTCCATCACTGACCATTCACTTAGGCAAACAACCTTATCGATTTAGCCACGTCGAGCCGAGCCTGAATACTAGCAAAGTCTTCGGAACCACTTGCAGGAGGCAAATGCGCGGACAGCGCTTCAAACTCCGTGTGGACCGATCTGCGGTTAACGATACCCTCCATACTCGCTCGGAGCACTGGGGGCGGCACTAAAGCGTGACAGGTCCAGTTTGACCGCTTGGCGCGCTCCCTAAAGCAGCTGATTGAAACGATAGACAAACTGGCACAGATCAGGGTGCACTTCCGTTCCTTGAGCGAAGACATAGATACATCATCGCCATCCGGGCGCTTGATGTTTCACATGTGTGCTGCGATGGCCGAATTTGAGCGCGACCTCATCCGGCAGCGTACACGGGACGGTCTTGCGGCAGCCCGCGCGCGCGGTTCAAAGCCTGGCCGACCTCGCGCGTTATCCAGCGATCAGATCCAACGCGCTCAAAGTCCCAAAACCAATGGTCTGTAAGCGGTGCCCGTCCGTTGAACTGGCCACTATGCTGGCGAAGATGGGAGGCGAATATCTCACTCCCTCGCGGACCTCGCCCTGTCCTACCAATTTTTAAAGAAGTCGTCGATCTCTTGCATTTCATCCTCTTCCTCGTGGAGATCTAAGCCAAATGGGTTGTCCAAA
>NZ_CANNGP010000078.1 GCF_947504105.1 uncultured Tateyamaria sp.
GTTTCTTCATTCTGGATCGTCACTTTCATCATGCGATCCACCTTAACGACCGGTCCGAAATTCCGCGACCACCTCTCTGAACCTGTGCTGCTGGTTCAAAGAAAGAAAAGATATCTGCCTTGTATGCATGCACTATCTCACAACGAATTCGGCGTGAAGCGCTCCGGCTGCTTTGATACTTTTCAAGATGTCAATCATATCACGGGGCGAAACGCCAAGTGCATTGAGGCCTGCAATCACCTGTGACAGCGATGCACCTTCGGGGATTTCTGCAAGGCCGGGACCATCATCCTCTTGCAGGTCAGCAGTTGTCCTTGGAACCACCACGGTTTGGCCGTCAGCGAAGGGATTGGGTTGTACGGCCAGCGGTTGCTCTTGGACACGCAACGTAAGGTTGCCCTGTGAGACTGCAACGCGCGAGATCCGAACCTCATCGCCCATTACGATTGTTCCCGAGCGTTGATCGACCACAACACGAGCTTTTCGTTCCGGTTCAACCGCTATATTCTCAATCCGCCCAAGCGCATGCGCAACGGATCTGGCGCGTGTCTGGGGGACGTTCAATGAAACTGTGCCAGAGTCCAGCATTGTTGCCACGGGTTGTCTAAAGACCGCATTGATGGCTTCTTCAATTCGTGCAGCTGTCGTGAAATCAGGATCACGAAGCGCGAGGCGCATGTCGGTCAAGCTGCTGAGTTCAAAGTCGATCTCACGTTCAATGCGCGCCCCGGATGGGATAATGCCGGATGTTGGCACGCCCTGCGTAACTCGGGCGCCATCTCCTTCAGCGACTGCACCTCCAGCGATTATCGTGCCTTGCGCGACTGCATAGATTTCACCATCTGCTGCATTCATCGGGGTCATGACCAGTGTTCCACCCAGTAGGCTCTTAGCGTCACCAATAGCTGAAACAGTGATGTCAATCTGGCTGCCGCTGCGTGCAAAGGGTGGTAAGGTCGCGGTCACGATGACGGCGGCGACGTTTTTTGGGCGAAACTGCTCTCCGGTGACATTTACGCCCAACCGTTCAAGAATGTTCGTCATAATGTCTTCGGTGAAGGGCGCGTTTCTTAGTCCGTCTCCGGTTCCGTCGAGTCCTACGACAAGGCCATATCCGACAAGGTCATTGCCGCGGACACCATCAAAGTCGACCAGATCCTTGATGCGAATTGGACCCGCTGCCGTGACGGTAGCGACGAACAACGCGAACAGGCAGACAAGGGCGCGTATCATCTGATGAAATTGACCAATGAGAGGTCGGACATGCGCGATGTGATAGTGTATAGGCTTTGAAGCTGAAATTGAACTGCCTCCAATTGAGTTGCTGTATCGTACGGGTCGGCTTTCAGAAGTGCGCTCTTTGCGAGCCGTAGAGACGTATCGCGGGCGGCGTTCCGGGTTGCGACTGTATCAATTCGTGCCTCGGCAGCGCCCAAGTTGCCTTGAGTTGCGGTCAGTTGTGCTTTCGTCTCGAAGAGGTTGATACCAGCTGTTTCCAGCAGTGCCCGCCGGTCTTCCGCCGACAGGTTCAAGCCGTTGTCGGCCGCAACGGCTGCGAGAGTGACACCCTTGAACAAGTCGCGAAATACTTGATCATCCGCTTTCAGGTCCACCGCGACCTTTTCATCTTCTGCCAATTGAAATGGCGCAATTGAGGTGTTGGATCCAGTATATGCCGACGCACGAAAACCAGCCGGATCGTCAAACCATTGGTCTACAGCGGCTTCGATATCAGACGGGGTTGTATTGCCGGCGATGGCCGCCCGCAAATCAGCTAGGATTACGTCAGAGCTGGCCAAGGCCGGTTGGTCAGTTGCGGCACCTGCAAAGATAGACCGTCCTGCACTGGATGTGTTGAGAGCGGATACGAGGCTGCGCAATTCACTTTCCGCAGCGGCCGACATTTGGTCAAGAACTGGCCCGATGGCGCTGGCCGCTACCGTCAACAGGTCTGTGCTGAGCTGGCTTACCCCTGCGTCCATGTGATCAAGCGCGTTTTGCACCGAGGATGCAAATTGCGCGGCTTCGGTACCTGCGACCTTGTAAGCAGAGAGGTTCCGCAAATCGCTTTCTATGTCCGACAGGTAGCCGACATTGCCGGCAAGCACGGACTTGACGTCGCTCACCTGTCCACTCGCCAACTCCTCGGTCAGACGGACCATATCTGCCTTGATGGCCGCACCGCGCCGTTGCAACATGAATGTCTGTGCGAGATCGCCCAATCCATAACTGTTCATCGTCAAATCCTCAGAAGGGTGTCGAACATCTCGTCAACCGTTGAAATAACGCGCGCATTCGCTGCGTAAGCTTGTTCCAGGATTATCAAGTTCTGGATTTCTACATCGGTGTCGACGCCATCTGCCAACTCGATTTGCCTGAGTTCAGAGAATTGAGCCGATGCGAAAGACAGTTGCTGGTCTTCTCTGAGCCTCTCTATCCCGACTTGGGACGACATACTTGCCACGACCCCGGCCAAGTTGAGTGAAGATGATCCAAATGATCCGGATGCCTGTGGGCGGGTTGCATCCAACACATCGGTCAAAGCAATTAGGAGTGTTGCGTCACCGGCATCGCCCGGTGCTGCTGCGCCCAGACCGTCGCGGATGCGCCAGGTTTCGCCGCCTTGGTCGGGGTCCACCAAGGTATTGAGGGACAAACGGTTGGCCAGGCCAACTTCGGACGCCGGATCCAATGGGTTGTCCGCATCTGTGAACAGTCCTGCATCACCGACCGCAAGAGTTGGATCAACGGTGCTGTCTTCAAAGCGTTCGATCAGGTCGCGGGCAAGGGCGTCGATCTGCATTTGGGCGTTCGGGGCAATTTCGTCCCGTATTTCGAATTGTGCGCCCAACGTTCCGCCGTGCAAGCGACCATTTGTTGAAGATGTGTTGACCGAAACCCCGTTGAGCGTGAGGCCGGAGAGTGTTCCATCTTCAAGAGACTCGTATGGGGTGACAAGATGGGCAGCGTCAAAACCAACTTCGACCGCTTGGCCTTCGAGAAGGATTGCACCGCCAGTGGAGTACAGCGAAACAGCGCCGCGATCTCGCGGTATTGTCCGCAGTGGCACCATCTCACTGATCTCGTCAATCAGCTGTTGGCGCTGATCTTGAAGCGCGGCCACATCGGCGCCGCTGGAATTGCTTGCCACAATGTGTGCGTTCAGCGTTTCAACTCCTTGGAGGGCATCGTTCAGCCGCTTTACCTGCGTATCAATGCTGTGGTCGGCTTGCGAGCGCGCATCCTGAATGCCTTGGGCCACAGAGTTGACTGATTTGGTCAAGTCTTTGGCTGCGAAGACCGCCGCGGTTAGACGTTCGGCAGCGTCGGGTCTGCTGCTCGCCGTGATCAGGCTTTGTTCGAAATCCGAAATACGTGCGGCCAGCGATCCAGGCGTGTCTGGAGTTCCGATTAGGTTTTCTATATGCGTCAGTGCCGCTGTTGTTTCGCTGCGGTATCCGGTTTCAGCCCCGGCAATCCGTCTGTCGTTGATGATTTGCTGGTCGACGTGCCGGGTCACCCCGTTGATCCGAACGCCAACCGCCCCGCCGCCACTCTCAGACGAAATAGAGAGCGTCCGGCGCACATATCCTGCAGTGTTTGCGTTCGCAATGTTCCCTGATACGACTTCCGAGCCGCGGCTTGCCGCTCGGATACCAGACATGGCTGAGGAAAGTGCACTGGTCAGTGACATGCTGCCTACTCCCGCTTGCGTTTACCTAAATCGACGGTGTCATCGTTTGATGTTGGTGGTTTCCTGCAACATCTCGTCCACAGTCTGGATGACCTTGGCATTTGACGAATACGCCCGCTGTGTCTGGATCATGGCGGTCAACTCGCCAGCAACATCAACGGCGGATTCCTCGCGCGCATAAGAGACGATATCCCCGGTCGGCCCGTCACCTGCATCCCATAGGAAAAAGCTCCCGCTGTCGGGGGAGGGCAGATATGTCTGCTGATCCAGGGCCACCATGCCGTTCGGATTGGGAAGGTCGACCAGCGGGATCTGAAAGATTGTCCTGCTGATTCCAGTGTCAAAGAAGGCTGTCACAAAGCCGTTCGCATCTACTTCCACACTTGTCATATTGCCCACCGGAGACCCGTCTTTTGAGATCGACAGCGGCGCAAAGCTGTCTGACAGCTGTGTGAGACCATCACTTTCGCCCAATTGCCCGATATTGATTTCCAGGGGGCCACCCTCGGCATTGATGACGATATTGCCGGTGGCCGGATCATAGGCTCCGCCGCTTGTCGTTGTGACTGACGCCAATGTGCCGCCAGCAGTCCGGCTGTCATCAAACGTCAGAACGTATTCTCCGACCACTGCCCCGCCCAGGGCTGAGTCGGTCAATTGCATCGTCCATTCATTTGATGTGCCCGTGCCTGGAACCGTCGGTGTGAAACTCACGTTGATGGTTTCAGATGTGCCCAGGTTGTCGAAATACTCGATGGATAGGTACTGTGCTTCCCCCGCGGAGCCGGCATCTGTATCGGTGGCCGGCAGATTTACCCCAAGCGACATCGCTGTTGTCGGTTCGCCCGAAAACTGGTTCACATTGATTTGCACAGGCTGAAGCCCATCCGATGTATCCCGTGGGAACGTTGGCACTGTCCCATCGGCGAGAGCGGGCCAGCCAAGCAGAACAAGCCCTGAATCAGACCGCAGATAGCCCTGCGCATCAGTGCGGAACGAGCCGGTTGTGGTCAGCAACATCTGGCTATTGCCGTTCGACACGTTCACATCGCTGCTTTGCGCGACAGGCAGCATACCCCGTCCGCGCACGGCAAGGTCTGTTGCATTCGACGTCGATACCAGAGACCCGCGCTGATCAATCAGCCGCGAAGTCGAGGCACGAACTCCCCCGGCGGAGTAGCTTCCACCGCTGGACGAAACGACAAGCGACTGAAAATCAGTCTGAACACGTTTGTACCCGTAGGTCGAAGAGTTCGCGATATTGTCTGAAATGGACGCAAGCCGCGTCGCGTTTGCCTGTAGCCCTGCAACACCTGCGTTGAGCGAGGAAGAGATTGTCATGGACACGCCTTTCTGCTGTACCGACCGAATTTGGACAACAGATAGGCGGGCCGCCTTAACGCAGGGCTAACAGATAAAATCCAAGCTATTCCTGCCAATCACTCCCTCAGGAAAATCACCTCCAGCCGGTTGTTGCGAACGGCCATCGGGTTCTTGACGGCGGCCTCGCGGTCCGCGTGCCCGGTGACTCGTTCGATCCGCTCGCTTGGCACCCCTGTTTGTTTCAAAAGCCTACGCATGGCATCCGCCCGCGCCACGGACATCTTCCAGGTTGATCGTTCTGCAATGACAATAGGTTGCGCCTGTACATGCCCTTCAACTGCAATATCGTTTTCGACTGTCCGGGCGGCTTCCATGATCAGTCTGGACAGATCCCGCAACAAAGGCGTTGGGATATCGGTGCCTTCTTCGAACAACGGGGTATCCTCGAGCGCGAATATCTCGACCACCAGGCCCTCATCGGTCAGACGGGTCACGATGTGTCTGAGGTCATTGTCCATGACCTTCGTTTCGCCGCCTTTGCCCAGCAGTTGAGCTTCAAGTGACTCAAATACTTCATCCTGTGCCGCTGTGAGGTCACCCTGATCACCTAATCCGGTGTCGCCACGTGCCTGCTTGGACTCAGTTGGACGCTTTGATGATGCGCCCGTACCGTTCTGAGGCAGCGTTACCTCGGAAAACACGCTGTCGCCGCCAAACGCACCATCCCCACCGCCGGAAATGCGGTTGATGGGAATCGTCGGCGAAAAGTAGTCCGCGATCCCCTTGCGTTGCTTTTCGGTTGTTGCATTCAGCAGCCACATCAACATGAAGAAGGCCATCATAGCGGTCACAAAGTCCGCATAGGCCACTTTCCAGGCGCCACCATGGTGACCACCGCCGCCTGACACCTTCTTTTTCTTGATGATGATTGGCCGCGCATTGGCTTGCGCGCTCATTTCCCACACCTCATTTTCACCCGATCCGAGGCGTATCACGCAGCATGTTACGGCTGGCTTAACACATAGAATTGTCGACAATTTGCGGCCCATGGTCTTGTGCCGGAGTTCAGGCAGTGCGCAGATATGACATGACCTCTTCCTTGCATGATAGCCGGTATGCGTGGCTGCGGCTTGCGCTGACCCTTGCCATTGCGATGGTCGCCAATGTGGGCATGTGGGCCATCATCGTGATCATGCCTGCCGTTGAAGCAGAATTCGGCGTCAGCCGGGCGTCGGCAAGCCTTCCATATACCCTGACAATGATCGGATTTGCCGTGGGCAACTTTGTTGTCGGACGGGCTGTCGATACCTGGGGTGTGTCGCGTGTTCTTGTTGTCTGCGCCATCGCCATCGCGAGCGGGTACGGGTTGGCGACACTCAGCGGGTCCATCCTAAGCCTTTCCATGGCGCAATTGCTGATCGGGTTCGGAACGTCTGTAGGCTTTGGTCCGTTGATTGCCGACATCTCGCACTGGTTCCTCAAACGGCGCGGCATTGCCGTGGCGATTGCCGCCAGCGGGAATTATCTGTCTGGCGCCATCTGGCCGATCCTGCTTGCAGACATTCTTGAAGATCAGGGATGGCGCGCGGCCTATGCGGTGCTGGCCATGTCCACGCTCGCCGTGGTCATCCCGCTGGCCTTTGCATTGCGCCGCCAGGTTCCGGACAGCGCTCACCAATTGGCCGAAGCCGCGTCGAGTGCGAATGCGGTCTCATCCGGCCTGTCGCCGCGGGCATTAAGCTGGCTTCTCGGCCTTGCGGGTGTGGGGTGCTGCGTTGCGATGTCCATGCCGCAAGTGCACATTGTCAGCTATTGTGTTGACCTTGGGTACGGCCCTGCCGTTGGGGCGGAAATGCTGGCGCTCATGTTGCTGGGCGGAGTTGGGTCACGCTTGGTCTCAGGTTTTCTGGCTGACCAGTTGGGGGGTGTTAAGACACTGCTTCTGGGGTCTGTCCTGCAATGCATTGCGTTGCTTCTGTACCTACCGTCGGATGCGCTGATCTCGCTCTATGTCGTCAGCTTGATCTTCGGGCTCAGTCAGGGCGGAATCGTGCCCAGTTACGCTGTGATCGTGCGGGAATACATGCCCGCACGAGAGGCCGGCGCGCGGGTCGGGTTTGTCATGATGGCAACCATTCTTGGCATGGCGCTGGGCGGTTGGATGTCGGGCTGGGTCTATGATGTGACCGGCAGCTACCAGATGGCATTCTGGAACGGGATCGCCTGGAACGGGTTGAACATTGCCATCATGCTCTGGTTGCTCAGCCGCAGCAGATCCCAAGGGATGTTGCGCACAGCATGACCTACGGTGCGATAGGGGCGCTTGCGCTGTCGCAGCTGCGCTTCGGCTACTAATCCCGTAAGGTGGACGTGTCGTCCGCCCGCGTCAGCCCTTGTCAGGCACCATGGGACCGCTGAGGTGATCTTCTCCCCGAATGCGGGCCAGTTCGATCTGTTTCTGGCGTTCGCGAAAGCGGGCTTTGTCCTCGTCGCTGGTCTCATCCACGCAGTGGTGGCAGCTGACGCCTGCCTCGTATTCCGGACGGGCTTGATCAGCGGGCAGAATGGGCCGACGGCAGGCGTGGCACAGCTGATGCGGCCCCACCTCAAGCCCGTGCCAAACGCTCACGCGCCCATCAAAGACAAAGCATTCGCCCTGCCACGTGCTGTCCTGCGCGGATACCTCTTCGAGGTATTTCAGAATGCCACCCTTGAGGTGAAACACATCTTCCACACCCTGACCCAGCAGGTAGTTGGTCGATTTCTCGCACCGGATGCCCCCCGTGCAGAACATCGCCACCTTCTTTTTATGAAAACGGTGTTTGTTCTCCTCCCACCACGCGGGGAATTCCCCAAAGCTGCGGGTGTGCGGGTCAACGGCGCCGTTAAAGGTGCCAATGGCCACCTCGTAGTCATTGCGGGTGTCGATGACGGCCACATCCTCGCGCCCGATCAGGTCGTTCCAGTCAGCCGGATCGACATAGTGACCGACACGGGCGGCAGGATCGACATCGGGTTGCCCCATAGTCACGATCTCGCGCTTCAGGCGTACCTTCATCTTGCCGAAAGGTGGGGTTTTGCTGGTGCTTTCCTTCCACTCCAGATCGACGCAACCGGGCAGGGCGCGGATGTGGACCAGCACCGCATCTATCCCGGCACGCGGTCCGGCAATGGTGCCATTGATCCCCTCGGGTGCCAGAAGCAACGTGCCCTTCACGCCCTGCCCGCAACACAGTGCGGCCAGCGGCCCCTTGATCGCAGCAGGGTCATCGAAGCGGGTGAAGTGGTAAAGGGCGGCAATGATGTACATGGCCGCGAAATAGGCGATGGGTGTGCCCTTGCGCAAGGGGGCGAGCGGGTGTCACAACGTCGCCAGACAACGCAAGGAGGCTGATCCATGACCCGCGCCCTTATCGTGATTGACGTGCAGAACGACTTTTGTCCCGGTGGCGCGCTTGCCGTGCCCGGCGGGGATGACATCGTGGCGGGCATCAATGCGCTGATGGCCGACTATGACGCGGTTGTTCTGACACAGGATTGGCACCCGACTGGACATTCTTCCTTTGCATCATCCCATAATGGCAAAGCCCCGTACGAGATGATCGACATGCCTTACGGCCCGCAGGTCCTGTGGCCAGATCACTGTGTTCAAGGAACGGAGGGTGCCGCCTTTCACGCTGACCTGAACACGAACCGTGCCGACATGATCGTGCGCAAGGGATACCGCCCGGCCATCGACAGCTACTCGGCCTTCTTTGAAAACGACCACGAAACGCCCACGGGGCTGGAAGGATACCTGCGCACACGCGGGATCACCGACCTGACTATGGCAGGGCTGGCAACGGACTTCTGTGTGAACTTCTCGGCGGTGGATGCGGCTAAACTGGGGTTCAATGTGACGGTGCAGACGGACCTATGTCGCGCCATCGATCTGGATGGGTCGCTGGTAGCAGCACAATCCGGCATGACAGGGGCTGGCGTCACGCTGGCCTGACTTGCCCCCGTGCGCCGGAATGGGGCACAACAGGCCACCAAAGCCAAGGAAGCGCGCCCATGGTCGACATCGCCACCCGTGTCTGGAACCACAAATGGAAGATTGACCCGATCGTGCGGTCGCTCATCGACACGGATTTCTACAAGCTGCTCATGTGCCAGTCAGTGTTCCGGAACAAGCCTGACACGCAAGTGACATTCTCCCTCATCAACCGATCCAAACACGTCCCCCTCGCCAAGCTGATCGACGAGGGCGAGCTGCGCGAACAACTCGACCACATCCGCTCGCTGTCCCTGCGCCGAGGCGAAAGCACGTGGATGCGCGGCAACACGTTCTACGGCAAACGCCAGATGTTCACGCCTGAGTTCATGGACTGGTTCGAGGCACTGCGCCTGCCCGCCTACCACCTCGAACGGCGCGACGATCAGTACGAGTTGACCTTCGAAGGGTCCTGGCCCGAAGTCATGCTGTGGGAAATCCCAGCGCTTGCGGTTCTGATGGAGCTGCGCGGGCGGGCCGTCCTGAACGAAATGGGCAAGTTCGAGCTCGAGGTCCTCTATGCCCGCGCCATGACCAAGCTCTGGGAAAAGATCGAACGCTTGCGCGGCCATAACGGGTTGCGCGTGGCCGATTTTGGCACGCGACGGCGGCACTCCTTCCTATGGCAGGATTGGTGCGTGCAGGCCATGGGCGAGGGGCTGGGTGCGCAATTTGCAGGAACCTCGAATTGCCTGATCGCCAAGAACCGCGATCTGGAGGCTATCGGCACCAACGCGCACGAGCTGCCGATGGTCTATTCCGCATTGGCACAAACCGACGATGCGCTGGCGCAGGCCCCCTATGACGTTCTGAGCGACTGGCACGACGAACATGACGGCAACCTGCGGATCATCCTGCCCGACACCTATGGCACCGAAGGGTTTTTGGCCCACGCCCCCAACTGGCTGGCGGGCTGGACGGGCATCCGCATCGACAGCGGTGATCCGGCAACGGGGGCCGAAGTGGCGATCAAGTGGTGGCAGGACCGGGGCGAAGACCCGCGCGAAAAGCTGGTGATCTTCTCGGACGGGCTGGACGCGGACAAGATCATCGAGCTGCACCAGCAATTCGCAGGCCGGGTCAAAGTGTCCTTCGGCTGGGGCACCATGCTGACCAACGATTTCAAAGGCCTGACCCGCGACGACCGCCTCGCCCCCTTTTCACTGGTGTGCAAAGCGGTGTCGGCCAATGGGAGGCCCACGGTCAAGCTGTCGGACAACCCCAACAAGGCGATGGGGCCGGAGGCCGAGATCGAACGGTACAAGCGGGTGTTTGGGGTTGGGGAGCAAAGGGCGCTGGAGGTTGTGGTTTAGGAGCGCATTGAACGCGCCGAGCCGACAATTGTGACAAGCACGCAATTGTCCGTCGTCATGGTTTTTGGGGCCAATGGCGGTCTAAACTAAGAGAGAGTTTGGCTCATCTGATTGGTTTGATT
>NZ_CANNGP010000079.1 GCF_947504105.1 uncultured Tateyamaria sp.
TCACGCAAAAGCCGCAGAATACCTTCATCCGAATACCGTTTCCGCGCCATAAATCCTGTCCCCAAAACTAAGATAACTGCGCGCTTTCTAGGGTGAAGACTCGTAACCAACAGATGAGGGTTGCGGCGAGTGCGATTGCAGACAGGAAGACCTTTGGACATCAGTCATAGCGGGTTGCGACGCGTCGCCAATCCTTGAGCCTGCCGAACATGATCTCGATACGATTGCGTCTCTTGTATCTGCGTTTGTCATATCGCAAGGCTTTGGTGCGGAACTTCCAACCGGGAATGCACGGCCGTATGCCCTTGTCTTGCAAGGCTTCTATGAACCAATCAGCATCATAGCCGCGATCCACTGACCGGCAGGTTATTCGCGCAGCGAATACCCCGGGAGGGGCCGAGCGGCCACTCAGCGCTTGGCAGGCGGCTCAATAGTGCCCCTGCACCGATATAATCGTGCCCTGCCCAGCCGTGACAAAGAAGCTGATGGGCCGCCCTTGGCTGTCGCAGACCGCATGCAGCTTTGTGTTTATACCGCCAAGTGCGGAATGTGGGCGCTGGCGGTTGTAGAACTCAATCCATTTGCTGACACCGGCCATCGCCTCTGATCCGGTTTCCCAGGCATGCAAATGGACGCATTTATATTTCAAGGATCGCCAGAGCCCCTCAACGAAAATATTGTCAAGGACGCGGCCCTTGCCGTCCATCGAGATGCACATGCCGGATCGGCACAGCCGGTCAGTCCACTTCGATTGATGGATCATCGTTGGATGGACCCCAAACCGACTGGCCAGTTCGCTGACCGTCTGCTCACCTTTCAGTGCTTCCAACGCCACCTTGGCCTTGAGTTCTGGATGGCGTTGCTTCCGTTTCGACACTCCTGATCTCCTTCAGGTTGAAGATCAGCAGACAACAAATCGCAGCTTACGTCAGTATCCGAAGGACGGGGCGAATTCAGTCTTTGTCTGACTACCCTTTCCGAGCCGTTCCAACTCTCCTCTCAAGTCCGGCCTCAAGTGACAGCTCTCTGGAAAGGTTGGAGATTGTAGGGCTCGGGATGACCTGACCCCAGGCTACAAAATCAGGCTGAGTTTGTGTGGCCATTGCCTCGATCACAGGCGTGGACAAGGAAATGGAGCCTTGTTCAGTAAATTGTGTTCCAGCTTTGACAAATGGTGTCCGCTTACCAGAAACGAGAAAAACCTTGGTCATTTGAATGCCTTTTCAACCATTTCCGATCCCTTACGCCACATCGTGGGAATGTCCGCGGCGATAGAGGATAAGCCCGTTACTTGAGGTTCCTTGCGGTCATGAATGCGCGAATTTTGGCTGCGATCAGCGGGCCGTCCTCCTCAAGGGCAAAATGGCCGGTATCAAGGATATGATATTCCACGTCTTTCACGTCACGCTTGATACCTTCGGCACCCGGTGTCGGGAAAAACGCGTCATTCTTGGCCCAGACAACCAAGCTGGGAGGTTGATTATCTTTAAGGTATTGCTGCCACTCGGGATACAACGCAACGTTGGTGCGATAGTCATAGAACAGATCAAGCTGGACAGCGTGCTGACCCGGACGTGACAGGGATTGGAAATCCAGCAACCAATTGTCGGGCAAAATTCCATCAGGGTTGCGCGTGCCGTGGGTGTACTGCCAGCGCAGGCCTTCCAGACCAAACACATTGCTTGCGATGACTTTCTCTAGCTCCGTGTCGCGGCCTTCCCACAGCTTCATAATGGGTGCCCATGCTTCCTTGTTCAGGCCCTCTTCGTAAAGGTTGCCGTTCTGGAAGATCAACGCGTTGACCCGCTCAGGGTGTTGAGTGGCAATGCGCATCCCAATGGGCGCGCCGTAGTCCTGAAGATACATGGCATAGGACGAAATCTCGCGCTGTTCCAGGAACTGATTTACTGTCTTGGAGATGTTATCGAATGAGTATTCATATCCGCTTGGATCCGGAAAATCACTTGCACCGAATGCCGGATAATCCATAGCGATCACATGAAACTCATCACCAAGTTCGCGAATGAGGTTACGATACTGATGGGATGAACTTGGAAAGCCATGCAAGAGGACAATGGAGGACGGGTTATCCTTGCCCGCTTCGCGGTAGAAAATGTTTACGCCATCAACAGATTCATAGCCGTAATGCACGTCCGCGGCAGCTGATGTATGCGCGGACAATGATAAGGACATTGCCACTGCCAAGATGAGAGGCAAGAGTTTTCGAGGGTCCATTAATGGTTCCTTTCGAACAGAGGGTGGTGGAAGGACAATCATCTAACGCGAAAATCCTCCCAGGAAGCAAATGCCCTGAGGGCCCGCCGAAAGGCGCAACCAACAAAAGCGGCAGCTCTTTCGCATAAGTTACGCGCGGATTTACTCGCTAGGCTTGAAATCAAACCCTTGATCAGAATACATAAAAAACTCGCACGGAGTATCCGAGACACAGGCCGTGGTATGAATGCTTCCGGCCGCGACCGACCAGAAAGCACCAGGCTTAAGAACTGGCGGGTTTTCTTCCCCTTTGAACGGATTCGTCATTTCACCGGACAGGACGACCGCGCGGTAGGAATGCGAATGGGTGTGTGGCGGGGTCACAAAGTTGGCCGGGAAGCGTCCAAACGTTCCATGCGCGTGGCCGTTTCGGTTTCCATATGCTCTAGCGAAGTTGATTGTGTCATCACCGGGGAAGGCGGGCAAAAACTCTTTGTCCTCTATCGGCAATGCAGAATCTGCTATCTTTCCATCTTCTGCGACAGCTTGTGCACTGACAAATATGAACAGGGTTACGGTGGCCAGACTCGTTTTTGCTAGCGAAGAGAGGGTGAACTTGGTCATTCTTAATCTCCTGAATTCGAGTTGCGCGATCTAGTTCCGGCCAGCCATCACACCGCCGTCAACATTATGAACTGCTCCAGTTGTCCAACCGGCCTTTTCGGACAGCAAGAACACAGCGTGGTTCGCAACATCCTCAACCTGGCCAACACGCCCAATGGGATGAAACGCATCAAACCCATCCGTCAAAGTTTCTTCGATTTTGTCAGGCTCAATGAACGCCCCATAAATCGGAGTGATGACCACTGCAGGGGCAATCGCATTGACCCGGATATTGTGTTCTCCAAGCTCCATGGCGAGATGCTGGGTCAGCGAATGAATGCCGGCTTTGGCCATGGAATAAGCCGCTGACGGCGTGGCCTTGATCGCCTGATGGGCCCACATGGACCCGATGTTCACGATGGAGCCTCCCTCGTTTTTCATCATGTTGCGCACAACCGCTTGAGTGAAGAAATACGTCGATCGATTCAGATCCATGTATTTGTCATAGTCCTCGACCTCGGTATCAATGAAGGGCTTGGGCGCAAAAACGCCCGCCGCATTGACCAAATGGTTGATGTGGCGGGGTTCTTCATCAATCCTTTTGATAAGCGTCGTCACTGCATCAGCATCGCGTAGGTTGACTGCAATTGATTCCGCCGACCCGGCTCTGATGGCGTTGAGATCCGCCATAGCCTTTTCCAACCGATCAACCCGTTGAGAGAACAGGACGACAGTATGACCACTTTCAACAAGTTGCTTTGCCGTGGCAAAGCCCATTCCGGACGACCCACCCAGGATATAACTTACATGTTCGTGCATTTCGCGTTCCTCTAATTATCTAATTTTATTGATTGGCTACAGGCCAATATGAAATGAACCCGTCGGCATTTGGCATCTCAACCTGTGGCAGGCTTTCGGCATCCATAATCGCGTCGTCGGTGATAATTTCGTTTTGATTGAGGAGATAGGCGACAATAGAATAGACTTCATCATCGCTCAGACTGCCGGGAGCGTAATATGGCATCGCCCGCCGGACATAATCAAAGAGCGTAGTTGAATAAGGCCAAAAACTGCCGACTGTTTTGTTGTGCTCCAGGCTTGTAAGGGATCCGATGCCGCCAACCAGATCACCGGCTGGACCACCTTTGCCGTTTTCGCCATGACAGGCAGAACATTGTTCCGACCAAATGGCGCTACCTTCACTAGACGTACCGCTCCCGGTGGGAAGACCAACACCATCACGTCCAATGGAGATATCCCAATTGGCAAGATCGCCTTCACCAACGACCTGACCCAGATTTTGCGCATGCAGGGGCATGGCAAATGTTAAGGCCACTGCAGCCAGGATCAGCTTTGAGCCAAATTTAGACGTAGACATTTCTGATCCCTCCGTCGTGGGACACCGCCCAAACCTGAATCGCGTTTTGATGGAAAAGCTGGTTGGCCGCATAAGGTTCGTACCAGGCCTCCCGCGTTGGCTGTACGGCGCCGGCTTCGTCTGTCGCCCGACTCATCAATGTGGCTGACTGGCCACTCCATTGCCATGGCAATTGGAACCGGGTCAGGGCCCGTGTCGATGTCTGATCAGGGATCATCGCCTCAGCCCAGGACGCACCGCCGTCCGCGGAAACCTCAACTTTGGTAATTCGCCCGGCACCTGACCACGCGAGGCCGCTGATTTGATACAGACCTGGTGCACCCAGTTCTCTACCCGGAGAAGGGGAGGTGATGACAGACTTGACGCCCATCTCGTATGTGAATTGGCGCGATTTGCCATCTTTCTGCAACAACGTGTATTTTGATGTCTCGTCTTTTGCGTACACGGGGGCAGAGACGACCTTGATCCGGCGCAACCATTTGACGTTCATGCTGCCCTGCCATCCGGGTACGACAAGCCGCATCGGATAACCCTGTTCCGGGCGAATTCTTTCGCCATTCTGATAGAGCGCAATGAACGCGTCCCCGTCCATTGCCTTCTCGATCGGGATAGATCGGCTCATCTTGGCGGCATCAGCACCTTCGGCGACCAACCATTTACCCTGAGGTGAAACGCCTGCCTCATCCAGCAGTTGTGCCAGCGAAACGCCGGCCCATTCGGCATTTCCGATCAGGCCATGGATTTCACCAGCGGTACGTTGCTGGGCCTCATCAAAGCTGTTGAAAAGGCTGTTGCCAGCACATTCGATGAAGCAGGTCTTAGTCACCATGGGGTAGCGCAGCAGTGCTTCAACAGTAAAAACAAGTGGGCGTTCAACGAGACCATGGATCGCAAATTGATGTGCGGTGGGATCAATCTCGGGAATGCCGCTATGGTGACGCTCAAAGAAAAGGCCATTTGGCGTGATTGTGCCAGCCAGTTTTTCCAGAGGTGTGAATGAGACGCCCGACCCGTCTCCGATACCTTCGGGAAACAAAGGCAGTGTGGGACGCACCACTTCGCTTTCAAAAGGTGACGGTTGACCATAACCGGTCAAATCAAGGCCGGGCGAAGAGCTCCAATCTGGAACTCTCAGCTCCTCTGCTTGAACCAACCCAGAAGATAGACCCACGGCACCTGCGGCGGGGAAACCAGTGCGAAGCAGCCAGCGCCGGGAAACGAGGCCGTTCCCGGCGGCATGCTCTTCCGTACTAAGGGGGAGAAGCTTAGAGGAAGTCATGGAGTGTGCACCTTCTAAATTGTGGTTCAATTCGGCAGCGGAGGAGGGGGGTTAGGCAGACTTTTGGATCCTAGTAACCGCATCGTCGGTCCACCAAACGCCGTTGGCGACCATGCGATAGTTGATCAAGGCGGCCAGATACCCGTCACCTTCAGGGACTTTTGCTCCGGCAGTCGCGTCACGAACGACCGCAACTTCATATCCAAGCTCAAGCATTTCATAGAGGTGAGCCTGAACGCACAAATTGGCTGACATACCGCCCAAGATTACCTTATCGATGCCTTGCTTTCGCATCTGCAGGTTCAGGTCGTTCTGCGCCGGCCCATATATCTTGTGAGGCGAACAGATCACTGTCTTGCCGTCATTGATGTACTTTTTGTACTGCGGCATCCAATCCGACCCTGATCCGTCAAAGTTGTCGACGTTAAGCGCGCTCTTTCGATCAAACATTTTGATCGCGTGCATCGTCTTCTCCAACGTGCCT
This sequence comes from uncultured Tateyamaria sp., assembly GCF_947504105.1. Classification (GTDB taxonomy): domain Bacteria; phylum Pseudomonadota; class Alphaproteobacteria; order Rhodobacterales; family Rhodobacteraceae; genus Tateyamaria. The sequence continues at coordinate 5,959 of NZ_CANNGP010000079.1, forward strand.
TCAAACTTCCACTGGTGGTCATGCGGGTAGTAATAGTGAGGAGATATAAACACGGGCATATCCACGGCTTTGGCGGCTGCGAACAGTTTCTCAATGTTGTCGACGGTCTGTTGCTCCGTCACGCTTTCGCCAACAACACCCCAACTGACACCTTGTTCGGATAGAAAATCGATTTGCGGATCGACGATAACCAAAGCGGTTCGTCCAGGCTCGATCTCCATATCAACTTCAGGCAACCCGCCCGTTTCGGGGTCGGCGTAAAATGCTTCGGCTTCATCCGTTGCAGCACTTGCCTCGCCGGTCATCCCAGCAGTAACTGCAGCTGTGGCCGCAGCAAATGTCATGCCGCTATTTGCAAGCAAACGGCGCCGAGACTGGTCGATCTGTTCCGTGCTTGCTTCACACCCACATTGGTTTGTCTTTTCGTCCACGGGCACACTCCATCCTTCTGCTTGTCTTTGGAACAGAATGCGAGCTGGAGGCGTTTCGTGATTTCAGAAAACGGTTATAAATCTCAAATTCTTGCAGAAATCGGTTTCGTGGAGGCTCTTCGCGAGGAGATATGCCGGGTCATCTAGTTGAGAAAACAAGTGCCGCCAGAGACGCTACATAGGGCCGTCTGCATTGGCTTCGCTTTTAGATGTCTTACACATGCCAGCTATAGGTTTGAGCAGCATGAGAGTGCATTTAGGCGCACTTTCGCAATCGCAAAATCGAACGGTTTTTCGGAATTTTTACCGGCTCTTAGTCGGAGCAGGAGGCGCTGGTTCCCCCTTTGTTCATGGTGGTTTCTGCAAATTTGGCCACCAGAATCACATCGCAGCATTCTGGCACCGCCGCAATATTTCGATATCACGCCAGCTGAAACGGCATCAACCTAGCGGAAACGCGGGATCTTGAAGATACCGGAAGAAACTTGTTGCCACCAAGGAGTACTAACGATGCCAAGAACCTGCAGACCAATTCTTCTCACAACCCTGATCACTCTAGGCATCGGCTCAACTTTTTTGTCGGCGACAAGCGGTCATGGGCAATCTGCTGCTGATCCAGCCGGTGCTGTCGATCAAGCCGGAAACATTCAGGTTCCTGACATGGATTACCGCAAGGAGTGGGTCGCCCTAGGCACTTGGGCAGTTGCGGCTGATGAGGGAGTTCTTGGGTCCAACGGCATGCATGTCGTCTACACGCAAGAAGAAACGGTCACAGCTTATCTGGAGACAGGTAAGTTTCCTGATGGGGCTGTTCTTGTGAAAGAACTGCTAGGCACCGAAACCGCTGAAATGACAACCGGAACCATCAGCCGCGCTGGCGATATCGAAGGTTGGTTCGTTATGGTCAAAGATTCTACCGGCAAATTTGAAAACACAAACGGCCTCTGGGGTGAAGGCTGGGGTTGGGCATATTTTGGTGCTGACAATAGCGCTGAGACAACAACGACAGACTACGAATCCGAGTGTTTAGGCTGTCACGTTCCCGCAGAAGGTAACGACTGGATCTACACCGAAGGCTATCCAGTCCTGAGATAAGCATCGCATATCAACTCAATCATCTGATGATTGCGGAAGCCGGCCGATCAACTGAATCCCCTACAAGAAGAAGGAATATCAAGATGAAGACAAGATATACATTGGCACTGACGCTGTCCGCCGCCGCAGTTTTGAGCGCTGCTGGCTATGGATGGCTCAAGCCTGCTATGGCCCAGCAAACCGAGGATTGGAAACCTGTATGGACGGAGGACGGTCAGTTACAACTTCCGACCGGATATCGCGAATGGGTGTATCTGGGTTCGCCACTCACACCAAATGCGTTGAACGGCGGTGCCGCCGGTTTCCCTGAGTATCATAATGTCTATGTCCATCCATATGTATACGCGATCTACAAGGAGACCAAGGTCTTTCCTGAAGGCACGATCCTGTTGAAGGAACTTCAGCTGACTTTGGAAGCGGAGGAAGAAGATGGTTCCCGCTTTGAAGTATCAGGTCGCGGTTTTTTCCCTGGTCCATTCAACGGAATCGACATTGCGGTGAAGGATTCAAGCCGTTTCGCTGATAGCCAAAATTGGGGTTACTTCAACTTCGGTCACCACGCACCACCCTACGCTGAGACAGCGGCTGCAGCACCGATAGAAGCTTGTGCGTCTTGCCACATCGACAACGCGGACGAAGACATGGTCTTTACTCGTTTCTACGCGATTTTGGGCGCAGACTGAGAGTTTCTACCGGAGGGCTCGTCTAGCCGAGCCCTCCGGTTGCTTAGGTTAGTCGGCTTAACTAGCTACCACAAAAAAAGGAAGCACAGTCATGACCCAGGGTACAAAACAACCGGTGGAATTAGCGATGGTGATGCATTCAACAGAAAACGGATATTCTTGTGAAGAAAAGCCCGAAACTGCACGCGCGACCGAAACCACAGGCGGGAAATTCCAACAAATCGTCACCAGTGGCAATCACCGTGTTATGGCTGATGAGCCGGTTAGCTACGGCGGTCTCGATACCGGTTTGTCGCCCTACGATTTTCTGTCATCTGCGGTGGCCACTTGTACGGCAATGACCCTGCGAGTGTATGCTGAGCACAAGTCGCTCCAGCTGGGTCGTATCAGTGTGGGTGTCACCCATGCCAAAGTTCACCTGGATGATATGACTGCGGCGGCAACATCTGATAAGAGATCCGCTGGATACATAGACCGATTTCAAAGATCGATCTCAATCGAAGGCGAACTACCGGATGATCTGCGGGAGAAATTAATATCAATTGCTGAAAAATGCCCCGTTAGTAAGACACTTGAACGCTCGTCCCAAATTGTCACAGTGTTTGATGAGAGCTAACGTGCTGGAAGTTAGCCTCAAGCGTGCCCTCATCTTGCAACATATTGGACATAAACTCCGCTCCACAACCTTCGTGTGGCGGCCTCTGCATTTCCACACATCCAAACTGATCCAGCCCCCTGATCCGGGCCGTTCCTGCGTAGAACCCGTTCCTGTTTCTTTCTGTTGATTGGTCTGCGGTCAAGGCCTGCTGAGCGGAGCCTTTGCGGAGCTTACGGTAGAGTCGGAACAGCTTCTTATGGTTCACCTCAAAACCCTCTCTGGCCAGCAAGATACCAAGCCGCCAATACCCGAACCGGCGACGCTCATTTGCCAGTTCACCCAGCCGCCTGCGCAGGACTTCATCGCCCCGTTCCTGCTTCTGGTACTGGAAGACGGACTTGTGCAGGGCAGCCAACTCGGACGCCCGACGCTCGGACAGGCCGTGCCGATCCATCACATCCGACACAGCTCGTCTTTTGACATCGGGCGTCAGTAGTTTTTTGTAGCGAGGTCTTTCAGAGCAGCATTGTCCAGCATGGCATCTGCCAGTATGCGCTTCAGACGATTGTTCTCGTCTCCGAGTACACGCAGTTTCTTGGCATCCGACACGTTCATGCCCCCGAACTGGGCTTTGTATTTGTAGAATGTCGCATCGCTGATCCCATACTTCCAGCACTGCATCAGTTCTCTTGCACCAGTTGAGCTTTTGGGGGGCCGAGGAGCATCGGCCAATACAAGAGGGCGAACCCCAAAAAGGCAGCCACCCAAAGCAAAGCAGTGTCTGACGTCAGCGCCTATGGGTCCAAATAGCGGTATTTGCTAAGAGAGGGTTTGTTGCTCATCGTGGCCACC
>NZ_CANNGP010000080.1 GCF_947504105.1 uncultured Tateyamaria sp.
AGATCAGACATGTTCACCGCTTTTTGCAGCCGTGAAACACGCCCCGCAGCGGAAATCAATGGGTCCTGAGCCTAGGCAATGCAAAGCGGAGACAGGTCAAGACGATAGAGGGCAATCGCGTTTTGTCCCCAAATCGCCGCCTTCTGTTCGTCCGAGACGTCCTCCAACAGGGTTTCGACCATTGAAACCCAGGTTCCGTAGTCGCTGGCCATATCTAGAACGGGCCAGTCACTGCCGAACATCAGGCGCTCAGGGCCAAAGACATCAAGCAGATGTCTGGTCGCGGGTTCTAGCTCTTTCAGGACTGCACCAGGTCTGGCTTCGGTCAGCAGGCCGGACAGTTTGCAAAATGCCTGGGTCGTGTTGGCGATGCGCGCGATGTGGGTCCGCCACGCTTCAATGTCACCGGATTTCAGATCTGGCTTGGCGCCATGGTCGATAACGCAAGCCAGATCCGGATGCCGCTCCAATCGTCTGGCCAATCGCGTTAGATGGCGCGGCAGGACCAAAGCGTCAAAGCAAAGTACCATGTCACTGATCGCATCAAACGCGGGATCCAACCTGTCGGACAGTATCCAATCATCATCGGCGATGTCTTGAATCATGGGCCGCACGCCTTTGAATTTCGGGTTTTGGGCCAAGCGGGCCAGTGTTTTCCCAACATCAGGATCTTCAAAATCAACCCAACCCACAACACCCGCGATCCAATCCACCTGATCTGCCAAACCCAATAGGAACTCTGTCTCGGCCACGGTATCGGCTGCCTGCACAACAACCGTTTTGGTTATGCCGGCAGAGCGCAAATGCGGGGCCAGATCATCCGGGGTGAAGTCACGGTAGATGGCAGTGAACTCGGGGCTCATCCAGCCGTAATCGCCGCGCGAGAGGGTCCAGAGGTGGTGATGGCTGTCGATACGCATGGGCTACCTCTCCGTTGGGGCATCGGGTCGCAAAAGGCCGGCAGATTTGAGATCAGACCAGAAGCCGGTCGGGATCGGATGTGTCCACCAGTCGAGAACTTGATCCAGTTCACCCACATTGCGCGGGCCAGGGATCGTGCTGGTGACCAAAGGGTGGGCACGACAGAACTGAAGTGCTGCGGCTGCCAAGGGCACGCAGTGGTCTCGTGCCACTGCACTGATCTGTTGGACCTGTCGCGCGATGTTTTCCGGGATCGCGCCATAGTCGAACGTATCCCCACCTGCGAGGATGCCGGAGTTGAACGGTCCGCCGATTACGATCCTGCAGCTTTGTTCGGCACACTTCGGAAAAAGATCATCCAACGGCGCCTGCTCAAGCAGGGTGTAGCGCCCGGCCAGCAGGAAAACATCCCAATCCCCGTGGTCCAGTGCGCGCATCAAAACATCAGCGCCATTGACGCCCAAACCGATGGCTTGGACCACGCCGCTGCGCCGCAATTCATTCATCGCGCGGTAGCCGTCCTGCATCGCAATGTCAAAAAGCGCCGGGTCGTTGGTTTCGTGGCCAGGGTCGCCGATGTCATGCATATACAGAATGTCGATCTTATCGCGGCCCAGACGGTGCTGAGAAGCCTCGAAACTGCGCATGATCCCGTCATAGGAATAGTCATAGACGACCGTAAAGGGCAGAGCGTCTACCCAGGCCCCCGGATCAGGGTCGACACCGGGGCGCAAAAGACGTCCGACCTTTGTCGAGAGTGTTAAATCCGTTCGTCCCCGTAAGGCCGCGCCCACCCGATGCTCGGACAAGCCGTGGCCGTAGAAGGGTGCCGTATCGAAATAGGTGATCCCGGCATCAATGGCGCGGTCCAGAATGTCGCGGGCTGATGTGTCGGGTACCGCCTCGAAAATACCGCCCAATGTCGCGGCGCCCAGGCCCAACTCGCTGATCCTGACGCCGGTTTCTCCGATCGATTGCGTGGCAATCATGTGCCGGCCTCCGCAATCTGAGGCACGCCCACCAGTGCTTCACCCAGCTCTGACGCCGCCGCCGCCAGGGCGGCAATGGCACCTTTGCGGTCAGGCGCAGAGTGTGAATCGATTCGTTCGACATAGGGGCACGTCAGGGCCGCAATCGCGTTGCCAAACGGATCAAGCACCGGACAGGCGAGATTGGTTACCCCCACTGTGTGCGCACTGTCTTCGCTGACATGGCCTTGGGTTTTGATTTGATCCAGTAGGGTAAAAAACGGCTTTTCCCTGATACCCTGTTCCGCAGGCACAAGCCGATGTTCCGCGATCATGCGGCGGCGCGTCTCTTCGGGTTGAAAGGCGGCAAGCACCTTGCCCGATCCGGTGTTGTAGAGACCGATCCGTGAACCGATGCGCAGCGACAGCCGCCAGTTGCCAGGCGAAGAAAAGGCTGCGGCGATCCGGAACTCGCCGTTTTCCCAGACGGCCAGATGCAAGGATTGCTCCAACGCTGCGGCCACCTGCCGCATAACGGGTTCCGCGATATCCAGCATTCGGCGATGGGGCGGATAGGTATTCGCGACAGCAAGCAGCCTGAGAGTCAGAGTGTACTTGTCGCCTTCGGGGCTCTTTGCGACATAGCCCCGGCGGACCAGTGTATCGAGCATTCGGTAAATTTCGTTCTGTGCCCGCCCTAGGCCCTTGCCAATCTCTGTCTGTGTCAGAGGGGCGGGTGAAGCGGCAAGAAGCTCAATAATATCAAGGCCTTTATCGAGCGCGGGTGCGCGATATCGATCAACTGTTTGTACAGCCATGTCAGCGGCTCCTCTCATTCTGATCGCCCGGTGTACAACCATTACTTGACATATGTATAGTTTTCAAAAATGAATATATCAATCAAATATAAATACACTATTGGGAGGAAGTCATGTCATATCTAAAAGCTGTTGCGTTGAGCACGGTCGCCGTGCTGGCCACCGGCGCCAGCGCGCAAGATTACGGGAGTTTTTCCGGCGTCACCGTCGAGGCGAAATTGATTGGCGGAGAGCAATATGAGGGGTTGTACGGTCGGATTGCCGACTGGGAAGCGGCGACCGGTGCCAAGGTGGATATCATCTCGAAAAAGAGCCATTTCGAGATCGATAAGGAAATCAAATCCGATATGGCCGCAGGCACGACAAGCTGGTGCGTGGGCTCCAACCACTCCTCTTTTGCCGCGCAATACGAAGGGCTGTATATGGATCTGAAGGGGCACGTTCCCGAAGATGAACTAGCGGGCTTCGTCGGTGCCAACGTGTCGGCCTCGATGGTTGATGGCGCACTTGTCATGCTGCCACGCGCGCAGTTCGACGTTTCCGTCATGTACTACCTGAAATCCAACTATGAGGATGCCGAAAAAGCTGCCGCCTTTAAAGCCGAATACGGCTATGATCTGGCCCCACCCACGACCTGGGATCAGGTGAAGGATCAGGCTATCTTCTTCTCTGATCCGCCCAATTTCTACGGCACACAATATGCTGGCAAGGACGAAGCCATCGTCGGTCGCTTTTACGAGCTGGTTGTGGCCGAAGGTGGTTTGTACGTGGACGAAGACTTCAAGCCCGTGTTCAATTCCGAGGCCGGTCAGCGCGCGCTACAGTGGTTTGTCGATCTCTATCAGGCACAAGCCGTGCCCGCAGGCACGCTGAGCTATGTCTGGGACGAGTTGGGCCAGGGATTTGCATCAGGGACTGTCGCGCTGAACCTGGATTGGCCGGGTTGGGCGGGGTTCTTCAACGACCCAACTTCGTCCAAGGTCGCCGGGAATGTCGGACTGATCGTTCAGCCGAAGGGATCGGTTGCGCATACAGGTTGGTCTGGTCACCACGGCTTTTCCGTCACCAACAAGTGCCCCAGCCCGGACGCGGCGGTTTCATTGGTGCGCTTTCTGACAGGTGAAGAAAGCCAATTGGCCGAAAGCTCGGGCGGCTCATTGCCAACCCGGTCAGCGGTTTGGGACGCAAATATCGCCAGCGCAGAAGGGTTCCGTGCCGAAGCGCTGGCGGTGTTCGCGGAAGGAGCGACCCATGCCTTCCCTGTGCCTCCGATTGCGGAATGGGCGGAATCCACCAACCTTGTCTTCCCCGAGCTGCAAGCGGCCATCGTTGGTGACAAGACCATCAAGCAGGCGCTTGATGACGCCGCTGATGCGGTGGACGAGCTGATGCGTGAGGCGGGTTACTACTAAGTCGCCTCAACCTCCCTGGATGGGGCAGCATCGTTTCTGCTGCCCCATCTGGACAAAATCATTCCGAAAGTTTCGTATGTTGCGCCGCCGTCCCCCTGATTGGCTAACGCTGCTGATGCCCACGATCATCGTGATCGCAATCATCGTGCTGATCCCGCTAATCTTTTCGTTCTATTCCAGCTTTACGCCCTACAAGCTGACGCGACCATCGACGCTATGGCGTTGGGTGGGCACGGCCAACTATGAACGCATCTTGAGCGACTTGAATTTCTGGGCCGCGTTCGGGCGCACCATTCTCTTCCTGACCATCGCGTTGAACCTCGAACTGCTCTTTGGCCTTGGCATCGCGCTGATGGTCAACAAAGTGACCTGGGGCCAGCGAACGCTGCGCACGGTTCTGATGTTCCCGATGATGTTTTCGCCCATTCTGGTGGGATTTCAGTTCAAATTCATCTTCAACGACAATGTTGGCCTTGTGAACAATGCGCTGCAATCGCTGGGCATCACCGATGTCGCACTGCCCTGGTTGGTGGACAGCAAGCTGGCGCTGTTTTCGATCGCCTTCGCCGAGATCTGGATGAGTACATCTATCTTTGCCATCCTGATCCTTGCGGGTCTTTTTGCGATGCCACGCGATCCGCTGGAAGCCGCCAAGGTAGACGGCTGCACCCCGTGGCAAAGCTTCCGTCATATCACGCTGCCGTTTCTGATGCCGTTTATCTTCATTGCAATGACGATCCGGTCGCTCGACGTGGCCCGAGCCTATGACATCGTACAGATCATGACCGGAGGTGGCCCTGCCCGCCGGACCGAGCTGGTCTGGACGCTCATGGCCCGGACCGGTTACGTCGATGCCCGCATGGGGATCGCCAATGCAATGGGCTACGTATCGATCCTGTTGTCGATCTTTTTCACCATCTATTTCTTCCGCAAGCTCAGTGCGGCAAGGGCGGAGTTGGGACTGTGAGTACTATTGCAACAGATCGCAACCGCCTGCACCGCAACCGGCAGCGCGCCCTCAGTTGGGCGCATTTTACCGGGCTCTTTCTGGTCATGTGCATCATCTGCATTCCGGGTCTTTGGATCGTGCTGAACTCGTTCCGTCCGACGGTCGAGATCATGGCCAAGCCCCCGATCTGGGTGCCGACATTCACGCTTGAACACTACCGTGCCATGTTCGGCGGTGCCGGCGAAGGCGGCGTGCCTGTCTTCGCTTACTTCCGCAATTCCCTAATCATTTCGGTCACGTCGACCATCATTGCAATCGGGATCGGGATGGCTGGCGGTTATGCCTTCGCGCGTTACCGGTTCCGTGGGAAGTCTTACTACTTCGTGGGTCTGATGCTGTTTCGCGCAGTGCCGGGTGTCGCTTTGTCGCTGCCGCTGTTCATTGTTTTTGCGCGGGTCGGGATCATCGATACGCATTTTGGGCTGATCCTTGTGTACGTCGCGATGAACGTGCCTTTCACGGTCTGGTTGACAGATGGGTTTTTCCGGCAAATCCCAAAGGAACTCTATGAGGCCGCGGAGATCGATGGCTGCACCCGCTGGCAAGCTTTCTGGCGGGTCGAGTTTCCGGTGGCGCGCTCGGGCGTGGCGTCGGCGGCGATCTTTGCCTTCCTGACCTCGTGGAACGAATTTGCGCTGGCCTCTCAGCTGACCCGCTCGACGGGGTCGAAAACAATGCCTGTGGGGCTTTTGGATTTTACCGCAGAATTCACCATCAACTGGGGCGGCATGTGTGCGCTGGCAGTGCTGATGATCCTGCCAGCGCTGGCGCTGACATTCATCGTTCAAAAACACCTCATCTCGGGACTGACCTTCGGGGGTGTGAAAGGGTAGAAATGGCGGAAGTTTCGCTTCGAAATGTAACAAAGAACTATGGTGCCCTTGAGGTCGTCCATGGGATCGACCTGGATATCGCACATGACGAGTTTGTCGTGCTGGTCGGCCCGTCCGGCTGCGGTAAATCGACTACGTTGCGCATGATTGCCGGGCTTGAGGATATCTCGGGCGGCGAGGTTGCGATTGGTGGCAACCGAGTCAATGATCTCCCCCCGCGTGAGCGCAACATCTCGATGGTGTTCCAGAATTACGCGCTTTATCCACATATGACGGTACGTGAAAACCTGGGCTTCAGCCTGCTCATCGCGAAACGAAGCGAGACGGAGATCGCCCAAGCGGTCGATGACGCGGCGAGCATTTTGGGGCTGGGTGAGTTGCTGGATCGCCGCCCGGCGGAGCTATCTGGCGGACAGCGCCAGCGCGTCGCTATGGGCCGCGCGATTGTGCGACACCCTGACGTGTTCCTGTTTGATGAACCCCTGTCGAACCTTGATGCCAAGTTGCGCACGCAGATGCGGATCGAGATCAAGAAGCTGCATCAGAAGGTACGCACAACCATCGTCTACGTGACCCATGATCAGGTCGAGGCGATGACCCTGGCCGACCGTATCGTGATCATGAAAGACGGCGATATCGTGCAGGTTGGTACGCCACTGGAGGTGTTCGAGCGTCCGGTCGATACCTTTGTGGCCAGCTTCATCGGCTCCCCCCCGATGAACCTTTTGGAGGGAAAGGTGTCAGGCGGCTTCGTTTGGATTACGCCAGACGTAACACTCCCTTTGCCCACCGTGTTTTCGGGGAAAGTCGCAGAAGGTCAGAGGGTTACGTTTGGTTTCCGCGCGGACAACCTGATGCCCAAAGGCCATGCCCTGACCGAAAGCGGCGCGACTGCAGATCTGTCCCTCACGATCACCCTGGCAGAACCGTTGGGGGCCGAGACGATGCTGCTATCGGAACTGGCAGGCGTCGAAATTCAGGGCAAGATGCTCAACCCCCGTCCGGTGTCCGAAGGCGAAGTTCTAGAGTGCCAACTGTCGCTCGATCACTGCCACCTCTTTGACACTGCAACCGGTAAATCGTTGAGGTAGCGCTGCCATGCCCCATATCGAAAAAATCGAAATTCTGATGGTGGATCTGGCGCCAAAGGTGAAGCGCACGGATGCGATCCAGAGCTTTGAGTCTCAGGAAACCCCGATTGTCCGGATCACAGACAGCGATGGCGCGATTGGCACCGGCTACACCTACACGATCGGCACCGGCGGTCCGTCTATCATCGCTCTTTTGGAGCGGACGCTCGCACCAATGCTAATCGGTCGCGATCCGGACCAGATACAGGCTCGGTGGCATGACATGCTCTTCTGCACCCATGCCACCTCTGTCGGCGCGATCACCTCGCTTGCCTTGGCAGCAGTGGACACAGCCCTGTGGGACATGCGGTGCCGGAAGGCAGATCAGCCCCTTTGGAAGATGGCCGGGGGCGCAAAGGCGCAGGTTCCGCTTTACACGACCGAAGGCGGTTGGCTGCACATTGAGGCACAGGCCCTTGTCGATGACGCGCTGGCCGCACAAGCACGGGGGTTTGCGGGTTCAAAGATCAAGATCGGGCGTCCGCATATGAGCGAGGATCGCACCCGTCTCACTGCGGTGCGCGAGGCCGTGGGCGCATCTTACGAGATCATGACCGATGCCAACCAGGCCTTCCATCTGTCCGAAGCGGTGCGGCGGGCAAACATGCTGGAGGAGTTCGGAATTGCATGGTTCGAAGAGCCAATGCCTGCTGATGATGTCGGCGCACACGCCCGACTGATGGCAGCAACGTCCGTGCCCGTCGCAGTAGGAGAAAGCATGTACTCGCTCAGCCAGTTCAAGGATTACCTCGACCAAGGCGCATGCTCGATTGTTCAGGCGGATGTGGCGCGCGTCGGTGGGATCACCCCCTGGCTCAAGATCGCGCATCTGGCCGAAGCCTACAATGTCACGATCTGCCCGCATTTTTTGATGGAGCTGCATTTGGGGCTGGTTTGCGCGGTCCAGAATGCCCCTTGGCTTGAATACATCCCGCAGCTTGATCTGATCACCGAAGGTCCCATCATGATCGAAGATGGCAAAGCCCAGGCTTCCGACACACCGGGTCTGGGGATCGCCTGGGACTGGGACGCGATCGCTTCAATGAACTTGCTCCCCGTACACGAGATCGTTGAGGGGGCTTAAGATGCAACGTATGGGCATGGTCATTGGATTGAAGCCGGAGAAACTCGCGGAATACAAACGGCTTCATGCGGCAGTCTGGCCAAAGGTTTTGGAACAAATTTCCGCCTGTCACATCCGTAACTATTCGATCTTCCTGAAGGAGCCGGAGAACCTGCTTTTTGGCTATTGGGAGTATCACGGCACGGACTTCGCTGCGGATGCGGCCCGAATGGCAGCGGACCCCGTAACGCGAGACTGGTGGAAACTGACAGATCCCTGTCAGGACCCCTTAACGGACCGGAAAGAGGGCGAATGGTGGGCCATGATGGATCAGGTGTTTCACCTGGACTGATGGACAGCACCGTCGGTTATCCGGACGTAGGGTTCGAAGATGCCAACGCGAAACCAGACAACGCATCCTGAACATCCCGGTGTCCAGAAAACTGGCGACGCCTTATGCGATCGTTCTAAACCCGGAGTGACACAAACTCGGTCCGTCGGCTCTTCCAGTGTCCGCGGTGGGTTGAGTTGTCCGCTAACGGGATGTACCGGCTACTTCACCAGCTCGCAGTTTAGGCTGAGCCTATTTCTGCGAGCTGGTGAAGTAGCATGGCGAAGAACGACTTTGATAAGCTGATGTCGATTGGCATCGACATTGGCAAAGACACATTCCACTTGGTGGGGATTGATCAGACAAGACAGCGGGTCATACGCAGACAGATCAAACGATTGGCGTTGGTAGCAAACTGGCGCGCATGGCCTGGAGCATACTGAGACACAAAACAGCGTTTGACGTGAAAAGAGACACGGTCGCCATCGGCGTCTGAGCCGAAGCGACCCAAAGGAGTTCGCGATAGATTGAAAGCATGGAACGGAAAAACTACGCACCCAGAATCTGAGGGCTCACTCGGTCAAAAACGACCTGTCCGCTAATGAGATCACGGCACGTGCGTAACCCCAACAAGGCCACGACCCGCGTGTAGATCAACAGGCCGGATGCACATGAGCGACTTCCGAGAACATGTTAGAAATCATGTGTGGATGCCCCCGGTTTAGCAAGACAATCTTCTGACGTTTCTGGCCTGCGTGATCGGTACCGGTCGTGTGTCAG
>NZ_CANNGP010000081.1 GCF_947504105.1 uncultured Tateyamaria sp.
TAATCAAACCAATCAGATGAGCCAAACTCTCTCTTAGTTTAGACCGCCATTGGCCCCAAAAACCATGACGACGGACAACTTGGCATCACGACAACGCTCTATTGTTAGAATACACTAAACTAGGTGGACGACGCGCACTTGCGGCCCGTGGCATGACTGATTTCAACAGCGGTATGCCGGGGTTTGAGAGTGCTATCACCGACGGTGAGATCTGGGACATCTTGGCCTATATTCGATCAACGTGGCCGGAACGAGAGCAGCAGGCTCAAGCCAGTCGTAACCCTCCGCATGAGTAGAGTTAGGGCTTTGGGCGATCTGGCTGGTCCACTAACCTGCACCGCCCTCAGCCTGTCCTAGTGACGCGGCCCTTTGCCTTCCTCTTCATCTCGGAGAACTTCGTCGGTATGAACCTCCATGAACCTCGACCTGGAGCCATAGGAAAGCCATGACAAAACAATAATTCACGTAGTATCTTCTTAAGATGGATGTATGCTATATGTTATGAAATTTGTATGGTCGGACACAGATAGACCTGAAAGGAATTCGACGTGAGCGAACGAACCAGCGCAGTCTCCCAGGGTAACATATGAGACTGACGAGCTTCACTGACTACGCCTTGAGAGTGTTGCTATATACAGCTGCCCATGAGGAGCAATTGACAACAATCGCGGAGATCCAGAAGACATTCGATATTTCCAAGGGCCATCTCATGAAGGTCGTTCACCTGTTGTCCACTGAGGGTTACCTTCACGCTGTGCGGGGTAGGTCCGGTGGTATCCGCCTCGGAAAGGCACCAGAGGAAATCAATCTCGGTCAATTGGTCAGATTGACGGAGCCGGACTTTCGTCTCGCGGAATGTTTTGGGCAAGAGAACCACTGTATTATCTCACAGTTTTGCAAATTACCTGGTCCCTTCAATCAGGCTTTGGATGCATTTTTTGAAACGTTAGACGGCCATTCGCTAAAGGACATGATGCTGACACGCGATATTTTTGGACCGACGGTGGAACGCACATTCCCGCAACGGGGTTCATCTTTCGATCTGGGTACTGAAACGGTCTAGACCTAATCCACGATCCGAAACCCATAACCAAAGCGCGCGACCGTGTTCGCCGCTTTGGGCCGGTCAAGTGCTGGCAAAATTCATCCAGTAGAATTATTGTTGCTTGACTTTAATCTATAAGATACAATTATAGTATATCTTATAGGATTGTCGTTCCCACGTCACAGATGACAGCGCAACCACCACTCACGGATACAAACTATGGCTTGGCTCGAAACACTGAATACTGAGACACCTGAAGAGGGTTTCGAATTAGCGATAAAGCTCTCGCGCATGGGTGTGAAGTATACTCAACCCGATCCAGAGATCCGGGACGAACTGCGTCGCGTATACGAAAAGGATGCTGACAGTCTCACAGCAGCTTCCCACGTTGTCGCAGTGCATTTCCAGACAATCGCCCAAGCCAACAAATTTTGGAAATGATCGGTGTCGGCACATTCTCCAACAATCGATGGTCGGTTAGGGCTTCGGAGAATTTATGAGACACCTCTGGCCAGTGATGGCAAGAGAATCTTAGTCGATCGTCTTTGGCCACGTGGCGTTTCAAAGCAAAGGGCAAGCCTCTTTCTCTGGGCGAAAGAGGTTGCGCCAAGCCCGGACCTCAGGCGGTGGTTCCACAAAGATCACGCGCGGTGGCCGGAGTTCCGGTTGCAATATCTCGCAGAGCTTGACCTCAATAGCTCCGTTTCAGTTGTAGAAGGCATTGCTAGAGATGGTGTTGCGACTCTGGTCTTTGCCAACGCTGACCTCGAGCATAATCATGCTGCGGTCTTACGAGATTTCCTGATCAAGCGGATGAGCGTAGCAGCCAATCCTGAAACCAACCTTACCGGCGGGACAACCGAATGACATATGTTGTGACCGAGAACTGCATCAAATGCAAATACACCGATTGTGTGGAAGTTTGTCCGGTGGATTGCTTCTATGACGGTGAGAACATGCTTGTGATCCACCCTGACGAATGTATCGACTGCGGGGTCTGCGTGCCTGAATGCCCGGCTGAGGCCATATTTAGTGATGTGGATGCGGAAGCAACTCCCGCGATGTTAGAGCTTAACGCGAAATACTCGGAACAATGGCCTAACATCACCCAGAAGCGCGGTCCGTTACCTGACGCAGATGAACTTAATGGAACGTACGGGAAAGAAGCAGATTTTTCTCCGGGGTCAGGACCGGGAGATTAGGCGATCCGTCAGGAAGAGTAGTTGAAACGCTACACCGAGAAATGGTTTGCCAGACGCACGAATTCCGTAAGAGGAAAGCAGGATATGACTGAACAAGGATCCGAAAACGAAATATTGCCTGGTGCACAGCTCGATGCGTCCAAGATGCTGGGTCATTGGTTGCTCGCCCGGATTGGAAAGCAAGTCCTCAGACCAGGTGGCTTAAACATGACGTATTCACTTCTGGATTCTCTTAAGATCAATTGGACGGATGATGTCGTTGAGTTCGCGCCTGGGCTTGCCGCAACCGCCAAACAGATTATTGCCATGAAGCCATCAAGTTACGTTGGGATCGAACGGGACAAAGACGCGGTCCGGTTCACATCTCATCAGCTCGAGAGTGCAGATATCGCAAAGGTGATCCAAGGGACTGCAAGTGATAGCAGTTTGGAGAGTGGAGAAGCATCGGTTGTGGTCGGCGAAGCGATGTTGAGCATGCAATCACAGAAGCAAAAGCAACTGATCGCAGATGAGGCCTTTCGAATTTTGAGACCGGGTGGTCGCTACGGTATCCACGAGCTAAGCATCACTCCCGCTAAAACGCCCTTCGAGATGAAAGAAGAGATCAAAAACGCACTATCGAATGCGATCAACGTGGGTGCGAGACCGTTAGCGGAATCCGATTGGTGCCAACTTCTCGAGGCTTCTGGGTTCGAGATTGAGGCTATTGAGCACGCGCCGATGCATCTTCTACAGCCTTTGCGTCTGGTTGAAGATGAAGGGGTGCTTGGGGTGCTGAGGATTTTCAAGAACCTGATGTTCGATCGTATCGCAAGACAACGCGTCCGACTGATGCGTCGTGTCTTTAAAAAATACGAAGAACATCTGTCCGCGATCATGATCGTCGCCAAGAAACCCGGATAAAGACGCGAACAAAATTATCTGCAATCAGCTGATCAATAGGCCCGTCAGGTTTCGAACCTGTCCGATCTCGAGTATCGGTGACCTGCTCCCCCTGAAGCGTCCGGTTTTTTGAGTTAGCCTGTTCTGCAACTGAGGAGACAGACGATGAAGAGAAGCCGTTTCGGGGCCAAAAGGCCAACCATGCACTAACACTCAAACTCAACCACACAAGTGGGGCTGCTCAAGACGCCCTGGGTGACTGCTATGAACAGGGTGGGATCGTCTAGTTCTTCAAAAACCGCCGCGTGACGATCACCCCAGGCCCCGTCCGGATCACCTTTTAAGCAATTACTAAGGAAGAAATCAAAAGACGCGGCAGGTTATCCGGTGCAGGCAGCTAGCGGGTGGTCTTGCATACTGCCAAGCGAGCGTTATCGGCAGATACGGATTGTAGGACGGCTTTGATATCGAAGTACGGGCAGCACCATGCGGGTCAGGGTTTTAAGCGGAGCGGCGTTGCGCAAAAGAGGCCAACCATTACAGCTGGCCTCTTTTGTGTATCGGATTGGAAGAAACATCGTCTTGGGGATAGCCCCAGAATTAGGCGTGCGGAAAATGTGATCCTACAGGCTTACGCAATGTTATTGGTCCGATCCAAAACTGCTTCTGCTAGGATCACGCCAAGAAATCGAACATGTCTGCACTGGAGAACTGATCATTGCCGTCGGTCAAGATGCCTAGCATTCCGACATCAGAAATATCAATGATCTCGCCTGATCGGCCGTCCTTTGTGTAGTCCAACGCAAAATCACGGGCGAGATCATCACCGATCGACGGTGCGATCGCATCAGCAGGGCCACGGACAGATGCATTTCTGTTCTGGTCTTCCAACGATGTCAAGAGCGAGTCGTCAACAAAGCTATCTTCGATGGAAGACAGCGTGCTTGTATCTAGGCCAGTCATCAGGATGTCGAAAGCCTTGTCATGAAGGTCTTCAAAAAAGTTTTGTATGGATGGGTTCGTAACAGACTGACCGGCTCCAGATGTACTGTTGTTGTAAAACGCACGCCCCGGATCTCGTACGATGTCCAATGTGTCGTCGCCATCATTGTCGACCCCATGTGTGACCTGTGAAAATCCGCCCTCCAAAATCCATTGGGCCTTAGAAATTTGATCTGAACCCTGTGCGTTATCAAGCCAATCAGAGACAACTTGGCCTGCGAACGTCGTGGGTCCGCCAGAGACAACAATCATTTGCTCGTTGTTGTCGAAGGCTGTCTCCAGCGACGCCGTCATATCCCGTGTCAGAGCAAATTCACCCGCACCCACGTTGATGTCAGACCGTGGGGAATAGACGGGTATATCATAGGCGTCAGATGCCGCGGAGGTCACTTTTTCGACATCGTCAAACCATTGGCGCGCGCCACCCCGATCTGTGTCGATGAATGCGCCTTCCAAGATCATAGTTTCGGATGATCCCGTAATATTGGCATCGCTGTCTGCGATGTTCTTGGCACCCAACATCAATGCCGCAGTGGATGCTGCATCGTCGATTTCACTGATGTCATTTGCCACCCAAAGCCGAACGCCCGCGAAGTCATTTTCGGTACCGATCGATGCCCCTTCACTTGGATCAGGGTCAACCGGTGTGGGGTCCGGATCCGTTTCCGGTTCGACGCTGAATGAAATGGTCTCTGACAGGAGTGTCTCACCTTGTCCTCGGGCACCGGAAAACACATCAAAGCTGAACTCAAATGTATCAGGAGTAAGCGTCTCGCCGGATCGGAAGTCACCGTTCACGTCGCCAAAGAGCGCGTAGGGCTCAACACTCTCCAAACGCGTCTGATCGCCCAGAGTCAGCCGCATGCTTCCAATTTCTTCGGCCGATGCTGGATCATTTACTTCGATTGATAGGGTCACATCCTTTCCGGACAAAAGACTCTCTGAATTCGTATCGCCCGGTGTGAGTGTGACGATTGAAGCATCTGTCTCGGTATCAACAATTGAGATGGTTAGATCGTCAAGGTTCAGCTGTGGTAGCATGTGGTCGTTTCCTTCTTCTGGATGGAGCGTGGGTCCGGGTTTCAAAATTAATTCAGCTATCGTGAAAAGAGGTCACCAGTTGTTGGGTCATTGCGTGCAGCCAGTCCAACAGGCTTCCTTCACAGTTGGATTGTGCCCGTATTTCTCACCAAGCAACGTCATTGCGTCAGTTGAGTGGTGAGGTCAGACGATCTCGATCCCCGTAAGACCGAGAAATGGTTCAAGATTGATATCAGCCGTAGGGTCATCACCCTCTAGAGTGAGAGTGAAGTCATTCTGATGTGGGCTGTCCTCCTGACCGACTTGGAACAGCCCCTCGTTGATCACCAAAAGGTAGTCTGTGATCAAATCAATATCTTGAGTATCTTCAACGATCAGCGCGCCGCCATTCACAATAATTCCTGCAACTTCTGCATCGATGTCGAGGACAAGCGTTTCGCCTTCCCCTACAAACACGATGTCGTCCGCGCCCGGCGCTGACCCATCCCAGACTGACGTATCTGACCAACGCGCATCGCCTGGTGCGATATCCATCGTGTCTGAGGTGGATGGTGCACGCTCCGGACGCATACTATCGTCTGCGTCGACGGTGCCATAGGGGACCGTTCGGTCGAGATCCCGAGGTTCGTCGACTTCATCACCCCGATCGCGACCCCCGCCTGATATCACCGTGATGCTATCCGAATAGGAACGCTGATCGATTGCCGGACTGCCGCTGCTGCTGTCATAGTCAAGCTCAGTCGCCACGAGTTTCAGATATGTGTCACCCCCGTCTCGGAAGACGGATGATCCTGTCGCCTGCATCAAGGCGTCCAGACTTCCAACGCTATCAGCCCCTTGGATAGACGTGTTTGCCGGCAGATCAACGTAGCGCAAGATAACAGATGCGCCGCGCGGCAGATCGGTGACGTCAACTGAAAAGCGAGAGTCCGGTGCTCCCTGATGATCAACCGTATAGATCAGATCTTGGTCTGCAAATACCAGAAACTCGGTCCGGTCGTCGGCATTCAAATTAGAAAGCTGCGGACCATCCGAGCGCGTGACCGTCATGGGAACGCTGGTGCTGGTATGCTCCAGAACACCGATTGTTGTGCCGACAGGGTTCACCCATGCGCCAATAGACGGGTCATAGGTTGCGCCTTGCCCCGCATTGAAACCGGGTTCATCCACCGTGACGAACTGGCCGCCGACATCGTCGATGCGCGGTGTAAGGATCTGCCCCGGCGTGCCGGTGATCGACCCGTCAATATCGACAAGCCCGACCGAGAAAGTGCCTTGCTCGTCGGTGATCCCCTGACGGTCCCGATTGGTAAAGGGGTTGGTGCCGTCATTTTCAAACGTCACATTCTCGACGCTGTGCCGGGTTGAGTTGTCAACGCCGATATGTTGCGAAAACGCGCCGTCATCTGTGCCTGAAAATCCAGCGAAATGACTGTCACGGATCGCGAGGGCCTCATCATAGAGCGATACGCCGTGACGCTCCCCTCCCCGAATTGGGCTGCCATCATCATTGTCGGACGCGCCGACGATCAAGCTGTCTTCAATGGTTTGCAATCCGCGCAGGAAGGTTGCGCGACCGTTATCGGCCAGGATCATATCCTCGAATGAGCCGCCAAAGCCGCGCACCCAAACCGCATCGCCACCGGATTTATAGCCCTCAAAATCCTGGATGACATAGTCAACCGCATTGTTCTGGCCATCCCGTTGGGTGATGTGAAACGGTGTATTTGGAGAAACCACGCCCGTCGTTTCATCAACCTGCCCACCGATCCTCAGGGCGGATTGGTTGTTCGCGTGTGCTACATTCCCTTCGAAAACCCCAAAAGCTTGGTCACGCGGGACATAGCCATCATAAAGACCCGTTTCCGCAGACTGGTCGATCACGGCCTCTCGCGATATGATCCAAAATCCGCTGTGATCAGAGCCAGCAGCCCGGTTCCCAATGAGATGATTGTCAGGGTTCTGAATCCAGAAACTGGAGACCGCAGTGGCATCCGACGCAATCGGCGCTTCACGCACGTTGTCCGCCGCACGCTGAACAAATCCGAGGTTGTCGATTAGGACGTTGCCAAATTCCGCCCCATCCTCAAGGAAGTAGCCATGTCCGATCGTGTCAAACACGACATTGTCTTCCAACCAGGCATTCTGTGTCCCGTGGATCGTGATCCCTTTATTGTAACTGTGATGGATGGACGAGTTTTCTACATATTGGCCCGAGACATCCGCCTGCAGGTGCCAATGGAGGGGATAGCGTCCAAGCGCGCCCTCCTGTCCCATCCGCGCAAATTCCGCTCCGGAAATGTGCATGTCAGCACCATCCATAACCATCGAATGGCCACCGTAGCCGTCTTCGGTGCTGTCCTCATCGCCCTGGATCGTGACATTGCGACTGAGTAGGGCGACCTCTGCGCGTTGATCAACCGTCCATTCCCGCGCATCCTGACCCGATTTGCCGTTCTGATAGGTTTGCACGTCGCCGAAATGGTCGTTGGCAAGGGGTTGATCCAGCACAACCGCTCGCCCACCGTCCCGGACCTCCACGATGGTGCGTTCCTCGGCGTCTCCCATATTGGCTCCGGTGGATGCGATGGCGATGCGGTCGCCAACCTCCCATCCCGTCGCAAGCTCCAATTGCAGGACATTTTCTCCGCGCTCGGCGGATTGGTTAAGTTGGGTCCAACTCTCTTTTTCCGCGTCCGCTCCGTGAACCTCAATTCTGCTGCCCTCTCCGATGGCCATCAGGAAGGCGTTGTTATTATCAATTCGGGTGACGGGCATGATCGTTCTTCCATTATGTATTGCCGAAAAAGGCCATGCCGCTACAGATCAGATCGAGCCTGACGACAAACAACCTAAGGTCTTGCGAATCTATGACTGGCCTCTGTCTTCGGGCAGGTGATCTACTGTTCGATATTAATGGTTGGTATCGTTTAGACGAGGAGGCCTCTAATGGTCATCGACACAACGAGAATTCTGGCAATTCTATGCCGGCAACGCCCGTCGGCGCCGGCGGCAATTAGCCTCTAAGAATATGAACTTGGAGGGAGGCATTAAGCTGCCGATCTCAATGGGAAATTTCGGCAGTTTTCCGGAACAAGAAACACGATTGCGTGAAGTTGCGAACGCATTCGCGTGTTGCGCGCGACTTGATGCACGCAGTTGATCATCGATCAGATTGGTGGTGGTCTTGATCCTCCCGCACTGAAGTGGTCCGGCCCTATAGTTAGGAAACGGAGGATCAAAGATGGGAATCAAACGACACAAGCCGGAAAAGATTGTCACGAAGCTACGGCAGGTTGAGGTGCTTTGCGGTCAAGGGATGCCGCGTGTGGACGCAATTCGTCAGGTGCAGATTACTGAGCAGACGTTCTACCGCTGGCGTAAGCAATATGGCGGTATGGGAACCGACCAACTGAAGGAACTCAAACGGCTCCAGAAGGAGAATGATCGGCTGCGTCGAGCCGTGTCAGACCTGACGTTGGACAAGTTGATCCCGTCTGAGGCCGCACGGGGAAACGACTGAGCCCGTCACGTCGTCGTGCCTGTATTGAGCATGTGCGCAGCCGGTTCCCTATCTCCGAGCGTCGTGCTTGTCACGTCCTGGGACAGCGCCGATCCACACAAAGGCAGGTGCCGGTTGGTCGTGCTGATGAAGACCGCCTAGTTGCCGACATGATCGAGTTGACACGCCAGTATGGTCGGTACGGCTATCGCCGGATTGCTGCCCTGCTCAGAGATGCTGGTTGGCTGGTGAACGACAAGCGTATCGAGCGTCTGTGGCGACGTGAGGGGCTCAAAGTGCCAATGAAGCAGCTGAAAAAAGGACGGCTCTGGCTGAACGATGGGTCGTGTGTTCGGCTCCGACTCGAATATCGCGACCATGTCTGGTCGTATGACTTCGTTCATCATCGGACCGATGACCGGCAAAGCATTCCGGACACTGAACATCCTGGATGAATACAGCCGTGAATGATGAGCTATATGTGAGCGTCCGTTGAACCCGACCTAACGGTGCCATTCGGTGTGCGCTAAGTGTCCATTAAAACAAGTGGACACT
>NZ_CANNGP010000082.1 GCF_947504105.1 uncultured Tateyamaria sp.
TCAAACCAATCAGATGAGCCAAACTCTCTCTTAGTTTAGACCGCCATTGGCCCCAAAAACCATGACGACGGACAGTCCCGGTCGAAGAGCTGGAAGGTTTTGTGAGTGCGGAGCTGAGGGCATGGCGCGAAGATCATGCCGTTCCTGCGTTTCCACCGGAGAAGAGCAATCGCGGTTAGCCGGCCTTTTCTTTGAGCCTGGAGACCAGGCCGAAATTTGAGGCCCCGAGGATCTGCAAATCCTCGGGGCCTTGCCTTTCCTCACATCAGGTTGCCTCTCGCGTCAAAGGTCGCGGATCGGTGCATGTTCGGAACGCGAACGAGGGGAAGGCCTGCCTCGATGGCTCGCAGACGCGCTTCTTGTTCAACAAATCGGGCACCGGAGCTGCCCTCCCACCAAGCGTCATTGCTGATGTTGATGATGTAAGCCCCTTCAATGTTCCTGTCAGCGCGAGAGACGGCATAGGAGCCTTCATAGCAGATTTGGGTGATGATCGTGCCGTCCAGGCCAGGGAGACGTATCTGAGGCGTTCCTGTGCCGTGTGCAATGGCATTGGGTGTTGTAGCGATCGTGCTCAATCCCAAGAAGCGTTCGAGCTGTTCGGCAAAGGGGATGTACTCGCCAAAGGGAAAGAGCTGTCGCTTGTCGTATCGGGCGACTTCGTTCAGGTCTGAGTCCAAGATGAGAAAGCTGTTCCAGAAGCGGCCTGGTTCTTCCTCAATGGGGGTCATAATCCCGATCCCAAGATAGGCCCCTTTGGGCGGTCGTGCGCCTTGAAGTTCTTCAGCCAGCTCGTTGTGGAAGAACGGCACAGAAACCTCTGGCCACACCACCAGCTCCGCGCCGTCATCGAAGGCCGCTTGGGTTCGGTTGGTGAGGTCGCTCATGTAGGTTGGCATCACATTTTCATCCCAGCGCTGGGCTTGTGGGATCGCTGTATTGATCGACGCGATATGCGGGAGCTGTGGGGGCGCAACGGGTGTGTTGGCCCAGAGGCCCATGACCCATGCACCGAGGGCAACAGTGAGGCTGGGCAGAGGCCAGCGGCGCTTTGAAATGTCAAACGCAGCGGTCACACAGATCAAGATCAAGAGAACGCTCAGCAGTTCGACTGTGACAAGCCGGGTGAGGTGCACCACCGGAATCTGCGAGGTGATCGAGGCCAGCTGCGCGATTGGGATCGCTGGAAAGACAAAGCTGCGCAGAAACTCAGCCAGCCCCCACAGGGCCGTGAGCAGGAAGGGTGCAGAGCGTCCACGTCCATATTTGAAAGCCAGGGCGAACGCGATGGGCCACCACATAGAGAGAAGGATATACAGCCCTATGACACCGGCTATCGGTTGCAGTCCGGTCATGCCGATGGAGGCATAGCCCGACAGCAAGAATGGTAAGGCAGCGGCGAAGTAGAAGAACCCTCCGATTGCGCCGACCATTGCGGCCGTCTTCGGCGTCTTGGCGTGTGTGTACGCCAGTGCCACGCAAAACAGTCCCAACGGACCACAAGCCCAGTATTCTGGGCTATGCACAGCTCCGCCAGCAGCCATGCCGCCACCCATCGCGATCAAGCCAACTGCTACGAGCCTCTGAGAGGGGTTCATCTGGTTCCTCCATAAATTGACGAATTGTATTTAGATTGAGTTTTGTCGTGTCAGCGTCTATTCTGCAAGAGGTTCCACATGCAGGAGTATCAGGGAAATGATCAACATTAACGAGGCTCGACTGATAGGGCGGTTGGCAGCTGATCCGACATTCGGCACATCTGGGCGAGGCCAGGAGTACATGCGTGTTCGTGTCATTACGTCGCGCAGTTATCGTGATCAGAACGATAAGTGGCAGGAGGTTGCGACTGGCCACAGCGTCGTGACATTCGACAAATACCGGATCCAACATGGCCGTGAGCGCCTGCGCAAAGGGATGTTGGTTTTGGTCGAAGGCGAGAACAACGAGTCCCGCCGCGAAGTCGATGGGGAAATAGTTTATAGCCGGGGTATTTTGGTGCCCATGCGCGGTAGGCTGCACGCCTTGGAAAGCCGTGAAGCCAACTCCCGAGATCAGTCAGGTGAGACAGGACGCGCACCAGCTGGTGGCGACGCTTCCAGCAGCTCGCACGTCCCTGATGGTCCCCCAATCAACGGTCAAAACCCTATCGATCAGCACACCTATGACGATGAAATTCCATTCTGAGGGGCGCTCAAATGAAATCGGTTGTTTTGTGTGAGAAGCCCTCCCAGGCGAAGAATGTTCAAGCTGCGGTAGGGAGCCGTTTTGGTCGTGTTATTGGTCTCCGGGGGCATATCATTCGACTGGCAACCCCCGAGGAAGTTAACCCAGAATGGCAACAGTGGAGTTGCGATCTGCTTCGCCCTGCTTCCGGCTTCTATCCCTTCTCCGAGGATACTGCTGCGGGCAAGGACAAGTTGTTGCGAGAGGTTCGGACGGCGTTGGCGGATGCGGATCGCGTTATCATCGCAACGGACTGTGATCGTGAAGGACAGGCGATTGGCGAGAATCTGATCCGGTATCTCAAGTTCAAGGGTCAGGTGCTGCGGGCCATGTTCAATGCAGAGGATGTGCAGTCGCTTCAGGAGGCATTCGAAAACCTCAGTCCTAATCCTGATCATTTGCGCCTTTATCAGGCTGCGGTCGCCCGCGCTCAAGTTGATCAAATTGCTAATCTATCGGCAACAAGAGCTGCAACGGTTGTTCTGAAACCAACTGGGATGCGTGGTGCGATGGGGGTTGGGCGGGTCAGGACACCCACCATGGGTATCGTTTGTAAGCGGCAAATCGAAATCGACAGTTTTCGCCCGCGTGCATATTGGGATTTGTGGCTTGAGGTCGAGCACAACAACGAACCCCTCAGACTCAAGCACCGGCCTTCAGAAGAGACGCGCTTGTACGACAGGGCTGAAGCTGAGGCCTTGGTTTCACAGATGCGGTTATGGAACGGGCCGTTGTCGGTTGTGAAAGAGGAGAAGCGTCAGTCGCCGCCCAAGCTCAATGATCTACCTGCCCTTCAAATCTATGCAGCGCGCTGGGGGTGGTCGGCTAAAAAGACGTTGGATGTGGCTCAGGCCTTGTATGAGACACATAAGATCACGACCTATCCACGCGCCGAAAGTACCTTTCTCCCAGAAGTCGAAATCGAAAATGTGGATGCAGTGATCAGTGCCTTGAACGGGCTGGAATTTGCGCCTGTGTACTACCCAGAGCCTATCATTCGACGCGGCAAGTCGGGGCATTTTTCAGACAAGGCGCTAGAAGGATCATCACACCACGCAATCATTCCCAACATCAAAACGGCCGAGGAATGGGACGTGATTTACACGCGACTGAGTGCCGATGAGCGCAAGCTCTTTGAACACATTGCTCGCACCTATCTCTGTGCTGTGGGTCCAGACCGTATCTACGACCGCACCGAAATTTCTCTAGTTGTTCAGAAGCGGAAGTTCTCTGCTGTTGGTGTGTCCGAAAAGGATCCGGGTTGGCGTGAAGTCCTTGGGGCAAATGCTGTTGAATCAGAAGAGGATGGTGAGGAGTTGCCGCCAGTTCCAACCTGGTCTGATGGAGCACAGGCGCAGGCTCTGGAAGCTGGCTTGGAAGCCAAAACAACAAAGCCTCCAGCGCATTACACCGAAGGCTCACTGATCAAAGCTATGAAGGATGCTTGGCGGTTCGCGAGCACGCCTGAGATGGTCAGCCGCTTGAAGGAAGCGAAGGGCATTGGAACGCCAGCCACACGCGACGGTGTGATCGCGGGTCTTATAAAGCAGGGTTATTTCAGTGTCACAAAGGGTCGGCTACATGCCTCGCCCTTGGCGTTAGAATTTTACAAAGAGCTGATGAGAGAATGTCCTGAGTGGCTTGATCCGGCAGCCACGGCCGAAATGGAAATGGCGCTAGACGCCATCCTTCGTGGCGAGGCCGATCCGCGCAGGGTCATTGATGACATCCTGGTAAAAACTCAACGCTTCTTGGATTCGATGAAGCAACGAGCCGGTGGTGCAGGCGCTCTTGATGTCGATGTGAAGCAGCCGCCCAGCGCAAGGATGCTTGCAGCGGCAAAGTCGAAGGCAAAACGTGATGGTGTCAGCCTGCCCCGTGGAGCCTCCACCGACGCACGGATTTGTCGCGAGTTTTTGGGTCCAATGCCTGAAGGCAATGCCCCTACTGAGGGCCAATTGACGTTTGCGGGGAAGATCGCTGACGCGATGGGCATAGTGCTGACCGACGAGCTGCGTGGTGATCGTAAGAAGCTGTCAGCCTGGATCGACCAAAACAAAACAAACATGCCGAAGGAGCGAGGTGATGACCAGCCCACACCGAAACAGGTTGAGCTGGCTGAACGCATTGCGACGGAAAAATCTATAGAGATACCTCCCGAAACACTCCGTTCAAAATCCTCTCTGTCGAAGTGGCTCGACACCCATGCCGCCAAGCGAAGTGGCCGTAAGAAGCAAGGATAAGAGCGATGATGAACCGATTGATGATGACAGCTGCGCTGGTCGCGGTTCTTGGGTGCCCAGCGGCTGCGCTGGGTCTTGATATGGACACGTTGCCGGATCCAACGCATCTGCAAAAGGTCTTGGATGTTGATGAGTTCCTTGGGCAGCAGGGCGTCGGAGTGCGCTATGTCCAGGTTGCAGCCTTTCGCCAGAGGCAGAGTGGCTACGATCAGATCGAGCGCATCAATGAGGTGGGCTTGAAGGCCCAACTGGGGCGTCTAGGCTCTTGGTATCTGGTGCTCATGCCCGAAACTCAGCGCAATTCGGCTGAAGTCTTGCGCCGGTGGGCGCGGAGATCGGGATATCCTGACGCATTCATCAGGAAAATCAGGTAAATATCATAATTACCTGAAAATCCTGTTGCTGGGTGAGTCTGCATGATTTATATTTACCTAAACACAAATGATAAGGGCTAGGTAAATGCCGCGATATCCGCTCACAAATAAGATCAATGAGTTTACCGAACAGGTTGTGGAGATGGTTGGTCAGCAAGGCTGGCAGGGTCGTCTCACTGTCGCCTGGAATGCCAAGCGCGAGGAGTTTTCCGATAAGACGCTGGGGTCTCAGAAGCTCTACATCGTGCGGTTCAGAGGAGCTATCACAGAACGGTTTGAGGGACTGGATCAAGAGGACGAGCGGCGCGGCTCTCTTGAGCGTGTGCTGAAAATTATCACCTTTCCAGAGGGCATGACTGAGACGCTGAATAAGGAATACACTAAATCAGTCAAAGAAAAGGCTGAAAATCTGGTTCTTTGCAGCAATCCAGAGGAAATAGTCGCCGCTTATGTGGAGTGGTTAGAAAGCACAGATGTGCGTCAGAAAGCGCTGGGCGTCATGGGCTTAACAGGACGTCGCTTCATTGAAGTTTTGAGAGATGGTGAGTTTGCAGCAGTGCTACAAGATAACCCAAATAGTCCAAAAGTGCGGGTGCGGCACAAATACGTTTTGGATTTCACAGGCCAAGCCAAGACTCGGGAAGCGGAAGGCACGATGCATGGTGTTACCTATCGCATTCCTACCATTCCGAATGGGCGGCAAGACACGGCTCCACTTGTTTTGAAAGCTATGGCTGAGATTCAAGAGTCGAAGGAAGGCCAGAGATGGAAGCAGTACGACTATCGTGATTTGAATTCAGGCGAAAGCGGCAGATTTAACGGTCAGTTGCGCGGATCACTCGCAAATGTTGATGGAATAACTAAAGAATTTCTCGATGTGGTATCGGTCAAATGGCTGCGGTCATTGTATGCTGAGCTTGCCTATGCTCGATTTGCTCCCAAGCGCCGTACCAAGAGCGCGTTTTTCGCGCAGATTCTGGGTCATGCGGACGATGATCTAAAGACAAGTCTTTCGTACATGGTGCTCGCTCTTGGTGACGACCAGGAGGAGCATGAGAAGGCTCGGACCGAGGTTCAGCGTCTCCTAGATGCTGTGAAGAAGAAAGCAGCTGAAGAGCGTGCGGCCAAGCGTGTAGGCGATGCCATCGTCATTGAGGATGACGATGGCGACGCTGTGATCGACAGCAAGGATATGGGTTGAAGACGATGAACTTCTGGCGGCGGCTTATCTTGAGACTTCTGCGTGTGAATGTGACCTACACTGACAACGCTGATGTACTCAAATCGCAGCCGTGTATCGTTGTTTCAAATCACCAGAGTCTTTTGGATGGCATTGTCTTTGCCTTGGCCGCACCTGTCAGTATGGATTATGCAGTTACCCCTAAACATGCCGTGAAGAACATTTTCACTAGTCGAGTTTTGGGCTTTTTGCAGTGGTGTGGATTGGGGCGGGTTGTTCCGCTTTCAGCGAATAAGGTTTTCGCAATTCGCGGATTATCCAAGTCTCTGATCTTGGGAAGATCAGTTATGATTTTCCCAACTGGAAAAATTACGCCGGGTGAAGATCAAAGAGGATATGTTTGGTTGAGTGAAAAGACTAAATGTAGAATTGTCCGCGCCTCAATATCCGGTGCAGATAATTCAATTTTGTTTTCACACTCTGGAAACAAGTTATGGCCAAGAATTGAACTAGTGATCTAAGCACCAAGTGTCTTTGTTGACCGATCAGGTTTTGCTTCTGGTGCGATTAGGTCCAAGGCTTCATTGTAGACCGCGCTGAGCCAGTCACTGTTGTACATCTGAATTTTGCAGCGCCCGACTTCCTTGGTCAGTAAGGCTTTGGATTTAATGTGAAATGCGTGGATTTCAGCTTTGATTTCGGGAGCGGCGTCGGCTTTGATGGCGAAGCTGAAAGAATATCCCTCTAATGGCCCTGTGCCAGAGAACATTAGAGCCACATAGTTCCCAGGTGCCGTAAAATCCTCCCGTCCGTCTTTGACGGTTGCTGTTGGATTTCCAAATGACCGGAGCACCTCCTTCTTTCGTGTGATGTCAGCCCAAAGGTTGGTGCTGACAAGCTTGTCGAATGCGATGTCGTGTTGTTGACTTCGCGTAAGGGGGCGGGGAAACGAGAGTATTCGGGACATTATACCTGCTTCAATAGATTTGGGCTTCCAAAGAAGTACAGTCAGCGAGTGTGTGGCGCTCACAGATAGTTGTATCTTCCTGACGATTGAGCGCCACAATGTATAGTAGTGGTTGTTACACTAGGCTGGTTTCTGCTGGTGATTGCATGTTCCAAATTTTGTTTGGGTTGCATTTTGATCCTGGGCGATTTGAAGCTGTCAGTTTTTAAGCAGGGCACTCGCTTGTGCTAGATATTCGGAGGCTGTGAGCTTGGTTTTGCTTGCATCTTCCAAGCTTAGTAGGGCGCGCCCGATCAGTGCTTTGACCTGCATCACCGCTGGATGGGCTACCGAGAGCGTTATGTCCTCAGTCAGAAGTTCAAGTTGCTTACCCGTCTGCTGCTCGTACAGCTCTTCGAGATCGATTCTGTTGGCGAAGTCATCACCATTTCGACCCAATGCTTGTGCCAGCGTCGCTACGTGTTCTGAGATCGCATTGGTTCGCTCCTCTGGTGTGTGGTGAAACGAGGTTACCAAGCGGCCGTCGTTCAGGACGTAGAGGGCGTGTATGGTCGTCTGGGTCATGTCAGGGCCTCTTCCGCTGCGATTTCAGGGAGCATTTCAAAGAGTGGGGTCAGCAACGTGCTAATGCGGAGCTGCATGTCCTCTGGGGCGGTGTCCTGGCCGCAGCACGGGCAGGGAGTGTCGACCCCGCAAGACCAATGATCGGTCCAGCTCACATCGCAATCCTCACAGTTGTAGGTGTTCTCATAAGCGAGAGGCTGGCCGCAGCTGTCCGCTCCTAGGTTTGCTATGGCCGGTATCTCCATGAGATCGACCCGCGTGCGTACGGCGTGCTGGATGCCCAGTCTGCGGCATTCAGCAGCGATCTTCCTGTTTCTTTCGTGTACTGGGTTTTGTTGGTGAGCGATTTGGGCGTCATTGACGGTTCCGGTCCATCCGCAGGA
>NZ_CANNGP010000083.1 GCF_947504105.1 uncultured Tateyamaria sp.
GTGAACGCCGCGCTCTGAACTCCCTCGATGAAATCCGGGGGAACAGGTAAGAGGTGTCAGACTCGGAACACTAGGGTATGGCCGTCATGGGCGACAAATCGTTGTGGCTGGTAGTATCCCAAAGATCGCTTGTTTCGCTGCAATGTGATCAAGCATTGCGGCATTGCCCCCTCAAACAACTGATCATTGAAAAAATCGAAAGCTGTTTGAAGCTCTTGATATGTTTCGACGGTTGGTGTTTGGTTAGACATAGAAATCTCCTAAAGAAGAGAAAATCTTCCTGTATTGTGCAATGCAGAAGTTGGTTTGTGAATCCCCCTACCCTTTCACCTTCGACAAATATCCTGCGGGGGTCTGGGGGTGCAAAACCCCCTGTTGGCGCGGAGCGACAAACTACCAGCTTCAAGTTATCCAGTCGGGGCTATTTCGACCTTGGGAGAAATCGACCTGACCGCAGCACCCCGAAAGCGGAGACGCCAAACATCGGAGCGTCGGGGTGTGGGTAACTTGAAGCTGGTAGAGCCCACCTCACCTGTTCCATTCGGCCAGATGGGTTTTGAGCATTTCCCCTAGCTCGGCATCATATTTGTCGAGGAAGGACCGGAAGATAACAGCGGGTTTTGGTGCCTGGCCACCAGGTGGGAGGTTGGTTTCAATGTCCCGAATGTAATTAGCCAACACAACCGTGAAATCGGACGTGGCAGGGAATGTAACTGTGGCCCGTATTTGTGAAACCGTTCCCTGATCTGCCGCGTTGCTCTTTGTCAGTGCCTTGTTATCCGGTGTGGCCGGTTCGCGGGCTATATCGGCGGTGCGAGCAGTTTTCAGTTCGGTAGTGCGATTCAGACGGCTCATTGGTTCAGGTCCTCAAGCAGTTCGTTCATAAACTTGGTAGAAGCTTCTACCGCCCGCTCCAATTTGGCCACTTGATTGCGATCGCGTTTCAGGGCGTCTTTACCTTTTTTCGCAAGGTCAGCCTCAGCCTTTTCCAATAGGCCATTTAATGTGGTGCCGTAAAAATGGGCAGTGTTGTAAGATGTCAGATGAGGAAGCCCATTGTAGCATGTAAAGTTCTCTCTCAATGCCTGACGGGCTTCCAGAACCTCTTTGCCTGTGGCTACAAGAGACTTTGTGAACATGATCCGAAAGAACTCAAGTGGATCATCGTCGGGTGCAATCAGATTGAGCGACGCGGAAAGGTTGGCAAAAGTCTGGGCAACTGGTTCGTATTCGCCGCTATCGCCGTTAGTGGGACATATGACCCGATCAGCTGCCGACATCGCCATTGCGGAGGTGTGGGATGACTTGCCTTTCGTATCCACGAGTAGGAAGTCTGGGTCCTCTTTCTCGATTTCCATCAACGCCTCTTGAGTCTTGTCGGCGTTTGTTTGGTCGTTCTCGCTAAAGTAGATCTGTCGTACGCTAAGTGCGTTTTCATCGGGTAAACGATAAGTGCCGTCATTGGCTGCGAGCCAAGATGCCAGTGTTCCCTGATCGTCCAGGTCAGCTACGACAACGGTCTTGCCCGTTGCCTCAAGGGCTGACGCCAGTGCCATAAGAGCGGTTGATTTTCCCGCCCCACCCTTACTGTTCGCGAAAGTTATAATCTGCATGTTCGCCTCAACTTGTTTTTCTGCGTGCGGAGCATAAAACATTATGCGGCGCATGATAGACCATGCTTAACATCAGTTATCCATGCCCGCAATAAAAAACCATGGTTAGCATAAGAAGCTATGTATAGCATGAAGAACAATGCTTAGCATGAGAAGTCGTGTTAAGCATGATAATACATGCCACGCATAAAATACTATGGATAGCATAATAACCTGTGCTGCGTGACCTATGCTTTATGCGATATGTTGTATGCGGTATGCTATATGTTCCGCCATTGCCGAAAAATGACGTCTTAAGAGCCAGGTTTGGCGCGGGGCGGGGTAGGGGTGCCAGACTAGTGAAAGGTGGCTCAGCGAGGCGCTCAGCGGCTCTGGTGGCGAAATAGGGTCGCCTGGGGCGACACGATTTGAGGCTTTCAGCCGCGCTTTCATTGCATTCCAGCGCTTACCTCAAGCATCGGGGCTTGCTCATGGTCTTCGCAAACCCCTCCAAAGGAGATTTATTGCGGTCCGGCCACGCGGCGCTTGTCCATTTACAATGGGCGCGTGTCCTGCAATAAATCGGTTATAGCAGGATATGCGTTCTGTAATCGAAAATCGGATTTGTGTTTTGCCCGCGCTAAAGAATTTCAACCGAGCAGCCCAGAAACGGGCTTTGAAAATGCTTCAAGGCGGCATGTCCGACGTGGAAGTGGCAGCAAAGCTTGGCGTGAAGCGTGATACGATCTACAGGCTCAAAAAACGCATGAGCTTCACCAGTTCGGCGCAAAAGTCGGCAACGCGAAGCATCTCTTTCCGTCTATCGGAGGACGAGTTTCGGGCTTTCGCAAGCCTGGCGATTGAGTGCGGGTGTAAATCAAACGCCGAATTTGCCCGCGTTCTGTCTCGATCTGCCACCGGTTTTATCGAGGTTTCGCGCGAGAAAGCCGACGAACTGGAAGAGATCCGGTATGAGCTGAACAAGATCGGGACGAACATCAACCAGATTGCCTGGGCAGCGAATTCAAAAAAGATCGAATTGGTGGCCTCGCAATGGAGTGACATACGTCAGTTGAAAACCGACATTGGGTCACTGCGAACCTACTTGGCAGCCGTTGTTGCTGAAACGCGGCGGCGTGGAACCCGCCTCTGGCGCAAGTCGGAGTACGGTCATGAGTAATTCTGACAGCTTTTTCGATAACATTAAGTGGTTGGAACGCAAGCCAGTCCCGGTCCCCAGCAGCAGGGGCGGTCGTGGCCGCGCGCCGCAGAAATTGGCGGGCGGCCAAGTCTGGCGTGTTCTGAATGGCAGCAATGCGGCTGTGTTCAAGAAGATCCGGAACGCGGGAACTCACCATCCGAAGCAGCTTGCGGGCCAGATGGCATATGTGAACGGTAAAGCTGAACTGGTGTTTGGCAACGGCGTTTCATATGAGGCTGGCGACGCCGCCCTGTCGCTCGAAGCGGTAGAGGAAATGATCGAGGATTGGTCCGAAGGCTGGAAAGGCCAACCCAAGAACGGCCAAACAACACATCTCGTATTGTCGTTTCCTGCATATGTGACAGGTGAACAGGCGGCGGCAATCACCGAGGAATGGTGCTATGAAATGTTCCAGTCGGTCGATGGCGGTCTTGATGAATGGTCTTACTACGCGGCTTTACATACTGATGTTCCACACCACCCCCACGTTCATGTGATCGTCAATAACCGTGGTGTGCGGCACGGTGATTGGTTTTACATGGCCGAAGGCCACGATTTTTCCTACCAGTCGATGCGACAGCGCATGGTTGAAATCGCCGAGCCTTATGGCGTTTATATGGATGCCACATCGCGTCTTGAGCGCGGTGTGATCGAGTATGCACCAAGCGATGCCGAATATCGGCGGTCGATCCGGATGGGGATCGAACCGAAGGGCAGGGCGCGCGAAGGCGAAGCCCTTAACACCGCATATGAAAAACTGAATGCCTACGCGGAACAGTGCCGTGAAATGGCCGATATCGCAGAAGGCATTGAACATATCGACATGGCTGAAAAACTGCGCGCAGCGGCCACTGATTTAGAGGAAGCGCGCCCAATCTATGTATCCGGAGGACGAAAGATGGAAATTGATCTGAACCAACACCCCGCAGACATTCGGGATGCCCTTAATCAATGGGCAACCGCGAATGAACCAAAGCTAGCGCAGCTTAGCGCAGAAGATCGACGGGAAGTGACAGAGCAGCTTTATAAGACGCTGGATCACATCGAAACGGTGCTGGATCGCGACTATCAAGTGAACTGGACGCCGGATGCGGCGCGGATGCCGGCATACTCTCAGCCGTTTGCTAACGCGGTAGCAGGTGACACTCAGGCGCTTGAGAAACTGTCATATGAATATGCCGCCTACATTGACCCCCCCCAAGTTGAAGGCATTACAGCTACTACCGACGCTTGGTTAGACAACTTTTGGGGTGGCGAGTTCCTCAATGACTATATCAGCACCGGAAAAGTGCCAGAAGAATATGGAGCCGCGCTGGAAGCTGTTGAAGCGGCGTACTCTGATCTGTCCAACGGTTCTCTTGCAGATGGCCGAGAAGCTATGTTGCAAATTCGCGAACGTGCCACTGCTGCTGGCCTTGATCCAGACGAAATCGAAAGCCGCATGACACGGGGCGCAGAGAATGCGCGCGACGAAGAAGAATGGTCGGTTTCTGATATGGAAAAGGTTATTGCCCATGAAGGACTAGACGGGACCAACGACGCAGACATCACCAAGGCGACGTCCATCCTGTCTGGCGTTCATGACTTCATCGCGGAACGCATGGACGAGCTTTACAACCGCCACCGTGAGGTGAACAACATCGAGCTACGCGCAACTGCGCACCAGGTTGCACGGGAAGTTACATCTTATGGTACCGCTGCGTTTGATGGCCCCGAGGCCGAACGTCATTTCTTGGAGCAGATGCGCGCCACCTATGGTCAGGTCGGTATCGCGGAAATTGCATCAGGCGGTCATGACCATCTGAAGGACATCACCCAGGACGAGCAACAACAACGCGACATAGCGCTGACCATTCTTAAACTTGAGAAGAAACACAACGTTGTCGAACTGGACAGTGCAACCGTTCAGACAGGGATTGACCAATATACTCCTTCTGTTGGTCACGAACAGGACGGTCACTCTATTTAAAATCGGCTTAATAATGGGATTTAAGCAATGGTACGCACAACATTCACACTGAGTTTTGCAACACTGTGCGGGTTGGCAGTCGGCATCCTAGTTGGTGGCCTTTATCTTGCGATCCAGCACGGTGCCAATATCAACACCATGAACCCACTTTACCTTTTGGATAACCTACCAACGCTCGAAAGGGTGCAAACCGCGCCATATCGCGAAAGCTACCTGATGGTGCTGGCTGCGATCGTCGTCTGTCTTATCTTGGCCGCGATCGTCGTATTTCGGGACAATCTGACCATCTACGGCGACGCTCATTTTCAGAACAAAAACGAGCTTCGGCGGAATGGTATGCTTGCACCGGTTGGCTCTGGCCTTTTGTTCGGAAAATTTGTGCGCCCCCCCGCGCACCCAAAAGGTAAGCCGATCACGATCAGCAAGCGCCATCCGATCCTGGCCAAGAAAAACGCACCTTTTGTCTCCGCCTCATATGATCTGTTCCCGAATGCCATGGTCTGCGCACCGACAGGTGCAGGTAAGACTGTAAGCTACGTTATTCCGGTCGCCCTGACATTTCCTGGCTCCATGGTGATCCTTGATGTGAAGGGTGAGATTTTTGAGGAAACGTCCCGCCACCGAGCTAACGTGATCGGTGACAAGGTGTATAGGTTCTCACCTTTCGACTTCGAGAACCCGTCACATCAGTACAATCCTCTTTTTCGCATTTCCAAGATCAAGAATTTGGAGCAGCAGTTTACCGAACTGCAAAAGGTGACAAGTCTCTTTCTGCAAGTCGAAGGAGCAGGAGCGAAAGATTTTGTGGAAGGTGGCGGTGAACTGGTCGTGGCCGCTGGTCTCCTGGCCATCGAGCGTGGCAACGCTACCTTTGGAGAGATCTATCGCATCATCTACGGGAGCGGCAGAGAGGAAGATGTTGGAGAGAACGCTTCTCAGCGGCTCTTAGCTGCGGCCAAAGAAACAACGAACCCCACAGTGCGCCAAATCTTAAGCG
The DNA here is from genome assembly GCF_947504105.1 of uncultured Tateyamaria sp. Lineage (GTDB taxonomy): Bacteria > Pseudomonadota > Alphaproteobacteria > Rhodobacterales > Rhodobacteraceae > Tateyamaria. Next base: position 5,760 of record NZ_CANNGP010000083.1, read on the forward strand.
AGTATGCCGGGCACGATCAGAGAATACGCGACAGCTACCTTTCTGTTCTGAAAACTGCGGGGTTGCGCCAATGGTCGAACCCGAAGGTAGAGAGGATTACCCGTCGCAACGACATTGATTTTACGACCATTCGAAAGGTGCCGCAGACAATCTATCTGGTGGTCGCATCAGACGACATTGAGCCTCTGAGTTCCCTGATCCGTCTGTTCTTTACCGAGCTTATGGCGTTCCTGCGCCACAGCACTCCGGGGAAGGACGAGCCATTTCCAGTAAAAATCTTGCTGGATGAGTTTGACCAGCTGGGGCACATGCCCATCTTTGTTAAGGGCATCAAGCAAGTGCGTGGCCATGGCGGCCGCATTTCAATGATCACACAGTCAATTCCGGGTTTGCAAACGATCTACACTGAGAACGAACGCCAATCGCTTGAAGCCGGGGCAGGGGTCAAACTCTATATCAGCGCGAACGAAGATGTGACGGCGAAAGAGATTGAAACGTCCTTGGGTACCAGAACCGGACTAGCAGTGTCACATTCATATGATCGTGGCGATGTGGGTATGGCCAAAGGATCTGTTTCGAAGCACTCCGAAGATCGACCACTGTTGAGCGCCGCGCAAATCAGACGGTTGGACGATGACAAGGTCATCATCTTGCCTCAACGTCAGCAACCCGTTTTGGCAGACAAGATCAAGTTCTATCAGGACCCGTTCCTAAGACCCCTTTGGGAGAACCAGACCGGCGCATTTCCGTACCCATCAAAAGAGAGTGAAGAACAGGCCAATATCAGTGTCACTGTCAGCATTGAACAAACCAAGGTCGCCAACTTGGAGAAGAAAGTAGAAGCGCTGACAAACGAGCTAAAAGCCGTCCGAAATGGGAAAGAGCAGGGGCAGGCGGTATCGCAGAGCGCTGGTAAAATTGCACAGCGCCGCGCTTCCCAAAGAGTCGCACCGAGAGAGCCAGTGGCGGATGAAGATCAGGAAATCGTTCGTGATAACGTGAATAAGCTGAACGAGGTTTTGCAGTCCAAATTGGCGAAGGCCAAGCGGAAAGCCGAGACAGAATGAGCTATCCAGGCGGAAAGAACGGGGCAGGGGTCTATCAGTCGATCATCAATCAGATGCCGCCCCACGACGTCTACATTGAGGCCTTCCTGGGCGGCGGAGCGATCATGCGGAACAAGCGGCCCGCACGCTTGAATATCGGGATTGACCTGGATCGAATGGCGCTCGCGCAGACAAAGGCACGCGTGACGGCCGGCCTCGCCATTTCTGACGATGCTATGGGTCCCATCGCCAAATACGGCGATGCGCGATTCACGTTTGAAGCTGGGAATGCCATCGAATATTTAAGCCGCTACCGATTTCACGGTGGGGAACTTGTCTATTGCGACCCACCGTACATGCACGACACGCGCAAGGTTCTAGACCTCTACAACTATGAAATGACGGACGCAGACCACGCCGCGCTACTGGATGTGCTGTGCGGCTTGCCCTGCATGGTCATGTTGTCGGGCTACTTTACCGAGTTTTACAAAGATCGGTTGAACGGGTGGCACAGCATTCAGTTTCAAGCCATGACACGGGGCGGCGAGCCCGCAACCGAATGGCTCTGGATGAATTTTGCGCCGCCAATTGAGCTACACGATTATGGGTTCTTGGGATCGAATTTCAGGGAGCGTGAGCGGATCAAACGCAAAAAAGACCGCTGGACCGCACGGCTTGAGAAGATGCCGTTGTTGGAGCGACAGGCGATGCTCGCGGCGATCCGCGACGCCTGGCCCGCTGCAGCATCGTCAAATCCGGCGATGTTGGAATCCGACACCGCTGTTTCTGACGATGCCACAAATCAACCGACCAGCTGGGCCGGTTGAACGCTTATTACTTTTCTTCGACAAAACCGATGATCGGATCTCGCATCGCTTAAATCGGCGATGGCCCGGATCTACCGAGTTAGTTCGCCTGGGCCGACTTGTAATGGGTGCCCGTCCGTTGAACTCGGCCTGTTTGGCCAGGGCGGTGTCTGTTACGCTGCTTGGGCAGCGTAACGCCAGGGG
>NZ_CANNGP010000084.1 GCF_947504105.1 uncultured Tateyamaria sp.
AGTGATGCTGGCATATGCCATTGTGCCGTCTGGCTGCTCGGAACGAGCAAGTGACTTGGCAATGTCCTCGGGACGATCCGCGCGCCACCTTTTGCGTCTTCCTTGGGCGCGAGGACCACAAGCCGTCCGTGAATGAGCGCCTGAAAGACGTGTTGAACAAGCCGCGCGAGCAACTGGAGATCGAGGACGACCTACAGAAGGCAGAGGAGCGCGACATCGGGAATGAAAATACGCGGGACAGAGATCTTGATGAAGACCATTCTCTTTGATTCGATCAAGGTAAATCCATAGCCTACGCGGGCAATATGCTATGTAGACAGTTGAGATGCCGGTTCTTCCATGAGGTAGGTGTAGATGATTGACATCCCGGCCAGAAAATCATCGATGTCCATCGCTTCGTCTGGGTTATGGGAGCCGTTTCCATTGCGGATAAAGACCATCCCGGTCGGTACGCCCGCATTGGCGAAGACGGCGGCGTCGTGTCCGCCGCCTGATGGCATGATCAGCGGCGAGAACCCGGCGCGCTTCATTGCGGCTTGGAGCCCGGTGACCACACGGGTGTGCATCTGGGCGGGGGCGGTCTGGTTAGCGCTGTCCAGTTCGAAACGTACCCCCCGTTCCGCTTCGATCTTCGAGAGTTCGCGCGTCAGGAGGGCGCGCATGTCATCCAGAGTATCCGGGCTTAGGCTGCGCACATCGAGCGAGAAGTCGACATGATCCGCGATCCTTGAAATCGCGTCTTTGTCGACATCTGTGTGGACCATGCCGGAGGTGACCACGAGGTCGCCCCCGTTTCGGGTGATCGCCTGCCAGCCGTCGTCCAGCCGCATGAACAGATCGGCGACCGCCAGCACCGGATCGTGCCGGAAGGCGCGCGGAACGGCGCCGGAGTGCCCCGTTTCGCCTACGCAGCGGATTTGTTTATGCCGGAAGTTGCCGCGAATGCCCGAAACCACCGCCGCAGGCAGGTCCTTGCCCACCAATAGCGGACCCTGTTCGATGTGGAGTTCGATGTATTCGAGGAGTTGTTTTACAGGGAGCAGGGCGCGTCCGGCGCGCACCGGGGCCGTGTCGATACCGACCCGTTTCATATGATCGTCGAGACTGCGCTGGTCACCCTTGTGCGCCGCTGCAAGTTCGCTTTTGTCGAGCATCCCCATCAGGGCCTTGGAGCCGATGTAGCATGGACCGAACCAGGCGCTTTCTTCACCGCGCATCGCAATGACTTTGACGGGGAGGGCAAAGCGCGCCCCGCTGGAATGCGCGCGCATAAGGCACATCAGTCCTGCAATGACGCCGGCCAGCCCGTCAAAATTCCCGCCCATGGGAACACTGTCCATGTGGCTTCCGACCAGAACGAACCGGTCAGCATTCTCATCTTGCGGCAGGCTCATCACGAGGTTCTGTCCCTCGTCAAAGGCTGCCGTCAGTCCGTGCAATTCGGCAACCCACTTAAGATAGTTGAGAGACGCCGTTTCGATGTCGGAGAACGCAGGACGGCTCACACCGACCTTGTCTGGCCCGATTGCCGCAATATCGGCAAACAGCTTTTCGGCCAGCAATGGCTCATCTGCGCGCACCGACCAGTCCAATACCCTTGTCATGGCGCCGTCTCCATGAAGACCGCGGCGTCGACCGCATCGCTGTCGCGCACCGACCCGATCAGTTCTGTCAGCGCGGCGATGTTGCGCCCTTCCATGTAATTGACGAGATCCTGCAGGATCGTCGGCATTGCGGTCGGTTGAATGAATGTGGCTGTCCCGACCTGTGCCGCCGAGGCGCCTGCGATCAGGTATTCGAGCACGTCTTCGGCGTCGGAGATGCCGCCGCAGCCGATCACCGGGATGTCCACCACCTTGGTGCATTGATAGACCATGCGGAGCGTGACCGGTTTCAGAGCCGGGCCAGATAGCCCGCCCATCAGGTTGCCCAGCTTGGTTTTGCGCGACCGGGTGTCGATTGCCATAGACAGCAGCGTGTTGGCCACGACGAGCGCGTCCGCCCCGGCCTCTTGCGCGGCCAGCGCGACTTCGGTCGTTTCACCGGTGTTGGGCGACAGCTTGGCCCAGAGAGGGAGGTCCGATGCTCCGCGCAACTTTGCCATGACATGCTGCGTAGAGGAGGGACGTATGGCGAATGCCTTTCCATCCTCTTCGATGTTTGGGCATGAGATGTTGACTTCGATCGCATCCACACCCGGGACCGAGATCGCCTCGCAAAGCCGCGCGAAATCGTCGGCGGAATAAGCCGAGATGCTGACCACCAATGGAACGTCGTAATCCTTGTAGAAGGGGATCACGTTCTGGATGAAATGCTCGACTCCCTTGGACGGGATGCCGATGGAGTTCAGCATCGAGCCACGCACCTCGCACACACGCGGCGTTGGATTGCCGCTGCGCTTTTCATAGGTGATCGTCTTGGTCACATGCGCGCCAAGCGCGTTCAGATCAATCACGTCCGCGAGGTCCTCGGAGAATGTGCCCGAGGCGGGCATAATCGGGTTCTTGAGCGTCAGCGATCCTAATCTGGTGGACAGGTCTACCATCCGATCGCCTCCTGAATGTCGAAGACCGGCCCTTCGCGGCAGATCCGAACGCCATGGAGCCGCCGATCATTGTATGGCCGATGCCGCCGCGTGTGTGTCCCAGCAGAGACCGGACAAGATCAGTCAGGTGCCGCGCGATTTGGCCCGACCCCATGAGATGTGCCGCGAAGATGAAGAACGGGATGGCCAGCAGTGTCGTATGGTCGATCCCGGCGAAGATCTTTTGCACCACCACGGCATCTGGCAGCGTACCGAAATAGGCTTCCTTGATCGCCAGAGCCGGGATGCCGAGGACGAGGAATATCTCGAACCCGAGCAGAAGCAGCGCAAAGGCGAATACGACGATCAGGACAATCATGCGGGATCGACCTCTGCTGCATTCGGAGGCGAGGCGCGGTCAATGGCTCCTATGAAGCTGAGCGCGAAGCGCAGACCCAGAAGGGCGAAGCCGATCACCGGTGCCAGATACACATACCCGGTTGGGATGCCCAAGGTGGGGCTTGTCTGGCCTGTGCCGAGCACGAAGGACGACAGGTGGTATCCAAGCCACATCATGTAGACCGAGAACAGGAAATGGGTGTTTCGCCATATAGACCGGCTGCCGCCAGAGCAGCGCCCGGACCTTGAGCGGATCATTCTGCCGCCGAAACTGGAGCGCAAGCACCTGATCTGGGCCTTGCGCCAGAACGACAAACTGCTGAACGCGGCAAAATAGGGGGATTGGCCATTCGCAGCAACAATCAGCTTAGCGGGCAGGTGCCCGTGCAAGGCTGCGGTTCGGCAACCGGTGGTCGGCGTAGGGAGTTAGGGTTCCAGTTGATCGGACGTGAACACCGGATACACCGGCAGGTGCGGTACGGCCTTGACCTGCGGTGTGTCGTCCCCGCGCCATATGGCGCAGACGACGCCCAGAATGGTCGCGCCCGCTTCGGTTGCGAGGCCGTGAGCATCCGCCACGGCACCACCGGTCGAGATGATATCCTCGATGAACGTCACTTTTTTTCCGGCGAACTCTTGTCCCTCGATGGCCCGGCAAGTTCCATATGTCTTGGCCGTTTTGCGCACGAATGCCGTTGGCAGCCCGGTCTGCAGGGAAATGACCGTCGCAAGGGGCACGCCGCCCAGTTCGAGACCCGCAACGATTTCGGTGTCCGATGGGAGAAGTTTGCACATTTCCTTTGCCAGTGGCGCGATAAGGCTGGGCTGACCTTCAAAGCGATACTTGTCGAAGTAGTGGTTCGAGGTCTGTCCCGAGCGCAGCACGAAGGTGCCCTCCAGCCTGGACACGGCTGTGATCCCCTTTGCGAGTTCCTGCAATGACGTCGTTGACTGTTCAGACATACGCTCGTGCCTCAAGGATAAATCGAGCCTCTACTAGATGTATCGATATTGTTCGGCAAGCGGCATTGTTTGCGCTGCACAAGAAACCCTGCGCCGTATGCGGATCGGGACACGCTTTTGCGCGTCTCTTTGGTGCTGCGGGCGGGCTACTCGGCGGGTGTCTAAGGGTTTGCGGAGACTGGGTCCGGTGGCCGACGGTACAAAGATTGACGCCAATCAAAGCGCCCATTCACGCCTGCCCAAGTCGGTCTGGGGGGTGTGCATGTCGCGGCCGGCACTTGTTGTAAATACGGCACTTGCATCGGTCCATTGCAACACAGGGGATAGGAGAAGACATGGGGTCTGCACATGGCATTCTAGTTGACGGGGTCTCCAAACGGTTCGTGTCGAGATCGCGTACCAAACAGGCTGTCAGTTCGGTAAGCTACGATATCGCCAAGGGAGAGGTCTTTGGCCTGCTTGGCGCGAACGGTGCGGGTAAGACGACGCTGATCAAGCTGATGTCGACACAGCTTGCCCCGGATAGTGGCCGGATCCAGGTCGACGGACTGGATGTCGTGGCAGATCGACAGCAGCTTCGGCGCCGGATCAACGTCGTGGAAGGCGGTGACAAGGGCCTGTACCCGTGGCTGACGGGATATGAGAACCTGAGATTGTTTGCGTTGCTTTATCGTCTGCGGCCTGCCGGGATTAAGGCCCGGATCGAGACTGTTCTGCGCAAGGTGGACCTCGCCGAAGATGCCTGGCACGCTCCGACCATGACCTATTCCAAGGGTATGAAGCAGCGTGTGCTGCTGGCCAAGGGGCTGATCAACGATCCGACGGTCCTATTCTTAGACGAGCCCACCATCGGGCTCGATTTTGATGCGGTTCAAAGGATTCGCGACATCATCAAGGATCTGTCGCAATCCGGCACGACCGTGATTCTGACGTCGCACAATGCGACCGATATCGACAGCACCTGCGCGCGCGTTGCCGTGTTGATCGAAGGGGAGAACAGGGGGGTCTTTCCGGTAGAGGACTTGCGGGCGAAATACAGGTCCCGGGTCAAATTTACATTGGCCGAGAGTGAGCCGTTGGATGGCTTTGCAGCACTTGATCCCGGTTTGGACGTGGTTGAGGCGCATGGCGGGTCAACGATTGTTCTAAACCTTAACCAAAGCGGGATTGCGGCGTTCTACCGCCTGCTGTCCACGGCCGCGCACGCGGTTGACAACATCTCGGTCGAGGGCGCGTCGCTTGAAGACTTTTACGGAACCCTGATCAAAGAGGGCGCGTCATGAGGCGGATGGCCGAGCTTGTCTGGCTTTTCATCCGTCTGAATATCAGGCGCACGATGATGATCTTCGTTGGCGTGGTCCAACCGGTCTTCACTGTCTGGCTTTATGCCCTGAACCGGCCAGCGGGCTTTGACGGGGCACAGGACTTCTGGTTCATCCTGGTGAACGCCGGCCTTGTTAACAGCTGGACCATTCTGGTTTTTTCAACCCTGGGGGCGATCCTGCTGAGGCGTATGCAAAAGCGCTTGATGGCGAAGGGAGCTTTGGGATGACGCTCGCCGACAAATGCGCGAACCTTTATGCGGTGGCACGACTGGGGTATCGCGGGAATGCGGAGGCTTTGCCGGTCGGGGTATTGCTGGCCAACGCCGTGCTCGGTCCGCTGTTCTACGTTCTTTACTTCACCTTTGTGCGCTACGGCGCCGGAACCGGGGTGGAGCCTGAGCAAATTCTTCTGGTCGGATTTCTGTTGATGCCTGTCGGCACCTCGGTCTTCTATCTCGCTACGATATTTGCGCGGCTGCGCAATTGGGGGGTGCTGCGCTACATTATCGTGTCTCAGGTCGGATTGTTCGAGTTCGGGCTGACGCAGGTGATCTGGGCTGCGGGCATCGCTGTCCTCACCGTTTTGGTCGTGGCGCTGCCGACCATGTTGGCGCTCGGCAGCGGCTTTGCCGTCATCACGCATTTTTCGATTGCAACCGTGATTGCCTGCTTGTCCCTCAGCTTCGTTGGCCTGCTGTGCGCGATGGCGATCATTTCTATGCGCGACTATCAGATATTCATCAACTCGCTCTTCTTCATTGTAGTACTGACATCCGGTGTTGTCGACGATCTTTCGGGCCTCATGGACCACCTGCTGATGGTAAATCCACTGCGGCCTCTGGTCCGGTGGATGGAGGACACGGGCGGCACGCATATGCGGGATTGGCGCCTCGGTTTGGCCTGCTGTGTTGGGCTTGCCTATGTTTTTCTTGCCTGGATCGCCACGCAGATTCAGGAGAGGCGGATCGAAACTCAAGATATTTGAGCCTATTACCTGCAGGCGCGGTTTATGTTTTACAACAGTGAAGGTACATCGTTGGTGTCCGGCCAGCCTAATGTTTCACGGTTTGAAAACCAAGGCTAGGTGTAACGACCTGCAAACATAATCGGATCAGCTTGCAATCTTCGCGTTTTTCAGCCCGAATTAACTGCATCTATTGAGGGGGTTAAACTCGGATTGCCTGCGAATGAACCCAGATTATTTGCAACCAGCCTGCAATCATCTGGCTGAACCCGGATTATGTGCGAACGGGTTTAGTGCAACATGGAACGCCGACCACAGCACTCTTGAACTTCTTGCCTGACCCACAAGGACAGGGCTCGTTTCGACCGACCTTCCCGCCCTGGTGTGTGAATGTCCCGGCAGGTGGCGTGTATAGATCGCGTTGCTTCAGGAAATATCGATGCATCCGCATGACGCCTGCGGCGGCGCCAACAACCAGCTCTTCTCTTCTTTCATCCGATATGGGCTCGTCATAGGGCCGCATCTCTGGATCTTCATGATGCTCATAGGCCAGCGCCCAGATTGGCACCATAGCACCACCTTCGTTTTCGCCGTCCATGATTTCGGGCCAGATATTCGGTCGCAAATTGGTGCCCAGAAGGAACCCTTGGGCCCAATGGTTTGCCCGAACCTTCCCCTGCTCATCCTCAAACAGAAGCGGCAGGTAGACCTCTTTTGAATCGAGCTGTTGGTTCACATGGTTCCAGTGCCGGTTGACCGATTCGATGAATTGCTCAGCGTCTTCCATGCTTTCGAAGTCGAGAGCACCGTCATCAGTCTCACCGGTCTGGATAATGGGCATGTATTCACTTGGCATGACCAGATCCGGGCAACATGCCAGTGCGGCAAAGAACCCATCGAGCGCTTCGATATTCGGGATCGCACCGCCACGCACCCGACCAAGGAAATCATCGAGTATTTGCTCTTCGCGATCAGACAGTTTGGTTTTTAGGTTCATATCGGCAGCCCTGCTTTGCGCATAAGGGTTGAGAGTTCGTCGGTCCTGTCCGTGTCCAACTGGCCTTTGAGGAAGCGTCGGATTTCAGGGAGGCGAATATCTCACTCCCTCGCGGACCTCACCCTGTCCTACAAATTTTTAAAGAAGTCGTCGATCTCTTGCATTTCATCCTCTTCCTCGTGGAGATCTAAGCCAAATGGGTTGTCCAAA
>NZ_CANNGP010000085.1 GCF_947504105.1 uncultured Tateyamaria sp.
CAACATGCGCCCACCCGTTCCTGAAACCCTAATAGAGAAACCCCTGATCAGTGGCCCAGACACAGGGGGCTAGACACTAGTAACCAAAGCACTGACGCATGTTCTAGTTCGTGGGAACGCAGATTCCGCAGACACCTACAAAGCATCAACTGGTAAAAGATATTTGCCTATCAGAGTTATTTAACTTAGCTCATAGCTGATATGGCAAGTTGCAACTCCTTCCAACATCTGACCCCCTGCTTCATTGTTCGCGAAATGCTCTAGTCATGCTGTCGGTGATTGGTTTGACCAGGTATTGAAAAAAAGTCCTTTCTGCTGTTTGCATCATGATTTCAACGGGCATGCCAGGCGTTGGAGTGAAACCCCGCACGCGGTCCAGCTCATCGGTTTCGATGGACACTCGGGCGACATAGACCTCTTGAAGCTGTTCCTGAGAGCGGTCGACGATCGCGTCGGCAGAGACATAGAACACGGTGCCGTCCAAAACCGGCGTGATGCGTTGGTTCAACGCGGTCAGTCGCACGGTCGCTTGCTGACCTTCCTTGACGCTGTCGATCTCGGTACGCGGAACCTGCGCCTCGATGATCAAAGGTTCGTCGGCCGGCAGTATTTCGGCAATTGCCTTGCCGCTTTCAATCACGCCGCCAGCGGTGTGGTAGTGCAAGCGAATGACGGTTCCGGATACCGGTGCAACAATCTCGGCGCGCTGGAGGACATTTTGCGCCTTGCGCATCTGTTCGCGGATACCATCAAGCTCGGCCTGGACGACCTGCAATTCGTCCAGCGCGGCGCGCCGGTTCTCGCTGAGGGTTTGTTCAATCTGAGTTTCGTGTTTTTTTCTGATCTCTTCAATTTCTGCAACTTCCGATGCGAAGCGTCCTATTTGACCTTCCACTTCGGCCATGGCGCGCCGGATGGAGCTGATCTCGACCCGGCGGATCAGACCCTTGTCAAACAACGTCATTTTCGCCTCCATCTCCTCATCCAGGATCTCCTTTTGCTGGAGGGCGGCAGTCAGCTGGTGTTCGTATCCGGTGGATCTGACGCCGAGTGCCTCCATGTTGCGCCGGAGTATGGAGATATCGTTGTTCAGCTCCTGCATGGACGCGTTGAAAGCGATCACCTGACCGTCGAGGATCGAGGCAACTTCGAAATCGGCACGCAGCTGTCGAAGATGATTTGGGGCGTCAAAGGTGTTGGCCCGTTCGTATTCCGCCAGTATGCGCGCCTCAGTTGCTTCAAGTCGGGTCTGGCGCAAGAACAGCTCGCGTTCGTTGGCAAGTGCGGCAGTTTCATCAAGGACCAGAATGGGCGTACCGGCCCGCACGAACTCGCCTTCCGTCACCATGATTTCCTTGATAATTCCGCCTTCGAGGTGTTGCACGATCTTGTTCCGACCAGTCGCCACGAAACTGCCCTGCGTTATGACCGCGGCCGCCAGCGGCGCGCTGAAGGCCCACCAGCCAAAGCCGCCGAAGGTCGTGATGAGCAACAAGATCCCGATGATCACATGTGTCCTGATGGATCTTGGGACATCTTCATACCATTCGGCATCAATCAGATCCGTGGATGCGTTAGCCATTTGCGATACCTCCCGTGGCTCAGTTCGGGGCGATGCCGGTTGACGCGACCCGTCGTTTTTCCAGTTCCTGCAGAACCTGCTGCCGGTGGCCGAAGAGTTGGACGTTGCCATCCGCAAGCAGCATGATCTTGTCCACAACGGACAAGAGTGATGGTTTTTGGGTAATCACCACAACCGTGATCCCGCTGGCCTTCGCGTGTTTGATCGCGTTGGCAAGAGCCCGGTCGCCCGCGGTATCAAGGTTCGAGTTCGGTTCATCGAGAACCAGCAGTCGCGGGTTGCCAAAGAACGCGCGCGCCAGGGCAATGCGCTGCTTCTGCCCGCCGGAAAGCGGTGCTCCGTCCGCGGCCACGATCCTCTCGTATCCCTGCGGGAGCGATGCGATCATTTCATGGACATCCGCAAGTACAGCAGCATGATGTATTTCCTCGTCAGTAGCGCTGTCGCGCATCCGGCCGATATTCTTCTTGATCGTTCCCGGGAACAGTTGGACGTCTTGCGGCAAGTAGCCGATGCATTCAACCAATTGGCGTTCGCCCCAGTTGCGCAAGTCCATCAGGTCCAGCCGCACGTTGCCGGATGTGGGCAAAATCGATCCCACGAGCATCTTGCCCAACGTGGTCTTGCCTGCACCGGAGTTCCCGATCACGGCGAGGGACTCGCCGGGTTTCAGGCCGAAGCTGAGGCCGTTCAGAATGACTTGTTTGGTTCCCGCGGGGACGTAAAGCAATCGTTCGACATCCAATCTCCCTTCTGGTCGCGGCAGGCGCAATCGCTCGAACCGCAGCTTGGACTTGGTCATCAACTGCATGATCCGGCCGTAAGCTGCGCGTGACAGCAAAAAACCGTTCCATCCTTCGATAGCCCCTTCGATCGGCGCCAGAGCGCGGCCGGCAATGATCGATGCTGCGATGACCATGCCTCCGGTTATGTGCCCCTCAATGGCCAAAAAGGCTCCCCAGCCAAGCATTCCGACCTGGGTCAGCAACCGCACCGTTCGCGACACGGCGGCCGAAACGATGTTGCGGTCCTGTGCACGCACCTGCGCTTTCATAGATTCCGCAGTATCACGGCCCCAGATCGTGACCGCCTCCGGCACCATTGCCAGCGCGTTGATGATCTGGCTGTTTCGCGACATGGAATCCAGATGCATGTTGGCCTTGCTTTGGGCGACATTCGCTTCGGCGAATGGTTTGGCCGTGACCTTCTGGTTGATGATGGCGATGACAAGAAGCAGCAGTGAGGTGACGACAACGATCATTCCCAGATGCGGATGCACCATGAAAATGGCCAGGATGAAGAGGGGTGCAAAGGGCACGTCGAGAAATGAAATCAGAGTTCCGGATACCAGGAAGCCACGCAGTTGCTGAAGGTCGCCAAGAGTCTGGTACTCGCGCCCGTTCCCGCCAAGCGATGCGTGTGCCGCTGCGCTCAGGATCGGTGCACCCAGTTTTGCCGCAACCTCGACCGCAGTTCGCATCAGGATGAAACGACGGATGGCGTCAAAAATTGCCTGAAGAACGACCGCGCCCACAATGACGATGGTCAGCATGATCAATGTGTCGGTAGAACGGCTGGTCAGCACCCGGTCCGAAATCTGGAACAGGTAAATCGGGATGGCCAGGATCAGCATGTTGGTGGCGCAGGTCAGCACCATGACGAAGCTGAGTTTGCGCCGTACGGCTGCCTTGCCCTCTTGCAGGCTGCGCATGAACTGATCCGGTCCCATGCGCTTGTGGAATTTGGGGGGTGCGTCTTTGTTCGACCCGCCGCCACCTCCGGCTTCCGGTGTTGCGCCACGGTTGGGATCGGGCGCTCTTTCACCGGCCTTTCCTTCGATCTGTGTGCCGCCAAGGCCCTTCGCGGCTTCGGCGCGTTCCGAAGTGCGTGGGCTTGCACGTTGATCCACTGTCAAAAGCAATGGGCAACTGCCTGTTTGGGTCGTTTTATCCGCCGCCGCATCAACCTGCGGTTTGCGGTCCGATTCAAAATCTTTCAAAATAATTCTCCATCGTCCTTTGCCGGACTAGGCAAGCATTGTCTGCATCACATCGGGTGATGTGGACCCGTCCTGGAGGATGGGTGCTGACACCAGCGGGTCCGGTTGATCGCTCTCGATCATTCCATCGGCCAGAAATACGACCGCTTCGTCGGTAAGATCGTTCAGACCGACACCCAGCGGGTTCGCGTCTGTATCGATCAGCTCGGCCTGATAGAGCAGCGCGTCACTATAGACTTCGCCCCCAACCAGGACCGTTGAGTCCGTTCCATATTCGGTAACGGAGGCGCTGTTGATCAGCGCATTCGATCCGCCGGTCACGGTTGCCTGTGTGCCGGTTTGCGCTTCGAATTCGTCAAGTTTCAGATGGACCTGATCCGAGTCCCCCAAAATGTTGGTTTGCTCGATCAGATTGAGCGTTGTCAGGTCGCCCTCAATGTAAAGAACGCGCAAGACCTCGGTACCTTCAAAATAGCTGTGCTGTGCCACATCAGCTGTAATGTTGCCCGCGCCGTCGGCCAGGCTTTGACCCGCTTCGGCGAATGAGGCCTGCATTTCGGTGTAGCTGTCCAGCCCTATGCTTGTCAGGGAAGCGGAGTTGGCCAGAAGGTTGTCGCCGCCCGAGATGTCGGGGGCGAAAGGTCCGTCATAGGTGACATCGTCTTCGTCAAGCAGCACGTTGAGTTGATTGATCAGTGTGACGCTGATCATGCTGCCGCCAACGATGACAAGGTCGTAGCCATAGCCAAGCTCGCCAAAACTGGCTGCGTTGATGATGGTATTCTCACCCAGGCCGATGAAAGTCTCGGTTCCGCTGAACTGGATTTCCGCCCGGTCAAAGTCGGTCGCAAATGTGAATTGTTGTACCCAGTTGACCGCGACGATGTCTGCCTCGACCCGCGCCACAACCCAGTTGGACGGAAGCGAGGCATCGCCTGCCGTTTCTTCGGTCGCGTCTTCCGTTTCGGGCTGGGACGAAAGATATTCCATGCTCGCCATGTTCACCACATTCGACGGGGCAGCGTGTGCCGGGCCCATCGTGTGTTGGTGGGTTACAAGCACATTGGTCTGGCTTATGGCGTCGATGTTTATCACGTCGCCCATCACCGCCAGCACGGGTGCGTCCAGCCAACTCGTGTTGATGACAACCTCGTTCGCCAGCAGGTTGGCGCCTGCGACGACGGCGTGACCGGGGTCAACGTCAAAGATGTCCAGATCCGGACCCACGGAAAGCTGGCCCGCATCTTCGGGTTGCGGTTCTTCCGGCTCGTCGGGTTGCATATATGCCGGCATGAGTTCGGTCATAATGCTCAGCTCGACAACGTTTTCGCCATTTTCATGCTGCCCGACCGCTTCTGGCCCGTGCAGGATCGTGACGTTCAGGCCGGTCAGTGGAACGGCCTCCACCTCGTCGATCATGGCGTACAGATCCATCGCGTAGTCTTGCGCACCGTCTTCCAGCGATGGCAATTCGCCAATGTCGACGCCGTCGATCAATGAAGCGAGGTCGGCCAGGGTTTCGAGTTTTTCGATATAGGTGTCGGGTGAAACAAACGTGTGCGTGCCAGAAAATGAAATGAGATCATTATCGGAGAGCCACGCAGACTGATAGGTGATAGTGACCACCGAACTGGCGGGCTCCAGTTGCAGCGCGAACATACCGTTTGCCTCGAAAGACATGCTGGGCAGGACGGGAAGCGCGGCGGGTGGTGCCGCTAAATGGGAGCTTGGCCCGGCAGGCAGATACATTGGCAACGGCGCCTGAGAAGCCTGAGGCAGGGCATGGTTCTGGACGACGTCAAAAGTCGGGTAGTCTAAGGTCGCCGTAAAGTCTTTCAGCGTATAGGGGACGTGAACGTTCACGTTGATGTTGAGAAGCTGTCCGTGCTCGGGATCAAGAAGTTGGAGCGCTTTGAATTTTTCATAGACGTCACGCAGCCGTTCCTCTTCGACCGCTATGTGGAAAACTCCGATGAAATGCGAAATGAACTCTGTTGCCTTGTCCATAAGCATGCGTGCATTCCTCCAACATCGAATTGCTGACCACAAGTCGGGTCATCGAAGGTCTGCGCGACGGATGCCGCGCAGACCATTGGTGAGTGGTGGACCGGGTGCGGTAGACACCCGCACCACGTGACCTTCAGACGCCTTCGCTGTCGTCGCCGATGTAGGTCGAGCTCATCGACCCGCCGACAACGGTCATGTCGACAGTATTGCCCAGGATGTTCGCACCCATGACAATGCTTTGGTTGAAGGCCGTGGTTTCGATGGCAGCCGCTGCCGATGCAAAGGATTCACCGGTCACGAAGCCATCGTCACCATTGTGCGAACCCCACTGACCAGCGGATCCGCCAGCGCCACCGGCACCATTGGTGGCGTGACCACCCATGCCGCCCGTGCCGCCATCGGCACTGCCCCCTGAGGCCGCCGCAAAGCCGCCAATGGCGTGGCCTGTGTTGCCGCCGGTTGCTTGACCGCCATAGCCATCGCCACCGTCACCGCCATAGGCCGAGTTGTTGCCGCCATAACCGCCAGCTTCATTGAGAGCCGCTGCGATTGAGCCGGCATCGCCGCCAGCACCGCCGGTTGCATCGCCACCCTGACCTGCGCCAAGACCGATTCCGCCAGCCGCTGCATCGGACGTTGCGTCGCCGCTGTCGCCGCTGCTGCCGCCTCCGACACCGATGCCACCCGCATTCGCGTCGGAATCAGCGTTGCCGGAGTCGCCCCCTTCGGCGTTTCCGAGACCCAGCCCGAGCAGTCCGAGGCCGACACCAATGGCGCCTGCGTCACCCGCATCACCACTGTCTGCACTTGATCCGGCTGCACCGAGGCCGCCGCCGAACCCGGTTCCATCACCGGTATCGCCGCTGTCAGCCAGCGAGCCGGCCAGACCCAGACCTGCGCCAACACCCGCGCCGACGGATCCAGCGTTGCCAGCTTCACCGCCGGTCGCATCGCTATCAGCACCTGCAGCACCCAGGCCTACGCCCAGTCCGACCGCGGTTGCACCGGCACCATTGCCGCCAGTGCCACCGGATGCACCAACATCACCTTGGCTGCCGCTTGTGCCGCCGCCAGCGATGCCAAGACCACCCAGCGCGACGCCGCCATTGGCGTCACCACCATTGGCCCCGGCAGCGCCGCCGCCGTTCCCGCCTTCGGATTCCGCATCAATACCTTCTTCGGCCGTGGCGGTCCCGCCAGTCGCGTTGTTGGTCTGTTGCAGATTGCCGCCGACAGTCGCGTTATGCAGTTCGTCGTTGTCGTACAGGTTGTTCGACATCACATTGACAGTGCCGCTGTCGTTGCCCTCACCGTTCAGAGCACGGTTAAGCATGTTCTCGAGGTTCATGTCATTGCCGGGATCAAAACCGATATCACCGTCGGCCATGATGATATGGCCGGTTGTCGAGTTATTCAGATCGACATCGGCAAAGTCATCATCCGAGGGTTCCCAGCCGTCCAGCCCGACATCGACGCCAACTTGAACATCGACATTGTTGGTATTGGAGTTGTGGTTGGCGTTCCCGTTGAGGTTTCCGTTCAGGTTCCCATTCAGGTTGCCATTGGCGTTGGCGTTGGCATTTCCGTTGTGGTTGCTGTTGCTGTTGCCGTTCAGATTCCCGTTGCCATTACCGTTCGAGTTGTCATTGTCGTTGTCGTTGTCGTTGTCGTTGTCGTTGTCGTTGTCGTTGTCGTTGTCGTTGTCGTTGTCGTTGTCGTTGTCGTTGTC
>NZ_CANNGP010000086.1 GCF_947504105.1 uncultured Tateyamaria sp.
TGTCATCTCGTCTCATGCCCCAACATGACACTCCGAACCGACAATGGGAATCCTATGTCAGACGGGGAACACTAGGTAACTTCAAGATTGCTATTGCGGTGTGCTAGAACAGTGGCGCCCCATAATTTAAATTCGTATCAAATTCGGCTACAGCCTTTGCCCAGAGGTTTTTTGCCTTGGCGCGATGTACGTAATCTCGACCGTTGAGAATTTCTACTTTAGGATGCATGCTCCCGTTCACTAGCCGTCGATGGTACCCTTCGACGAAAGCCTCTGTTGTTTCTCTCTGTTCCAAAACAGTGCTGAATTTCGCATCTTTACTAGTGCGCATTCTCTCTGCATATCGAATAAGAGGCGGATAAGCGACTGCTGAACAGGGACCACGCGTAAAATCCAAGGTCGTCGACAGGCTCCGCAAGAAGCTTGCCAAGAGAGCGTTCAGGTACCCAGCCATTCCGAGCGACATCTTTGAGATTTTTGTCTTGGATGGATGCATGTTGAGCGAACATATCTTTCGGAAAGGCTGTTTTCTGGGGAGTTGGTAAGGTCGACGCTGCTTAGGCACCGTCGCAGGTGCTTTTGGGTCAGGTGGCTGATCAAGGAGCGACGCAAGGGGGACAAGTGTTCCTTTGGAACTCTCACTAGGTTTCCCATCCGCTCTTGTTTTCCTCAGGTGTGAAGTAAGCAAATTTAATTATGTCTTCAGGTCTTTCGATGGCAGTCCTCCGATATCATTCGGCCTTTGAGCTATGAGTCCAAATCTACGCAGAAGGAATGCAGTGAATGGTTGACGCTATTGGAGGATCTACAAATCTCCCTCAGACTGGTCGATTAACTACCATTGCAAAAAACAAGACCCAGTCCCACAGCCTGTTTCGTATTGCAACCACCAACATAACGAAGACAAGAACAGAGCAAACGGCCAGGCAAGCGGCCGCGAAGCCGCCCGATAAACAATTCATTCTTCATGATAACGATGTGGTATTGCGCCTCAAACCCGAGGGCGAGGGACAGCACACCCGCGAGGTTTGGGTGCGTCTTGCTAAGCTGAAGAAGCTGCAGAGAGCCCGTACCGAAATGGCAAATCGGGCGCGGGTTGACACCGCTCAGGTAGTTTCACATAGCAGTGCACCTGCAAGCGCGTCTTCAACGAACAGTCATGCAACGGATAAAGCATTAAATGCAATTGCTGATCGAATTGGGCCCGTACTGGGTGATGTCCGCGGAATAACTCCAGCGTACGGAAACAGTGTCGCAGAGCAATTCAAGGGGGCAATTGCGCCACATTTGAGCAGCGCTAAGGGTGATGCAAGGCGGCTAACCAAACTCTCCATCCAGCTTGTGAACCTGGCATTCAGCCAACTCGGTCTCGACCCGAAGCTTCTGAGCCTTAAACTGAGTGAAGGTTCGGGTGACGCGCCCGATGTCCGTGTCAAGGTGTCGACTGCGATTTCAAAAGACCACGTCAGTGAGGTCATATCGCTTCTAAAGGCGGCCAAAGAAGACCCGGACAAAGCATTGCCGCTTTTTGCAAACTCACCGTATTTCGAAGAGTTTGCCCCAGCAGAAATGCATGATCTGATTGGGCAGCGCCGCGCTGTACTGCCAAACATTCGCATCCCCGACATGCCCGATCTTAAGGCGAACTCTGACGTCGTATTGACCCACACCATTATCGATCTGATGGACAATACGACATCGCCGAACAAGGCAATGCGCCTTCCGATGCAAAAACTTGCATGCTTGGAACGTCAACTGGAGCCCGTTCGTGGTCAGGCGGAGCTGGCCAAACTGAGAGAAATTGTCGCCGCTGACGGCGTACAGGCGGTTGAGGGGGCAGCTGAAAATATCGTCACCATCGAGCAGGCGTGGCAGACCGCATCAAGGCTGGATGAAAGATCAAACACGGTGCGCAGCAACCTAAAGGAGTTAGGGCGTGAAAAGCTGAAGTTGGAGCGTGCAAGTAAGGAACTGGCCAGCATCACGGCTCTACAAGCCAAGATTGATACTCGGGAAAGCCAGACTGGGCTGCGCCTATTGCCGTTCATAACGTCGCGTGTTGAAGAACTTGGCCAGATTGTTAGGAAAGGGGAACAAAACGTTGAAGCACTAACCGAGAGTGTTTCAAGTGAGGTTTTTGAAATACTCGACGAGAAAAAGACGCTCGTTTCAACGCTGGAGAACACGGGCGGCAATATCCGAAATTCCGCTGACCGTCTTGTCAACTTTCTAAACACGATGACAACGCAGGGCATGTCGAACTTTACTGCGTCCGATGACTATCAGTTGATTATGGATGAGATCGCTGCTCAGCTTCCACCGGCTGGCGCTGCATCCAGTGCACAAGACGTTCATAAGGCGATGCAAGAGATGTTGTCTTCGGCCTATGTTCTCGAACTCGCCGACCTTGGAGCCAGTGGGGTTGAAGATGTCGAACAGGCTCGAACTCTTTTGCTTGATCAGTTTTCTACAGTAAACGCCGAAACTACAAAGCGACCGGAAGGAGCGTTAGATCAAGTAAAGACCAGGTTACAAGACTATGCCAGCAACACCAAGGCAGTTTTTTCGGGAGGCACATCGGAGGCTGATAAGGGAGGTCATGCTTCGCTTTCAGTGGCCGCGATGTCGGATGACCCTGCTTTGTGGTCGTCTGCGTTCTTGCAAACCGTCTTTCAGAATGTGTCCGGAAATTTCAACGATTACAATTTGTTTGCTGACAGCCCCGAAGTGGTGGATGGCTTCAAAAAGTTGAACCAAGATATGCAAGATGCAATTTTTCAAGCAAGTGATCCGTTCGATGATGATTTCGAAGAGGCGCCACTTGCCAACGTCAGTCTGAAAAATCGCACTGCCCCCTTTGATGGCCTCGTAGAAAAGGTTGTCAATAGTGCAAACGCGCAGTTCGAGGTTGCCGCCATTAAGAGCGAAATCCAAAACTACCTTGTAAGAGAGAATATCAACTACGATATTGAAGAGCCGCAGGCGTTGGCCGAGTTGGTCGAGATCGCAGACGCCCTTGCTGCCCCCGTGGATCACGAGCCTGGCTTGAATACACGAAAAAATCTGGTCAGGTTCATTGGTGTCGACAAAAGTCGCGAGGCCGCACAATCCCGTAAGCTGGATCCGACCGGTACGGGGGTGGACACCAAGCTGTTGCTACATAGATTGCGTAGTGATCTCGAGGGGGCTTCGGAAGAAATCTCTTCCGCGCGCAAGAATATCATAACCGTTGGCGGACTGGCCCGACAGCTGGTCGATGCTGAAATGTCGGCAGAACAACCAGCTGCCAAACCTGAAGAATTTCGGGCCAACATTCGGGAATTGAACGAACTCTTATCTTCGCGCGATGAGTTCTTACAAGGTTTGGTTTCAGACGATTTCGAGGGGTCGGTCGGCGATCATATCAAGACAATGGTCCGCGCGGCTATTTTGGCTGAACGTGATCAGGGTATTACGTCCAAACCGCTTACCGTGGAGGGCCAAACACAGAGTAAGGCGTCCGGTGTACGTGCATATCCTGAAATGTATCAAGTGGAAGATATCCAAGCGATCTTTTCACGCCTCCAGTCATGGGGTTTTGACACCCGGATGTTTGCCGCGGATATTCTCTTGGGCGCGGCTCATGTCTCGGCTGAAGTGCCGGCAATGCCGTCAAATCACCCACAGCAATCGCCCTTCGCATTGATGCCAGAGTTGCGCGGTCTTTCACATGGCGACAATGGTATCACGATGGATGATAGCTGGTTCAGCGAGATTCCTACCTCGTCCGCGAGGGAGGCACATCAAGCGATTCAAACATGGCAGAATACGCCAGATGCCGAGGGAAAATCATTAAACAGTTTTGTCGCAACGGCACCTGTTAACGACAGGGTTCGTACTACGCAAGTGGTATGGGCCAGCGATGTTGCTGTCCAGGACAAATCCACCTCCGCACGCGAGAAAGGACGCGGAGTGAGTGCCACCTTACCTCTGAACCTTGCAACAGACAAACTGTCGCAAAGAATTTTCGGACCTCTATCTTACAAGAGCAACTTCAACCTAAATTTTGAGTCAACATCCGGCATGACTGGAGAGACAAAACGCGGGTTCGGAAACTACGAGTTCCGTCTTCGCAATACGAGTGCAATGCGGGGACAGATCATTGCCGATGTAGCGTTGCAAGTTGATGGACCAGACGTAAGCAATTGGGTTTCAACTGGTGGTGCCGATCCAAGGACGGGCGCAGGCGGTCGAAAATCAGGTCTTTTTTCTTTTGACGTTGGCTTTACCATACGCATCGGGTTCGACGGATCTTCTGGCGAAGGTTCTTCGATAGGCGTTAAGTCAACCAAGGAACTCCAAGAAGTTATTGTTCGATCACTTGCTGGTGACCTACAGATTACAGATATGCTTGGCCTCGTGGATTCCGTGGAAGCCACTCAAAAGACAAGCAACACATTTGGTATCGAGGCTGATGGTTCCGGAAAGGGTGGCGGCATATTTGGAGCAGGTGCTGGAGACGTAAACGCCTCCGCGAGCTATGCCTATGCGCAAGAGAGCGTTTCTTACCAAAGTATTGACGGGAATGATGACAAGTCGCGGGTCAAGCACAACACTGCTTTCAGCGCGGGACGAAACCATGCGGCGACCGTGCCTATGGGTGTTGGTAATATCATTGCTGCAGGGATCAATGACGGCGTCAAAGACTCTGGGCGCAACAAGGCCGCCGAGATAGTGGACTCTGTTGTGCAGACGGCCCCTTTGGGGGTTTTGCATGGAGGAGGGCGACGTTCGACAGTTGGTTCAGGGACGGTAAATCGTGACAAGCTGACCAACGAAGGTGGGGCCCCAAAGAAAGTCGAAACGATGAAAGGGATACCATATAATCCACGCATCACGGTGAGAGACAACTTGATAGCCGTTGGTGGTGATAAATTCGCGAAGGTTCTTGATACTGACCAGGCCTTTTCTGATGGTGTTATGCAGGCATTTAAGGGTGCACAAAATGGCGATGGAATTGCCATCGAGATGAAGCTCGGTAAGCCGGGTCTAGAGGTCATCAAGGATCATCAGCACGAACTTAATATGTTGGAGCATGCCGGAAAGACTGGTACGGCCGAGTATAAAAAAGCCAAAGAAAAGATGGACGAACTTTTGGATCCAAAGACGAATCCCGAAATGGAACCGGCGGCGGTTTTCCTTGTGGCGGGCCAAGGAGATGAAGTTAAAAAATCATTTCAGGAGATCGCATTTTTCAGCGAGGTTGACGTACAATCGGTAGGGCGTCGTATCGTCAAAGGGTTTGTTGAAGTGCCAAATTGAGGCACCCCTCCAGAAAGTCGGATACTGACGTAAGCTGTGATTTATTGTCTGCTGATCTTCGAAACGGAGTCAACATCATCCAGAATTCTCGGCTAATATCACTGTGCGCTAATTAGTCAGAATTGCGGTTGGGATTTCCGTTTGCTTTCAGCGGCATGCTGCACCGTTAATTGCCATACTTTACCCCTTGTTACCCTATGGTTAGTTCTGTGGATAAGTTCTGATGAGAATGTGGCGCGAGATTGGCGTGGTCAGCGAGCGTCTTGCGAAACATCGAGCTTCGATCCTGCGTCCGATCCTGGAACTTGAGAAGAAGGGTGAGCCGATTAGTGCGCCATCGGAGATGCTGCCTGGGAACTGGGCTTGGCGAAAAGCCATACCTGGTCGCTCTACCGCCGTTTGTCGTCTTCGGTGTCAACGAAGCCCTTGATGCAGCCCGTGGCGACGATCAACTGGCCCGTTGGCTGGACGAACACTGCCTGCAGCTCTGGAAGGACGACGTGGGGTTCTCTCGGCTCATCCAGACGTTGATTGCCACGATGGAGCTTGAGCAACGGTCGGGTCTGACAGTCACATCGCTTCGAACGATCCTGAGGGTGACGGGCGGTGTGACCTCGCGTGTGTTCACCATGATCAAGTCCTTGGCCATAGGCGCGATCGAGACTGGTGAGGAACGGATCACTGATGAGGCGGTTCAGGCTTGGTAGCCGGTATGCGCGAAGCACGCCTGGAGCATTCCCCGCCAGCCGATCGTCGAGTTCAGGTGATCCTCATCCCATTGCCGTATCGCCCGCCGCCGGTACGCGACGAGTTGCTCTTGAGTTGGATCGGACGTTTGGCACGAGCCAACCATTGCTCGGTCGAAGACCTTTGTGGCTATCTCGGTTTGGGGCAGGGCAGGGTGGCGGAGCATGCGGGCGACCTGCGTGCGATGAATTGGGATCGGCTTTGCGGGGCGGTTCTCGCAGCTGCCCGCGCGCGAGGCAAAAAACTTGGCCGCCAACCGGGGCAATATCCCAAATCAGACAAACTTGCACCTCAGGTCCTAGCTGCCGTCGAGGAGGGGCGCAGCTACCGGTGGATCGCTCGCGATCTTGGGATCAGCAAGACTACTGTCCCTGTTGTCGCCAAACAGTACCGCAAAAAATCCTTGGAATGTCATTTCGCCCCGTACCGCAAGGGACAGAGGTGGTCGCGGAATTTCGGACCGGTCGTTAAGGTGGATCGCATGATGAAAGTGACGATCCAGTGTCCGTCGTCATGGTTTTTGGGGCCAATGGCGGTCTAAACTAAGAGAGAGTTTGGCTCATCTGATTGGTTTGATT
>NZ_CANNGP010000087.1 GCF_947504105.1 uncultured Tateyamaria sp.
CCGTGAACGCCGCGCTCTGAACTCCCTCGATGAAATCCGGGGGAACAGGTAAGAGGTGTCAGACTCGGAACACTAGGGTCACAGCCGAACTGGCCGTAGCCCTAGCGAACGTCTGGTCAATGGAAGCTGCTCAGACCGTAGGCATGGGAAGCGCCGGTGTTATGGATGCCGCGACCGCCGCCGAAGAAGAAAGATTCATCAAGCTCTTGGATGATTAAGTAGGGCTGACATCAATATCACATTCCTCACTTGGAGAAACGTCATGAAACTGCTGCCACTCGCTCTTATCGCGTCTACATCACTAGCCACTACCGCTCTTGCAAAGGATCACCTCTACGTCAACGAGGACCAAAAAGCACGAGCAGAGCGCATCCTTGCACCATTTCAGGCTGGTGAGGTACCTCCCATGAACCCTTCGAATTATGATGCCCCAGAAACTTGCGATATGCCCGAACAGTTTAATCGCTGGAATGAACTCAAAGATGACGAATGGGCGGACGGAAAAATCAGTCTTGAGGAAGACCTAGCAGGGCCGAGCCTGACAGTTTATCGTTTCGAGCAGGCGCTGAGCATTCTTGAAAACCGGGATTGTTCCTGCGCCTCACGGGCCATTGATCCGGCAAAGACTATCGAGCTTGTAGATCTTCTGCCCCTTACCGGCGCGCTCAATAATAAGTCTGGTGCGGCCCTTTTCTACCAGCGTTTGAATCTTCGGTCTCTGTATCCCGCAGTCCAGCAATTTTGCGGCCTTTCCCAGTAGGGGCAGAAACTCAGCGCATTCGAGGTATTACGCATGGATCAAATAGCGGCACAACTTCTCGGGCAACTGGACCGGGTGATCGGGACCACGGCGGAAACCCTGTATAATTCGACGGTTGCTCAGATCACGGGCTTCTTTTTCGTCGTCCTTACCATGTTGATCGTCGTTCTTGGGATCAACATGGTCTTTGGCATGTTCAAAATGTCCATGAGGGAGAGCATGCAGATCATTTTTCGCATTGTGCTTGTTATGATGTTCGCTTTGGCCTGGCCTAATCTCGGTGCAATATACAATGCCACAACAAATGGAACGCAGGCACTTGCTCTTGCCTACTTCGAACCGTTCCAAGGTGCGATTGGCGGGACGGCGACTGAGGCGATGGACGGTTATGCTACCGACTCCGCGTCGGTGGTAGACCAAGCAGCGCAGGCGACTTCCAGCTTCTTCCGAGCGCTTGTGTCTTTGGCGCTGTGGATTTTTCTTGGGCTGCTCGTGGCTGTCTATATTGCGGTTGTGGGGGCGTCGAAGCTCTGGATTGCTGCGCTCCTCGGGTTCGCACCCTTCGCCATTATGTGCACGGTGTTCGATAAGACAAAAAATATCTTTGAGGGCTGGCTCACCACGATTGTTGCCAATCTACTGTATCCGGTTTTCTGCGCAGCAATCGTCGGCACCATCGTGACAGCCAATGCTGAAATTTTTGGCGGCGTGGACGAAAATAGCAATTTAGGCAACCTAATGGCGTTCATTGTTTTGAACGTTGTTGGGATCATTGCGATTTCGAAGGTGCCCGCCATTGCACATGGAATAACAGGCAGCTTTGGGGTTGCCAGTTTCTCTCCGCGGCCATTGGCTATTCCGGGTAGCGCGTTGGGTGCATTCATTGGATCGACCTATGTGGGCCGCAAAATCTCCAACCATCTTGATAAAAAGCGCGAGCAAAGACCATCGGCTCGGGATCGTGCTGATTTCGAGGATTATGGCGGGATGAAGCGGGACGAATACAAGCGCGACCAGGATAGATCGCGCTTGGCGGACCGAATGCGTCAGAACCACGCAAGAGATCGGTTCAGGGACGAGTTCCGCCGGAACAACAAGAAAAAATAACAGCATTTGGAGTGTGGATTATGACGACAGGTTTCACCCCTGAAGAGAGAAGGATTCTCGAATCCGAGGCAATATTCGGTGTGCAGCGTCGCGAACGCTTCGCTTGGACCGTGGCTGGTGGCGGGCTGTTGGTCGGCCTGGCTGCCGTTGCCGCGCTGGTCATAATGCTGCCGCTGAAACAAACTGAAGTGTATCTGGCGGTGGTCGACAAAGATACGGGGATCGCGGAGCGCGCCGTGTCTGTCGAACGTGCGACGGTCGAGCATAAGGCGGCAATAGAGCAATCACTTCTCTACAAGTATCTTGTGGATCGGGAGACATACAACCCAGCCGACAATGAAGCCCGGATGCTTAGGGTGTTCCGGCAATCCGCTGGTCAAGCCCGTGCGGGCCTTCAATCGCTGTGGCAAGAAGGAAGCCCCAATTTTCCACCCACTGTCTATGGGTCAGACGCGCGAGTCGAAATTCAGGTTCTCAGTATTACTGAGGTTGCTGAAAACACCGCCCAAATACGGTTCACGAAAACGCTCTCCCGGCCGGATGAGCCGACGAGAGAGGGCAAGTTTTACGCGACAGTCGTTTACGATTTTCGCCCTCAGAACAACGCCAGCCTGAAAACAGTCTGGGAGCACCCGTTTGGCTTCACGGCCACGAATTACCGCGTCACTTCGGAAACAGGAGGTTAAGGACATGCCGCGAAATAAAGTGAAATTAGCGTTGGTCGCAACGCTTCTGTTGGCCAGCGTTGAGATGGCTAGCGCGGAAGCAACGCCCCGTCCTGGCAAGCTGGACGGTCGGATCACATACATCAGCTTCCAAGAAGGGCAGGTCTACAGGGTCAACACTCGGATGCACAATGTAACTGTGATCGAGCTTGGGGATGGTGAGCGGATTAGGAACATTTCCGGCGGCGATACCGCTTCCTTCGAGCCAGGTAATCTTGGCCGCAGTAACGCCTTCACTATCAAGCCCAAGATACCCGGACAAAGAACCAACTTTGTTGTCGAGACCAACCGGCACTTTTACTTTCTGGAAGTCGCGGAAAGCAGTCGAGTTCGGCCTTTCTATTCGGTGAAATTCTCCGTGCCTGGATCGTCGCGCCAAAGGACGCAGCCGCAGATTCCGGGAGGTCAACCCATGTCCTATGCGATTTCGCAAACGACGAAGGGCGCGGACTTCCGCCCCAGCCGTGTTTGGGATGATGGCAAGCGAACAATTTTCGAGTTCCCGCCCACTGCGCCCATACCGTCGATCTTCCGGGCCAATGTGAAGGGTGAAGAATTTACCGTTAACACGTCAGCGCGTGGAACACGGGTAACTGTCTCAACGCGTTCGGAACGCTGGGTTCTGCGTGTTGGCGACGAATATGTATGTGTTTCTGCACGGGAGGCTGGCAATGGCTGACGAACAACAAGATCAGATCCAACAACGTGTCGCGGCGATTAGCGGACGCCAAACCGAAAAACCACGCGGAAATCGTCCAGCGTGGGCCATACCTGCGTTCATGACGGTGGTAGGTGCTATTGGTGGCGCCTGGACCTATGGTTATTTGGCCAATCGGCCTGAACCGGTCATTCAGGCCGATCCGATGCCAGAGACTTCAACGGCGAGCGAGTTTCAAGCCGGATTGTCGGGACTTCAATCTACTGAGAGCCCGAGCGCGCCCCTCGGGATCAGAGAGGACAACACGGATGAGTTGGCCAGATTGCAAGCGACAATTTCTGCACTTGAGACCCAGATTGCTCAGTTACGGGACAATCCCGAAGTGCAGACGGTGCAGGATGAAGCGGCGCTTGAGGCACTTCGCGCAGAACTGGATTCGATCAGGACGGACCTCGAAACCAGTCAGGGTGCCATTGAAGATCAAGAGAGGCTTTTGGCAGACCGCGATCGAGAACTACACCGAGCGCGAGCAGAACTTGAGACGGAGCGCTTACTTCGCGATCAGGGCAATGCCGAAGCTCAACGTTTGGCAGCGGAAGAAGCGCGCCGCCGCGAGGAACTAGAGCGCAAGCGGGCTGAGGCCGAACAACTTGAACGTGAAAAGATCAACTCGCCTATCGTTGCGTGGTCGGCGAATGGCAAATCGGGCAGTGCTGCTGAGGATGCGCAACAGCGTTACTCTGGTGATGAAGCCTTTCGCCGCGCTGGGTCGCCTGTCTCAGTTACGCAGTCAGAAATTATCGCAAATCCATCAAACACGGTTGTACAGGGCACTTTGATTGAAGGGACGCTAGAGACCGGGATTCTATCGTCTCTGGCGGGCGACATTGCTGCGAATGTGACCTATGATGTTTGGTCATTTGATATGTCCCGGGTACTTATTCCACGAGGATCTAAGCTCTTTGGACGGTATAATTCTGATGTTGGGATTGGCCAAAAACGTGTTCTTGTCGTTTGGGATCGGGTCGTCACGACTGATGGCCAATCAGTGCAAATGAGCGCCTATGGTGGGGATCGTCTGGGCCGCAGTGGGTTGCCGGGAAAAGTTGACAATCATTTCCTTGAACGTTTCGGGTCTGCCGCGCTGATTTCGGTAATCGGGGCAGTTCCAGAAATTGTGGCGAACCAGAGCGACAACGAAACCACTACAGAGGTTATCGAGAACGTAGGTGGTGATTTCGAGAGTGCCGTCGATGATGTGATTGCTGACTATCTCTCGATCCCACCGACGATTTCCGTGGATCAGGGCGCAGTTGTAATGGTCAGAGTGAACACCGATTTGGAGTTGTTCTGACATGAACCAGCAATCACAGAAGGCCAGCTACCTTGCCACATATCTCGACTGGATCGGCGAACACCTGAGTTCGCCAACAGCCATTGAAGTTGCAATAAACAGCAATGGTGAAATCTGGGTGGAGAATGCGGGAAGCGCAAACATGGTCAAATCAGATCATAGCCTTGACCCGCAGAAAGTGGCTGACCTAGCGGGAATTATCGCAAACACGAGCAAAAACAAACTTACGGATGCCTCCCCTATTGTGTCAGCCGCAGTGGAATATAAGGGCCTGGTGCTGCGCGCCCAGATCGTTGCGCCGCCCGCTGTTGCCCGAGGTACGGTTCTTTCTTTTCGTGTGTTTCGGCACGGCGAGGCGCGCGAACCAAAGAAGTTCAAATTTCTGCGTGATCCCAATTCCTCACTAGAAGATGAACGGCTTGATAAGATCAAAGCCATCCGAGATTTGGCCGCAATGGGACAAGAGGATGAATTTCTTCGTGCATTGATTTCTAACCGGCTAAACATCGTCGTCTCTGGTGGGACATCTACAGGCAAGACGGAGCTTGGGCGTCGCATGTTATGGATGGTTGACGATGTGGAGCGGATTGTCACCATTGAAGACTCTCTTGAACTTCTACCCCGCCAAGACAACGTAGTCAGCTTGATCGCCACACGGGACGACCAAAGCGCCCGTAGTGCAAACCGATTGTTACAGGCTACGCTTAGGATGCGTCCGGACCGGATAATTCTTGGTGAGCTGCGCGGTGTTGAAGCGGCAACCTTCCTCGATGCCATCAACACTGGACACGCAGGATCATTTACGACGCTTCACGCGGAATCCGCTCGGAAAGCCATGGATCGACTGGCCTTGCTGGTCATGAGCACGGGAACGAAGCTCTCTTACCCGGAAGTGATCCGCTACCTTGAGGGCTCCATCGACGTGATTATCCAAACAGGCCGCCTAGGCGACGAGCGCGGTCTGATGGAGGTCTATTTTCCGGCATTGAAGAACGCCGAAGCAGGGAACCAGGAGTAAAAGTATGTCCAATCCTGTCGACATTAAAGTGGGTAAACGTGTCCGTCAGCGGCGATCGTTGCTCGGCATGTCGCAAGAGGCGCTTGCTGGTGAGATCGGAACCAAGTTTCAGCAAGTTCAGAAATATGAAGTTGGCGCAAACCGTATCAGTGCCTCCCGGCTCTGGGACATTTCCAATGCACTTGACGTCCCGGTGTCTTACTTCTTCGAAACTGTACACAAAGCGCATGGTTCAAAGCCGATCACTGGCATACCGACTGACATCTTATCCGATAAAGAGGCGCTGGACCTTGTTCGCACCTACTATGGTATTCCAGAAGCGCACCGTAAGATGCTGTTTGATCTGGCAAAGGCGCTCGCTTTGTGAAGCGGACACCGTTCTTTCATACAACCCTGATCGTGTTAGCCGCTATCACGATCAGCGTTGTACTGGACACCTACCTC
The DNA here is from genome assembly GCF_947504105.1 of uncultured Tateyamaria sp. Classification (GTDB taxonomy): domain Bacteria; phylum Pseudomonadota; class Alphaproteobacteria; order Rhodobacterales; family Rhodobacteraceae; genus Tateyamaria. The sequence continues at coordinate 6,067 of NZ_CANNGP010000087.1, forward strand.
ACCAGCGGGTTTGAAATTGGGTCAGATCGAATAAGGGTTGTTGACGGCGACACGGTTGCCATAGGCGACGTTACGTATCGACTAACCGGCTACGACACACCCGAGACCTATTTACCGCGCTGCGCGTTTGAAAAAGACCTTGGACAAAGAGCCACCAACCGGCTGCAAGCTCTGATTTCAAGTGTCGAAACTATCCGCATCGAACCAACGGGGCGGGATGATTACTATGGCCGCGAACTGGCGGGAATGATGGTGAATGCGCTTAATGTTGGTGAAATCTTGATCAGCGAGGGCCTCGCGCGGCCTTATAGCGGCGGAAAAAGGCTTGGCTGGTGTGGCTAGGCAGGGAGTGAAAATGCTGTTTGACCAGGTTCACTGTAAGCGTTGCTTTGACCCCACCTTGATCAATTGGGGCGCTTTCCCTTTGGCTTCCAGCGCTTGGCGAGTTTGAGG
>NZ_CANNGP010000088.1 GCF_947504105.1 uncultured Tateyamaria sp.
TTGGTGGCCACGATGAGCAACAAACCCTCTCTTAGCAAATACCGCTATTTGGACCCATAGGCGCTGACGTCAGACAGTTCCCATACAGGTTCCAGTGTCGCATCGACCGACAGCCTGACAGTTAGAACTGGTTCATCGTCGCCAGCAGGTTCGTCGCGCACATCGCCTGAGCTAGTCCAACCTCGGGTGTAGAAACCAAATCGCTCGTCCGATTTTAGTTCGGTCGATAATTCACCAATTGTAACCTCAACTAGTATCTCATTGCCGGTGTCACAATCGACAAAGTCTGCCTCAGCGAAGGTGATCCAACGTGTGGATAGCGTTGCTTCTATTGCGTCAAGAATGCTTGTTTTTCCCACATCTCCCGAACCAATCAAACAACAGAAAGCGCTATCCGAGGTCCACTTCAGCGTTTTGATGCCTTTGAAGTTTTGGATCGAGATATGACGAATCTGCATTTCAAAGTGCCTCAGATACTAGAAATTGAAGTCATTAAATCGGATTGGCTATGAAACTACTACCCGACGCGCTCGCTTAAAGGTCAGTGTCGGGCACTGACTTGCATCAACGACCAGGACCGCCCTAGAAAGCGTACGTCACCGAATGGCAGCTATTTCGGTTCGCCTGGAACCATTTTGCTCAAGCAGCGAACTTCCGGTTTCCGCCCTCCCGACAGATTCTGTCGGGCCGATCTCAAGTTACAAGCAGCGGGCTCAGGGGATTTGGACAAGCCAAACGCCCTTCGCCGTTAGGGTGGAGGCGCAGCCTCCCCCCTCGGACAAGACAAATAAACAAGGCCGTGTCCTCGGCGTCGCCTGCGGGCCGCACCAACCTTGTCGATTTGTCCTGTCTCGCCCCCCTCCGCGTTCGCCACGTGGCAGATTTGCAGGAGCAGGCGGCTTCGCCGTCTGACCTCCAAATCGCCCCCGATTTTCCGGTTGGGAAACGGGATCAAACGAAACAAGCGGGCCTATGGATGGGAGGCGCAGAGCGTCAAAATAGGTAAGAGTTTGGCGCAATAGGAAAAACTATGTGTCGCTTCACAATTTGGAAAGTGGCGGACCGAGGAGGATTCGAACCCCCGACCCCTTGATTCGTAGTCAAGTACTCTATCCAGCTGAGCTATCGGTCCACTGCTCGGCGGTTTAGTCCCGTGGTTCCGGGTTTGCAAGGGCTTATCTTGGCAAAAGTATGCCTCGCTTTAGATGTCATCACCTTTCGGTAGCCTGATGGAAAAGACCGTACCCTTGGGGCCAGTTCGGTCCAGCTCAAGCGCCCCACCATGCCCCCGCACCAGTTCTTGTGCAATTGCCAGCCCAAGCCCCGTGCCACCCTTTGCGACACCACCTTGGAAAGGTTGAAAGAGGTGCTCTTGGGCCTTTGGGGGCAGGCCTGGACCAGTATCGGCGATCTCGATCCACCAGTTATCTGCATCTTCATAAGCGGAAACATTGATCTCACCGGGTTGGCCATTCGCAATGATCGCCTGCCGTGCGTTACGCACTAGGTTGGAGATTACACGAAACAATTGTTCAGGATCCGCGCGCAAGGAAAACAGCGGAGGAATGTTCTCACTCAACGACAGATCCTTGTCACCAATTGCAAGACGCTCACTGTCCAGAACATCCGCGATCAAATCGTCCAGAGTAAATATCATAAGCGTCGGACTGGGTTCTTCGGCCTTGCCAAAGGCCAACGTACTTTCACACAGATGTACCGCGCGGGTCATCGAGTTCACCAGTTTAGGTGCCATCCGCCGCACCAGCGGGTCTTCGGATGCTTCAATCCGGTCAGTAAACAGCTGAGCGGACGTAAGGATGTTACGTAGATCATGACTGATCTTGGAGACAGCCCCGCCCAGTTGAGCCAGTCGATCCTTTTGACGCAACGCCGCTATAAGCTCGGTCTGGAGACTGCGCAGCGCCTCCTCGGCCTCCCGCAATTCCGTAACCCCTGCATTGGGCGTTATGATACGCCGCGCGTCTTCGGGCGCAGCCGCATAGCGCTGCATATGGCCGACAACACCGCGGATCGGCTTTACAAGGATCGCACGCACCGCGATGAACAACAGCCCGGCTGTCACAATCGAGATGACGGCAGAAAGCACAAGGATACGGACGCCATAGTCGATCATCGATGCGCGCAAGGGCGCAGTTTCCATGGTCACTTCAATTAGTAAACCGGCCTCACGTGTCGGCGCGCCTATGACGCGGATCACTTCGTTTTCCGACTCTAGAATGCGCATCAGGGCATCCCGGATCAAAACGGGGGCGGTACCATCCCGGAGGTCAAACGTATCATCGATAGGTTGCGGCATGGGCGATGCCAGCATCAACTGCCGCACTTCATCCCGGCGCAGCACGACATTGAAAACGCCCGCGTTCTGCAAAAGCTCTTCTTCCAGATCGCTGTCGATCATGTCATCCGCCAGCAAGGCAAGCGACGCGATCTGGGCGCGTTCCAGACGGTTCTGAAGATACTCCTCCCGAAACCGCGCAATGGACGGCACAAAGATCAAGATCTCGGCCAGCATCACGAAGATCGTGGTCAGGATAAGGAAGCGGCCAGAGAGAGAATTCATCATCGTGCTATGTGCTCAGGGAATAAGGCGTTGCACAAGTCCTACCACTCTCTTGACCATGTTGCTTTCAAAAAGGCGCGGACTGAAGTAGGCACCAGCAGCCCGTTTGTTGACCTCACCGATGGTCGGATAAGGCGACACCATGGCGGCGACCTGGCTCATTTTCATATTGTTTGCGATCACCAGCGACCACAGGTTGATCAATTCACCGGCCTGATGCCCGGCAATAGAAGCGCCCACAGGCCGTCCTCTGACCACCATAACTTTGATCAAGCCATCGGTCTTGCGTTCTGCGATGGCTCGGTCGTTGTGATTGTAGTGAAAGCGCACGACTTCCAGCTTGTCCCCGTGCTGTGTCATGGCCTGCGCTTCGGTCAGGCCAACCTGTGCGAGTTCCGGATCAGTATAAGTTGCCCATGGGATGTGAGCCGTCTTGGTTTTGGACGGCAGTGCAAACAAAAGCGACCGGATGATTACACCGGCATGGTAACCTGCAACATGCGTGAATTGCAGCCCGCCAGCCACGTCGCCCACCGCATGGACGCGGCGGTTGGTAGTGCGCAGACTGTCATCGACCTTGATGCCTGTGCGGGTGGTTTTAATCCCGGCGGCTTCCAGGTTCAGCCTATCGGTGTTCGACTTACGGCCCACTGCCACCAGAAGGTGCGAGCCTGTAAAGCTGCGCCCGTCCTTCGTATGCACACTGACCGCATCATCACCGCCCTCGATCTTTTCGGCTAGCGCGTTTTCGGCGATTTCGATGCCCTCGGCGCGCAGCTTTGTCAGGACCACCTCGGCCATTTCGGGATCATCCTTGCCCAGCGCCTTGTCCCCTTCGATCACCGTGACCTTGGATCCGAGACGCCGGTGGGCCTGAGCCATTTCCACCCCAATAGGCCCACCGCCGATGATAAGAAGGTGATCGGGGCGCTCGCGTAACGCCCACAGGTTTTCGTTGGTCAGATAGGGTACTGTGTCGATCCCATCGATCGGCGGCACAAACGGGCTAGATCCGGCGGCAATTACAATACGCCGCGCTTTTATCACAGTATCACCCGCTTGCACCTCGGTGTCCGAGATGAATTTGCCGAACGCGCGGATCACATGCACGCCGAGACCCTCAAACCGCTCCTGACTGTCGACGGGTTCGATCTGCGCGATCACCTGGTTCACATGATCCTTGGCAGCGGCATAGTCCACCTGCGGGACGGCATTGGCAACGCCGTAGTCAGCGCTGTGCGTCTGGCCATATGCCATCTTACCGCTCGAGATCAGCGCCTTTGATGGCACGCAACCATAGTTCAGGCAATCACCACCCATCTTGTGCCCCTCAAGCAGGACGACCTTGGCCCCCATCTGCACGGCGCCGGCGGCGACAGACAACCCGCCTGACCCGGCCCCGATGACCAGGATGTCGGTCTTGATGCGTTTCATGGGTTCAGAAACCTTTCTTACCCGTCACGGCCTTGATTACCACCGGCAGCAGGGACAGTGCCGCCAATCCAAGGATAGGCAGCAGGACGTGCGGTTCAAAGATGATACCAAAGTTGGGTGTTTCACCACGGGCAAACACCTCGCCCAAACCGGCGCCCACGGAAGTATAGACGACCGAGCCGGGGATGATGCCCAAAAAGGTCGAGATGACATAGCGGTGCAGTGGTACCTGCATGAAAGCGGGGATCAGGTTGGCAACAAAGAAAGGTACAGCGGGCACAAGTCGAATGACAAACAGCATGGACCATTGATTTTCATCTATGCCGTCCTTGATCTTCTTGATCGTGCCTTTGGAGGCCTCCATGCGTTGGCCCAGTGTTTCGCCAAAGCCGTGGCGCGCAGCAAGAAAAATGACCGAGGCTCCGATGGTGGCAGCCGTCACGGTGAAGACGGACCCAAACAAAGTACCGAAAAGGAATCCCCCGGTGAGCGTCGCGATACTCGCGCCTGGCAAGGAAAACCCCACAATGAGAACATAGATCGCCACATAGACCACTGCGGTGAGCGTGTAATTGCTGTCCCGAAAGGCGATCAGCGCCTCTCGGTTGTCAGCAAGGGTCTGAAAGCTCAGGTAATCGCGCAGGGCGAATGCACCGATGGCGGCAACGATCAGGATACCGATCAACGGCAGGTTCCGTGTCAGACTGGATTTGCGTGGTTGGCTTGTGTCAGTCATACCTTGTCCTCTCGGGCGTCGTCTGGTTACGCCAAGCGTTGTGCGGGTTGTGACCTGAAAATGCGCTCGCCGCACCCATCAAAACAGGGTGTTCACGGCCCGTTGAACGGATATGTCCAATTCCGTGAGGTTTTTTGGCACTCCAGCGCGTCATTGAAACATAGAGGGCCCTGCCCGGACCCTTTTGTTGCAATGATGACGAAATTAGATGTCCAAAGGGTTTACTTGCCCCACTTGCCGCATTAAAGGACGGGCTTCGAATACAGCCCCTCCCGAATCCGCGGGACCCGAGGGCCAACAGACCCGGAGCCAATGCGATGAAACGCACCTACCAACCTTCGAACCTCGTGCGCAAGCGGCGCCACGGTTTCCGTGCCCGCATGGCAACCAAAGCTGGCCGCAAGATCCTCAATGCCCGCCGCGCCCGCGGCCGGAAATCGCTGAGCGCATAAACACGCACCCGAAAGGGATGATCATGACCCCGCCGGAGGCCTTTTCGCCCAGCTTTTACGCTGGCGAAGATATGCCGCCGGCGGGGCCGTTGCGTTTGGAGGTGATAAAAAAGCGCGCCGACTTTTTGCGCGCGGCCCAAGCCAAACGCATTGTGATGCCCGGTCTTATCCTGCAAGCGCGTTCGCGACATGATGATGGCGCAATCCGTGTGGGTTTTACGTGTTCAAAGAAAGTAGGCAATGCTATCGCCCGGAACCGGGCCAAACGCCGCTTGCGTGAAGTGGCACGACATGTACTCAGCCATCGCGGCGCGACAGCAACCGACTACGTTTTCGTAGGGCGTGCTGGTGAAACGGCGACACGACCGTTTGCGGCGCTGATCAAAGATTGCAATGCGGCGTTGGACAAGTTGCCATGAGCCCCCTCGCCCTTGTCGTATCCCTGCCTGTACGGGCCTACCGTTTGCTCTTTTCCCCATGGGTTGGCTTCAATTGTCGTTATCATCCAACCTGCAGCGCTTATGCCATGGAAGCGTTGGAGAAGCACGGCGCGATCAAGGGGATCTGGATGGCGGTCCGCCGCATCGGGCGTTGTCATCCATGGGGCGGGAATGGTTATGACCCTGTGCCTGAACGTGATGATCCGTGATAGGGCGGCCGCTCCCCTGTCCTGGGGGGCGAGGTGGGAGCGGCCTTGATGTCCGCCGCGCAAATCGCGGCGGGGCACTCGCGCCACAAAAACCTTCACGCTGAGCGCACCTCCGACATAAGTATCCGTCAGCCGAGTTCCAGCCCCATTATTGCTTTTCGAACGTGATGATGACGTCACCAATGTCGATACCACCGCGCTTTACATACCCGCTGCTACTGCAGCGCGGGACGCTCAAATACATCCGTTCCGATAGTGGCTCGGAGTTCACCGCTAACCCCGGGACATTCGGCGGAGTGTTCTGATCGTTGCGGCTGAAGGGTGCACCATCACATCGTTGGCCTTGCTATC
>NZ_CANNGP010000089.1 GCF_947504105.1 uncultured Tateyamaria sp.
ATCAACATCTCTCGCATTGATTCGATGTCGATGTCTCGTCTTCGTGCAGTGCTTGCGCAAAATATGTACCATGAAGAACAGAGCCAACCACATTATTCTGTCTACTCTCAGGGAACATCGAGTTCAAAAGTTACGTTGAACTTTATTCATCATGATCCCCCAATATGGAATGAGGACACTATTTTCATGGGACCTAAAAGTGCGCACATGCGTACGGGAGTTTTTGGGCATCCTACCGATCGCTATGCTGAACAACTTCGAGACTACTATCGGGGCAGAGATTACTACGAAGCTGGAGTAACACCAACATCTCAATTGCATGAGGCAATTGGAATAGGCGGCCAAACGATCGAACTGTTTCCGTCAATATTTCGGAGGAATGTTTATTCAAACAGCAGCAACTCTCAGAAGGTTCGAAATATACCAATACACTTAGACGTGAATGCCTATATAGAAGGCGGTAACTTTCTCTCAAACGGGGCGAGTCCGGGGAAACGAATATTTTTGCTTGGTACGGATGCCTTAGCTTATACGACAAGAATGGCAGCTAAACCAAATGACCCGCATATTTACTCTCAGACGGTTACACATTTGTCGGACCAGATAGGAGTCAAGCCCGGAGACAAACTGCTTATTGTTCCGCAACGGACGTTTCACATTGATATGTCAATGACGTTTACTGGCGAAAATGAAATTGTTCTAGCTGACTCTGCGAAGACACATAGCATTCTATTTCCAAATGAACCGCCGAAGTCTCTAACAATAGATCAAACCAAATTAGAAAATCTAATACAAAAAAAACTGGAAAACGAAGGAATATCTGTTGTCAGGAAGCCATGGTCCGGAGCCAGAAAAACGGACTTCAATTTGTTTAATGGTGAGTTTGTAAAGTCGAACGACACACAAGAAACTTATTTTCTCACGAACGGAATTTTTGACGTCCCAGAGTTTGCAAGAAGGGAAATCGAAGAAGACATCATAGCATTCTATCGTGATAGGGGCATCGAAGTAGAATTCACGCCCAAGCGGGATGCGTCAACATATCTGCAGAATGGAGGTGGTATTGGATGCTTAACGAATTCACTGCAGTCTTAGAAATCCGACGAACGTTTCGTCATAAGAATCGTAACTGGAGTCTGGTCCGGCCGGGATCAGAATGACATCTTAGGTTCTGAACCTATTAATTTGGTTGTCGCCTTTCCGCGTGCTTGATTCATGCCCTTGAGTTTCAGGGGTATAACATGAGCAATCTATTTTGGCTGACTGATGAGTAGATGGCGCGGCTTCAACCTTTCATTCCAAGGAGACATGGCAAGCCGAGGATTGATGATCGTCGTGTACTGAGTGGGATTATTTTCCTCAACTGTAATGGGTTACGTTGGTCGGACGCGCCGCGTGAATATGGGCCGCCGAAGACGCTGTACAATCGCTGGAAACGATGGAGCGATGTGGGTGTATTCGCTCGGATTATGAACGGGCTTGCTGCGCAGGAAGTCGATCATAAGACCATCATGATTGACGCAACACACCTCAATGTATCGCGCCAGTGAAATTCTGCTCACGCTACAAGGAAGAAAACGTAGCGATGAGTGGGCCATTGGGGGTATCAAGAGATGGGCGGCGAAGCGGAAATCAGCGCTCGTCATTGAGATCATCCAGAGCAAGACGACGGTGGCTGAGGCCAGTCGGTCGTATGACCTAGCGCCCTCTGAGATTGAGAACTGGGTGGATGAAGCGCGCAATGGCATGGAGAACGCCCTGAAGGATTGACAGCGCGTCGCCCCCCGATGTGACAAATGCCCAAAGGTATTCCTATCGGCCATCGCTCTCACTGCAACAGACCTATTCTGGCTGTAAATTAAGGAGTTTGGATCCTTTTAGGGCGGAATTCAGCGGTTCATCCACCTGTATTCACCCGTGAGCAAGATGTGAGCCCATCCAAGCGGCGAGATGTGCGACAAAAGCTCTGGTGAACAATCAAGACCGGCGCGTTTTCGGGCGGAGACGGCGCGGCCGAGGCGCTTTGTATTCCAATAGATGATGATAGCAGCTAGCAGGTTCAGCCCAGCCATGCGGTAGTGCTGTCCCTCGGCGGTTCTATCACGGATCTCGCCCTGACGTCCAATCCGCAGGGCGTTTTTTAAGGCGTGGTGCGCCTCCCCCTTATTCAGACCAACATTGGCACGTCGCTGCATATCGGCATCGAGCAGCCAATCGATGATGAATAGCGTGCGCTCTATGCGCCCGATTTCCCGGAGCGCCTGGGCGAGTTCATGCTGACGCGGATATGACGCGAGCTTCCGCAAGAGTTGGCTTGGTGGAATGACGCCCGCCGCCATCGTGGCGACAGCGCGGAAGATGTCGTGCCAGTTCTCGACGATCAGTTTTGCTCTGACCTTGCCGCCGACCTGGCCACGCAATTCCTTTGGCGCATTGGCTGGATCGAAGAGATAAAGCCGCTTCGAGGGCAGATCGCGTATACGGGGAATGAACCTATATGACAGCAGCGCGGTGACAGCGAAGACGTGATCTGTAAAACCACCAGTGTCGGCGTATTGTTCTTTGATTTTTTGACCTACCTCGTTCATCAGCAAACCATCCAAGATATAGGGGGCCTCGTTCACGGTCGCTGGGATGTTCTGGGTCGCGAACGGCCCGAACTGATCGGAGACATGGGTGTAGGCTTTCAGCCCAGGCTCGGAGCCGTATTTTGCGTTGATGAGGTTCATCGCCTCTCCGTGACGTGTCGTCGAGAAGAATTGCCCGTCGCTGGATGCGGTGATGCCACTGCCCCAGTACCGCGCCATCGGCAATTCCGACTGTGCAGTGATCACCATGGCGAGAGCGCGGTTGATGGCATCGCTTTCGATATGCCAACGCGACAGGCGAGAAAGCTGGAAATAGTCGTGCGAGCTTGTCGCCTCGGCCATCTTGCTAAGGCCAAGGTTCAGCCCCTCGGCCAACAGCACGTTCAACAGCCCAATGCGATCCCTGCAGGGAACGCCCGTGCGCAGATGGGTGAAGGCTTCGGTAAATCCGATATCGTTATCCACTTCCAGTAGCAGATCGGTAATCCGAACCGCAGGCAGGCGGCCATAAAGATCGAGCACCAGGGCATCAGCCTCGTCAGGCACGGCCCTGGTCAGTCGGTCCATTTTGAGGATGCCATTTTCAATGGCCCCACCTGGGATCGCACCCGTTCTCGCGGCTTTGGCTAACCTCTCAAGCCCCTCCTTTAGCCGTGCCTTTCGGTTGGCCAACCAGGATTCCGGCTCGAATGGCATGGTCAGGCGAGGTGTTGTTTTGGCAGCTTCCATCGGCACAAGTGCCTGTTTCAGGTCGGCATAACGCCGGGAATGTGGGAGCCAGATGTCGCCGGATCGAAACGCGTCGCGGATTTGGAACAGCACAGCGACCTCCCAAAGCCGGTTGCCACCAGGCCCTTGGGCATTGAGATGGCGATGCCATTTTGAAGCCCGCCGCAGGAAATCCGTCTGGCGGGACGCGTCGGCCTGATCTTTGGCGATGATCGCGGCGGCTTTCATCAACGGTGCCGCCACGGGGGCATTCCGAACATCAAGCGCACGCAGCATGCGTGGCGCGTATCTCCGGAACCGGTGATATCCATGAACAACATGCGCCAGGGCATCAGCAGACATCGTATCGGTCAATTCAGCAGCGGTTGCCACCATGCCTTCAAGACGTGCCCAACCGCAAGTGGTCTCGGTTGCATCATCTAGGGATGCGCCATCTCTCTTGGCTTCCAGCAGGGCCGCGCCGAGGTCTTTGAAGGACCGCAACGTTTCCCGCAGGGATGATCTGGCATCCGCGATCCGCGCATCGCACAGCTTTTTGGCGTCCCGCCAGGTTTTGCCAACGATCCGATCATGGGTCTCGATCACGGCATCCGCAATGGCTGCGGCCCATTCGATGGCGCAGACGGCCAGGATCGCCAGACGCCGGTCACTGGTGATGTCGCGCAGGCCGTCTGCGAAGTACCGTTCACCCTGACGGCGCAAGCGTGTGATCCGGTGAGGCGGAATGTCGTCCAGGATATCGGGCGATAATCCCAAGGCCTGCAGGAATTCCAACCGATCCAATAGCCGGGCTGCGCCCGCTGAATTGCTTCCCACCTCGAACTGGCGCAGCCAGACGAACCGGCTGACCTTGCCATCGACAATCTCGGTCAGCAGTGCGTCCAGTTGTTCTTGGCTATCTTTGCTGAGGCGACTTGCAATCCGGCTTTCTATTCTGCGCTCCGCTGCGACAAGGGCATCGGCGCAGAGCCGCTCGATCACTGTGACGCCGGGCAGGATCGTCTGCGTCCGGCGGCATTCCTCGACAAACCTGCGCGCTAGGTCGTCGTTGGACCGGGCCGTCTCGGCTTGCGCGGCGAGCCAAGCCTTCAAGCTACGCGCGCCCTGGCCCGAGAACATCTTCAAGCCGTAAATCTGTCGCAAGACGTGCAGGTGCTGCTGGCGGGTTTGGCGTCGCGCGGCGTAGGGCAAGACATCGTCACCGGTCAGGCCAAGCTGGGCCGCGATGAAGCGCAGCACCTTTTCCGGGATCACCTCGTCAGACGAGAGAAGGCGTCCAGGATATCGCAACGCACAGAGCTGCAAGGCAAAGCCGATCCTGTTTTCTGATCGCCTTCGGTCATTGATGTGCTCAAGGTCATCATCAGCGAGGGTATAGTGGTGCAGCATCGACGCGTCGTCGGTGGGCAAATCGAAAAGTGCCGAACGCTGGCGCTCGGTCAGGATGGATCGTCTTGGCATAGAGATGTCCTAAAAATGGTGTTGATCATTTTGAGACAGCGCATAATATAAAGACGAATAATGAGACAGTTCTGGTTGGCAAATCACCAGTTGTCCTGATTGCCCGGACACCTGCCCCAAAAACGAACGGTTAAAGGACAGTATTTCCAATGTACGATCTCTCTTGTTTCCCAATTATTGTTGTTGCGGGAAAACTGTTTTCATTGTCCGCAAATAGTGTTGGAGAAGCGCTAGGGATGGGGGCAACTGGCGGTATGGCTTCAGTTGGCCGTATGCTGTCAAAACAAGTAGAGACCTCAAATCATGCTGCGGAGGGGCTCATTCAATTTCTCCACCTGAGAACCGTTACAACACGACGCGCCTTTGACCGCTCTAAACGCTGGTGGGGTCGTTGGTACAATAAAATGGCCGGAGAACACCCAATTTATGTTCAACTGAGTGGCCATCACCTTGTCCAAGTTCTGACCGCGATGGGACAGGACGACGAAACCGCAAAAATACCTCGAAACGCTCAATGCGGTATAAGAGTGGATTGTTCTGAAGACCATTTGGCTCTCCTCAATGAAAAATACTATGCCAAGAAGCGGTGACATCCTCGGTTATGCGCGGGTATCAACGTCCGAACAGGACCTGTCTGGCCAGATCACGCGCCTCAAGCATGCGGGGGCCATCCGCGTCTTCGAAGATGTCGTTTCGGGCAAACAGTTCGACCGCCCCGGCTTGTCTGCGTTGATGGATCATACCCGCCCCGGCGACAGCTTGGCCGTTACCCGCCTGGACCGGCTCGGGCGCTCACTTAAAGAGCTCCTGGAAACTGTCGAATACCTGAAAGAGCAAAACATCGGGTTGATCAGCCTCGAAGAACGAATCGACACCACATCCGCCGCTGGTGAGCTGATATTCCACGTTTTCGGAGCCATCGCCCATTTCGAACGCCGGTTGATTTCTGAACGCACCAAAGACGGCATTGAAGCTGCCAGAGCACAGGGCCGAAAGCCTGGGAGACCTCCGCTCGAACCTGAAACGGTCTTGGCGCTGCAAAACCTCGTCCAAGCAGGAATGACCGCCGGACAAGCCGCCAAACAAATCGGTATCGCAAGATCGACAGCCTACAGACTGGTTAAGGAAAAGGGATAACCGCAACCATCAGGCCTTACGGTGTCATTCTGCCCCCAGCCGGAACAGACCCC
>NZ_CANNGP010000090.1 GCF_947504105.1 uncultured Tateyamaria sp.
TTATGTTACGTGCGTAACACACTCCATGGCGCGGTTTGGTGCACCTTCGTTTGAAACAGACGGAGGGAGTGTAATGAAACAGCATCGTCCAGCTCCGGCGCCGGTAAGACCAGCAACCTCGGTCCGCGAAATCGAACGGACCTGGCATCGCCAATACACCAGTTTCCTGCGCCTTGCTAACCGGCTTGCCAATGGCAACGCTCATGTGGCTGAAGCACTGGTTTCACGCACCACAGTGCGAATCTTGGAATATGTCCAGAAAGCCGATCAACCGATCGAAAACATCGAGGCTTTCTTCTTTGCATCTCTTCGTAACAGCGCGTTGGATCACTGGCGTCGTCACAATAGAGAAACCGAAGGCTTGCGGGGTTTGGACCACATTCTGCGCGCGGATCGGATCGAGGACGAGACGGTGCAGCGGATCATGGCTCGACAAGAACTCGGCATCGTCGCCGCGCATTTGTCGGAACTGCCGGCCGAGGTAACCGAACTGGTGCGCCTAAGGATACTTGAGCATCGCCCGTACTCTCAGATAGCAACCCGATTTGGCATTTCCGAGACGCTGGCACGCAAGCGAATTCAGATGGCACGCCGCCTGCTGCGCCGTCGTCTGAATGCTGAGAATCTCGGACTGGGGCGTCACAAAACTGCGCGCCGGGCGTCTAATTCAACAAAGCACAGTCATGATTAGGAGGTTGCGATGGCCAATGATGGTCCTACCACACCGGTGAATTCGCAGATCACTGACGCTGTGACCCAGACCAATGTCGAAGTTGTCGCGGTCTCACCCGCACAATCGCTGGGCATGCTCTATCAGATGGCAACCCATTCGGCGGGCCTGTCGATGCAGAACTCGGTTTCCAGCCAGCAAAATCTGAACCAGATCGCCAATGCGGTGGTATCCACCGCCGTTCGCGAAATCCTCAATGTGGGTGCCAGCACGTCTCAGACCGACTGATGCCCCTCGCGCCATAAGGCAGAACCGAAATGTGGTCCTTTCTGGAGAAGTTGATGCCTGACAAACCTTCCTCCCCTCCGGGTAAATCCGATGCGACGGACAATCTGAAGAAAGCCTTTTCCGAGTTTGAGGCCGAAGTCCTTGATACAGTGGAAAAGAAAGCCGACGACACTGTCAGCTCGGAAGCCAGCAAGGTCGAATCCGCCGTCACCGGAGCGGAACAGAAAATCGAAACCGGCATTGATGACGCAATCGACCGGATCAAACCTGACGCCAAACCGAAAAAGCAGGCTGCGGCTGACCCGCGCATCACCGACGCACCGCCCCACTCGGCTATGCAGGACTATCGCGGGCTGGCTTTCCAGTCCAACCCGGCACAGGCCGCCCCCCCTGGTGGTGATCCTCAGTCCGATCCGCCCGCAGGAAATTCCGACGCGGCGGACACTTCGGCGTTGAATCAGGCAATGGTTCAGGCCGTCGGCTTTCAAAACCAAGAGGTCAAAAGCTACGCGCCAACCATGATCGTTACACCTCCTGACCAGATGATCGGTCAGGCGGCAGGTTTGGCGGCTCAGGCTTCGGCCCAGTATTTCGACTCGATGACCAAGATCATCATGTCCAGCCAGTCGGTCATGTTGAAGAAGATGGCCGAAAACGTCGCTGCCGGAAACATCGGCAGTGCAGCAGAGGACGGGCTGGTCATTGCCGAGACCGAGTTGCTGCTGGCCGCCGCAATGGCCGTGGCTGCTGCCGGCGGCGCGATGGAGGCCGAGGCGGCGAGTTTCGGCATCAGCAAGATCAATGAAAGTGTCCAGTCCCGTACCGGCAAATCCAGCGACAGCTGATCCAATTTTTGCAAGGAGTCCAAGATGCCACTCGTACCCGACACCGAACATATTGCCTGGTATACCGGCGACGAAGTCGAGGCGCAGAAGTCATTGCTGCGTCAGACAGACGCTACCTTTCTCATGCAGATACTGCAACTCTCGTTGAAACTCGGCGGACCGCTGCATAATGTGGCGTTGGCCGTACAGAAGATTTGTGATCAGGCGCGCCAAGTCGTAGCGGGAGATATTCCTCTAGATCCGTTCACGACTGAGCTTACGTCGATCTGGATCGGGTATGACGAAGAGGAAACCGCAGAGTTTTCGGCCAATGTCCGGCTGATCGCCGGGTTGAATCTGATGAAGGATGCCTCAGTGATCAATCCGCTGGCGCTTGGAGACTTCTGCCGAGCTTTTGCGGACCTGGCCACCAGTGTCCCAGCGGAAAAGAACGCCGGCCTGCATGCCATTGGGGGTTTGATCAAATCTCTGCAGAACAAGCAGGCCTTCGACACGACCACCAACCGCATCCGCATCAAGCGGCGCGACATCCTGGAACAGGTGCCGGGAGTTGGCATCACACAATGGTACCTGCCCAGCGACGACGTGCTGGGCACCATAGACCGGCTGCTGGGATATTATGAGACCGGTGATATCTCGGGCACGACGACTGATGGGCTGGCAGTGCTGGCCACGCTGCAAACGCTGAACGTTTACGCCCTCGGAAACCCGGTAGCTATCAAGCCTAAAATTGCGACGTTGGTTAATAATGGACTGGCCTTCAACAGTTTCGCCGGGATGGTGATCCAGATGCACCATTCGCTGCCCGAATGCATGATGGCGATCAACCTGATGCCCCGGAATCTGGGTGGAGTGGGCGGTGCAATCTCCCAGATCTATTCTCCGTTGCTTACCAATACCTTCCCTGCGGATCCGGGCATAAATGCAATTTATACATCTTGGCAGCAGGCGCGCTATACGGCTCTCGGCGGTGACGGCGCCCGAGGGGAAAATATGCGGATGCTAATCGTTCTGCAGGACATCTTTCAGATGCCGAAGATGGCCAGTGCCAGTAACGAGGTTGCACTGGTAATGCCCTTCACCTTTGCGGACATGACCAATAGCCCCAGTGTCTTCGGCGAAGCATTTTACAACAAAACGGTTACCGAGCTCAACACATCCAACCCAGGCCCGGCAATTACACTGGAAAAGCTGTCGAAACCCATTTTCACCCTTTGGTTCGTCATAGAATTCAACCCGGCGATCAACAAACAGCCGTACGTATCTCAGAGTGTTCAGCGGGGCATGACCCTGCCGGTAGGAACACCACCAGATGTCGCCAACTACAACGAGCTGGTTGCTCCGTTTCTGGAGCAAGCGGACTACGGAAGAGTAAAGGCCGCCGAGGTCGGCGTTCTCTGATCCGCGTACGACCGTGTGGTTCACGAAACTGGCCCTGAAGCGTCTTTCATAGTGACACACCTAACAGCGCTGGAGACACCCCATGACCGAAGAAATCGAAATTCTGCGCAGCCGGACCGACGAAATTCTTGTGCAGGTTCTGTCGCAATGGAGCCAGAGTGTCATCGTCTGTCAGGATCGCAACCTGCCGCCCTTTGGCAGGTTGGCCTCTTGCCTTGCTTCCGCCCGGGATATGCTGGCTGAGGCCGCGATAGCCGCCACACAGCTCGAGACATCGGAAGGTGAGTTCTTTGACGACGCGTTTGGCGACGAAACCGATCGGACCGAACGTCATGTCAGCGTCGATATCGAGGAGCATGAGGTCACCACTACGGGTCCGAAGAAAGGGAAGCGGAAATGAGCAGCTTAAACGATGATCTGTCCCGCCTTCTTTCGCTGGCCCGATCCTGGATAGGCCGTGACCTTGCCGACGAAGAAATACTCAAGCTGACAAAATGGCTCGCGGGGCAGCGTACCGCGTCCACCACCTCGTCCGCCGAGATTGACCAGGGTCTGGCCGCCGCATCAGCCGTCATTGCCGAGGGGCGTCAGGCCGCAGAAGCGGCGATGATGCAGGCGTTCCAATCGGTGCGCAATGCGCCTCAACAGCAGCAACCCGACCCACAGCCGCCGTTGCAGGACCGGGTCGCCAGCGCGGAACAGCGCGTGATCGAAGGAATACTACAGCCACTGGCCAAGCCCGCAGGCGGTCCACTTGAGCAGTTGGAACTGTCGCAACTCTCGCAGACCCTGGCGGAAATCGTTCAAATCCAGGTGCGCGAGCAGGTCGGTAAAAGTATGGCGGAAGCTGAAGCGAAGCTGGATCTGAAGCTGGCCGAAATTGATGGCAAAGTCGAACTGAAGCTGACCGAGATCGCAAACAGAGCCACCGAGATTGTCAACAGATTGTCAGCTGATATTCGCGAACAGCTGGTCCGCGATCTGGCCGAACAGACCCGCAAGACAACAGGCCAATCCCGCACACAGAAAAAGAAGTGAAGCGGTTTCACAACGGGTGTTTCCCGACGTCCTTATAGATACGAACCCAAACACAAGGAGCAACGCGATGGGTAACCAAACGCCCCTAACCTCCCAGATCACGGACGCGGTCGCCCAGTCCGATGTAGAGGTCGTAGGCGAAGCCCCGGCTATAGCCATGGGTACCAGTTTCCAGACGATGGCACATGCGACCGGTTCGCTCTTTGAAACAGCCGTTGTCACTGCGCAACAACAAGACGCAGTCTGCCAGGCCGCGTCGAACCAGGGCGTGATGCAGCTCTACAGTCTTGACACGATTGCCACGGCAGGTGCGACCACCAAAATCAGTCAAATCGGCGTGGCGGATAACCTCTCGCAGCTGCTGAGCTTACTGCGATCCTAGACTCGGTAATTCCAACCATCTCACCCTAGTGCAAGACAGGAGATAAATCATGACTTGGCCGACGCGAGTAAATTCTCAAATCACGGATGCGGTGACCCAGTCCGACGTCAAGGTCGTAGGCGAAGCCCCGGCCATGGCCATGGGGGTCAATTTTCAGACTATGGCCCACTCCACCGGCATACTGTTGCAAAATGCGGTTGCGTCGTCCCAGCAACAGAATGCGCTGAGTCAGGCAGCCTCGAACCAGGGTGTGATGCAAATCTACAGCCTCGATACCACAGCCGTCGCCGGGGCCAGCGAGAAAGTGGGACAAATCGGAACGCCAGATAATCTGTCCAGCCTTCTGACTGTTCTGAATGCCTTCAAACCCTAAGATTCTGACCCGTTGTTACTCTTCAACCCTAGTGCCAACCAAGGAGACCAAACATGACTTGGCCGACAGCAGTAAATGACCAGATTACCGACGCCGTAACTCAATCCAACGTCAAAGTGGTGGGCGAAGCCCCCGCAATGGCAATGGGCACGGTCTATCAGACAATGGCCCATTCAACCGGCATCCTGTTCGAGAACTCGGTTGCCGCCGCCCAACAGCAAAATGCACTCAGCCAGGCGGCCTCGAACCAGGGCGTGATGCAGATCTACAGCCTCGATACCACCGCAACCGCAGGTGCATCCGAAAAGATCGGGCAGACCGGCGTTGCGGACAACCTAACCAGCCTACTCACCGTACTAAACGCGTTTAAGTCGCCGCCGACATCTGGCGGAATCTGATCTTACCGGAAACTTCCGGTTGTTTAGGGGTGTTCCCTTGGGACACCCTTTTACATACGGTCGGTTAGGACTGAGCACGCCAAACAAACGCAAGTTGACCATTTCTTTTGGATTTCATTCGGCACAGGCTTGATCAACGAACTACTCTGAGAACACCTTGCCAGGAAATATGCCCCAGATGAATTTACCTAGGCCGGTGGTCCCTGTATTTCATTGATCCAAAGGGTGTCGGGATAGCCGTTAGATTTTTGGGAAAAACTTTAGCATTCACGGCGTCGAGTTACAGTGCCGATTTCTCGCCTTTCCCATAGATCGCCATGTCTAATTTGCGTACGCTGTTGTCAGTCGTGAGATCTACTGCAATTTTTGGAATGGGCTCATTGCGGTCAGTCAAACCAGCCATCCGCAGCATCGCATACCCTGCCATTTGAGTTTCTGTGATCGCAGCCCGCTTTCCGGACATTCGCTGTAAAAGTAAGGGTTGACCTGATCGAACTCACAGACTGCGGGACAAAG
>NZ_CANNGP010000091.1 GCF_947504105.1 uncultured Tateyamaria sp.
GAGAATAGCAGCCTAAATGAACCCCTGATCCATCTTAAACCGGCTGCAAATTGGTCGAAAATCTAGGACCACCTCTTACTGCGATGTTGGGACGTGTAGCTACTTTCGCGCGCTACGTGTTTGGGTTTACCAGATTCCGCGAGATCTCGACCTTTGCGAGCTCAGCAAAAGATCAACCAGCAAATACCGTGATGTTAGAAACTGAGAACCTTTTACCAGCAAGTAAGGTGTTTCCTGAAAGGACTTCGCCAAGATATGCCATTACCTTATGGGCAACTTCTTTCTGTTTCCTGCCCCAATTAGCGCATTGATGTGTTTTAAGTTCCGGGCGAAGGCCCAGCGTCGCACGACGGAAATATGCATCAACCGCAGTCAGGGGTCCATTTCCCGCCTGGAGGTTCATCATGAAAATCTGCGCCCGCTCCTTTGGTGTTTCCCCCGTGAGCGAAGGGCGTTCAAGATGATCATCAGTGTATTCAGTGATTGCGATACACTGAGAGATATGTGTTCCACTCTCTAATTCGTGACACGGAACGGCCGCGTCGGGGTTTCGGCTTTGAAGGTGTCAGAACGATGCTCCTAACCTATAACATCAACGGGAATGAATTTGAGCCTGTCCGTTGCGCCTTTCTCAGCGAGCGTAAAGCGCCCTTTGTCGAGGGTGGTGCTGTCGACACTGAAGTAGCAACTGACATCACATTGGATGATGTTTGGTTTTTGCGATGTCCGTGGGGTCTCGGTGACCGCATGTTGAATGCGTGAACCTGGTAGCTGGCGCCTCATGTTTGTTGCAGTCTGTTCATCACATTGTGCAATTTTGTGATGTTTAGAATGAAATCTGATATCGGTTTGGAATTGGACTGGTTATGTTATGGGCCATGAAACCGATAGATCTTGATGCAGTTGATCCGACCCTCGCATTTGCCGGTCCCTTCCATGACATTCGCAATGTTATATCTACGTTGCAGATGGACATTGATACCCTTGCCAATGGCAGCCAATCGCGAGTCTGTCAGCGATTGACACGGATGGAACGATGTATCAATCGATGCATGGATATTTGTGATGCTGCACTGCGCCAGCGACACGAAGTGAACTCGGAGTTGATTAATCTCTTCCCAATCGCTCAAGAGGTCGCGTCTGATCTCAACGCACTGGGATCTGGGAAGATAATTGAGGTTTCTTCGGAAAGCAAACACGCTACTGCTTTCGTTCGAAAGTCTTATATTTACCGAGTCATATTCAATCTGGCTGATAATGCAAGAAAGGCAGTATTACCGTCAAAATCGGGTATTGTTCAGATTCATATTGGATTTGATCTAGAAACACGGCTGCTATACATTGATATTCGTGACAATGGACCTGGAATGCCGGACCGATTTTGTCTGTCACCTAATACGGTAAGTTTCTCGACTAAGGGTTGTGCGCCGGTTCATGGCGTAGGCCTGCGAAACGTCAGATACCTGGTCGAAGCGATGGGCATTCGAATGACGACTAGTTTGATTAAACCGCACGGTACAAATATTCGACTGACCTTTCCGGAGACATCGCGTCCGTAACCAGGAATGCTGACGGTCAAATACTGCTACAAAGAACTACGTTCAAGCGATATAGGGCATCTCCAGCCAGGAGTGGATAATGAGAGCTGACACCATTACTATGTGATTGCGTTAGCCACAGCGACAACCAGCAGGGTGAATCCAACGACAGCTAAATGATTTGGCAGTACTTTGGCATTTATTAAGATCATTGCTTAATAATCTTGCGATACCTACCGGGACTTGTTCCCACAAAGCGCTTGAAGCTCGAGATCATGTGGCTTTGTGACGAAAATCCAACTTCATAAGCGATTTCGGCGAGGGGCATGTCACCACGTTCGAGCATCTCGCGCGCTTTATTCACGCGGTGACGTAGCACAAATTTATGAGGTGTCATCCCTGTGTCTATCTTGAACATTCTGGAGAAATGGAAGACACTGACGCCTGCGATCTCGGCAAGCGTCGCTAACGACAATTCCTCATCTGTGTGTTCGTCGATGTATTCGAGAATCTGAGCGACTTTGAATTTGCCTAAGCCGACACGAACGGCTTCATGGGTGGCCCCCCGGAAATTCAGGATTTCACAGACGAGCAACGACGCCAAAGCCTCAGCGCGCATCCGCCCGCCAAGACCTTCTGATCCAAGAAAATCGTTGATCAGAGCTGAGTATTGAGGACTGCGCTCCAGACGAGGATGGAAATCTATCGGGTCAAAAAGAGGTTGGGAAACACCAAGCTCGGCCTCACATCGTTGGCGAAGCCCGTCATCAAAGACCAAGTATAGGTAGCCACCTGATTTCTCAGAAGACGTCTTTTGCCAAACCCCCTTTGGAATATACGAAAATTCCCCCGCCTTCACATTGGATCGCCGCATTTTCCGACCTCCCAATGCAGCATCAGCTACAAAGGAATTTTGATGAAGAGCCACGATACTAAAGGGCATGACAGCCTCAGTATCGAGGTCATCGACCGGGGCCGCGTACCCAAAGGTAAGGTCCCCATATCCTATTGCCTTGCCATTTCTGGGCCATTCTGCCTGTCGTCTAGCTTGCATCTATCTACTCCCAGTTCGTAAATCTTTGTTAAGTGCATTTAAGCGGAACATCGGCCTTGGTTGACGAAAACATAGCGAGTCTTCCCTGCGAATCCAGCAAACGGACGCCCCCGGCGATATTTAACAGCAAGATTCTGAAACTACGGATGCTTGCGACAGCAGATGGTGTTGTCAAAGCTGACGGTGCGGGTGAACCGATAAGGTCAATACTCTAAAAGATATAATATAGTTAGCTATTTAATCCGAGGAAATCGATTTGGACATGCGTTGTCAACTTACGCCAGGTCAGCTGTTCTTTCGCAAGTGAGCGTTAACCTCCTAAAATATATCAGAAAAAAGGAAAAAAATTTTTGGAGTCTGGGAAATTTAGCAAGATTCTGGGATAGCTCTTGTCAGCTGTGACCTATAATATGACGAAAACCAATCTAGTGTGAATGGGCCTTGTTACCTGAGTTTTTCAGTCGGCAAGGAGAGCCTGAATCACGACTGTAAGGACAGCGCGAAAAGGCAAGCGCCTGCCAAACACAAAAGCGAGTTACACAATGCCGAAGAGATTTGTACCACCAAACGATGATGTATGCGAAGTGCTGCAGCAGCGCTTGTACGATCTTATCGACTTGGCAAGTCATGCGAAACAGGTTCACTGGACTGTGCAGGGTCGCGAATTTCTAGCGCTGCACCAGTTCTTTGACAATGTAAACGCCGAACTGAACGAGCATGCTGACATCGTAGCTGAACGAATCGCGGCGTTGGGCGGACAAGTGAAAGGAACGATCCAAGCGGCAGCTAAGGACTCGCACCTCCCTGACTACCCATTGGACGTATCATCTGCGCCAAAACACATTGAAGCCTTTTCAAGTTCGATCTTCCAGCTGAAAATGCTTGTCCGCGCCAGTGCTAAGTTGGTTGCAGATCTCAATGATAATGGCTCTGCCGATCTTCTGAGTGAACTTTCGAGAAAAATAGACGAGATTTCTTGGATGGTCGGGGCGCAAATGGAACCAAAAACTCGCGAAGCAACCTAGAGTCGGGACCCATTGATTTCCGCCTGGCGGCATGATTCACGGTTCGAAAAACGAGCGGGAAACATGTCTGATTTATTTTGGCTGACAGATGCGCAGATGGCGCGTCTTGACCCCTTCTTTCCGAAGTCGCACGGCAAACCTCGCGTCGATGATAGGCGTGTGCTGAGCGGGATTATCTTCATCAATCGCAATGGCTTACGTTGGCGCGATGCACCTAGGGAATACGGTCCGTACAAGACGCTGTATAACCGTTGGAAGCGCTGGAGTGATAAGGGCATCTTTGCCCAGATGATGATCGGCCTGGCCGCAGATCACGGCGAAGAGAAGACTGTGATGATCGATGCCACTTACCTCAAGGCACATCGCACGGCTTCCAGTTTGGGGGTCAAAAAGGGGGGCGCGGTCGCCTGATCGGGCGCACAAAGGGCGGCATGAATACAAAGCTGCACGCCATCTGCGACAGCAAAGGCCGCCCACTGAACCTGTTTGTGACCGCTGGTCAGGTCAGTGACTACATCGGCGCACGAGCGCTGCTCAGCAGTCTGCCGGAGGTCGATTGGCTGCTGGGGCATCGCGGATATGATGCGGACTGGTTCAGAGAAGCATTGAAAGACCAAGGGATACGCGCCTGCATTCCTGGCCGAGAGCAACGCAAGAAGGTCGTGAAATACGACAAACGACGCTACAAACGGCGCAACCGGATCGAAATCATGTTTGGCAGGCTCAAGGATTGGCGGCGGGTGGCAACGCGATATGATCGATGCCCCAAAGTCTTCCTCTCGGCAATCGCTCTCGCAGCAATCGTCATTTGCTGGTTATGAGTCCTGAGCCTAGTGTTCCTAGCGTTCATGCCCGCAAGTTGCTTGCGCAGATTTCTGCCACAAAGGTTCGTTTAAAACCATTCGGGTTGATACTGAAAAGCTTTTCATAGCTTATCGTAAGTCAGTAACGCTCCCTGCCATGCTGCGTATGTGACGAATTAGGTAGCGACAGCCTAGCGGAAACCGGGGTTACATGTTGAGGTATGAATGCCTATGAACTCCACCGTAGCAATTGCAGATAGTCATGAAATCATCCGCGAAGGCATTGCAACGCGACTTTGTAAACACTGCAATGTTGAAGTGGTTGCTGAAACCTCAGATGGCTACACCACACTGAAAGCTTGTCGGCAACACAAACCGGAGATCCTACTAATGGATCTTTCGCTCTCGCGGCCGAGCGGAGCAGAGATTCTTGGTAAGCTAAGAGCTTCAAATCCAGAAATGAAGATAGTGGTATTGTCCTCAAACCCCAGCAGCTCGAATGCGTTTCTCGCCCTGTCAAGTGGTGCAGTTGGTTTCATGCCAAAACAGGCACCCGGATCGGACTTTGTGAATGCCGTAAGGGCGGCACAAAACGACTATGCCTACTTTCCAACCGATCTTCTAACCCACTTCGTTCAGTCGCGACGAAACTTGACGAGAACGGGTAATATATACGGGCTTTCCGCTCGTGAACTTGAAATTCTCGACGCCTGCGTCAGCGGGCAATCGACAAAAGAAGTTGCAAGTAATCTAAGCATTTCCGTTCGCACAGTCGAGACACATCGTAACTCAATATACAAGAAAACCTCATGCAGGTCGTACAAGGATCTTGCTCAAATTGTCACGATGGATTGATCAGAACGCCTCGCTGGTGAGCAGCCCTACTTGTGTGGTTGAGTTTGAGTGTTAGTGCATGGTTGCCGTCCTTCCCCCCTAGAACTGTGCCATTACATTGGCCGCGAAAGGGGGATTGGGCATTGCGAGGAAGCGACATTCAGACGAAGACATCTTGAAGCTGCTGCGTGAGATTGAGCTGAAGCTGACGGCTGGTGATGATGTGGCATCGGCGTGTCGGAACGCCGGGATCAGCGATGCGACGTATTACAACTGGCGGAGGCGGTTTGGCGGGATGGGCCGGTCGCAGCTATCGGAGATGAAGAGTCTGGAGAAAGAGAACGCGCGGCTGAAGAAGATCGTCGCCGAGCTCGAACTGGACAAGCTCATCCTCAAGGAAAGCCTGAACCATCTAAAGCCCAGGGCCTGACCACAGAGGAGCTCCGTCAGGCCGTGCGGCACGGTTGAGATTGGCATAGACAGCCGGAGCCAGCCCGCCGAGTGATGTGTGTGGTCGTTCTGTG
>NZ_CANNGP010000092.1 GCF_947504105.1 uncultured Tateyamaria sp.
TGGTGGCCACGATGAGCAACAAACCCTCTCTTAGCAAATACCGCTATTTGGACCCATAGGCGCTGACGTCAGACACACAAGAGCTCGGGCTCGACTTTTTCGTAGCCCATGCGCTGATCTTCCATTAATGCCCGCAGCTCTTGTTTTTGCTGCCAGCCACTGACCTGCAGCTTTGACGCTCCGAGACTTTCCGTGAGCCGTGGTGATCCACGTGACATGCTTGTCTTTCCGCGCGTCCAGGGCCGAATGAAGTAATGCAAGATCTGGCTCCATACCGTCAGCAAACTCCGGCAGTGCACGAGCAAATGGAATTGCTACTTCACCTCCTGTTTTCTGCTGACGAAACACAAGCCACCCATCCCGATCTACGTTACCTTGGCCGAGCCGAACTGCATCAGAGATGCGTGCGCCAGTCCAGAAAAGGATTTCAAGAGCAAGACGTTCAGGAGTTTCGATGGGCCAATGCTTACGAAACGCCTCAATTTCTTCGTTTGACCAGGGAATGTGACCATCGGATTGAGCCACTGGAGCTTTCTTTACGCCTTTTGCCGGGTCATCAATGTTGTACTTTTGGGCCAGCCACTTTCCGAGACCACGCCAGGTCTTGAGATGGTTGTTCCATGCATGCCCAGAGAATCTGTTGAGGTCTGCTTCAACATGCTTTTGCTGAAGGTCCGACACCCGCGCGTGTCCGTATCGCTCTCGCATGTCATCCAGCATACGCCGCCTTACAGCACGAGTTCCTTCAGCCAACCCAATTAAAAAGGCATCTGGTTTTAGATATCCCTGGATACCGAAGTCCAAGCTACCGCTTTTGGCTGGCAGCCTAATAGGCTCATTGCTGCCTGCGGCAATGGCGTAGGCGGCAAAAAAGCCTGGGTGGTCTGGTGGAAGATCAGGCATAGCGACGCCCTTCCGACCTTTGGGTCGAAAGTAATAACGAACGTTGCCACTGGGAAATCGCCCAGAAGGGTTCAGATATTTCATCTTCGTTAGCACCCGAACGCCTCGTCGCAGCTGTTTCCAGGTTCCCATTCAGACGCGTCTACTCTTGGCAACTCTGCCAAGGCCTGATCGAGCTCCCAGCGTAGCCATAAAGCTACTCCGTCTGCATTTCTTCCGGGGGGATATTTGCCGTTCTTAACAAGCTTATCAAAATGACCCGCTGAATGACCGCAGTAGCGCGCAGCATCGGCACGACGCAGTGCGCCACCCCAATCCATATTCCCGCGCACATGTTTCATCGATTGGTCCCACTGTTGTTCGTTGCATCCGACTCTAATGAAAGCTCCACTTGGTCAGTTTTTGCTTTACCTGGTTCAATCAGCGCCTCGATATGCGATGGCAATAGAAGCATGAGATGCCCAAGTTGGTGATAATTCCCAGTTTCGCGCGCTCTAGAGCGAATAAGCCTAGGCGACACATGAACCCCATGTCCTGCAAGAGTTTGACTCCACTCTTCGGGTGTTTGGCCATGCGTCAGCAGTTCAGGCACTGTTTTTCTCCGTTCCTTGTAACTTTTTACATTAATGCGCAATTTTACTTTACAAACAAGTGGGTGCCGATATTACTTATAAAACAGGAACTATAGGACTGATTTTTGAAAATGAGCTTCAAGTTGCAAGGATTTGACGGCACTCCGGAGGAGGAGCATGCTGCCGAAGAGGCGGCGATGCAGGCGATGATTAACGATCAAACTCTCGCCCAAGCCCTGAGTGTAAAGGTGCACGAGAATCTTGAAGCGTTCCGGAAGAAGCGTAAATTCAAGAAAGCGGAAATGGCCGAAATGATGGGCGTGTCGTCCCGTAGTTACTACATGTACGAGACAGGCAAACGAGCAATTCCATCAAGTGCTCTTGTTCAGCTGGAAGCATTTACAGGTGCAGACTTGAATGAGGTTCTCCTTGGTGGCGCTAAGTCTCCAAAACTTGATAAGATCAAGTTCGTTGTGGATGAAGCCATCAAAGCGCTTTGTTTTCTTGGCCATAGCTACGAAAATATGCCGATGGAAACAAAGAGGGCCGTCATCGATAGAATGTTCGCGCGACAACCCGATGGTGTAAAGGCCAGGCCGGACGACATCATCGGTGCAGTTAGGTCGGTAACCCGGTACAAGTATCATCCAGAAGACCTACCTGCGCCGCCTCTTTGGGAAAGCTATATGGGGGATCAGAGAGCCTACGAGCGTGATATGGCCGAGAGGGACAAAATAATCGCTGAAGACTTTCCTGACGACGAAGCGGGCAAAGAGGCGAGTGGGAACTAAAGGCGGTGGTGCCAGATATAGCCGAACAGTTAGCTGATTCCTACGTCCTGGTAGATATCACTAGCAGCTGGTGCCGCGAGATCGGATAATCCGACGGCGGCGGTCAGGCGTCATTTTCTGAGAGACTGTTTATCCTTTCAAGCTCTGCAATGGGCACCAGTGCAAATTGTCGCCCTCTTTCATCAAAAAAGAAAACTGATTGATGCTCCGCAATCCGTAGATACGCATCAAAGTTTTCTAAAAGCTGTCTGATCGAGATATCCACATCAGCTTCAAGGCTGGCACGTGCGACAGCATCGCACAGGAGCTGTTTGGCGTAATCCTCGATTGGTAGGTTGTGCTTTGCAGCAAGTGATTGAAGCATCAAGAAGATTCGGCCAGGAATGTTGGGGATCGTTAGATCTGGCAAGTTATAGCTCCTCTATGGACTTATGTGAGCTGTGCGTACCCGACCTCAACAGATGATTGCTTCGTTGTGGCGCCACCTTGATCGAAAAGAGCAAGCTTCGTTGTGAGCTTAGAGGCGCTGCGACAACAGCTAGAAATCGCCGAGCGAATCGAGAGCACCCAAGTCCAGCTAGACATCGAACGCGCGCGATTGCAGCAAGCCCTGCAAGCCGATCTGCATGAACGAAGCGCAATCGTTGAGGAAGCGATCCTTGTTTTCGAGAACCTATCCAACGCGCTCTACGAACAAGCAGGAAACCTCGAAATTGGTGCCACCGACAATGGACCCACTTTTGATGTGACTATCGAGTCTCAACGGAGCAAGGGCATCAACAACATGCAGATTTTCTGCTTCGACTTGATGCTGGCCGAATTAGCAACGAAGCGAGGTCTCGGACCCGGTTTCCTTGTCCATGACAGCCATCTCTTCGATGGAGTTGATGAACGACAAGTAGCCAAGGCACTTCAGCTTGGCGCTACGCATGCGGAGCGGGTTGGGTTCCAATACATCGTGACTATGAATTCTGATGTGCTGCCTAATGACGGTTTTCAAGAAAACTTTGATGTGTGGCAGCACGTGAACCCAACACGCCTGAACGACGAAGAAGAAACTGGTGGCCTCTTCGGTCTTCGGTTTTAATAGGTGCGGCCAGCAAATAAAACAGACACTGGCAATACCCACTCAGCAATCTGAGGTGGCGGCTACTTCGCAAATTTATTTAAGTCAAAACACAAACACTTATGTGTTCGGTCGAAATGTAGGTGACTTCTGTACGCATAAAATGATCAGTTGCAAAAAGAGGAAAAGATGGTGGGGACACGGCGAAAAGAGCGCCGGAAGTACTGGAAGCCCAAACTAAATGATTTGTGTCCCTGCGGTTCAGGGGGAAAGTACAAGGATTGTTGTTGGAATCGTCTCCCAGGCTTCGACATAGGCAAAGCTTACACGGCGGCATGCAAAGAGAAAAAACTTGGACGTGCGCTAGTCGCTGCGCGCTCAGATGTCACCCAGTACACGATTTGGCACAGGACAAATGCAGCGCCCATGCTCCATCTCGGCGAGCCGATAGAGCCGCTTTTGCGGATCGACGTCAATGCACTTGGGGATTATGTAGATCGTCTTTCATGGCTCTATTTCCAAACCGGAAAGTGGAAAAGCTGGCCAGCAGCCCTTGAGCGTTTGAGCGCAAACATTGATCACGCGTGGTGGCGAAAGAAGATAATATACCAACGGGCCGTGCTTCATTTAGCACCCGGAGGCAGCCGATCCAAGGCGCGCCAAGAACTGGCCAAGCTAGGCACAATCACCCTCGCCGAAGATGACATAGAGATTCTGCAAATCTTCATCGATCTTGAGCTGAGAAATGAATCGTTCTCGGAGCGTACCGCATTTTTTGATCGCCTCCTTCATCTTGATGAGTCCGCAGAGAGCCAAATCCAGTATCGAGGCGGCAAGGCCATTGACCTTCTATTGCATGGTGACCCCAAGGCTGCGGAGACGCAGCTAAGCGACCTTTTGGACGAATATCGAAATGATGAAGAGCTATCGTCGTTTGGGAGGCAAAAGCTCTATGATGTGCAAGAAACGCTCGGCACTATCACTGATGACGATGATTTGCTGCGCGAAACCGCTTCAGAGTTATCGGCAGCGATGCAAGACGATATCTGGACGGATCATGGACGTTCAAACCTGTATTGTCAGATGGGTGATTGTTATCGATGCGCACGGGAATGGGAGCTGGCAATTCGCGCCTATGAGGCGGCTATTGTGTTAGATGGCAGACTAATCTGCCACATCCATTTGGCCGAGTGCTTCTTATACCAAAAAGAGATCGAGAAAGCGGTACACCAGATTGAAGGCGTGCCGATTGAGGAACTTGATGAGCCGGGCATGATGGACTTTATCTTCACGTATTCGGCGATCTCCATTTGGAGTGAAAGAATTGAAATGTTGGAGAAGGCGCAGGCTTGGCTCAAGGCGCTGAAGGCAACAGAGCCACTTTTTGACCAACGGCGCTTGAACCTTCTGGTGCGGGTGACTGAGACCGCCGCAAATGGGACTGCAACCTCAGAGGCGAAGGCGGATAGTGCGCCCGATGGGGGTGTTGCCGGTGCATCGCGAGCGCTTATGCTTCAACCGAATTTTTTTGGCATTGGGATCAACTTCAACGAAATCATTGAGCGTTTTGCACGAAGAAGGAAGGGAACACAGATGGCTATCGAACGTCACAGTACAGAAGACATAAAGGCCAACGGCGCCAAAAAATGATTCCAAAATCGAATGATCTGCGTTGTGTTCTGGCGCAACACAACTCGATCAAAATCCCCGGTGAGCGGCATTGTAGTATCGAGGTAAAACATGAAAGCTACCGTTAGCGGATCTCACAGCATTGGTAACTCCGGGCTCATTGAACGGCTGCTTTGCTCGAACAGGGCAGACGTGGAATGTTCATGCGACCTTGATTTGAGTCTCGAAATAGGAGTCTCATTTATAAGGGACATTCACACCTTCCGCGCCGTGATCGCAAAACCTTCATAGTCTAGATTATGACATCAGAAAAATAATATCGACACCGCCCACTAGGCGTGTTTTGCATCCGACCTTGACTGGTCGCATATTTCAAAGTTTAGTTGGGAGATAATCAGATACACATTTCACACTGAAGGTACATTAAAATGTCAGATGATTTCACGCAATTCATTGAAGCTTTGGAAGAGCAAGGTGACAGTATTCCCATCGATGAAGTCGTGCCAGCGCAGGGTCAGCCAAATTTGGATAGGACGTTCACACTCTACAGCAAGGCTATACACGTTACCAAAAAAGATGGTATCGTATATGGTCGTTGGGTGGGGAGCTTCTCTGAGGCGTGTGGCTTTACTCCTTACACCAACTCTATCGATGGGGGAGGAATTATCAGCATAGGAAATGCTGGCAAGTGCGCAAAGAGCAAAGAGAAAATTATTAAAGTCGTGACCAACTGATAATGTGGATTATGTAAATTAATCTGAAATTCGCCGGTCGTTCAGATGCTGTACCTTTTGGGGGAAGATCCACCGG
>NZ_CANNGP010000093.1 GCF_947504105.1 uncultured Tateyamaria sp.
ATCAAACCAATCAGATGAGCCAAACTCTCTCTTAGTTTAGACCGCCATTGGCCCCAAAAACCATGACGACGGACAGTAGCACTCGGATTATATATAGTAAATACTACACTTATATAGGCATAAGTCCGGTGCCACTGGACCTGTAGCGAACAGGAGATCGCAATGAATTCGCACCGGTTGGAACGACGCACCAAACCCTTGCAAACGCGGGCAAACAAGACCGTTGAACTGATCTTGGAAACCGCCGCGAGACTTTTGGAGGACATCGGTTTTGAAGAGCTGACAACCAACAAGATTTGTAAGGCGGCCGGGCTGACACCCCCCGCCCTTTATCGTTATTTTCCAAACAAGTACGCTGTTGTGTCTGAACTGGCCAAGCAATTGATGCATCTGCAGAATATGGCGGTGGCTGAGACTTCGACTGACATTCAAGACGAAGGTCTCAATGTCGGCAGAACTGCCGTAATCCTGTCCGGACAGGTTCAGATCACGCGCGACTTCCCTGGCGGTGTCGCTGTTCTGAAAACGATGTATGCGACGCCGCAACTCGTCGAGGTTCGGCTGACGTCCCATGAAGAACTGGCGGACGGGTTGACCTCCTCGCTCATGGAGCTGGACCTTGGGTTGACAGAAGCTGAACTGCGCAGACGGGTACGCTTGATGATCGAGATCGGCAATTCGGTGGTGGAAATGGTGGTGGAAAATCCCGGCATCAACGAAGCGGCCATGATTCAGGATACCGCCGAGATAATGCATTTCTTGCTGACAAAGTGATCTGTCAGACATTATCGACGGGAACGAGCGGGTTGAATGCAATGCCTGCCGTCATCCCAAGTTAAACCTTCTCAGCGAAATACCACCCTTCCCTGCTTTCAATCGACCAAAAGAACAAGGTCCTGCGGGGCCACTGTTACCGCTTGAAGATGTGTTGACTTTGCGCAGATTAGGCATGGAGTCACCGCCCGTTTCAACAGCGTCCCTCCGTGTTCAGCGAACGCCGGGCCCGCGTCCCAATTCCCGACACGTTAAGACATTTTAGCGAAAAACCACCGGTTGTACGAAGCTGCCCAGCGAGATGCTGCGCAGCGGCTCAAGTGACAGATCGATACCGTGCATTGAGTCTATCGGCACGCTCGCAAACCTGCTGAGACTGACACCACAATAACGACGCCCAGCGGTTGACACAGACGGCTAAGCAACATGAAGCGCCTCACACAGCAATAATATCTCAGTCCTCGAAGGAGAGTAAAAATTGGAACATCAGCACGGTTCAATCAAGAATAACAACGCGTTTCTGATGGCAATGGGCAAAGACAGCCGTATCGAAATCCATGCAGATGATGCATCAAAAAAAAGCTTTACCAGACTGGGAGAAACGGCTGAGAGCGGCGCAACTTCAATACGGGTGGCATATGCGACTGATTGGGAGGTGGGCGATCGCATTGCTATTGCATCATCAGATTTTGACGACGATCAAACCGAGGAATTCGAGATCAAATCCATTTCGAACGACGGTAAAACCCTGACCTTGGACAAGCCACTTGAGTTTTCGCACTTTGGTGATCTCGAAACCCACGATAACGGAAAGATCGGCGCCGAGAAGCGGGAATGGACCGTCAATGAACGTGCCGAGGTCGCACTGCTGAGCCGGAACGTAAAAATTACGGGCGACGATGATTCAACAGAAGATGGCTTTGGCGGGCATACGATGGTTCATCACGGCGCCAAGATGCATATCTCTGGCGTCGAGTTCGACAAGATGGGCCAAGAGGGAATCCTAGGGCGCTATCCTGTGCATTGGCACCTTCTGGGCGAAGGCGGTGAAGGGCAGTACGTCGAGAACAGCTCGATCCATCATTCCTACAATCGCGGCATCACCATTCATGGGACCAGCAACACCAGGATCGAAAAAAATGTGGTGTACGACACGATCGGACACAGTTATTTCTTCGAGGATGGCGCGGAAACCGGAAACTTGCTGAGAGGCAATATCGGCTTTGGCACGCGCGCGGCAGAAAAGGGCAAGGAGGTTCTGGAGTCAGATATCTCCAATGTTTCCACCTATTGGATCACAAACCCAAACAACCATTTGATCAACAATATCGCTGCCGGAAGCGACAATGGCGCGTTTTGGTACGCGATCGGAAAAGCCTTTACAGCCGAGTCAAAGGGCAACCCGCTTTTCGCCGATCTGCTGCCGCCGGATGAAGCAAAATACGGTGTGTTCGAGGGCAACAGCGCCCATAGCAGCAATTCCGGGCTGGCAATCACCAAGAACCCTGATCAAAGCAAGGAACGCATTTACATCACAGCTGACAACACGTTGACAGTCAGTGACTTCCAAGCGCACAAAATGCGGGAATGGAGTGCGAATCTCGACAAGAATGTCGGCACGGTCAATTTCTTTGACTCCATATTCCAAGCCGCGCCCGAAGGCCTAAATTTCAACAGCGATGTCAGGGTCAAGGACAGCCTGTTCTTCGGTGAGTCCGGAAACCTTGGAAATCCCGATACTGATGCGGAACGTGCCGCAGGCAAATCATTTGCAGATCCATCGGGCGAGCTTGCAGGTTTGAAATTCTACAGCGGGCTCTTTCAGGTCGAGGCGGTCCACTTTGCTGGGTTCGGCGA
Source organism: uncultured Tateyamaria sp. (assembly GCF_947504105.1). GTDB lineage: Bacteria > Pseudomonadota > Alphaproteobacteria > Rhodobacterales > Rhodobacteraceae > Tateyamaria. The sequence goes on from NZ_CANNGP010000093.1 coordinate 2,632, forward strand.
TCCAAAGGCGCTTGGCTTGCACAGTGATGGCGGGGCCGGTATCGAAAACTACTTCAAGGGTTTGACGTTCGACAGCGATTTCGATCCTGCGGATGACATCGAGTTTGATATTGGCAACCGTAGGCATGGCCGCGCGATCTATGACGAAGAGGGTACGATCTCGGGGCACGAAGGTGCGTTCCTGACACATTCCGCCCTCGCAGCTAACAAAAGTGCAGCGGGTTTCAAACATCCCGATTTCGCTGCGTTCGTCATCAAGGACGCGAAACTGGCCCAACTCTTCGACAATGGTGTCACCGGGGCTGTTGGTCCCGAGCAGCTGAAACGCTTTGACAGTATAAACGACCGGGTCGGGAATTCGATTGAGGACTATTCAAGCGGCGCAACCGGTGCTGCCTCGCGGACACAAATCGTCTTTCTGGGCGATGGAAATGACTATCTCTATTCCTACGACTATGGCGACCTCTCCCTGGAAAAACAGGACATCACCTTTGTGGGGGCGAACAGCAATGAGTACATCTTTGTCGAAATACTGAATGCAACGCAAAAGCATTTTGTGCCGGGTGCGCTCCATGTCGATTCAGTAAGCAAACTGAAATCAGCGCAGGAAAAAGCATACTATTACGAAAACGGCAGCCTTTTCGTGAAGGTTTTTGGCGGGGAAGAGAAAGACCCGAAATCCCAGATCGATATCGATCTGGGCAGCAGCAGCCAACCCTTCGATACCGTTCCGTATGTCCCATATGAGCCACTCAAGTACACAAAACAGCAGATTCAAGACATGTTGTCGATCCCGCCGCATCCCGAAAAGCCGACGAAGACGGCGATCAAGGAAAATCTGCCAACCGAGGCTGACAGCACGTCCGAAGGGATAGCAATCAAAGCCGCGGATGCCCGTTGGTCTGACGCCAAAACCTGGGGCGGACGCGACCCGGAGGCGGCTGATGTTATCGTCATCGGCCCCGGCCAGCGTGTTGTTCTGGATGAAAGCACCACCGTGAAGGGTATTATCGTGAACGGCGGTGAGTTGGTTGTCGAGGACAAGAAGGATTTAGCGCTTTCTGCGGACTGGATCCTGGTCAATGGCGGAGGCACTTTCCAAGTCGGTACAGAGGACACGCCATTTGAGCACGAGTTTGATCTGACATTGGAAGGCGACGATAAAAGTCTCGATATTGATGTGGGGGCCATTCTGAAAAACAACTCCCCGAAAGTCCTGCGCGCCTCTGATGCCGCCGACACCAGCGAGCCCATGGCAGGTGGCCCCGCCAACGGTGGCACTTCGGCCCCCCCTCACGTTGGCAAGGTGATGGGGGTATCCGCGTCGTACAAGGAAAAACCCGCACAACAAAAGGACACAGACGGGACTGATCCGGTCTTTGTCGATGAGCAGGCGGATGAAATTACGTTTCTGTCAAGGGATGGCGCGGACATAGATGCCGATGCATTGCGAGATGGTGGAACGATCGACGGAGCGGCCAGAGATCACGACGCTGAAATCGGAGCGGCAATCATCTCAACCGATAGATATACCGAGAATGGGCACATTGAATCTCATGCTCTGGTTGGGGACACGCCTGGGGTGTCCCCGGACGGACGAAGTATGGATGGCGGAAGCCAAATACATGCTCTTGACGTAGATGACACCCACAGTCGGCTGCCCGAGCATCACGACGTCATGTTTGGTGTGCTTTGAACTGACAGATCATTTCGTTGTTCAATAGACTGCAGGACTTATCCCATGTTTACACTGTGATAACTGCCGCCCATAGGCGATTGGAAATACCCTGGCACCATACTGGTTTTTGACGAGACTATTCGATACATGCATTGAAGCTTATCGAAGTACGATATTGATATCGTGTGAAATGATTGCAGTCCATGACAGATGCACTTTCACTTTCGAAACCGAAAGTGAAGCGCGATGACGGTGTGCCGCCAAACGCGTAGAGCGTACCCTACCGGACTGGTACGGCTGGCGTGATCGGGGTTCTTCTGCCTTTGGCGGGACTGCACACGATTGGATAGAAACAACTGAGTTGGGGGGAGAGACCGACGTGGCAAACTCTACAAAGCAAGCGCGTGAGCTGATCGATGGACGCCCCGCGCTGATCGTGATCGACATTCAGAAAAGCACGTTCATCGACACAAGCGAGGTGGGATCGATCGACAACATGCCCGGCTACAAGGACCGGATGCTTGCGGTTCGCGACGTTGTTGATGCAAGTCACACAGCCGGCGTTCCAGTGATCTTCATTCAGGAAGTACACCGTCCCGACCTGATCGACTTCGGGCGAGAGCTGGATGGGGACGAAGATGTTCATTGCCTTGAGGGCGACCCAAGAACCGAAATCGCAAAAGACGAAATGGGTTTTCGTGAGGGAGATTATGTCGTTCCAAAGCGCAGATATTCGGCATTCTTTGGGACCGACTTGGAAATCCTGTTGCGGGGTCTAAAGGTGGACACGTTGCTGCTTTGCGGCGGCCTCACCGATGTTTGCGTCCATTACACATTCGTGGATGGCCACCAGTCCGACTATTTCTGTCGCGTGATCGAAGACTGCGTTGCGGGGTCATCGCTCGACGCCCATGAGGCCGCGCTTCGAGCAATGGAATATCTCCAAACGGGTGCGCGGCGCTCTAAGGCGTCTGTTATCGCGGCCCTTTCGCACTTGTGATCGGCATTGGGGTGATCAAATCGACCGCCTTAAGCAACCATACGCAAAGATCACCCGACCTTCGGATCAACAACGACAAAGCCGTACAGGAAATACTTCTAAACCCTGCTGTCCTCCTGGCCATCAGCAAAGAAGCAGTCATACTTCGATTCAGCAGCATGCAGAAATTTTGAACAGTTCCCAACATCGGCGACATTGCCAAGCGGGCAAGAACACCGCCTCCTGCCGTGTGTTCATTCGTCATCTGACTTAGTTTTCTGAACCGTGTTCCCACAGCAGTCTTGCATTTCCATGGGCTCGCTTGTTTACCACGCGGTTTCTCCGTCTTCATAAACATAGCGGAGAACCAATTCAGTCCGGGAAAAGCAATCTTAGTGGGCATGAGACAGTCGAGTTCAAAATTGCGCTGGAGTAGAAAGCAGTTTTTGGAAAGCTGACATTGGCCTTCAAG
>NZ_CANNGP010000094.1 GCF_947504105.1 uncultured Tateyamaria sp.
ATCCGTTAGCATATCGCGGCCTTGGGCCGCGCGCGTCGCCCGGCAGGGTATCGGCGCGAGCCGATGCACGAGAGGGCTGGCGTCCACCCCTTGCCCTTTTTCGGTCCGCAGCACATCCCGGCCCTGGGTCGCGCCAATTCCCAAGCCTTTTAAGGAAAAACCCGCCGATGCGCATGCAGTTGATTTGACCAGACAGGCCCGTCTGTTTATGTGAATTGCAAAAGATCGGAGAGCAGAATGAACCGCACCCGTTTGATCCTGTTGGCAGTCGTTGCCGCCACTGCACTCGCAGCCTGTGAAACCGCCAAAGGCGTCGGGCGCGATATCACGCGCGCAGCGGACGCCGTGGACCGGGCGATTTAAGCGTGCGGCCCTGCGGGCCGCGCGCGTCACCCCGGCAGGGTATCGGCGCAGCCGATGCACGAAAGGGGGAAGCACAGCTTCTCGTGCAACACCGTAGGGCGGGCTTCAGCCCGCCAAGCCCGACCAAACACCGCCCGCGACATGTCCACAAAGCACCACAGCGCGGAATCAAGGCCAAAGGCCGCCGCGCATCGGCAGGCCCTCCCACGGCCTGTCGATTTGGCCGGTCTTGGTGCTTCGGTGAATCGGAAGATGCACTTGGCGGCCATAAAGTGCTGCAGCACAAAGGTTGGATCGACAGCCCAGGGCCTGCCTTTGGTCAGGCGTATCCAACCACCAATACCGTAGGGCGGGGTTCCACCCCGCCAAACCACACCTCAATACCGACGAAACGCTTTTCTAAGCCTCATAACTCGGCGGCAACGTCGCTGCCTCGGGCTTCGGCTCCGCCGCACCCAAATCCGAAGTCCACCCCCGGAAATTCTCCAGTGTCAAATCACTTGGCCATTCTCCAAAGAAATGGCTCACGGCCAAACCCAGCGACCCAACAAGGCCAGCGCCAAATGCCGTACCGGCTGCCTTCAGCGCACTTTGCGTGAACAACCCATGAACCGTCTTCGCGCGGGCATCACGCAAATCCGCTTCCAACCGCGCAATCTTCGCATTCAGGGCCTTGATATCCTTCGCCAATTTCGTTTCCTTGGCGTCCGCCTGCTCGGCGCTCTTCACCGTGGTCGCGATCCAGCGAAACAGCTGCGGCACATCTTGCAGATGCTCCAACGCATCCGGCAAACAGTTCGCCGGAGCCTCCTTGAGATACTGCGCAATTGCACGCTCAAGCGTGTCCGCAGCGCCCTCTGCGGCCAAGGCAGCCATGTCCGGCGCTGCGAGCAGGCGTCGAACATGCTCTAAGAGCTTTTGTCTTTGTAGCTCGGGTACGTTGTCAGGACGATCAAACGCTTCTTCACGCTTGGCTTCAATCTCCCGGATCGCCGCCGCCACATTTGCCACAGCGTCCTTACCATCCCAAACCTCGTCCGGAAGCAGCGCAACTTCGGTTGCCAGCTCCCAATTGCGGAAAGTGCCATCCCACATGCCGCGATACCAATTTGCCCAAAACGCCCAATCCGGGTGGCCGTAAAGGCTCTGCATAAACTGCCCGTGCGCGAGGAATAGGGGTTCGGGCACATTGCCGCCACTCCACAAAGGCAAAGCGACCAAATGATCAGCGGCGAATTTACTGTCGATTTGAATCGCCAAGTATCCAGCTGCTTTCGGTACAACTCCCTTTGATTTTACGCGGTCGCGGTAACAGATAGCTATGATTGCTGAATTTGAATAGCGCCCGTTAAACGCGGCTGAATCCGCTGAAAGATGGGTGTCCTCAACAGTGCCATACGTGGCGGTTTCAACAGCTGAAATGGCTGCACGAGCTGCCTCGCTGGCGGCCGAGTGCGTTAATGCTTCCGGTGAGAAAGAGATATCAAAATTTGGATCAGGGGATGGAACCGCATGCATTGCGGAATCCGCTGCGAATGCCGTAGATCGGGCGATGGTGCTGAACCGTTTTTGAACATCAGCCGATTGGGTGACGGAATATGCGTAGGTAGTGAGGACTGCGCGCAGTGTAAGAAGCGTACGCAGTGCTCCTGACCTTCCCTCAAATAGTCCAACGCAACCGGCAACCCTCAGGGCGGCTCGACTGACCAAGACGCAACGTTTCTCGCGACTTTGCGTCTTAAACCATGACGTCGCAGCTTCTATGTCCGAAAAATCAACATCTGCCATCATCACCCCACCTGCAACACGCCACCCATTGACCAACCCCAAAAACCCTTACATATCCCAACCATGACACCGCTCTCACATATCCGCAATTTCTCCATCGTCGCCCATATCGACCACGGGAAATCGACCCTCGCCGACCGGCTGATCCAGTCCACCAACACCGTGGCCGACCGGGACATGAAGGAACAGCTGCTCGACAGCATGGATATCGAACGCGAGCGGGGCATCACGATCAAGGCCAACACCGTCCGCATCGACTATACCGCCAAGGATGGCGAGCACTATGTCCTGAACCTCATCGACACTCCCGGGCACGTAGACTTCGCCTACGAGGTCAGCCGCTCCATGCGCGCTGTCGAAGGCTCACTTCTGGTTGTCGACAGCACCCAGGGGGTCGAGGCGCAGACGCTCGCTAACGTCTACCAGGCCATCGATGCCGACCACGAAATTGTCCCCGTTTTCAACAAAATCGACCTGCCCGCCAGTGACATCGACCGCGTCGCCGAACAGGTCGAAGACGTCATCGGCATCGACGCGAGCGGCGCCATCGCCGTATCCGCCAAAACGGGCGAGGGGATCATGGAGACGCTGGAGGCCATCGTCACCGAACTCCCCGCGCCCCAGGGCAACCCCGATGCCGACCTCAAGGCCATGCTGGTCGACAGTTGGTACGACAGCTACCTCGGCGTCATCGTCCTGATCCGCGTCATCGACGGGCGGCTCAAGAAGGGCGAAAGGATTAAATTCCTGTCCAACAAAACCGTCCACCACGTGGACCGCGTCGGTGTCTTCCGCCCGCAGATGGAGATGGTGGACAGCCTCGGCCCGGGCGAGATTGGCTTCCTCACGGCCTCGATCAAGCAAGTGCGCGACACGCGCGTCGGCGACACGATCACGCATGAGCGCAAAGAGGTCGACCCGCTGCCGGGCTTCAAACCCGCCCAGCCGGTTGTCTTCTGCGGCCTCTTCCCAGTCGATAGCGCCGAGTTCGAAGACCTCCGCGACGCCATCGACAAACTCGCCCTCAACGACGCCAGCTTCTCCTTCGAAATGGAAACCTCCGCCGCCCTCGGCTTCGGCTTCCGCTGCGGTTTCCTCGGCCTCCTGCACCTCGAAGTGATCCGCGACCGGATCGAACGCGAATACGGCATCGAACTGATCACCACCGCGCCGTCCGTCATCTACCACGTCCACATGCGCGACGGCACGATGATGGAACTGCACAACCCGGCCGACATGCCCGACCTGTCCATCGTCGACCACATGGAGGAACCCCGGATCAAGGCCACGATCCTCGTGCCCGACGACTACCTCGGCGACGTGCTGAAGCTCTGTCAGGACCGGCGCGGGATACAAGAAGACCTCACCTACGCCGGCTCCCGCGCCATGGTCGTCTATGACCTGCCGCTGAACGAGGTGGTGTTCGACTTCTACGACCGGCTGAAATCGGTGACCAAGGGCTATGCGTCCTTCGACTACCAGCTGACGGGCTATCGCGAGGACAATCTGGTCAAGATGTCGATCCTCGTGAATGACGAACCCGTCGACGCCCTGTCGATCATGGTCCACCGCGACCGGGCCGAGATGCGCGGGCGGGCGATGGTCGAAAAGCTCAAAGACCTGATCCCCCGCCACATGTTCAAAATCCCGATCCAGGCGGCGATCGGCGGCAAGGTCATCGCGCGCGAGACGCTGTCAGCGATGCGCAAGGATGTGACGGCGAAGTGCTACGGCGGGGATGCGACGCGGAAGCGGAAGCTGCTGGACAAGCAGAAAGCCGGTAAGAAGAAGATGCGGCAGTTCGGGAAAGTGGATATTCCGCAAGAAGCTTTCATTTCCGCCCTCAAGATGGACGGCTAAGCCGTCCATATCGGGCGGAAATGAAAGGCAGTGCGCGAAAGTCGTATCGCGCAGCGATGCGCGTAGCGGCACCCGGTTGAGCGTCGAGAGGATCGAAACTTGCAAGAGTGATAATTCGAAACAATATGTTAAGAACAAATAGTGAACAATACCACTTAGGCAGCTTTAGGTTTGTGAAATGAATATTCTCTCATATAACGAAGCTATGGAAAAAACGCCTGTAGTTCTGACGCTTACAATTGATAATTCGCAACCAATTAAGCTTACCGATTTTGTTACAGCATTTACATCTCTCTCTAGAGAATACTCATCGACTGTAAAGGCATCAGAAGATTTCTCTGATGAGGATGCGGAAATCTATATCAAAGAGATTCGGCAAGGTTCAATCGTTGCCGATTTGATACCGATTGCAGCTTCCGTTGTCCCCTTGGTCGTTGCTGAAGCTGATAAAGTGCTGCTTGCTGTTGAAACTGTTGACCGTTGGAGAGAAAGGTTCAGCGCACTCCTTCAAGGTACCATCCCAGAGAACGCATCAAAGACCGACCTTAAGACATGGGCGGGAGCAGTTGCGTCTGTAGCGCGTGATCCCGATGCAAGTTCCACCTTGGAAGCGGCTACTTTTGAAGACGGTAAGCGGGAGATAAGAGCCACTTTCACGTTCAATAGTCGTGAAGCTAAGCAGATTGAGAATGTAATCGAAGCTGAGTTCGAGCGATTGGATGAAAAGAAAGAGGCTGATAGAGGTGGTCCTAGATTTTCGACCAATTTGCAGCCGGTTTAAGATGGATCAGGGGTTCATTTAGGCTGCTATTC
>NZ_CANNGP010000095.1 GCF_947504105.1 uncultured Tateyamaria sp.
AATCAAACCAATCAGATGAGCCAAACTCTCTCTTAGTTTAGACCGCCATTGGCCCCAAAAACCATGACGACGGACAGAAGCCGAAGATAATCAGTAAGAAATTGCATTCTAAGAAGGCCTGAAAGCATCTCCATCCAAGTTACTGAGCGCTCTAATATTGAGTGCGTGAGTGGTATGAAATTTGCAATTCGGTGAAGCAAGCGACCAGTAAATGCAGCTGCATCCCTCGCATCAAGCGGGAAGACGGAGGCCACGACAGTTCTGACCCCAAGGCTAAGAAATCCGTTTGCGACAGTCGCGTGATTTCTGTCAGCCGCGTGCGTATCGCATGCACTAAGCAACATTATCGGTGGCAACCCACTTCATTCCTATCAAGCGACCAAACGTCAATTTCTTCGTCTTTCAAATGGAGCACGCCTGGCTTGTTCTCTTTGTGTGAACCATGCCCATCGAACAAAACAAGAGGGCCGTCATAGCTGTTAAAGGCGTTTTCTAGCTCCTTGCGCGTGCCTACTTCAGCCGTCCTGACCGTTATGCGTTTTGAGAAGTGCTCTTCAAAACGCTCAATAGCTATCTCGAACATCCTTGAAATTGGGTCTTCGCGTTTAAGTGCGCTGATAATGAGAATCTCTGAGAAATCCGACACTTGCAGATCAACAGGTTCGACGGAAGACATTGTCTGGACGAACAGGTTACCGGGGGTGACGGGTATGCGCGATACGTCACTTTGCAAGCACAGCGGCCAGCCTTTCACGTCTAACCATTCCAAATGCGCATCTGAAACAACTCGTATTCCAGATCTGGACAAGGACAACGTTTCGATGAATGTCTTTGGAAAGGAAGCAGATATCAAATCCTGCGTTCGTTTGAACACCTTTTGGCGGCTTGATTCTCTAGAACCTTCAGAGCGATAGTTCTGAGCAAACAAGCGCACCGCGCCAGAAGTCCGATTGATTGCATTCGGAAGCCTCAACGTCGCTGACAGTTCTGCGGAGGACCGCGCTGCCATACAAGCCGTCCCAAGGCTGAGTTCTTTTGCTCTGAGCATGTGCAGCGGATGCGGTGATAGATCACCACCATCGACAATACCCTCACCCATCACTGCCTTCATCTCAGTCTCGTTCTTCGTTGTGAAGTTGTACCCCGACTGGCGTTTCAGTGACTGCTGAACTCTCTTAAATTTGGCAAACTCGTCCTTACTAAGTGGTCCTTGAGACAAGGAGTCAAAGAAATGCGGGTAAATATTCGGCGCGAAAAGGTTGATATCGGGTGCAGGCCGCATGAAACGTTCAGGTGCTCGCACCCCGATCTTTTCGCGCTCTTCCAATATGGTCTTGCTAGTTTTTGAGAGTTGTTGAACGTAGGGCTCGTCGCCTTCGTCGATAGCTTTGAAAGGGCCATATACCGAGTTTTCGTATCCAAACGCGGCCAGAGCCGACAAATTGGGCCGAACACTGTTATGACCGCCAACTTGGTAACCGAGGTCTTTCGCAGGCGGTTCCGACCAGACGGAAATCGCTTGGATGGCGTCTTGTCTGCTTTCTTCGCTGACTTGGCCGGTCAGGTTCTCGCAGATATTCAGGAAGTGGTCGCGAAAGACCTCAATTGAAAAATCCCGGTAATTAATGCTTCCACCATCCGGTGCGAGGAAAGTTATTGGAAAGGTATGTGAGTTTCGCCAGTCGCTGAATAGTTCAATGTCCTGATCCTTGCCAACGCATACAACCAAAAAGGGAAAAATTGGTGGTGTTACAATACTGGTTAGAGCGCGCAGCGATTGGCCGTACCACGACAATCGCGTTCCTCCCGAAATTCGCCTAGCAGCAAATACTTCCTGCCCTTCGGGCGTCAGTTCATAGATATCCGCTGGCAGTGTGCAAATGTAATCAACTAATCCCGAATGATTGAGCAGGCTCGGGGCAAATCCTTGCATAGGAGTTGCTTGCGACGGGCCTCCATCTAGTACCGGGATAATGTAAGAAATGTCCGGAACTAGACTTGGTAGTGCCTTCGGCAGTGCCATAGAATTTCCTTAAGTTAACTTATCGATGTCTTCGAAATGTATGAAATTGCGCCGGATTTTTAGCGACGTCATTCTTTGACTGATTGAGCTTCTTCAGCATCCGTTGATAGTCAGGCCGATTCAACGTGCTGAAACCTTGCTTTGAAATATACCAATAGCGGGATTGCAATCATGACCATCCAAAGCTTGCCAAGGACTTGGCCAGCCAAAAATTCGAGACTTCCGAATGCTATTGCAAGGAAGATTAGGCTATCCAGAACGAGGCCAACGATGCTGCTAATGATTGCGGCTCGGACGAAACCGCTTTTTCGCAACGGAGCGTAGACAGTTAAGTCACCAACCTCTGAAACCAGAAACGCAGTGGTCGAGGCGACGACTAGGCTTGCTGGTGAGAAGATCGCTGAAAATAGCCCGCCGATCAAAATCCCAACCAAGGCCCAACGAACACCCAGCGTTTCGTGCACCACATCTCTCAACACCAGTGCGAGCCCCACTATGAGGATGCCACTTGGTGCCATGATACCGGGGAAGACCGGTATCAGACATGGTCCATCAGGCACACAGTAGGAGCCGACGTTGCTGATGAGCCAATTTGCAGCAGGGACGCATAAGATAAACGCAATGAACCCACCGAGGATTGGAATTTTCCCACTAAGAATTGATGGTCCCATCTTACAACCCTTCGTTAGAGGTGGGTCGGCTTCGAGGTGTCCCGATGTGCACGGCTCCGAATCCGAGATAAGGGACATCAAGTCCGGCAATTCGTATAATTTTGGTACCAATTCGACCAAGGACTACCGACGTGAGACCAGACGCAGCGGCCACGAAGCTGATCGCTGTGGCTAACGCGCCGCTGTCACGCCAAAGCAAGGAAGTTGAATTTTCATAGCAAGATTCTAGCTCATTTGGGTCTGCAAAAAATTGAAGGGTGCTGCCATGTTTGGCATTTGCAAGCTCACGAACATTCGCTGCATTCTCATTGCGGGCGTCCTCGGTGTTTGGCAGCAAGTTGAGTCTATGTGCTTTCCGATCATATATGCTGATTGGCTGATCTTGGATTGGTATGCATAGAATACCGAGTGAATGAAGTCCGGCGGCCGCAGGGGGGAAACTGTGGTACCAAGGCCGATCAAAGCGACCGGTTTGTCCCGCCGGATGGCAATACGAGGAATGCCAAAGCAAGTCCGACAAGGCCGTATCGTCAACCGTGCCGCCGATGCCTGAGTATCGTCGAGCCATCGAATCCGAGAATGAATTTTCTAGAGGTTGGTCTGGCGCAGCTAGCTCAACGAATCCTGAGCAGTCAATTTTCGGATTGTTCCATTTTATAGGATGAAGTCTTGGTATTGGCTCATTATCAATATGCATCATCGTAGAGGTCTTTTGTAACTTCGTAGTGCTTCAAGCATCCTCGACATCCACCACACGCAAGATTTCCAGTATGACAAGAGTGGGACCATGCGAGTAGCGAGCGGGGAACCTTGGCGATCCTGACCAGCTCAGCAGTCGACATACTCAGGGCGGGTGCCGAAACTTTGATTTCACCCTCTTGTAAGGCTACAAGTCGGTCCAATGCATGATAGAATTCCGGGCGACCATCGGCATGACTTTTATCTGACGCAACAGAGCCGGTCATGATTTCTGTTACGCCGAGGGACATGCCCCGTGCGGCTGCAAATGTGACGAGTAGTTGGTTTCGAAAAGGCCACCATTCTGGCACAGGTGCGCGTTCCAAAGGATCAGTGCCTGCCATATCGCCGGAGCCAATGCTGGTGCAATCTATCTTTAGGATCTCGTGCCGAAGGTTCAACTCCGTGGCAACTTGCGCGGCAGCAGCGATTTCTGCCTCGGCCGCTTTTTGACCGTAGTTTATTGTGATCGCGATTTCAGGTCGCTTCCAATACGCTACGGCGATTGAGTCCATCCCTCCAGAAAGAAGAAGCGCCTTCATGGAAGAGCCCAAACTGCATGATAGATTGCGCTAACAAGATCATTCAGAATAACGCATCCAGAGCCCGAGGGCATTTTTAGATCTTCAGGGCGCATGTTTTGAGCCAGCGCGACTACTGGTACTCCTTTTGCAACAGCATATCCGATCTCGAATATTGTTCCCGCATCGCTGCCATTCAAAATCGCCAATACTACATCGCATTCATCGAGTCCTTTGAGATCCAAGCTTGCGACGACTTCACCAGGTCCGACACCTACGTCATGCAGCGGCGAAAATATCTCAACACCCATGTGCAAGAGTTGATTTCTGACCTCCTCGACAATCCAACGCTCGGCAAGATTGAAGAATGGGGCTGCAATATATATTCGACCTTTTCCGGGTATGACTGGTACTAGTGTTCCGAGTCTGACACCTCTTACCTGTTCCCCCGGATTTCATCGAGGGAGTTCAGAGCGCGGCGTTCACGG
>NZ_CANNGP010000096.1 GCF_947504105.1 uncultured Tateyamaria sp.
TTTCTTCATTCTGGATCGTCACTTTCATCATGCGATCCACCTTAACGACCGGTCCGAAATTCCGCGACCACCTCTGTCTGCTTTTCCTTCCTCTTGCGAGCAAACTTGTAAGTGTTTCTATCAGGTTCCTCGTCCCGATCGTTCTCGTCCTGACTTTACTTGGGTCCTACGCTCTCACATCCGGAATATCCGGCCCTTTTACGGTAGTGATCGCTGGTGGGTTGGGTTATTTCTTGCGTCGCAATAACTATCCGATCGCGCCAATGGTAATCGGTTTGCTTCTTGGTAGGGTCGCAGAGGGTGAGCTCTTGCGAAGTTATCAGCTTTCTGGCGGAGATCCTCTCTACATCTTAAGCCGGCCAATTGCCCTATGTCTTATTGGCGGTACGATCTTCCTTTGGACGTTAAGAATGGGACTCAGAAAATATGATTTGTTTAAGAGTAGAGCTTAATCCGTCGCTAGAGCTGTCCTGCTGCCCCTCGAGTCTACGTTTCAAGGATGAGCAGGGGCGGTCGAATTTGGGCGCAAACAAGAGGAGCTAGCAACACAATTGGAAATGCTGCTCTGGTCCTGTCGCGCACCATCACTGACTTCGTGAAAGCCAATGTGCAATATCTGCGAGAGCGATTCGACAGGTTGACGGAACGGTTTGGACGTTTGCGGCATCCCGCGCCGGATCATGAATCAGTCCTTATGCCGGAAACGGACGGGGGCGAAGAGCTTGTGTGGCGCGCGCCGCCGGCACCGCTTCCGCCCGAGATGTCCGTGCACTTGCAGCACGCCGCCAACCGTCCGTCGCATAATCTTGCGTCAGAGACGATCCGGGGGCGAAAGGCACGGGGGTTCGAACGCTCCGCAGATTCCGAGCTCAACCTCGCCCTGTCGGCAAAAGACTTGAGATCCTTCAACGCCGATCTTCGTTCGGTCTTTCCGATAGGCGCCATCCTGACACATGGGTCCTATCAGCCGAATGTGGATGCGCCCCCCAATGGGCCTATACCCAAGCGACGCTGCAACCACTGACCGAGCGTGGCCTACGGGCTTTGGTCGTTTTCGATGGCGTTTCTGGTGGGCCGGCATCTGGTGCGCGTCATGGTCGAGCGCAAGATCAACGACTATCCGAAATTCAAGGCGGTCGACGCCGCGATAGAGGATGAGGGCTGGAAGGTTGTTGACCTGTTGCGACCATCTCCGACCGTCCCGTTCTCTTTGCAAAACTGGTTTCTCGGCACGACGAAGGTGGGCTTCCTGCCCTATGTGGTTGCAACCTTCGCTGGCATCATGCCGGGCACGCTGCTTTATGTCTGGATAGGCTCACTCGGTGCAAACGCAGGCGGCGAAGGGCCGACGGCTAAATACATCTTGTTCGGCGTCGGCCTGATCGCAACTCTGGCAGTAACGATCCTCGTGGGTCGTAAGGCGAAAGCGAAGCTCGACGAACACGCCTGAGATGCGCTTGGACTGCCGATAAGAACAAGGGCTGCCCGCGTGGCTGTGCTCCAAGACATGGCCCCTTCGCGCTGCGGCTGATGTGGCTGAGAGGAAGAGGAACGAAAGCCCGGGTTGCCGGGCTTTGAAGGGAGAGAGAGGCTCTCCCGGTCCGGCTCCTAAAGGAGCTTTCCGATGACCAACCCCAAATCCAAATCCGCTGCCAAGACCATGGCGGCTGGCACTGCCAGCCTGCCGGAGGCAGAGCTGCAGATGATCCCTCTCAACAAGCTGGTGATCAGCCCCAAAAACGTGCGCAAGACCCCGGCCACTGAAGAACAGGACGCCGAACTCTATTCCAGCATCAAGGAGACTGGTCTCAAACAAAACCTGCTCGTCCACAAGGTGGGTGCAAAGTATCATGTGCATGCGGGTGGACGACGTCTGGCGGCACTGCACAAGCTGGCCGATGACAAAGTCATCAAGCCGAACCATCCCGTTGCGTGTTCGGTCGAAGATCCCGATCAGGCCGAAGACACCTCGGCCGCAGAAAACATGATCCGCGCTGCGATGCATGCAGCCGACCAGTTCGAAGCTTTCGCTGCTCTGCGCAAGAAAGGCCGCACGGAAGACCAGATCGCATCCCAGTTCGGGATCACCACCGATCTCGTGCGCCGGCGTCTCAAACTCGCCAGCGTTTCACCGGAGCTGATGGAGCTTTTCCGCGCCGGTGAGATGTCGCTTGATTGTGTCATGGCTTTCACCCTGACCGATGATCACGCGCGCCAGATCGATGCCTGGGAGGTGGTCAAACAACACTACAGCCCGTCGCCGCACTCGATCCGCAACCACCTTACACAGCAATCCTATTCCGGCGCGTCCAAACTCGCTTTGTTTGTCGGGATCGATGCCTACAAGGAGGCTGGTGGCACGGTCATTGAGGACCTCTTCTCTGAACGCGATGCGATGCATCTGGAAGATCCAGACCTTTTGGAGAAACTCGCAACAGAAAAGCTCCAAGGCCTTGCGGATGAGGCGGCCAAGACCTGGAAATGGGCGGAGGCCTGTCTGGATGTCGACTATGATAGCTTTCGTCCCTTCGGCCGGGTCTATCCGCAACCGCTCGATCCCGATCCAGAGCTTGTCGCCGAGAAAGCCAAACTGGAAGAACGTCACGCCGTGCTGGAAGCGGATTACGACGAGGCGACATGGACAGAGGAACTTCAGGAAGAAGACGACCAGATCTGGAAACGCCTGCGCGAAATCGAAGCGATCGAAGACGCCAACGTCGCCTATACCGACGCCGACCACAAAATCGCCGGATGTATCGTGAGCATCGCCCACAATGGCGAGCCGCGTGTTGAGAGTGGTCTTGTGCGTCCCGAAGACATCCCCGAGTCCGAACCAGTGACGTCCGACCAAACGGGAGAGGAAAACGACGACGACGATGCGGTCGCCACGAGCGGACCCAGCATCGAGCTGCCCGCAACGATGCGCCAATCGAATGTGCCGATGAATGCGACGGACGCAGCGCGCAAGGAACAGGGCATCCCACGAGCGTTGACCGACGATCTGCGCGCAACGCGGCATCAAATCATGCGGGCGCATTTGGCCGCTGATTATGGCACCGCCTATGACACCATGCTCTATGCGATGGTGATGTCCGTTCTTGGCGCCTACCGAAGTCAGTCCCCGCTTGACCTCTCGCTGCGTCCTGCGACGACAACCGCATCGCGCGAGACCCTGAAAGACACGGTCGCCGAACGCATGCTGGAAGCGCTCAAAGACGGTCTCAATCTGGGCTGGATGGAGGTGAAGGCACCGGAGGATTTCCACCAGCTGTCGCAGCTTCCTGACGGTGACAAACAGGCGCTCTTTGCCTGGTGTGCGGCCTATGCCCTGAACCAGCAGCTCTCCAACGACAGTGATGCAAACCCTGTCATCGAGGCGACCGGATCACGTTTGAGTGTCGATGTGGCCGCCTGCTGGCGTCCCGGAGCGGATAATTACTGGGGCCGGGTGAAGAAAGACCATGCGGTTGAGACCGCCAAGACCCTGATCGATGACCGCTGGGCCGACGACAAAGCGGGTCTGCGCAAGGCCGAGATCGCCAAAGCCATGGAGCAGGCCTTCTGCGACACCCCGCAGGAGAGTGCCGGTGTGACCGCCGAGACAGCAGCCAAGACATCCCGCTGGCTGCCCGATGGCATGGCAGTGGGGGACACTGAAGACGCAGCGGTGATTTCAGAAATGGGCGCAGCTGAAGCGACATCCGGTTCTGAAGAACCTGAAGCCCTGCCCGCCTTCATGGATGACGCGGCTTAACTTCACATCGTCCACAAAACGCTTTGGATCGCCCCGCCCGTCACAGGGATCGGGGCGGTCCTCTCCGTCTGCCGGGAAGATCAGCGCCGAATGGTTCGGCCGGTCCGGCACGGAGAACGACCATGACTCAAGTACAGCAGACCTCATCCGAAGACATCGCGCAGGATGTCACGCACCCTCAGACCGCCGCCATCATCGCCAAACAGAACGATGCTTTCCGCAGATCCATCACCGCCTGTCCCAAATCGCCCGACATACCACCCGGCACGCTCGTCATGACGGCTGGCATTGCGGCGCAAAGCGGTGCGTTCCGCGCAGCGCTCATTGACGCGCTCGTCGCTTTTGACGCCTTTGACGCCGACAGCGACCCTTACGGATTACACGAAATGGGCGTGCTCCAGATCGAAGGTGAACGCGTCTGGTTCAAATTTGATGGGGTGGATGCTCCCTCCCACAACGGCATCGCAATGTGCCAGACTGGCTTTGTTGACAAGTCAGTGAGAAT
>NZ_CANNGP010000097.1 GCF_947504105.1 uncultured Tateyamaria sp.
TGCCAAACTACTCTCGGCAACGGACTCGCAGATCAGGCAAGCATCAGGAAGGTGGGGTCAGCGCAACGCTTACGGTGAAGTACGACACGCGCAGATACAAGCGGCGAAACCGTATCGAGATTATGTTTGGCAGGCTCAAGGATTGGAGGCGTGTGGCGACCCGCTATAACCGCTGCCCTAAGGTCTTCCTCTCAACCATCGCACTCACGGCAAGCATCATCTACTGCTTATGAATCCTGAACCAGGTTTTCAGGATTTTCGGAATACGCTCTCAGCGCAAAACACGTCAGGTAGAGGTGCTGACTTTCGACGCGTTTAAGAGAACCGTGACGTTCTCGGGCACAAACTTCGACCATAAAGCGATCATCTCTTTGATTTTGGAAAGAACAACGAGAACAGCCCAAGCACCGCCGAAATCACAATAAGCAGCAACGATACTGCATTCAATACAGGCGTGGACCCCTGCTTGAGTTTGTCGAACATGGTAATCGTCAGTGGCGAATCCGACCCAACAAGCATGAGCGTCGTATTAAAATTCTCAAAGCTCATGAGGACCGATACAATGGCAGATGCCAATATGGCCGGCATAAGAAAAGGTAGGGTGATCTGCCGGATCGCGCCCAATTGAGTTGCTCCAAGATTGAGAGCCGCTTCTTCCAGACTAGGGTCGAATTTCTGCAATCGAGCTGAAATGACAAGTGTGGCAAAGGTGGTAATAAATGAGAATTGGCCGAGAATGACAAGTATCAACCCGGGCCGTAGCCCATCAAACCATAGACCGGTTGCGTCTTCCAATGTGTTTGCGATCGTGCTGGAGAACACCAAGATCGAGATGCCGAGGATGACACCCGGAATGATCAACGGCAGCAGCATCAGCATATAAAGAAGTGCCTTGCCCTTGAACTCATGTCGAACGAACAGGAACGCATTGCACGTTCCGACGGCAACGGCCAGCCCAGACACCCAAAGCGCAACAAAAGTCGACGTGCCGATGGCGCGCAGGATGGGTCGTTCATGAAACACCCCGATGAAGGGGGCCTCGGTACCGAAAAACCATGCGACGGTAAAACCTTCCCACGGAGGGGACGGGAAGACGCTATTGTTGAAGGCAAAGATGCAGACCACGGTCAGCGGCAAGGCTAGGTAGATGAAGAAAACCGTGACATAGGCACGGTAGCACCATTTGGCGAAAGCAGGTCGGGGGACGGTGGGGATCATGTGCGCCCCATGGTGTTCGACAAGGACTGTTTTGATAGCTTGAGGCCCAAGAATACGATGGCCGATGACAGCGCCAGAAGGAGGAAGCCGAGAGCCGACCCGAGTTCCCAGTTAAAGCGCGTGATGAACTGCGTGTAGATCATACCGGTGAACCACAGGCTGTCCTTGCCTCCCAACAGGATCGGCGTGAGGTAGTTTCCAAGCGACAGCATGAACACCACGATGCAGCCCGAAACGATACCCGGCATCGCGTGGGGAATGACGATCTCGCGCATAATCGAACTGCTTGTGCCGCCCAGATCATAGCCCGCTTCGATCAGGCTGTCGTCCAGGCTGTCGAGCGTTGTAACAAGTGGCACGACCATGAAAAGGATCGAGGTATAGACCAACCCCACCATGATGGCAGCATCGTTGTAAAGAAGCTCAACCGGTCCACTGACCAAGCCAAGTCTCTGCAACGTAGTCGAAATCACTCCGGTTTCGCGTAACAGGATCATCCAACCAAAAGTGCGTACAAGTTCGGAGACCCAAAAGGGGATCATGCACATCAGAAAAAGCGTGGTCTTGGTGCGCCCGCGGGTCAGCTTGGCGATGTAATAGGCGATGGGAAAACCCAGAATCAAGGTCAGAGCGGTGGCCAGGATCGACATGATCGCCGTGCGTGCAAAAGTACGCCAATACAATGGTTCGCCAAAGAAGGCCGCATAGTTTCCAAAGCCGGTCTCGAATTCTCGCGGGCCAACCTTTTCGCTGATCGACACCATGAATAGGCCGATATGGGGGAGGATGATCAGCACGATCAGCCACAGCAGAATGGGCGCAAGCAGCAGATAGAACCCGAGTTTTGACGCGTCAGATTTCATTGCTCAGGCCCTGGCCAACGGATAGCAGCGCGCCTTGTTTGGATGCCACGAAGTGAACACCATATCGCCTGCATGCAGATCAGCAAAACTGCCGGTTTGCGGCATTGCCACGTTGATCATATTGCCGCCCGCATCACGCACGATCACCGAACTGTTCGCGCCGTTAAACAGGACCGAGGTCACCGTACATTGGCTGACGTTGTGGTCACCGTCCAAGCTTTTGGACGTCTTCGACAACTCAATCGCTTCGGGGCGCAGGAAGACTTGTACCCCCTGCCCTACTGACAAACTATTGTCAGCGACCTTTACCTTCATCTCTGTGCTGGCAGCTGATGTCAGCGTCAGAAAATGCCCGTTCACAGCAGACACCCTGGCGTCGATCCGGTTTGCGTCCCCAACAAAGCCTGCAACGAACGCTGTGTGCGGCGCGTGGTAAACCTCATGCGGGGCGCCTATTTGCTCGAACCGTCCTTGGTTCATGACGGCAATGTTGTCGCTCATTACCAAGGCCTCGGACTGGTCATGGGTGATATAGACAAAGGTCGTATCAAACGCGGCCTGAAGGGATTTTAGCTCCACCTTCATGTGCTCGCGCAGCTTGAGGTCCAATGCGCCCAAAGGCTCGTCCAGCAACAGAACGTCCGGTTCCAGCACCATGCAGCGGGCGATGGCGACGCGCTGTTTTTGCCCGCCTGAAAGCTGATCGGTCCGGCGCGCTGACACGCCCGGCAAACCCACACGGTCCAGAACCTCTTCCACACGTCGTGCGATTTCGCTCCGCCCAACGCCGCGTTGACGAAGCCCGAACCCCACGTTGTCGCCAATGCTCATGGTCGGGAACAGGGCAAGGTGCTGGAATACCATCGACACAGGTCGCCGGTTGGGCGGCACGCCGATCATCGACCTGCCCTTGATCCGCAAATCGCCGCTGCTGGGGGATTGGAAGCCTGCGATCATCCGCAACAGGGTCGTTTTCCCACATCCCGACGGCCCGAGAATGGAAAAAAACGACCCCTTGGGCACGTCAAAGCTGACATGATCAACAGCGCGGAATCCATCGAAATCCTTGGTCAGATCGCGACAGGCAAGATCGGATTCAATGTTGGTCAAAGTGCCGCCTCACAGACTGGAAAAGGGCACCATCCGGCGCCCTTTTCATAGTGTTTCGGTGACTCAATTTGCTGCATTGATGCGATCAAGCGTAGCACCTTCGAGTGTTTCAAGACCAGCAGGCACCGGTGGGTACCACTTGATGTTGTCTATTGCCGTCTGATCAAAACTGCCTTGGTAGCGGGCCTTTAGATCTGCGCTGACACCGGCATCGCCGTCAACAGCTGCAGTGAAGTTGCCCGCTGTATTGGTGATCATCGACGCAATGTCAGGACGCATGACGAAATTGATCCAGTCATATGCCGCGTCATCCGCACGACCACGCGCGGGCAGAACAAATGTATCGATCCAGCCCAAAGCCCCGGATTCTGGCGCAACAAACGTGATGTCTGGGTTGTCAGCGTTCAACTGCCAACCGCCGGTATCCCACGCCATAGACGCCACAACTTCACCGGAGCGCAGAAGACTCTTGATCTCATCACCGCCGCCCCAATAGGTTTTAACGTTGGGCTTGCATTCGGTCAGCTTGGCTTCGACCTGATCCAAGATGTCCTGATACTGATCGGCATCGTCATAAGCAGCAAATGGATCAAGACCCATGGAATAGGCGAAACCGATCAACGTCGGACGCTTCAAACGATAAGAAACCTTACCAGCGACCGAGGCACCGCACAGATCGGTGTAGTCCTGCACATCGCCAGCCATCGCTGTATTTACAACAAGACCGCTGGTGCCCCAAACGTGTGGCAAACCATAGACCGCGCCGTCGTAGGTCGTGTTGCCCGCGGTAGCCTCCAACATGGACGGAATAAACAACTCGGCGTTCACCTTGGACTGTCTGACGTCAGCGCCTATGGGTCCAAATAGCGGTATTTGCTAAGAGAGGGTTTGTTGCTCATCGTGGCCACCA
>NZ_CANNGP010000098.1 GCF_947504105.1 uncultured Tateyamaria sp.
CACATGGAACGCGCACCCGCAATTTTGCCAAGTATCTCGGCCTTTCGGCCAAGACGGACGCTGTAGATGCGCGCATGAGCGAGTGGCAGCACACTACAGCGCAGCCCTTGCCCGCGAAATGCTGGTTCCGAAATATGGCCGTGTCGTTGCTTTTGAAGGCTATGAACTGACCAACAACAACGCGCGGATCAAAGCCACAGAACAACGCATCGCACAGCTTGAGCGGGCCGCAGAGGTTGAGACAAGCAAGCGTGAGGTTTTCGAAGGGTGTACCATCGTCGAGAACACCGAGGAAAACCGGCTGCAAATCATCTTCGACGGGAAGCCCGCCCCGGAAGTTCGCGCGATCCTCAAAAGCCATGCGTTCAAGTGGGCACCCAGCCAAGGCGCATGGCAGCGGCAGTTGACCAATGCGGCCCGCTATGCAGGCCAGCAGGTCGAGCGTCAGCTTAAGGAGGTTATCGGTTAGTTTGTTAGCAGCTAGCGCAAAGTAACCTCGCTATGGTTGGGTTATTTATGACCTTCCGTGCATAAAAAGACTTGCTATTTATGACCAAAGGTGTATAAATAAGTATGACCAAGAGACGTGACATAATCAAGGCGCTGGAGGACGCAGGCTTTATCAGCAAGGGTGGCACGAACCATGAAAAGTGGGTTCATGCTGATGGGAGGCTCACGTTGGTGGGCCGTCACCGCGAAATACCGCTGCCGACCGCCCGCGCGATTGCAAAGCAAGCCAAAATCAAGTTGCCGAAGTGAGGTTCGATATGCCCAAGACTGTTTACAAAGATACCCGCCTATACCCTGTCGTTTTGCATCGTGAGGGCGATGTGTGGGGCTACTATAACCCAGACTTTGGGGGTGGTGGTGCTGCAACCTATGTTGATGCGTTGGCCCAGGCGCAGGACCTTCTTGATAGCGCAATTGGGGCCTATAGTGAAGGCGGTGAAGAACCGCCTTTGCCAACCGAGCCTGACGACATTGACTCTGACGGCGGAAAGGTTGCGTGGTTGCCCGTGATCATTTCAAACGCAGCCGAGCGCGTGGCGATTACTCTGCCCAAGTCGCTTTTGTCCCAGATTGACGCGACAACCGACAACCGGTCTGCGTTTTTCACCGAGTTGGCCCGCGAGCGTCTGGCCCAGACATAAGCACGTTTTACGCGCAGGCGTGAGGACTGAAACCATGTCGATGCAATACAAACTGAGCTATCTTTCGGATGGCGAACCGACGGAAAATGTCACCCTTGCCACCGTTAGAGAGGGGAGCGACCACCCGTTTCTGACGGTGATCGACGGAATGATTGCATCCGGCGCTTTCAAGTTCGACGACGATATCGAAGATTGGCAAGGCTTCCCAGACGGGGAAGGCGTCGCCAAACCCCATCAGGCCGCCCAATTCTTGTCGGCCACAAAGCAAATCGCAAAGGGTGAACAGTTTGTGTTTCCAAAATTGTTTCGAGCTTTGCAGGCTATGGACAAGGCCGCTTCAGGAGCGGGACGGATCTACATATCTTACTCCTAGGCGTGCAGCTTGATAGGTTGCGCGCAACGTCCAGTCAACGGGGACAGCCGCCCGCTGTCTTGCTCTGCAGAGTTGACGGGTTTCAATTTTTGGGTCATGAAGGAGGGGTAACCGGAACAAAACGGTTACACCGACACGGTCGCCGAAGCTGTAACTTCTGCGGCCGTTTCTATTTTTCAGATCCATGTCATTTTGAGCCTCCGTTTTTGCCGAGAAAGGCGCTTGACGCACAACGGATACTCTAGGCTTCGGCCGGCAGGCGGCCTCTGCCCCGAGCCTCTGACCCCTACCCTCCCTGTGGCCCAGGTGCGCCGCCCCCTGTCTCTCCGAGCCAGCGCGCGGCGCGGCCACATGGTTAGTCAGGGGCCAGAGTCTCGGCCCATGCGGGTACACCGCAGCGGCACCAACCTTTGTCGTCAAGCACGGAGACCCGTTCGCAGAGCAGCGCGAGGCGGCACGGCGACAGGCAGAGGAGGACCAGGTGCGTGCGGAAAAGGCCGAGGTTGAGAGGAAGGAGCGCTTGAAATCTCTAGGTGATGGCCCTGCCACAACAGGGGATCAGCTGTCGTTGTTCTAACCATGCGGTGGGCACAATTTTACCCGAGGCATTGCCCCATCGGCGATGCCCATTTACCCTAGAAAACCAAAGGAGTTTTCAGATGATCCGAGCGGCAATCGATATCGCGAAGAGTGACAACTGGTTCATGAAGCTTCTTCTATTCATCGTTGTTACCCTCCCGTTCAACTTAGTCCCAACAGTGTGGAATCTTTGGTACGGGGTTGAATACGCCAAAGAAATTGGGTGCACGACCAACTGCGCAGATCGCCTGACGTTCCTGATTGGATATTTGTTCCTATTTGCTGGTGGAGCGGCCTGGATCGCTGGAATTTGGATGCTGTGCAGCACATACCGGCAGTATAGGACAACCGGGGAGACAATCGAGCTCTTCAAGTAGAGGTATTCGTTGCCTCTAGCGTCTCATCCAAAGAACGACAGCGACCGCAACGGTTGCTAAGGCCAAGACAATCCAAACCACACCCCAAGAGGTTTAATTTGCTGCGGCGCAGTTGACCATATCAAGGCCAGCCAAAGCGCTGTTGCCGCTTTTCTCACAGTCATTCATCATCCGCACCTGTCCTTGAACGACCGTTTTCCATGCGCTTTATCGTTGGAACCACGTACAGATTTTGAATAGCGGCCGCTAAAACAACGACAATGAAAGAAGCAATTAATATGGCTATCGGAACTGTCCCTGTGGTGGCGTATGCGACCAACAAGAGAACGATAATGCCGATCGCGACCCCCAATGTTGCGTTTGGTCGAGATTTTTTAGGAATTTCAGGTAAGTTTCATCGCTCATGACTGCATACTTTCCTTAGAAACCATTTCCCGCAGCTTGCGTTGCAGTGTAGCACGACTGCATCCCAATGCCTCGGCCTGGGCTTTCCGTGTCTCGCCTTCTTTCTCCAACTGGCGGAGTTTTGCCAATCGCTCAGGTGTCCAATCAAACGGTGCTTGGCCGAGATTGCCCGACGCCAATCGACCTTTGCGCATCTGTGCCGCCTTTGCCGACCGTGCGGCCCGATCCGCCGCAACGGCGAAATCAAGCACAGCTTGCGCGTCTGGATGCCAGGCAATCGCCGTTCCGCTGGACAAGTCTATTACCGATGCTGACCGGCTGCCAATTTCCGCAAGAGCTTGAAGAGCATCAGCGGCATTTGTTGCTAAGCAGGCCGGTTCAGCAATCACCAGCTCGTCACGCGCGTTGAGGCTTGAAATCGCTGCCGCCCGGTCGCCGATGAACACTGACCGACTAAGGTCACTCACATCGAGCCCCGCTGATGCCAGCGCACCTTTTTGCTGTTCGATTGTCAGTCCACCAGCCACTGTACGAATATACCCGATCTTCATATTTTCGCTTGTATCACACTCATGTCTTTGACACTCATGACATGAGTGTGATACAAAGTCAATGTAGGCGTGGACAAACATGTTCAGTCAGTAAGGATGAGAAGGACACCCAATGGTTAGACTTCCCAACCCATTCGTGGAACAGCAAAGCCCGTCCCTTCGCTACTTTCTGGGTCTCGTTCTCATAGCAATTAAACTCGTTGCTGGATTTGT
Organism: uncultured Tateyamaria sp.; assembly: GCF_947504105.1. Taxonomy (GTDB): domain Bacteria; phylum Pseudomonadota; class Alphaproteobacteria; order Rhodobacterales; family Rhodobacteraceae; genus Tateyamaria. The sequence continues at coordinate 3,650 of NZ_CANNGP010000098.1, forward strand.
CGTGATGTTCTTAATCATAGGGGTCTCGATCAAAGTGGCTCAGGTACTTCCCTCACACCTGTTCGCTCTTGTGGCCGTGCTGGTTATCCTCGCGGTCGCCTATGTCCGTGATGTCATTGTCTTCAACAGATCCAAGTACATCAGAAGCAAAGGGGATCCACGACGCTGAGTTTGGCTTGGCCAGCCCCCATCAGAAAATGTAATGGCCTGATTTGCGGGCGCCAACCTTAACT
>NZ_CANNGP010000099.1 GCF_947504105.1 uncultured Tateyamaria sp.
TCACCGTATGGGTTTGATCAATCGGAATGATTATTCAGACGGCTTTTCATGTTCATTGGCTACGCACGTGTCTCGACTGAAGATCAGAACCTTGCCTTGCAGCATGATGCACTGCGAGCCGCAGGCTGTGAGCGGATTTTCGACGACACAGTGAGTGGCGCCAAAAGCGAGCGCCCAGGTCTGGCCAAAGCTCTGGAACAACTCCGGGATGGCGATACGCTAGTAGTCTGGCGGCTGGATCGGATGGGGCGGTCTCTCAAGGATTTGATTGCCCGTGCCGAAGAACTGAAGGAAATGGGTGTCGGTCTAAAAAGCCTTCAGGAATCCATCGACACCACATCGAGCGGTGGTCAACTCATCTTCCATATATTTGGCGCATTGGCCGAGTTCGAGCGCAACCTGATCCGGGAACGCACACAGGCTGGTTTGACGGCGGCACGAGCCCGCGGGCGTAAGGGGGGCCGAAAAAAGGTGTTAGATCGCAAGAAGCGTGCCCACGCAGTCCAGCTTTATCATTCCCGTGAGCACACGATCCCGGAGATCTGCAATCTGATGGGCATTTCGCGGGCCACACTCTATGCCTATGTGGATGAGTTTGCCGATGGTAAATAGAGGCATTCGCATTCCGGTCGAGACGCTGTTGGCGTTGAGAACCCGGTTGGCGGGATTGCCGCCGCGGTCAGCCGCTCGACGGGAAGAAATTGGCCGGATTGCGGATCTCTTTGGTGTCAGTTCGTCTACTGTATATCGGGCGTTGAAAGGTCTTCATCAGCCGAAAGGCCTTCGGCGGGCCGACCGTGGCAAGCCGCGGGGTGTCCCCGAGAAAGAGATGGTACGCTATTGCGAGATTATTGCTGCACTGAAGATGCGAAGCAACAATAAGAAGGGGCGACATCTCTCGACCAATCGAGCCATTGAGGTTCTGGAAGAACATGGGGTGGAAACGCCGGATGGACATGTACAACCGGCGAAAGGCTTGCTCAGACCTACAACTGTCAACCGGTGGCTGCGGTCATGGGGATACGATCGGCCACGAATGATCCGGGCGACGCCCGCCGTGCGTTTTGAGGCCCGCCATTCCAATGCCTGCTGGCAACTTGACATCAGCCCATCGGACCTGAAACTTATCGCGCAACCGGCTTGGGTGGACCCGAAGCGTGGCCAACCAACCATGATGCTTTACAGCGTTGTGGATGATCGCTCGGGCACATCTTATCAGGAATACCGTTGCGTCTATGGCGAAGACGCCGAAAGCGCATTGCGTTTCCTCTTCAATGCCATGGCCCCGAAGGAAGATACAGAGTTCCAGGGCATTCCCGAGATGATTTATCTCGACAACGGTCCCGTTGCGAAAAGCCTGGTGTTCCAGACTGTGATGGAGCGGCTTGGCGTGGATTGGAAAACCCACATGCCTGCCGGATCGGACGGTTCCCGCGTCACCGCTCGATCAAAGGGCAAGGTGGAGCGTCCATTCCGAACCGTGAAAGAAGCCCATGAAACGCTGTATCATTTCCACAAGCCTGAAACCGAAGCGGAGGCCAATCTCTGGCTGAGAAACTTCATCTGCAAATACAATGACAAGCCCCACCGCCGGGAACCGCACAGCCGGATCGAGGACTGGATCGCCAATCTCCCTGAAACCGGCATCCGTGAGATGTGTTCCTGGGAACGCTTCTGCGCCTTTGCCCGCGAACCGGAACGCCGCAAGGTTGCTGCTGATGCGCGGGTGTCGATTGACGGAGCATTCTACGAGGTCGACGGCGATCTGGCGGGCGAAGAGGTGCTGCTATGGTGGGGCCTGTTCGATCACGAGTTATTCGTGGAATGGAATGACAAGCGGTATGGCCCTTATCGGCCGGAAGGTGGGCCAATTCCGCTGCACCGGTATCGCAAACGCAAACCCTCCCCCCGAGAAAAGCGCGCCGAAGCGGTGGCCAAGCTGGCCGAACAGATCAGCCTACCGCGCGCAGCGCTGAGTGGCTCCAGTTTTGAGGTCGCCCCGGCTGAGGTGGTGCCCTTGCCCAAAGTCAAATTCACCGATCCGGACCCGTGGGGGCAGATTGCTTATGAAAACGAGCTCAGTGCGCGGCGCGGCATATCCTATCTTCTGGATCGGCCTCTGGCTGAGCTTTCACCGGATGACCGCACTTTCGTCGGCGAATTGGTCGGCCGAACACTAAACAAAGTCGAGATTGAAACGACCGTCAAAGAGCGCTTCCGGCGCGGGAAATAAGAAAGAGGGACGAGCAGGTGTTAAACAGGCATGTCATGCAGCATTTCCACATCGAGCGTGTGTGGAGCCAGGCCGGGTATTTTGAAACCGAGCGGCTGGTCCAGTTCCGCGAGGATGTGATGGCTGCCATCATGGCCGGGGATCTGATCGCCATTTCCGGCCCTGTGGGTGCTGGCAAAACAGTGATGATCAACCGCCTTCAGGATCAGATCACTGCCGACAAGAAGATCATCGTGGCACGCAGCCTGTCCGTGGACAAGCCGCGTGTTGTTCTGCCTGCCCTGATCACAGCCCTGTTCCTCGACATCACGGGTGATCCGGACATGAAGGTCCCCACTCAGCCCGAACGACGGGAGCGGCTGCTCCAGGAGGCTGTGCGAAAGGCCAAGAAGCCAATCGCTCTCTTCATAGACGAAGCCCATGATCTGCACGGCCATACGCTGAACGGTCTGAAACGACTTCGGGAGGTCATCAGTGCAGGTGGCGGATCGCTTTCTGTGGTTCTTGTCGGCCATCCCCGGCTTCAGAATGACTTGCGCCGGGCGACCATGGAGGAAATCGGCCACCGCACCACTAAGTTCGAGTTCAGCAGCATTGGCGATGAACGCCGAGAATTCGTGTCCTGGCTTTTGCGACAATGCCTTGCGGATGGTGTTGACCCGGCAGATGTCTTTGAAGATGCCGCACAAGAATATCTGGCAGAGCGCCTGTCCACGCCGCTGCAATTTGCCGAGCATCTGAACCGCGCCTTCACCGATGCCTACCGCATGGGGGCAGATCAGGTCACACGTGACATCGTTGAAGAAACCATCTCGGTAGGCTTCGATGATCTCGACGCTCGATTGTCCCGGATCGGCTATAGCCCAAAGGCGCTGGCCGATCTCACCGACACCCGGCTCCCGGAAATCCGGCGTTTCCTCAAAGGGCAACTGGACACGGATAGAACCTACGAACTTTCCACCCTCATGCGCAAGGCAGGGCTGCCGATATGAATGTCTCTCAACCCAACATAGCGACCAAACTCGCAAATCACTATGATCTGATGCCTTCCCCTGAATTGGCCAGCGAAATGCAGGACATCCATGCGCGGATGGACCGCGTAGTGACGCCACCGGACTTCGCGATCTACGCGCCCTACATCAAAGCGATCAATGCGCTGAAAAAAGAGCGGAATGCCGTCATCCTGGGCCACAACTACATGACGCCCGAAATCTTCCACGGCGTGTCCGACTTCGTCGGTGACAGCCTGCAGCTGGCGATGAAGGCCAGCGAGGTCGAGGCAGACATCATCGTTCAGGCCGGTGTGCACTTCATGGCCGAAACCTCGAAAATACTAAGCC
>NZ_CANNGP010000100.1 GCF_947504105.1 uncultured Tateyamaria sp.
CATGGGATCGGGCAAAAGGCCATTGTGGCCGTCGCCCGCAAGCTCGCGATCAAGCTCTGGCGCATGACGGTGGAAACACCGCCTTTGCCAGTCGAGGGTGTCGCGCGCGGGGCCCGGTCGGGATAACCGACAATAAAAAAGGGCGGCACCCTCATCAACCGGCGCGTACCGAAAGCGGTACTTGGTGATCCTGCATCCAGACAGGCACGAATAAGAAAAGGCTTACGCAGACCGGTCAACATCATAGTCTTGGCCTCAATCCGCCGCGCACAAGGCGAGCGGATAGGATTGACGTGCGACCAATCAATGACCGCAACGCGGGACAATTCCGATATAGCCTCAATGTCTTTTGTCTTGGCGCGAGTCACTCTACGGTCGTGCAAAAGCCAGCTTTCTGCAAAGCTCATGAAGCCATTGAAAAAGAGGTGATATTGAATGACGTCATCCAGTAACCTAGATGTTTTGAAGAACAATATTGTTACAGAGACATTTGTTGATACCGCTGATCAAAACTACCTGATTGCCAGGTGGGCCTATCACAGGGGCATGTTCACTGACTTTTTCTGGAACTCGGTTCACTCTCTCGAAAAGTACTTCAAGGCGTCGATGCTGCTAAATGGACGATCTGGAAAAAGTGACGGCAATGGTAAGCCTTACGGTCATGATCTCGTGAAACTACTGGATGCGGTGTCATCATATGCCGGGGACCTGATCCCGGACGAACTTAGACAACCTGATCAGCTAACCGATTTGAGTTGGCGGCAGGAGTCTTTCGCAGGTTACATCGCAAGACTTAACGAGCTTGGCGACGCAAACAACCGTTACAATATCTATGGATACGTGCAGCGTTGGGAGGATCTAAGCCATTTGGATCAGGCGGTTTTTGCAATTCGTCGCTTAGCATTCAAGTTGGATGCTGATCCGTTCATTGGCCGTCCGGACCCTCAAGGTTCACAGCCAAAAACTGTACGGGAAATGCTTATACGATTTCCTGATTATAGTCCTCGCTCGAACACCTCACGTCTTTACAAACTACTTGGGGCTAGAGGGGATGACGAACTACGTGATGCGGGCTTGAGGATGAACTTTGTTTTTGCCCCTGATGACTATGACCATGGGCTCGATAGGATCAAAACTGGGACGAGTGGCTCAAACCCAGTCTTATATCGGCGCATAGTAGCCCCGGTGGTCCATCAGTAACTTCAAATTGCACCAGTTGCCACCATCCGAATGACCCCTTTGCAGAATAAAGGTATCTCCATATTTTCAAGCACCCGCCAAATCCTGATTTTGGCGGGTGTGCTTGGTATCGCCTTGGTACTTACGCTACTCCTTATCCCCAATCGCAGTCCTGAGGACGTATATAGATTTAAAGAAACCTACAGTAGATCTGCCACCGCAACCAATTCGACCTTAATACCCTCTTGGCCCGATTTGCCGATAGGATGTATCATTGCCAAAAACACGCAAGCTGGCAACTATGGCGTTGCACGTACCGAGCGATTTTGGAATTTTGTATCCGCAGAATTTTCTTTGGTCGGAAATCTCACCCGCGTTGAAGACGCAGAGCACTGCGAACCTAGCACAAATTTCTACTTTTTCTTCAAAAGCAGCATTGATGAGGGCGCAACAATAGATGACCTCAATATGATTGGCGCAAAATTTGCGGATGAGGGTGTTCGCGATGCCATTAACCCCTTGGCATACGGATTTGGGTATTTAGACGGTCAACATCCAAAAGCTGCAATTTTTATCAACGACTTGAGTTCAACTGCACGCCTGACAGGCGTGGTTGAGCGATTTATAAACGCGGCAGTGATACAGGAAACGTTCCAGATGTTACTATTGGCACAAGATAAACCTATCGAAGGTAAGCCATCATCGATTTTGCATGAGCCAGTTTGGCGAGAAAACCCCGACTGGTCGAAACTGACGATCAATGATATCGCTACTTTTTTGGACCAAACCCCCGAAAAACTCTGTGGGGATGATGTTTTCGCATTGGCTGTATTCGAGAAAATCGTTGCTGCTGAAGCATTCTTTATGGACGACGTGCAGAAAACCATTAACAGTTCGCTCAATAGCATTAGAAAGAAAGCGACAAATCTATCAAATAAACCCAATTGGAGTGATGTCGTTTCAGAAGATTGTTCATTAAAGTGAGTTACGATCAAAGAAAGTGCATTCGACGTTGGTTTTCCCAAATTCTCGTGAGGGCTCCGAATAGAGCAGAGTGGTATTGAGCAGCGCCTGAAATCAAAGGAACAGCCTATAGCGCAAGCTGCTTTTCCCGGGGCCTAGGTGTTCAGTCCCGGCATCTGGTGGATCGGGTTGAGGATGAATCGGTCTGGCTCTGATGTCCAGATTTTGCAGAGGTATTCGTAGGGCGTGAGGCCACTCAGGGTCTTGAGGCGCCGTGCGAAGTTGTACGCACCCAGGAAGTCGGTAAGGTGGCTGCGAAGCTGATCGTGGCTGTCGTAGTAATACCGTTTCACCGTGGCATCCTTGATTGTCCGGTTCATCCGCTCGACCTGCCCATTGGTCCAAGGATGGTTTGGCTTTGTCAGCCGGTGCTCGATCCCATTGGTTGCGCAGATCATGTCGAACCGCATTGGCCGGGAATAGACTGTATTCCGGTTTCGGGGCTGCTCTGCGAACTGGATGCCGTTGTCGGTCAGGATCGTGTGGATCTTGTAGGGCACCACTTCAAGCAGGTGCTCCAGGAACTCCCAAGCGGCCTTGCGATTGGCCTTCTCGACCAGTTGGGCGACCGCGAACTTGCTGGTGCGATCAATGGCGACAAAGAGATAAAGCTTGCCTTCCTCGGTTTGGACCTCGGCGATGTCCATATGGAAATACCCGATTGGATAGCGCTTGAACCTCTGTCTCTTTGGCTTGTCCCCATCTATTTCTGGCAAACGGGATATCCCATGCCGTTGAAGACAGCGATGCAGTGAAGAACGCGTCAAATGTGGGATTGATGGTTGCAGGGCATACAGACAATCATCCAGCGGCAGCAATGTATGCCGCCGGAACGCGACTACCATTGCCTCTTCGTCTTCGCTGAGAACAGTTGAGCGCGGCTCTTTCGGTCCCGTCTTCCGATCTTCGACGGTTTGTCGCTTGCGCCACTTCGAAACCGTCTTCAGATTGATCCCAAGCTCGCGGCTCAGCTCCGTGATCAAAGCCTGCGATCGCTGTATTGCCGCTCTGACAGCGTGCGTGGTCGTGGCGCTGCCATGACGAACTTGGCCCATAGTGCTTCCTTCCAATCATGCGAAAGGATCACACCATCAAACCATGGCATCAAACACCTAAGAGAATTGTCGCGCGCCACCAGATGCGTTTTGGCAGCATCTCGCCCTCAATCTATTGATAGTCGAAAGATCTTTGA
>NZ_CANNGP010000101.1 GCF_947504105.1 uncultured Tateyamaria sp.
TTTCTTCATTCTGGATCGTCACTTTCATCATGCGATCCACCTTAACGACCGGTCCGAAATTCCGCGACCACCTCTTTCTTGCAACACTCAACAGTTTTGGACTGTTCCCTGAATGGCTAAGTTCAGTACTTGGCCAGATATCACAATGGGCGTTGCTGACGGCTATCGCTGCTGTAGGGCTAAGAACCTCATTGCGCCGAGTCCTCGAGATCGGACCTCAAGCCATCGTAATGATAATCTCGGAAACAGCCTTCATTGCCCTCATTATTCTTGGAGGCATCTACTTCCTGCGCCACTGAAGAAATTTGCAAATAGCGTTACTTGCGAAACGGAGACGAGATGACAAACGATCAACGTCTTTTAGCTCTTGATGGAGAACTGAACGAACTGGTTATTGATGGTAAGATGAGCGAAGCTCTGGACCGATTTCTATTGCGATAATGTTTCAATACGCGAAAATGACAAGGCGCCGACGATCAGTAAAGCAGCCAACTTGGCTCGTGAAAAGGCATTTTTCCAGCAGGTCGAACGCTTCAATAACACAGAGGTCTTGGCGAGCGGTGTAGGAGGGCAGACGACCTTCTCCAAATGGTATGTAGACTTCGTTCACAAAGGACTGAGACAGTTGACTTTTACTCAGATCGCGGTCCGGATCTGGATCGGCGAGCGCGTAGCTGAGGAAATTTTCTTTGGGGTTTATCCCCTTGAGGCAAGTTTGACTCGCCTTTCACGTGAAATCTGGATAGAAATCGTTTTTGTGCAAACGATAGAGAATTTCTGGATTTCAGTTGGTTACGCTCAGCGACCTTGTTGCCCCATGGAAGACCTTTTCAGAGCCTGTAACTTGGTTCGAGGAGGGGGAAAATTGGAAAACGGCCCGGGTACGATTGAAAATTAATGAGAGCGATGCCCTCGGCCTGTTTTTGCGCCTGAAAAGTCCCGCACTAAGAAATGGGCATGGGTTCCTACTCCAAACTGAATATCAACCGGATGAGAGCGCTAGGAGCGCGTTCGCGCTGGAGCGCATCGAGTGGAGGGTGGGTCATACGAATTCTGCAATTGGGCCGCAAGAGTATCACTTTTTGGATATACCGAGTTCGCACATCCATAAGTTCGACATCAACTATTTGGAAGGTGAAGATCGCATGAGGCAGCGTAATTTGCCGTTAGCAGTGCCACTTGACCCCGATCCCGGTACGCTTGAAGATTTCCTTGAATGTGCCGAAAAATTGCTTAGAATCAAGGGGGTATCAGGAATTGAGCGCCCCGGCTTCCAGGGGAGGCTAGTGTCTTGATAAGTATGAGGAAACACATGAATGACGGTGCCTTCATAAATGCCGTTGAGCACGTAGCAAGCGGGATGGCGCGGTTTGAGCGCGAGAACGATGGTTACATTTTTACCACGGGAGCCGTGTATCCAAGCGGATCGCCCGTCCGTGTTCGCGTGTCTTTTGACGGTAATACGTGCTTCGTGTCGGATATGGGTGTTGGATCAAATGAAGCTGAGATGGTTGGCGCAACACCACGTCAGTTTGCGCATCATGCCCGCGCAACGGCGAGCCATTTTGGCGTTGGGTTCGACAGCCACAGCTTCTTTGTTCTCCAAATCAGCATTGATCGCATCGCTGGAGCAGTGAAAATGGTGTCAGCCGCATCGCATCGCGCTACCGTCCTGACGGAAGCGACAATTAGCGAGCAATCGGCCAAAAACGAACGCGATATGCTTGTTGACAGGCTGATAGACGTTTACGGAAAATCTCGTGTGGAGCGCGACGTGGAGATGACTGGTATGTCTGGGCATGTCTGGCCCGTTGCAGGTAGAGTGCAAGACGGTGGGACAGCTGCGTTTGATATTGCGACGCCATTTCACTCTTCAGTTTTCAGCGCCCATACCAAATTCAGCGACCTTAAGCTTCTTGGGGATAGTGCGCCGATGGGGGTGGTGGCCGTTGAAAGTCAAGGCGATTTCAAACCGGACTATATTACTCTTCTTGAACAGTCGGCGTCAGTGATTGAAATTTCTGCCGCAAATGATAACTATCGGGCGCTTCTGGGGGTGGCATGACATTATCACTAACGAAAGCCATCAAGACAAACGACTTAGAAAAGTTCATCGCCCAAGAGGAGGCTCGTGGCACGGGTCCAATAAGCGCGGCGGAGTTTGGCGCAACCGCCGCAACCGTGATCAAAACGCCGCCACAAGACGATCAAACATCAGGTTCGCCTCGCCCCGATGATTTGCCCGGAAAGTGAATTCGTCCAGATACCGACGCATGTGCTTTTGGCTGATCGAGACGTGGGTGCCACGGATCGAATGCTTGAAGTGACGCCAGAAGCTTTCCACGTGGTTCGTATGGTGCAGCGTGTCCGTCTCAGCGTCATACACCGCCCACTCTTTCGCGCCGTGCTTAACAGCAACGTGCGAGTAGCCATGCTCTTTCAGTAAGCGATAGCTGTAGAGTTCATCCGTTGAAACCGTAGTGCCAGCCTCAACAGTTTTGAGCGTTTCGGCGCGCAGGGTATTCAGCTTCACGTCAGGGATAATCTCGGTAACAAGACGCCCACCACGTTCCTTGAAGCCCATGACGATGGTTTTGCCAGCAGCCCCACGACCACGCTTGCCGGGGCGCTTACCGCCCACGTATGCCTCGTCAATCTCGACATGGCCTTGCAGCATGGCTTTGAGGTCATGCTTGTCCATTTGCTCACGGATTTTGTGGCCGATCCGCCAAGCGGTTTTATAGGTCACGCCAAGCTGGCGCTGGAGTTCCTTACCAGAAACCCCGTGCCGAGTGGTGACAAACAGGTAGATCGCATAGAACCAAACCTGGAGCGGCGTTCGGGTGTCTTGGAAAATGGTGCCCGCCGTGGGGTAGACATGATCCCCGCAAGCCGCACAGGCCCATGCGCGGCGGTTGCTCATGCGGTGGAAGGTACTTTCAACACCGCAAGCCCGGCACGCATGTTTGTCACCAAACCGGACATTGAAGATATGTTCAAGGCATGCCTCATCATCCGGGAAGCGCTTGAAGAAGTCGCGGACGCTAAAGTCGGGTGATGCTGATTTGCTCTTTTCCATGTGTCATAGATAGCAAATCTCGATACTTGCATCAAGGGGATAAACCCCTTTTCTTTTACGGAATGAAGACAGACTTCATGTCACGCAAGATGGATAGATAGTTCCACATTAGAGGTTATTTAGCCGCAACGATAATACCGCAGCCGAGCAAGCTTCGCATTTACGCGAGCACGCGCTGGCGCATAAACCTTCGGGTCCACCACGTGGTGCAAATGGATTAGGCTCAGGACTCATAACCAGTAAGTAACGATTGCGGCGAGTGCGATTGCTGAGAGGAAGACCTTTGGGCATCT
>NZ_CANNGP010000102.1 GCF_947504105.1 uncultured Tateyamaria sp.
ACGACCGGTACCGATCACGCAGGCCAGAAACGTCAGAAGATTGTCTTGCTAAACCGGGGGCATCCACACACGATCTCGGGCAGTGCCGTACGCATGTCGGCGAGATGTGGCACGATCACCTCTTGGCCGAACGCGACCGACGCCGTGAGCCGCACGCGGCCTGACGGCTGTGTGCTGACCTCGGCCGCCGCGTCTCGCGCAAGGTCCATATCGTCCAGCAAGGGACCGATCCGCGCCAGATACACCGAACCGGCCTCGGTCAGCGTGAGTTGCCGGGTCGAGCGTTGAAACAGCCGCAATCCCAACTGTCCCTCAATCCCTGCCACCGTTCGGCTGACAGAGCTGGGATCAACATCAAGCACGCGCGCCACGGCGGCAAAGCTTTGATGGTGGGCAACAAGTTGCACAGTGCGGAGGGCGGTGATGTCCATTCATGCAATTTACGCATGAATACGATGCACTCAAGCCCATTTTTTGCACGTTCCGCAACAGATAGGTGAGGGTCATCTGATCCCAAAAGGAGATATGACATGTTCCGCACACTACCACTTGCCGCCTTTTTGCTTGGCACCATGCCCGCCGGTGCCGCGCCAACCGAATGGACACTCGACCTTGGCCATGCTCATATTGGCTGGGAAATCAATCACATGGGGTTGAGCCGCACGGTGGGCCGCTTCAACAGCTACGACGGCACCTTTCTGATTGACGAAGAGAACCCGGCCAATTCGTAGATCACCTTCACCATCGACGCCGCCAGCATCGACAGCAATCACGAGGCGCGCGACGCGCATCTACGCCACGCGGACTATCTGGATGCGGACAACAACCAGCAGATCACGTTCACATCCACAGACATTCTGATGCTGACGCCCACAAGCGGAAAGCTGACAGGTGACCTGACCATGCGTGGCCAGGCCGCGCCGGTGACGCTGGATTTCACCATGGTGCGGGACCGGGTCTATCCCGACTTCATCCCAAACTACGATGAGGTACGTGTTGTGGGGTTTGAGGCTACGGGCGAGATCCTGCGCCTTGATCACGGGATCGATTTCATAGCGTTCCTCGACAGCCCAACGGGCCTGAGCGTCGATGTCGATCTGCATTTTGATCTGGTGCAATGCGAGGGTGCGACTGAAAACAACATTCCCTGCACATGGGATCGTTGAGCCATGCGGCATGTCAAAGGCAAAACCGTTGTCATCACCGGGGCCAGCAAGGGGATCGGGGCGGCCAGCGCCCGAGTCCTCGCCGGACTAGGTGCGCGTGTTGTTCTGGCCGCGCGCTCCGGTGATGCGCTGCTGGCATTAGCGGAGGAAACCGGCGGCATCGCGGCGCCCTGCGACGTCAGCGACTTTGCGCAAGTGCAGGCCGTGATGGAGCGGGCGGGTGATGTGGATGTGCTGGTCAACAATGCCGGGTTGATCGACCCGATTGCGCTGCTGGCGGACAGCGATCCCACCGCTTGGGGGCGGGTCGTCGATGTGAACATCAAAGGCGTCTATCACGGCCTGCGCGCGGTGTTGCCTGGCATGGTCGCGCGCGGGTCGGGCACAGTCATCAACATCTCCTCCGGCGCGGCCACAAGCGCGCTTGAGGGGTGGAGCCACTACTGTGCAACCAAGGCTGCCGTCCTGTCTCTGACCCGCGTGGCGGATAACGAGGTGCGCGGGTCTGGCGTGCGCGTTATGGGCCTGTCCCCGGGCACGGTCGCAACAGACATGCAACGCGAGATCGCCGCGTCCGGCATCAACCCGGTTAGCCAATTGTCCTGGGACGCCCACATCCCCCCCGATTGGGTTGGGCAGGCCATTGCCGTCTTGATGGGGCCTGAAGGCAATGCGTGGTGTGGTCAGGACTTCTCGCTCAAGACCGAGGCTGGGCGCAACATCGTCGGGCTGCCCCCGCTTTGAGGTCGGGGCGGACGACACGTCCGCCTTACAGGTTCTGGTGCGTAAGGCGCAGCTTGCTGCGTCCGCGCGGCGGAGGTGACCTCCGCCTTACGATGATCCACCTGTAAGGCACACCTGTTGGTGCGCCCTAGACGAAGGGCAGGTAGTAGTCGCGCACCTGATCCACGGACTTGTCCTTGAGCCGCTTCCATTCGTCCTGCTTGAGAAAAATCAACGCATCGCAGATCGCTTCCCCCGCAGCCATGCGCAGGGGCTTGTCCGCATCCAGCGCGTCCAGTGCCTTGTCCAATGCCGATGGTACATGGCGGGTCGCCCGGATGTTGTCCAAGCCGTCGAGATCCTCGGCTGGGTCTAACGCATAGCCACCACTCACACCCAGAAGCGATGCCTGAAGAACGGATGCGACCGCAAGATACGGGTTCGTCGCGCAGTCCGCCATGCGATGCTCCAACCGGGCGGAGCGTGGCGAGGTCACGCAGGACCGCGTTGTCACAAGCCGGTGGTCATCCGCCCAGTTGGCCCAATACCCGGCCATGGATGCTGGGCCGAGACGGTCATAACTGTTGACCGTCGCAGCAAGCAAACCTGCCAACCCCTCGTGATGGTGGATGAGCCCCGCCATGCATCCCTTGGCAATATCAGACAGCGCACCGTCAGGCGCGATCACATTGGCCCCTTGCGCGTCCGCAAAACTGAAATTCACATGCAGACCGGACCCGCCCCGGTCTGGAATGGGCTTGGGCAGGAAGGTCAGCGATTTGACCCCGCAGATAAAATTCGAACGTGTCCAGGTGGGCGGCTCCACGGCCTCGAGCGTGTGGATGCGACCCGCAAGTTCCTGCAGCACGCATTTCAGCTCCAACTTGGCAAGCCACATGCCCAGACAGACATGCGGTCCGCCCTGCCCGAAGGCGACATGTCGGTTCGGGCTGCGATCAAGCTGCGCGGTGTGCGGATTTTCAAACATGGCCTCATCCCGGCTGCCGGAGACGAACCACATCAGCACCTTGTCGCCCTCCTTGATCGTTTGACCGTGCATTTCGACATCCCGCGTGGCGGTGCGTCGAAAGTGCAATGTGGGCGAGGCAAGGCGGATGAACTCATCCGCGCATGTTTCCCATACGTCCCCGCCTTGCAGGGTTTTCAACAGACCTTGTTGCTGTGTCAGCAGATGCAGCGCCATGGCGATGGAGTAACGCGTTGTGTCATTGCCTGCCGCCACCAGAAGGCAGAAGAAGTTCTTGAAATCCTGTCCGGTGATTGCACCGTTTTCGCTGCGCAGCACGCGGGCAAGGATGCCCTTGTCATCGACATCGCGCGTTCCGTTCAGGATGTCGTCGGCTGTCTGACGTCAGCGCCTATGGGTCCAAATAGCGGTATTTGCTAAGAGAGGGTTTGTTGCTCATCGTGGCCACCA
>NZ_CANNGP010000103.1 GCF_947504105.1 uncultured Tateyamaria sp.
GTAAGCGTTGCGCTGACCCCACCTTCCTGATGCTTGCCTGATCTGCGAGTCCGTTGCCGAGAGTAGTTTGGCAATGGAGGCGGATTTGGGAGGCCATATAGAGCATCATATGGAGGAGATTTGCCGGATGGAGGTCATGGTTGGCCCATCTGGCAAGCGGCGTTGGTCGGATGAGTACAAGGGGCAGGTTGTTGCGGAGACGCTTGTGCCGGGCGCGACGGTGAATGAGGTTGCGCGGCGGCATGATCTTCGTCCGAACCATTTGTCGTCATGGCGGCGGTTGGCGAAGGACGGCAAGTTGCCGGTACCTTATTTGGCGGGTGCTGAATTTGCGTCAGTGATCTTTGAACCTCCAGCCCCCGCACCACAGGAATCCGTGATGTCATCGGTTGAGATCGTGTCCGGTGATGTTGTCATCCGTCTGGACCCGGCAACACCAGCGGCGCGGGTTGCGGAAATCGTGCGGGCGCTTGGCGCGCTATGATCTTGCCGTCGAACCGGGTGCGGATCGTGATTGCGACTAAGCCTGTCGACTTCCGCAAGGGCCATGACGGGTTGGCAGCACTTGTGAAGAATGAGTTGCGCAAGGAACCGTTCACCGGCACGGTTTTTGTGTTCCGCGCCAAGCGTGCCGACCGGCTAAAGTTGCTTTACTGGGACGGCACCGGTTTGGTGATGACCTACAAGCGGCTGGAGGAAACGACCTTTACCTGGCCTGCGATCAGGGATGGGCTTATGTCGCTCAATCACGCTCAGTTTGAAGCCCTCTTTGCCGGTCTCGACTGGCGGAAGGTGAAGGCTTTGGCGGCGCGCCCGCCGACTGCGGCAGAGTGAATCAGGCGGTTGATTGGGCGGGCATCTGATCCCTCGATTTGGTAGGTCAGCGCCATGATTGCGACAGCTGATCTTCCTGACGATATCGATGCTTTGAAGGCCATCATTCTTGCGCAGCAGGAGCAGAATGCCGTCCAGGCGGGTGTGATCGACCGCAAGGAAATCCGCATCATCCACTTGGAAAAGCTCGTTGCGGACTACAAACGCGCCATGTTTGGTGCGCGGTCTGAAAAGGCCTGCCCGGAACAGTATGAACTGGCGCTTGAGGATATCGAGGCCGCGCAGGAGGCTGTTCATGCCGAGAACGAGGCGGATGATCGGCAGATCAGCGGCACCCCCCGTGCGCGCAAGATCAATCGGGGATCATTGCCCAAACATCTGCCACGCATCGAAGAGGTGATCGAGCCCGAGAACACGACCTGCGCCTGTGGTCACGGGCGGCACGTCATAGGCGAGGATGTCAGCGAACGGCTGGATATCGTGCCTGCGCAGTTCCGCGTGATCGTCACGCGCCGCCCACGCTATGCCTGTCGGTCCTGCGAAAGCGGCATCGTGCAAGCCTCGGCGCCGGCGCATCTGATCCCGGGTGGTATGCCGACGGAAGCGACAGTGGCGCATGTCATCGTCGGCAAATACGCGGATCATCTTCCTTTGTATCGGCAAGCACAGATTTATGGTCGCCAGGGCATTGATCTTGATCGTTCGACACTGGCGGCATGGGTGGGAAGGGCAGCGTTTGAGCTCAAGCCAGTCTATGACGCGCTGCGGGTAAGCTTGAAAAGGTCATCGAAGCTGTTCATGGATGAGACCATCGCGCCGGTGCTCGATCCCGGTAAGCGCAAAACGAAGACGGGGTACTTCTGGGCCCTGGCGCGTGATGACCGGCCATGGGGCGGCGATGATCCACCCGGTGTCGCCTTTACCTATGCGCCTGGGCGATCCGGGCAATATGCGGAGAACATTCTGCAGGGCTTCGGTGGCACCCTGCAGGTTGACGGGTATGCCGGGTACAACCGGCTCCTAAAACGGCCTGCCGAAGATATACGGCTTGCTTATTGTTGGGCACATGCGCGGCGCAAACTGTACGAGGTCTCTCAAACCGGCACCACACCAATTGCCGATGAGGGGCTGAAACAGATCACCGCCCTCTACCGGATCGAAAAGGACATTCGTGGCCTGAGCGCGGACGCGCGCTGCGCCGTGCGGCAAGAGCGCTCAAAGCCTATTATCGAAGCGTTTGAGGTCTGGCTTGCGGTCAACCGCGCCCGCGTGTCGGGCAAATCCCCAATCGGCGAAGCCCTGAAATACATCGCCAAATACTGGGACGGGCTGATCCTGTTCCTGGAAGACGGCCGGATTGAGCTGGATTCCAACACTGTGGAACGGACCATCCGCCCGATTGCCCTCAGCCGCAAAAATGCGCTCTTCGCAGGCCATGATGCTGGGGCACAGAACTGGGCAATGATCGCCTCGCTGATCGAGACCTGCAAACTGAATGGTGTCGATCCCCATGCCTGGCTAGCCGCGACGCTCAGCGCCATCGCCCAAGGACACAAACAATCCGATATCGACGCCCTCCTGCCTTGGAATTACAAAGACCTGACAGGGGGACTGATGGGGGAGCGGAGCCATGAGCATCATCGAGTTGAAGATCACGCTTAAATACATCGAGACTGCCGTCACGCGCACTCTGCAGGTGCCCACTGATATCCGCCTCGACCGCCTCCATCTAACGATCCAGGCTGCTATGGGCTGGACAAACTCGCACCTCTACATGTTCGAAGCAGGCAGCGCGACATGGGGGCTGCCCGACCCGGACTTCGGCAGCGAAGACCTGCCCGCCAACAAAAGCACTTTGGCCGAGCTCATCGAGGACACCGGCGCGCGCATGATCAACTACCTCTACGACTTCGGCGACAGCTGGGACCACAAGATCAAGATCGGCAAGATCACCGACCCCGTCCCCGGCGAACTCTACCCGCGACTGACAGACATCGCTGGACGTTGTCCGCCCGAGGACGTCGGCGGCGCACCCGGTTACGAAGAGTTCCTCGAAGCCATGGGCGATCCAAAGCACCCAGAGCATGCAGACCTGAAAAGCTGGTACGGCGGCGACTTCGACCCAAACATCCCCGACAGCGACGAACTCCGCCTCGAAGTCCTCAAACTCGCCAAGCGCTGGAAGCCAAAGGGAAAGCGCCCCAATTGATCAAGGTGGGGTCAAAGCAACGCTTAC
>NZ_CANNGP010000104.1 GCF_947504105.1 uncultured Tateyamaria sp.
TTCATCGTAGCAATAGACCAAAGGCCAACCATGCACTAACACTCAAACTCAACCACACAGGTGGGGCTGCTCACTAGTAGTGCTTGGATTGGGCATGCAACCATCATTGTTTTTGTTACACTCATGGCCCGATGTCTTGTAACTGACTTTCAACTTGTCGTTCTTGGGGCTGATGGGGCTAAATGCGATTTGTCTTGGCTATCCAGATCAGTTCGAACTAGCTGGCGAGACGCGTAGCTATTCTTGCCACATGAGCACCTTGGAAGTGGGCGATTTCCAATTCTTTCGCGTTGGGAGTCTTCTTGCCATGGAGGCCGGCCAGAGTTCCAGCGCCATACGGCGACCCACCGATAGGTTCCTCAATTTCCTTCAGCGCCTCGCAGGAGTAGGGGACGCCTGCGACGACCATCCCGTGATGGAGGAAAGTGGTATGCATTGATGTAAGTGTCGTCTCCTGACCACCATGCTGTGTCGCGGTCGATACAAATGCGCTCCCGACCTTTCCGATCAGTGCCCCATCTGCCCATAATCCGCCGGTCTGGTCCAAAAAGTTACGCATTTGTGCGGCCATGTTTCCAAAGCGCGTGGGCGTTCCAGCAATGATGCCATCATAGTCCGCCAGGTCAGAGGGTCTGGCGATCGGTGCATCTTGATCGAGTCTGAGGCCGGCATCCTTGGCGATGTCTTCGGGCACGATCTCGGGTACACGCATGATCGTCACGTCGGCACCTTCCTGGCGAGCACCTTCGACAATCGCGTTCGCAAGTTCTTCTGTATGCCCGTAAGATGAGTAGTATATAACAAGTATCTTGGTCATTTATGCATTTCCTTATGTCGTGGCGAACGGTCGTCAGATATGGTCCAGCGCGCGCTCACCTAAAAAAGCAGTCTGCGACCATGATCGAATGGGACGCACTCTTATTTAATATAAATAGATTATATCTAACTTTAATTCAAGACCGCTTCGCCTACAGTACATCACGACACTCAAAGTCCATCACGCGTCAATTGCGAATCATGGGAATGTCCTCCGCGCTTGGGTGTCAGGTTGTTCGGAGAGGCCGCGGTTTTATGTACTATTTGGATCCTATCTGCAGAATTCCAGGTAAAATTCCGCATCGTCGGTCACCTGTACGAAGTGCTTTTCCATAGGTAGGATGACGAACGTGTCACCAACGTTAATTGTGGCAACACGCGTACTTTCACCGACGAGAAAGTACTGGACTTGGCCCGCCGTGACGACGAGGCGCGCATAGGTTCCACTTTTGGTGCTGTGCGATTTTTGCAAGCTCTCCGGGACCTTTCCGGCCGCAAAGAGAGGAGACTCGGCGTATTTCTCGACACCGTTCGGCAGGCTACGTGTGGCTGGCATATTTAAACCTTCTATATTTTAGTCCTCGCACGGCAAAGTCGCAGAACCTTTGCAATTTCCAACGCTATGAAAAAGATGTGCATCGGAACCGGCAATGTCTTTAGCGTTCGCGCGTCCAGGAGTGGCATCAGATAGAGGCGCTGTACGGCGAATAGTCCAAAGGGATCTACAGAAAGATGAAGCGCGACCTATCGCTCAGAAATACTGAGATGAGAAGAGCGGCGCATAGAGCCGCTTCTGCGACGCCAACCCAATGGAATTGAGCGCGTTCGACCTCGAGGAACTGGGGCGTTGACAGGGTCGTGACCTGAAACTTCGCCGACGCGGCGATCAATGAGCCGCCGATGACAATTCCTGCCCAGACACCTGCCAATCCCTTTGATATGATCGGCGTCATACTACCACCTGCTTCCCGGGGGTCCGGGCATGCCGAACATTGCCATTTGCGGGCTCGAAGCTATCCGTTCCGCGCGCTTCATCAGATAGGGGATCACCTTAGGTGTCGGTGCGGTATCCTTCAACGTCTGCTCGAACAGGGAAAGTCAAACTTCAAAATGCTCAGGGCGAGTCTCCACCAAGGCTTGATGTTTCGGCACGGGCTTGCCCGAATATCGTCCGGCATTGAAGGCGACGGAACACCAGAAATCCTTCATCTTCGCGAGGTGGTGCTCCCAGTCGTCACCGATCTTGTTTGCAAAGATATGGCTGATCCGCTCGTCCGCCCCTATTCCTTCATAGAACGTCTCCACCAATGTGGAGAGATAGGCGTCATCAATACCCAGTGCGTCAGCGTTCTTCCGTATCTGCTTTCGTCGTTGGTGTGCAGTCCGCAGCTGTGTTGTCATGACGAGCCACCTTCGAAAATGAGGCGTTTCAGGGCATCGTTACCATCAACCAGTGACTTTAACGAATACTGGCCGAGCGAGTCATAGAACGCGTCGACGGATTCGCCGAGCGCGCGGCGGAGTCCGACCATTGGGTCCTTATCAACCCTTTCGGTCAGAAATTCGGCTGAAGACGGTTGACTTTCGACGAGGCGGACCACCTCTCCGATGTTGATATCCTTCGGAGCCCTTGCGAGCTTGAGACCCCCTGATCGCCCGCGAACCGTGACGATGAATTCACTGACGCCAAGCGTGTGAGCCACTTTCATCAGATTGTTACGGGATATCTCATAGCACTCCGCAATCGTAGACAATCGGTCCCTCCTCAGGGCCAGATACATTAGGGCTCGAACTGCATGCTCTGCTTGAAGCGTGAGACGCATTAGATCGTTTCCTACGAATAATCTATTTATTATATTTCTTTTGGGGAGCCTCCACAAGCATAAAGATTTATTGGAGATATTTTTCACAACGTTTTTGCTCGGGGCTGGTTCCGTTGATCCTGGGTTATGCGGCGGTCGCAGCTTAGGACGATCAGCACAGCTAAGCAGCCTGCAACTGATGACCGTACGGCAGCCCCTAACGGCTGATGTCGCGAACCAAAAGACGGTGGGTCGAAACGTTTCGAGGCCTATCGGACAATTCGGTGCTGAAGGGGGAAGAGAATATCTATAGATGAATCGTTTTCAATAGCTTTTCGGGCTTGTCTTATGACTTCTGCATCGATCTGCGATGATTGATCCAGTGTTCTCTCGACTTTGGGGGGCATTGGTGGC
>NZ_CANNGP010000105.1 GCF_947504105.1 uncultured Tateyamaria sp.
TCCGATAGATGCAGTTATTCTGGTCGGAAAATCACGATGTTTGCAGTTCAAAGCGCAGATGATTGCGGTCCGTTACAGCTACACCTCTGCCTTCCGTTAATGCGGCTGCGTTTGCACTGTCGCGTATTTCGGGGAGAGGGTTACCCCGATCGCTCCAAGCACTTTAAGAACGGTGCCGAGTTCCGGGTTCCCCTTCTCGCTGAGCGCGCGATAGAGACTTTCGCGCGATAAACCGGTTTCCGTTGCGATCTTGCTCATGCCTTGCGCGCGCGCGACGTTGCCAAGAGCGACGGCGATAAGCACGCTGTCACCACTCGCAAATGCTTCCTCAAGGTAGGCTTCGATAACCTCGGGTGTATCGAGGTAGTCGGCAGTGTCATAAGGCGTTGTTTTGGTAACCATCGTCTTAATCCTCCAAGTGTTTTGCCAAGTCTTTGGCATGTCTGATGTCACGGGTCTGGGTCTTCTTATCCCCACCACACAGTAGAATTACGAGTACGTCCCCGCGCGAGATGAAATAGACCCGATAGCCCTTGCCTTCATGGATGCGCATTTCGCTGACACCTTCGCCAACGGGCTCAACATCGCCGGGATTGCCAAGGCTAAGCCTGTCGATGCGGAGAGCGATCTTGGCCTTCGCACGCTTGTCCTTGAGACGCGTGAACCAGCGGTTGAAGTCATCTGTTTTGCGTATTTCTATCATAACTACTTGTAGCCCACAAGCTACATTTTTGCAAGAAAAAGATGCCGAAACCGGGGATTTCCGCCAGTTCCGGCGCCATATTTTTCTAGGCGTTCATTTCCTTTAGCTGCCGCTCGACCTGTTGGCCTGCAAAGCGGGCCGCATTGGTCAACTGCCGTTGCCACGCGCCTTGGCTCGGTGCCCACTTGAAAGCATGGCTTTTTAGGATCGTGCGAACCTCCGGGGCGGGCTTCCCATCGAAGATGATTTGCAGCCGGTTTTCCTCGGTGTTCTCGATGATGGTACACCCTTCGAAAATCTCACGCTCGCTTGTCTCAACCTCTGCGGCCCGTTCAAGCTGCGCGATGCGTTGCTCTGTGGCCTTGATCCGCGCGTTGTTGTTGGTCAGCCTGAAGCTCTCAAAGGCGACGACGCGGCCATATTTAGGAACCAGCATTTCGCGGGCAAGGGCTGCGCTGTAGTGTGCTGCCACTCGCTCAAGTTCCTTGGCATAGGTCGCAAACTGTTCGCCCTCGGTTTCATGCGTGACACCTCGTTTGTGCCACTTTCGCACAACCCGGTTAGCGCCCTTCATATTGGTTTGCGACTGTTTCAGGTTCGCCAGCTTGTCGCGCAACAGGTCCAGCGCGTCGGGGTCGTCACTGCTGATCCCGCCTTGTCCGACACCGGTCGCACGGCGGCGCAGCTCGTCGGCCCGTTTTGATGCCTCGACACCTCGATCCATGGCGGCGTGAGAGTTTGCAAGGGCGCGGCGGTGCCGCCCCTCGCTGTGGTGCCCGACAAGGATAGGCTGACCAAATGGAATGCCGCTTTTCTCTTCCCGCAAATCCGCTGCGTCAAAGGCCGCGCTGGCCTTGGCGTCCTGCCGATCTGCTGCGGCTAACAGACTTTCTTTGCGGGACTCTTGCTTCTTTTGATAGCTGTTCATTGTGCCGCCTCCGCCCATTCTTTTTCCCAAATGCTCAGGGCCGCCAATATTTTTCCTTCTGAATCAGACAGCGACAGGTCCGGCTTGATGGGGGCCACGGCGTGATGATCCTTGCCAATGGCGCGCAACAGGTTTTCAGACGTTGAGCACACGGACCCTGTTGTCGTTTCATAGTCTGCGTGCATGACGTAGAAAGCAGCGGCTAACTTCTCTGCACCCTCTTTTGCGGGGTGGGTGTAGATACGCAAATCGCTGCCCAGATAGGCCCATTTGTCGTGATGCTTGGCGGTGTTCTCGCCCATCTCTTGATCGTGCAGTTCGGCACGCAAGCGGGCTGGGTTTTCAAAAACCAGCTTCATTTTTGGTTGTCTCCTATGTGGTAAGGTTGGGGCGGTGGGATTGTTCCCTTGATGCCCCCTTTTCGTACTCCTTTTGTACCATCTGAAAACAGCCTAACCAACTGATATATTTACACTTTCTGCTAATAAACCCTTTGCAATCAACACCTTCCCCGTGCTTGCTTTGATGCCCGAGGGAAGGGAGCGCACGCCCCGCTCGCGGGGCAATAAAACCTCGTGGCCGCGCCGCGGCCTCCGCCTACAAGGTCTGATCACAAAACCCCCGGAGATGGCTTGCTCGTCAGCCGTCGGTCGGTCGCGCACGAGCCGACACGGACGGACCAGGACGACGCGGACAAGGGGACCGTGGAATACCGAGGACGGCACCGCCGCCCACAGGATATGCCGCGAAAGCCCCTTGGCCGTGGCGGCCTGGTCTGTCAGTCAAAGGCCGCGACCGATCACGGCTGAACGACACGCCAGCGGGATCTCGTGAGGACCGCAACCACGATGGGCGTTCGGAGCAAAGCGACGAATCCCCAGAGTGGCAAAAGCCGCCCTGGGCGGCTGCGGGGGCCGTCTGCCCCCGGTGCGCAACGCGCACTCCCCCACAGGATATTTCAAGAAGGTGAAGGCAAGAACGATGCGCCTCGATGTCAGCCAGGACCGCACCAGCGACCGTTACCCGCATGGGCCGAGACTCTGGCCCCTGAACGACCATGTGGCCGCGGCGCGCACTGGCTCAGAGAGACAGGGGGCGGCGCACCTGGGCCACAGGGCGGGCAGGGGGTAGAGGCTCGGGGCGGAGGCCGCCTGCCGGCCGAAGCCTAGGTGTAACGGACCGCAATCATCTGCGCTTTGAACTGCAAACATCGTGATTTTCCGACCAGAATAACTGCATCTATCGGA
>NZ_CANNGP010000106.1 GCF_947504105.1 uncultured Tateyamaria sp.
TGGGGGCTGGCCAAGCCAAACTCAGCGTCGTGGATCCCCTTGTCGCTGACCGTCTGCCAAACGGATGAAGGCGGTCTCGCTAGATGGGTGTAACCCTCAACCAGCTCCTTCAGGACGGTGCAAAGGCTGTGGCACCATCACCCAGCTTTCAGGTATCAGCACATCGATGCCGCCACCGACCTGTGCACAAAACTCACCAATTGGATAGAAAACCATGCTGATTCCTCTTGTGAACCGGAAGAAACCTTCCGGTCCTATATACAAGAAGACATTCAGATGAATCTTTCTGAAACTTGTAACCCCGGCAAGAAACTTCTGGCCGAGCGGCTGGGTCTCAGTGAGCGTCAGGTCCAGCGATACATTGCAGAGCTTGAACAGGCGGGTCTGGTCGAACGTGTTGAACGTTATGCTGCGCATGGCGGCAAGATGACAAACACCTACGATCTGAGCGGCTTGGTGGCACGACTGAAGAAACTCGAACCCGAGTTCCGCAAGGTTGAGGAAGACGTGAAAACCGAACGCAAGGCTGTGGCAAAACGCGGCTACAAGCCGAAACGCAAACCATCCGCAACCGCAAGTTAAAGAGTTGAATGTCCTGAAATGCTGAGCCCCGGGCGCATACCTGAGGCAGAGGCGGGTCCGGGGCTAACGAGGCATATATGACCAGTCCCACTCCAAATGTCAAGAATTTTAACCTGAACGACGACATCCTCGATGAGTTGGAAGCATCGCTCTCGGCGGATCTGGAGGAGGCCATTGCCAAGCACGGTGCGCCGGAAATCTTCAACAGCGACCAAGGCAGTCAGTTCACCAGCGGTGCGTGGATCGACGTGCTGACAGACGCAAAGATAAAGATCAGCATGGACGGCAAAGGCGCTTGGCGTGACAATCGGATGATCGAACGATTGTGGCGTTCGTTGAAGTACGAATGCGTCTATCTGAATGCCTTTGAGACAGGCTCAGAAATGCGCACTGGGATCGGCAAGTGGCTGAGGTACTATAACTCTGAACGCCCGCATTCGACGCACGGATTGTTGACCCCCGATGAGGCCTACGCCAGCAAAACACAACCAATGAGAATAGCAGCCTAAATGAACCCCTGATCCACCTTAAACCGGCTGCAAACTGGTCCAAAACCTAGGACCACCTCTGATGTCCATGTTGGACCGGCTTACCCACTAAGGGCAGTCGGTCCGAGTTTTTCTAGGCTCACTAAACACACCCGCAATTGCAGTGGTCACTCAAAAACTCTGGCAAGATGGGGAAGCGCAGGCGATGGGAGCAACAAAACCACCATCCCAAGCCCTCCTTTGTTTCGCAGCCGACCACACTCACCGCCCGACAAACTGACATCAAGCCCATTTGCGCCGCCTCAAACCAAGCCCGGAATGTCGGATGAAAGCCGGGGCCGGACCGGGAAAAGGCGAAGCATCACGTTGTCGAGCGGCCAGATGGCTTGCCGCCTCAGAGAAACGCTTCCTCATAGGTAAACTCACGACCAGTCACATTCTCGAAAATCAGCGTCGTGTCACCATAGTAGGCTGTCACTTCAAAGGTGTCCGTCCGCTCCCATTCAAAACTGCTGTCCCCTATCAGTAGAATCGCATCCATCTCTTCCAACGAGAAGTCTGTCACGAGATGGGTGCCACCTTTGTCATCGAATACGAAGACGTCGCTCCCGGCACCTCCACTTGACTTTGTGACCCCTCCGTCCGTGATTTCCAGTCTGTCGTCTCCTGGCCCGGCAAGTATCCTGCCGTTACCGCCACCAGTGATGATGGTATCGTCCCCTGCCTTTGCTTTCAAAGTGGAAGACAACGTACTGAACATTGTGTCGTCACCGCTGGTGCCGACGTCGACAAACGGCTCTGGCAGAGCGGAAAACAACGTACTGAACATCGTATATTCATCGCTGGCGCCCATGTCGTTAGACGGTTCTGAAATAGCATTCATCGCATTGTTCTCCTTGTGGATTTTCTAACTACCCGTGACTGTAACCACCGATTTCTTCCATCCAAGGTGACGGTGGCCAACAGCAAGTGAACCAGCAGATAGCCGCTCAACTTTGATGGTGCGCGGCGATTTAATGCTGAACTGAACTGGTTTTTTCGAGACCGTCAAATGTGGGGCAAACTTGCTGTGCCGTGTTTCAACTGTCAAAAAAAATTCGGTCTCCTTTGCGACAAGCGGACGCAACCCATCCGATCCGTGTCCCATGGCATTTTGATAATTGGTTGGGTGAGGTGACCCAACCGACTATGCGCTTTGTGGCGGTCAAGACGGTCGAACAACAGTCCCTGCTGTCGCTGCATCGTGCCCGTGGTCTTCTGGTTCGTCAGCGGACGCAACTGATCAACGGCCTGCGTGGCTTGGTTGCCGAGTTCGGCGTCTACATCCCTAGAGGGCTCGCCCGCGCGATCTGTTTGGCATTTGCAGGTGCGGTAATCCTCTGGACGGAAGGCACACGCCTCATGGCCCATGTGCGCCGCAAGTTCGTCGATATCTCTCAGTCGCAGGGATCGCAAATCGCCGAAGAGGCCATCCGGCGCATCGCACTTCTCTATGCCGTCGAAAAGGCCGCGCGTGGGGCGCCACCCGAAGAACGGGCCGCGCTACGTCAGATATGCCCGAACATATGGCATCCGGCTATGGCTCGGGCGGACAGGGGCAACCTTCGCAGTCGTGGGGGGGCGCCGTCGAGGATCACGACCTGATGGCTCCAGCAGAACTGGTGGGCCTCGCCGGGATCAAAATCAAGCGGCGCATAAGCCACCGCTGGTGCTTCCTGCGGTGCTTTTGATCAACTCGTAGCACACCGTCGCACCCAAGACCGCCTTCATCC
>NZ_CANNGP010000107.1 GCF_947504105.1 uncultured Tateyamaria sp.
ATGTCATCTCGTCTCATGCCCCAACATGACACTCCGAACCGACAATGGGAATCCTATGTCAGACGGGGAACACTAGCCTGCCGCCTCAGGTAGCGTAGCTGGATTTTAGCAGTGCTTCTCCATATTCGTCCTTTGAATCGCTGTCGTAGACGATACCTCCCCCAACATTAAGCGTCGCACGCCCGTTGTCATGGCAAACTATTGTTCTGATCGCGACGTTGAACTGCATTGCATTGTTTGGGCTAATCCATCCGATAGAGCCGCAATAGGCTCCGCGTGCTTCACGCTCCATCGATCGGATCACTTGCATCGCCCTGATCTTTGGCGCGCCGGTGATCGAACCACAAGGAAACAGCGCTTCAAAAATGTCGCACAATGTCTTGTTTGGCAAAAGTTGTGCCACGACAAGAGACGTCATCTGGTGCAGAGTGTCATAGGTTTCGATTTCGAACATCTTGGGAACCTTGACGCTCCCAATCACGGCAATCTTACTGATATCGTTGCGCAAGAGGTCAACAATCATGAGGTTCTCTGCGCGGTTCTTCTCGGAACCATGTAGCCATGCCTTTTGCTTCGCGTCATCTTGCGGTGTCTTGCCTCGGGCGGCAGTGCCTTTCATTGGTTTGGTCTGAAAGTTCCCGTTTTCGTCTATTGCAAAGAAGAGTTCTGGCGACCTTGACAGGATTTTCCGACCACCAAGATTTACGAAAGCGCCGTACGGCACAGGTTGTCTCGCCCGCAGTGCTTGGTAAAGCTCTAGCGGCGTTCCCGTATAGTGTGCCGACTTAAG
Organism: uncultured Tateyamaria sp.; assembly: GCF_947504105.1. Lineage (GTDB taxonomy): Bacteria > Pseudomonadota > Alphaproteobacteria > Rhodobacterales > Rhodobacteraceae > Tateyamaria. The sequence goes on from NZ_CANNGP010000107.1 coordinate 791, forward strand.
CGTCCGGTCTACTCGGTTTGATCCGGGAAGGCCTCTTTGTCTGTGTACAGGATGTTTGCAGTTGGCGTCATTGCGATCATCAACGACCGCCGTTCTCCGTCAGGAGTGGCAAGTTCACAAATGGCGATCTTTTTGATGCTCATTCGTTTGTCTTGCTGATCGGGATCTACCAATCTGCAATCGTCAAAGGCACCGTGCTGACCTAACTCAGAATTGGATAGTTCTTTGAAGTACTGCGCGTAAGCGGTTCTGAGGAATTGAGCGTCGGTTGGGCTATAGAGGAAGACAAATAAGGCCCAACTTAGCGCTGCACCGACTGTCAAACCCAATAAAAACGGCTAAAAATTTGTTCTGCTTCTCTTTATGTGCTGTTCATTCATACGGCCAATCATCCTGAACTTGGGCGTTCCACGGCAAGAGATCATCAACGCGGTTGATCTTGTAGTCTGGAATGCGGGCGAGCGTGTCTGCGAGCCATGCTTGGGGATCAATGCCGTTCAGTTTGGCGGTTTCGATCAAGGTGTAGGCGATTGCGGCGGCGCGGCCGCCGGTCTGTGATCCAACGAATAGGTAATTCTTGCGCCCGATTGCAACTGAGCGCACCGCCCTTTCGGCAGTGTTGTTGTCCAGCTCCAAGATGCCGTGGTCGAGGTAAGGACGCAGCCGCGCCATGCGGGTCAGGGCATAGCGGATTGCGCCTGCCAGTGGCGATTTGCCGGAGATGCTGGGCAGTTGGGCGTGTAGCCATGTTTCCAGATCATCGAAGATCGGTTTTGCCTGCGCTTGTCGGAGATCGGCGCGTTGATCTGGTGGTGATCCACGGGCCTCTTTCTCGACCGCATACAACTGTGCGATGCGCTTGATGGCCTCGTCGGCGATCGCAGAACCTTGGGCGCGGTGGATGTCGACGAACTTGCGCCTGACGTGGGCCATACAGCCGACTTCGCGAATGTCGCCGGAACGATAGAGGTCTTCGAACCCGGCATAGCCGTCCGCATGCATCCAACCCTGATATTTTGCGAGATGATCTTTGGGGTGCTGCCCTTTGCGGTCTGGCGAGAACTGATACCAGCTGGTGGGTGCAACGTTGCTGCCCCATGGCCTCTCGTCTCGTCCATATGCCCAAAGGCGGGCTGTCGCTGTTTTGCCGGTCCCGGGGGCCAGCATCTTCACCGGGGTATCGTCTGCGAAGATAGCTTGCCCGGCCAGAACATGCCGCCCAATGGCATCCGCCAGTGGTTCCAACAACGCCGTGGATTTGCCAACCCAGTCGGCCAACGTTGAACGGTCAATGTCGATCCCGTCGCGCTCGAAGATGCTACTTTGACGATAGAGCGGCAGGTGGTCGGCATATTTGTTGACCAACACATGTGCCAGCAGTCCCGGACCGGGGCGTCCACGTTCGATGGGACGCGATGGCAACGCTGCCTGCGTAAAGGCCTCGCAGCCCGAACAGGCAAAGCGCGGCCGCACGATGCGGTTCACGATGAACCGTCCAGGCACATATTCCAGTTCTTCGGTCACATCTTCTCCCAAACGACGCAATCCGCCACCACATTGGGGGCAATCATCGTCGCCGGTGGTCAGCTCGACTTCCATGCGCGGGATATGATCGGAAATGGGGCGACGCTTCGGTTTATCCTTGGATTCCTCATCAGGAAGACGCAGCTTTGCCGTCATCTTGGCAACAGCGATCTCGCTTGTTTCCAGCGCCAGTTGAAGCTGTTCAATGCTCTCGGATGACGATCCAAACCGATGATGACGCTGACCTGCTAACTGATGTCGCAGCTTCTCGATCAAGACAGCTTGTGACTTCACCTCGGCCAGCAAAAGGGTCGTGAACTGTCTCAGTTTATCGGGGTCCTTCGGCAGAGATTTGTCGACGTCCAGCATAGCCAGACCATAGCAAAACAACGGGCTGGCGGGAATCCCACACACGTATTTAAGAGGTGGTCCTAGATTTTCGACCAATTTGCAGCCGGTTTAAGATGGATCAGGGGTTCATTTAGGCTGCTATTCT
>NZ_CANNGP010000108.1 GCF_947504105.1 uncultured Tateyamaria sp.
TCCCCTGGCGTTACGCTGCCCAAGCAGCGTAACAGACACCGCCCTGGCCAAACAGGCCGAGTTCAACGGACGGGCACGTATGTCATGAAACCTGAAGTTTATGATCATTCTCCAGACCTCGCCGACCTGTGGGCTGCTTGGCATGTTTTCGAACAAGCCGAAGAGCTAAAGACGAAACCGCTTACACACAATCCACCTCTCGATAGGGTATGATCCAGACGAACACACACGCGCCCGCGAGGTTTTCTACTCCGCCGGTTTCCGATCGGGATCACAGCTGGAATTTCAGATGCAGGATGATTGCGTGCTGATTTCACTTCTCTTGCAGCATGGCCATTCCCCATCCGACATCGCGAAGTCCCTGGCCCGCCAAGAGCGGCCGGACGGCGATATGGCTTACGCTAGCATTGTCGGTCTGATCATCGACGAGCTGTGCGCTGACAAGTAATTTCCATCATTGAACACAGGACATTTCCATCATGAACCTCAGGCCCCTTCGCGTACCTTTTTTGGCTTCATCTTCGAAAAATATCTACCGTGCAGGCTTATACAACGACTTACTGATTTTTGGGCGCGAACCTAAAAAGTCCTATCGTTCGTCCTTGTGAATCATCGGGAGACTTATGAAGTAATCCAATTGTAGGTTCCGTCTGGTTACGCTTTTTCGAAACAAAAATTGCCAAATGTCCTTCGGGTACTCGATCCACGTGACGGTTGGCGTCAAAGCTGGCCTTTGGCTTAAACCTGCCTTTAAATCCTGGGCCCAATTCCGGTTGTTCAAAGTGTTTCATGTTGTTGCGTGATATGTATTCCATTGGCGCACCGTTTTCTCCAGTAGATAGGGTAACACCCATAATGATCGGATAAATTTCCTTGTCCTGATGCCAGTTTTCGGAGGCCCGCCCACCCCACGTCTTAATGTCGAGTGTGAATGGCTCTAGTTCGACTTTTGGAAAGCCATATTGACTGTGAACGCTTTGAAAAACTGCATTGGCAAGGTCGGTTAATTTCTTGGATGTTTCACCACTAGGGATGCAGTGGGCTGCACTTCCCACACTATCATTACCATTGGGATGATTAACCGCTGCATTTAGCATTTCTTTCCGTGCTGCTTGGGAAAGCTTGATGAAGGCCACACCATCTTCAACCACTTCCCTGGCCATCTTTTCGCGATTGGAAGGCGTTAACGCATCCAGATCGGCATTGAGGCTGTCAAAACTGATCGCTGTGGCAGAGCTACTTCTACCGGTCTCCCGGTTTGAACTCGATTTAATGTGATTCGACTGGCCTACGTTATTCCTATTCCCCGCCGCCTGCATTTTGTCCGGCATGAGTTTCCATTTTCCAGTCTCATCGGAACGGACTGCGGCGAGGTTTTGCGTTCCTTGACCGTTTTCTCTGGATGCAACTTTTGCCTTCCATCCACGGTCAACGCGCTCTGCAGGCAGGCTGATCTCAAGCTTTTCAGCAGTTCTCGACATGAGTGAATTTGCAGAGATCTGCTTAGAACCGTTTTCTGTAAGCTCAGTGTTTAGATTGCGGTTTCCTTGGTGACGCTCAGTTGCATCGGCAAACATCGCCCTCTGCTGCCTTCCGCCGTCCTGAGATTTTGGAGATGCTGCTTCGCTCGGTGCAAGATCGGCTCGGAACTTTTTAACCCGTGGTGCATCGTGGGTGATCTGCTGGACTGGCGATGGAGCAGTTGATTTGACTTCTGGCGCGCGCATGGATGTGTCCCTGTTTGATTTAGGAGAAACCATGAGGCATCCACCGGTTAAGTTCGCATTTACAATACTTATGCCGGCCTGAGCAGGCATTTATGATACAGAAGCTCTCGCCGGTTCGCCCGTCTTCAGCACTGCGTTCATGATGACGATGAGCTTGCGCATGATGGCCGTAATCGCGACCTTGGCGGGTTTGCCGCGCTCACGAAGACGCCGCGCAAATGCTTGCATCATTGGGTCATAACGAAGCGCTGAAAGCGCGGCCATGTAAAGGCTTGCCCTAACCTCTCGCCTTCCGCCTGAGATACGGCGATGACCCTTCAACGTACCGGAATCCTGGGCGTGCGGTGCAAGACCGACAATCGCTGCTGCCTGGCCTTTTGTCAGTGAACCGAGTTCAGGAACATAGGCAAGACAGGCCGCTGCTGTCTTCGGGCCGACACCGACAACCGAAGTCAACAGATCGGACTTCCGCCGAAACTCTTTCGAGGCAACGACATCGCCAGTTTCCGGGTCGAGTCCGATGTGGAGCTTACGCCATGTTTTGCGGGCTTTCTTGGTGCCGTGTTTTTCTTCATGCCAGCCGTTGCCGCCATGCACTTTCAGTCCCGTGCTGTCTAGGATGAGGGTGATAGACTTGTCTGAAACGCTCCGGTTTGGGGTGATCTTCAACCCCTTACCGCGCCGCGACAAAGTCGAGTAATCCGGTACCACGAGGTCCATGCCCATCAGCCCGGCAATCGACCGCACGAAGCCCTGAGTTTGCCTGAGCGGGAGTCGAAACACGACCCTCAGAGTGAGACAGATCTCAATTGCCAGATCGGAGTAACGCGACTGACCACCGCGCGTCTTGCGGCGCGGCGAAGCCCACTTCTTCACTACATCATCAGAAACCCAGATCGTCACATCGCCTCGACGCCGCAGACT
>NZ_CANNGP010000109.1 GCF_947504105.1 uncultured Tateyamaria sp.
AATCAAACCAATCAGATGAGCCAAACTCTCTCTTAGTTTAGACCGCCATTGGCCCCAAAAACCATGACGACGGACACCGCAGAGGTAGAGTCAAGCGAGCGTGAGATTTACGAAGGCTGCACCATTGCCGAGAACACCGAGGCAAACCGTGTGCAATTCATTTTCGATGGGAAGCCGAGCGAAGAAGTCCGCGCAATCCTAAAAAACCATGCGTTCAAGTGGGCACCGAGCCAAGGCGCATGGCAACGGCAGTTGACCAATGCGGCCCGCTTTGCTGGCCAGCAAGTGGAGCGGCAGCTAAAGGAAATCATGGGCTAGACCCCGTAGGCCAATTCACGCCTACCGCGTGAGTTGGTCTAAGAAATGCGGTTTTTGTAATTACAAAAACTTGACTTGAAACGCTAGTTATTGTAGTTACATAAACATGACGCGGATCATCACATATGACGAGCCAAAGCGGCAGGCAAACATTGATAAGCACGGCTTAGACTTTGACCTGTTAACCGAAGAGTTCTTTACGAATGCGATGATCCTTAACGCAAAGGACGGCCGCTTGATGGCGATTGGACCGCTTGAGGATGGAACAGTGGCGTGTGTTTTTGTGCTACTCGGCTCCGAGGGTCTTTCAGTCATTTCTCTGCGCCCAGCATCCAACAAGGAAAGGAACCGATATGACTCCTGGATTTGACGCAAAGAAGGCCAAGGCCGGTGGCTATACCAAACAGGATTGGGACGCTGTGGACAGCCCGGAGGCCACCGATGACATGCTGGCAGAACCCATGTCGTTGCAAGAAGTTGCCCCCAAACTTGCGGAGGCACTGAACAAGGGTGGTCGGCCAAAGTCTGAGAACCCAAAACAATCGGTCACACTGCGCCTCGATCCAGAAGTGATCGAAGCTTTCAAACAGGATGGAAGAGGCTGGCAGACGCGGATGAATAAAGCGCTGCGTAAAGCGGCAGGGATTTAACGCTTAACAGAGTGGGAGCGATAGCATGTCGATGCAATACAAACTGACTTTTCTTCCGGATGGCGATTTGGCGGAAAACGTCACCCTTGCCACTGTTGCAGAGGGTAGCAAGCACCCGTTTCTGTCGGTCATTGACGGTATGATTGCATCCGGCGGGTTCAAGTTTGATGATGACATTGAGGACTGGCAAGGTTTCCCCGACGGCGAAGGCTTTGCCAAGCCGCATCAAGCCGCGCAATTCTTGTCCGTCACAAAAGACGTTGCAAAGTCCGAGCAAGTGGTTTTCCCGAAGATGTTCCGCGCGCTCGATCTGTTGAACAAAGCCGCGTCAGGTAGAGGCCAGATCTATGTGTCGTATTTTTAGCTTGGCCCCTCCCCGTCGCTTTGCGCCGGGGATCGCGCCCTAGGCTTCGGCCGGCAGGCGGCCTCCGCCCCGAGCCGCTACCCCCTGCCCTCCCTGTGGCCCAGGTGCGCCGCCCCCTGTCTCTCCGAGCCAGCGCGCGGCGCGGCCAAATGGTCGGTCAGAGGCCACAGTCTCGGCCCATGCGGGTTACGGGTCGCTGGGGCGGTCATGATTGCCATCGAGGCGCACCAATTCAGGCGCATTCACTGCCACCATAGTACGCCCGGTCGGTCCAACGTTCCATTGTCGAGCGATGCGCCACGCCTGCGCCGACCGGGAAGTCCAGTTTGACCCCAGCTGCAGCCGGTGTCCCGCTTCTGGTTCAATGCAGAACCCCAACATGTGGTGCCGGGCTTTTCAGAACCTCTATGCACTACGACAGGCCGGTCGGCGCCCGTTAGACACGGCGGCCTCCTTTGTTTCTGGAAGATGTCTTTTCGCAGATCGCGGTCAGCGCGTTCCCGCCGCTAAAGCGGCGGCAAGCAGAAACACGGTTTCCACCTGCAGTGGACCCTCCGAGTTTCGGCTTGCGCGCTGCCCTGGTGCGATCGGCTCTTAAAAGTCATCGAAACAAAGGAGACCACCATGTCCAACTACATCCTCACCGTCCCCGTCACCTACAAATCCAACGGTTCCGAAAAGACCTCATACCGCCGCGTCGGCGCAGTCTTTGAGAACCAAAAGCGGGACACCGGCGAAACAGTCCTCTCGATCAAACTGGATTTCCCGGTAGGCGCAACCGAGCTGGTAGCCTTCCTGCCAAACCAGAACGACGAAGTGACCGACTGAGAACTTCCCGGCAACGGGGGCGGTGAAAGCCGTCCCCTCTCTTGCTGTTCAGCCTCACTTCAAAGCTGGCCAATGACATCGGGTTTCTTTGGAAGATCTGGTTTGCCCAGTGTTTTTGATCTTGGCCCCTCCCCGTCGCTTCGCGCCGAGGACTGCGCCCTAGGCTCCGGCCGGCGAGCGGCCTCCGCCCCGAGCCTCTACCCCCTGCCCTCCCTGTGGCCCAGGTGCGCCGCCCCCTGTCTCTCTGAGCCAGTGCGCGCCGCGGCCACATGGTTGGTCAGAGGCCAGAGTCTCGGCCCATGCGGGTAACGGTCGCTGGTGCGGTCCTGGTTGACATCGAGACGCACCGCCCTGCCCTTTCACCTTCTTGAAATATCTACCGTGTGCTTTCGGTCAACACTTGG
>NZ_CANNGP010000110.1 GCF_947504105.1 uncultured Tateyamaria sp.
TTGACCGCAACCATAACAACAGAAAGAAACAGGAACGGATTCTACACCTGAACGGCCCGGATTAGGGGGCTGGGTCATTACTGGTTATGAGTCCTGAGCCTAGGTCGGCTCTGGAGCCCAAAGCAACTGGTGCTGCGGTGTTCATAGATGGCCGCTTTCGTGTTTATGAAATGTTCTTCCGTTTCACAGGCTATCGGCTGCTTGGAACGTTGCGTTCATCAGGACATTTGCTCCTGCGGTTGCCCATTCCTGCAAGATGTTTTCTGCTTCATGGTGACTGAGACCATCAACGCAAGGGCACATGATCATCGTGGCGGGAGCGATCCCATTTACCGAGCAGGCATCATGGCCGGCGCCCGAAACGATATCACACGCTTTATATCCAAACGCATCAACGGCTTTACGCACCATATCGATGCAACCTTCGTCGAAGGTAACCGGCTCAAATCCGCCAAGAACTTCGGTTGAAACCTCGACCTTGCTGTCAGCGCAGATACTTTTTGCCTCATCCAAAAACCGCTCAACCATTCCAGACAAGGCTTTTGATGAAGGCGAGCGGAAGTCGATTGTGAATGTTGCGCCCCCTGGGATGGTGTTGGTTGAATTCGGATAAATATCCATCTGGCCTACTGTCCCTACCGAGTTTGACCCGTGGCGCAGTGCGATCTCATTAACCAACTGGATCAGTCTGGCCATACCCATTGCCGCATCCCTGCGCCCAGGCATTGGTGTTGCACCCGCATGGCTTTCCTTGCCTGTCAAATGAACCTTTAGCCATGTGAGGCCCTGGGCGTGGGTGACTATGCCGATATCAGTTTGCTCTCTTTCCAATATTGGCCCCTGTTCAATATGAAGTTCAAAATAGGCATGTATTTTTCGCTGGCCCAACTTTTCGGAGCCCAGAAACCCGATCTTTTCAAGTTCATCTCCAAAGAGAAGACCCTCGGAATCTGCTCTGGAATAAACCCATGTCTCATCGTATCTGCCCGCAAAAACACCGGAGCCCATCATGGACGGCGCAAATCGCGACCCTTCTTCGTTGGTCCAGTTCGTGACAACGATAGGACGCCGGGTTTGGACATCGTGATCGTTGAGCGTGCGGATGGTTTCCAACCCTGCCAAGACGCCTAACACGCCATCGAATTTTCCGCCGGTTGGTTGGGTGTCGAGATGTGATCCGATGTAAACTGGTAAGGCCGTTGGATCGATGCCGTCCCGCGTAGCGAACATATTGCCAACCCGATCAATGGCGACCGTACAACCTTCCACCTCACACCAGAGTTGGAACAGCTGGCGCGCCTCCCCATCTTCAGAGGTGAGCGCCTGACGATTGGTCCCTCCTGTGAGACCAGGCCCGATTTGAGCCATGTCCATAAGGCTTTGCCAGAGGCGATCAGCGTTCACTTGGATCAGTTCAGATGTTGAATTCACCTAGTCTCCTTTCGAAAATCTATACCTGAAATCACAATGAGAAGCCCCCTGCATGATCGTCTGGGTTCTGTCCAACTCGATATTTGGATTATAGCCTTTGCAAAAGGTGCCATCTCTGGCGCACGACAACAAAGAGCCAATCTTACCTATACCCATTTCGTGATACAATTCTGCGTATTTGCAGCGGGTTACGTTGTAGTGGACCTCGGTCTCGGTCTCCTTCAACATCTCAACCTCAAGTGCTCCATTCGCTTTCCACTGCGGCAACAGATTGTGGAAACTCTCAAGAGTGGTTTCCTGACCCTTGCCGTCCGCGTAGGCTTTTCCATGTGCAACCGAGTCTTTGATGATCGCTGCTCCAAGAATTTCAGAGGCCTGCACTTCGCCTAGTCTATCCACCATCTCCTCATAGATCGGTTTGATGATATTTGCTTCGATGCGGCGTTGCTCAAGGATGGGAAGGGAGGTTTTGGCCATGGGTAAGTCCGTGTGGTTTCTGGGTGCTGACGTTATTCATGCGTCAAGTCGCTGTTTAGGCGCTTTTAGCGTCGGTCGGTTCATCAATACTCCGCACAGAGGTTTTGGCATACAGTCTGGCAACGACTGCGCTTGCTGATTTTTCGAACAGGCATGGAATAAATGCGTGTACGATCGCCATCAGACACGCAACCCCAAGGGTGAATGAAAACTTCGTCGCAAATATCATGCGCTCGAAATATGTCTCATCCGCGGAGCTTGAATGGTCCAGAAATATACGCTTAAATATCCAATACTTCTCGATTGGCCTCAAAGTTAAAATGTCATGTGCTATGATTAAATTTTTCCCAAATTTTTGCCAAAATAAACCGAATACAGGAGATTATCCCAGGAAATGCTATGGACTTGATGAAATAGACAGACGTATTTTGACAAGAGCTCAGGAAAATGCGTACGAAAGCGTTGAAAAGCTGGGCGACGCGATAGGTCTGTCGCGTAACGCTTGCTGGTCTCGCTTGAAACGACTGCAGGAGGAAAGTTGTCCTTCCCCCCTAGAACTGTGCCATTACATTGGCCGCGAAAGGGGGATTGGGCATTGCGAGGAAGCGACATTCAG
>NZ_CANNGP010000111.1 GCF_947504105.1 uncultured Tateyamaria sp.
ACCAAGAAAGCCCGCAAAACATGGCGTAAGCTCCACATCGGACTCGACCCGGAAACTGGCGATGTCGTTGCCTCGAAGGTGACCACGGAGCATGTGGGCGATGAAACGGCGCTGCCTGAGCTACTCGCTGACATGGATGCTGATGTGAGCCGGTTTCTGGCGGATGGTGCCTATGACGGCCAGGGGGTGGCAGACTGCCTGATTGGAAAGTTCGGGCTCGGGGTTGATGTCATTATCCCTCCGCCGAAGAACGCAGCTCACGGCGAGAATGCACAACGCAATCACCACATCGATGCCATCGCTCAACATGGCAGAATGAGCTGGCAAACGAAGACGGGATACAACGAGAGATCGCGGATTGAAGCCCAGATCGGCAGATGGAAACAGGTCATCGGCGATCGCCTGCAAGCGCGTAATTTCGACAATCAAATAGCTGAGGTGAAAATAGCATCAAAGGGGCTCAACCGCATGACTGGTTTCGGTCGTGCGGCGTATGAACGTGTCTTCTGAAGTGATGGGGTATGGGGCAAATTCGCCTCAATTCTGATCCATGCAACACGGTCCAAATAACCCTATTTGGGCCCATAAGCGCTGACGTCAGACAGTCGAGCTCCCGGCTCAACTCCGCGATCGAAGCCTGCGATCGTTGTATTGCTGCTCTGACGGCGTGCGTAGTCGTGGCGCTCCCGTGACGAACTTGTCCCATAGTGCTTCCTTCCGATCATGTGAAAAGATCAGACCATCAAACCGTGGGATCAAACACCTAGTCGATAAGTTTTTTTTATTTATTCTTTTTTTGAGCTGCTTGCATCTGGAGGATGAGTTCAACTGATCTCGTGGAAAACGTGTGAAGTCATCGGTTGTGACTTGATCGTTGGTCAGAGTTGTTCGCTTTCCGACGCCTTTCGGCTGGCAGTGAGATTGTTGTGGGATAGCGTCGGCCCTTTTCAAGAGGAATATATACTGTGACAAAAATTGATAACGTGCCCTCCACGACAACCTCACCCTCGGTTCGTGATGGCGTGGCAGAAGTCAAGGTTCTGACGAAGCGCAAGCGGCAAGCGGCGGAGCAGTCGCAGAAGCAGAAACACGCAGGAGGCCGAGAGGAGCAGGCTAAGTTGTTTGCAGCGGCCAATAGTGCGCTCCGACAGACATCAGAACGCAATAGGTCGTTTGCATCGGTTGCAACCCTAAAGGGCCCTGGAGCTACTGGTGAGGGTGCGCAAAGCAAGGTGATAAGGCCCACCGGCCCAGTGCCTGCCCGGAGTTTTATGAGTGGCAGCGGACGCGACCAGGTGGAGCTTGCCCCTTATGTTCTCCATCCCAATGGGGATGCTGAAGCGCGGGTTTTGAAGCGCAACGGCAAGGACGTTGACGGTCTGATTGCAACCAAACCGGCAGGACAGAAGCATTGGACAGTGGTCGTTGATTTGCACGCCGCCGCTGGGCACCGTTCTTCGGGGCCTGGTGGTTCTTCCCAACACGGGAGGACGTCCCAACATACGAGTGAGGACTTGCACCGGCTCCTGATCGGGTTCGGAAATGATCTGCGAGTGGCCTATAGCATTTATCAACAGACGCAAGCAGCTGGGGATTCCAGGGGAATCAGAGCCGCCGAGAGTGATCTACAAACCGCGGCACGTTATTTTTCTGAAGCATTTGAGAACGTCAATGGTCGTCCCCCGGTTCCTGATGAAATAAACCTTGCGTGTGGTGACGAGCGCCCGTCCCGATCTGCTCATGGAAACCTGTCTATTACGGACAGACCGCACCGCACCGATCGGGGACCATCACCGACGCAAGTTCCGGACTGGGTAATGAACCCGGAACACGACCTAACAGTTGACGTTGCTCCGGACTGGCCAGCTGACCCGGATACCGAAATGCCATACTGGGTAATGAACCCGGAACACGACCTACCCGACCTACGAATTACCGATGCTCCTCTGGACTGGCCAGTTGACCCGGATACCGAAATGCCACCACCGCAGCCTTCAAAACGCGCAAGGGGAAGGACGCTGAGTGAGGAGGAAAAATCTCGAATCCGCAACCTGTACGTGAGCGGCGAACAGCCGAGCATCAGCGCCCTCGCAAACCAGTTCAAGGTGAGCGAATCTTCCATTGGCAAGGCTCTCAGAGTTGACGAGAAAACAACACTCGCACGGCCAAGCGGGCGACGAAGCAAGCTGAGTGAGGAGCAAAAATCTCGAATCCGCGACCTGTACGATAACGGCGCAGGTTTGAGCATCAAAGCCCTCGCAAAAGAGTTCCGTGCGGACCGCACTACCATTAGAAATGTTCTCGGAATTGACGAAAAAACAACACTCTCACGGTCAGGCGGGCGACCCAAGAAGCTGAGTGAGGAGCAAATATCTCAAATCCGACGCCTGCGCGAGAGCGACCCAAAGCCGAGCATCAGCGCCCTCGCAAAACGGTTCAACGTGAGCGCCGCAACCATTTTCAACGTTCTCAATAATACCAATGACACAACACCTGC
>NZ_CANNGP010000112.1 GCF_947504105.1 uncultured Tateyamaria sp.
TCGTTGTCGTTGTCGTTGTCGTTGTCGTTGTCGTTGTCGTTGTCGTTGTCGTTGTCGTTGTCGTTGTCGTTGTCGTTCTCGCTTGACGAACTCTGGTGCTGACCCTGGCCCTGACCTTGCAACTGGGCTTGTAGTTCTGCCTGAAGCTGGGCCTGGTCCTGATCTTGGTCTTGATCCTGACTCTGGTGCCCATTGCTCCATGGCCACATATACATTTGACGATTTGACATTGTGTCTTTCCCTTAAGAAGCGCTTGCCGGTTCGCCGCTCATTTCAAAAGCGAACATCGTGCCTGCGCTGGTTTCAGTTTTTGGAGATGGTGGGTTGACTGACCCGCTGTCGGCTCAGTCACACGCCGCGGTGTTTTGAAAGCTGTTCGTTAGCAATGCCCCCCAGTCTGTGGGCGCAACCCAACGAAAGACCTACGGAAAGACTGACAAACACCTAATGGGTGAAACGCAGCCGAGTCTTCGGTTGCAGTGCGCCGATTAAAAAAATTGCCGCTTAGTCTCCAGCGACCCGATCAGCATCCATCAATGCGGTTGGTCGCAATAGCTGGACAAACGGCTATCGCGAAGGAGCCCGGCAAGTATTTGATTAGGAGGTGAAAATTCGTCGACCGTACCAGAAAGGTTTGGTGATATCCGGGTTGATCGATGTATGTGAATCGGCCCACTGACCAGACGATCTACACACTATGACTAAATGCCTTGATCCGGATCAATTGATGGACAGCGTCACATGTGCTATACTGCACGTGTAGGTTCGCAGCATCCTAATAACACTATGATATAGTGCAAAATGGTGCAGCCTAGACTTTCGAATATACGTAAATAATTGAATTTGAATATCTTTTTTTAGCAACCACGCACGCGAGGGGGCATCCTTCGGTTCGACAAGTCCCGGTTACCTGTTTTCATTGAGCGCAAGGCCCAGCTAAGCGCCCTTGATAGCCAAGTTGATCGAGTTTCGAACGTCCTGCTTCAGTGCCTGGATACATTCGGAGTTAACTATTATGGAAGCCGAACACACCAATTTTGGTAACCGACCAGACAAGTGTTTTGTCTACTTCGTCGGCAACGCGGTGAATTTCTCAGTGTCGATATTGCGCGCCGCGCAAAATGAATTTTCCGAGGTCACTTTTCGCCGTGCGGCATCTCTTGCCGCACTCAATGAGTTGCCAATCGACGAGTCATCCAACATTCTGGCCATCATTGTAGATGAATCTCTGTTCGGAGATTTCATGCACACAATGTCAGAATTGCGTTCGGTGCATCCGAACACCGTTCTCGCAGTTGCCTACCGCAGTCCCGACGCCGTGCGCGCACAACTGACCGAGCAAATGTGCGGCACGTCGCTCTACAACGTCAGCTTTCTGCCAATGAACATTCACTTCGACAGTTGGTTGTCGATTCTCCATCTGATCCTGGGAGGTGACGGCTATGTCTCACGAGAGGTTCTCATGCCACCGCCCGAACCGTCCTCCGATCAAACGTTGAACACTTATGCGCCACCATCCAAGTCAGAAGAAGCGACGGTTAAGGGCAATCTGACCAAGCGGGAGATAGAGGTGCTTTCAAACGTGGCAGCGGGCAAGCAAAACAAGTTGATCGCTCACGAGCTCGATCTGTCGGAACATACGATCAAACTCCATATTCATCACGTCATCGCCAAGTTGGGCGTCTGCAACAGAACCGAAGCAGCTGCCTGGTTTTTTCAGCATCGACACCTGCTGGACAAATCGTTCAGAAAATGACCGACACGGACCCCATCGAATTTGATGACTTTCTGCTTTTGGTCGGCAAGCTGAACTACTCGTGGACAAATACGGAAAGCCTTTTGATCCACCTCATAGCAGGGCTGACAGGCGTGGAAAAAGAGGTGGCGCTGGTCGTGTTCCTGACGCTGAACACGACACGCGCGCGCATTGACCTTGTTCAGCGTCTGGCCAAGATGGAGCGAACCAGCGCCCCGGAACGAGAGCGCATCCTCGACGTGACAAACAGGATCTCAAAGCTGGCGGCGCTTCGAAACAGGTACAACCACTGCATCTATGCCTTTGACACAGATGGCGGCAATCCGCGTTCGATACTCATGCGGATCGCGGATCGCAAGAACGAGATCAAAGTGGGGCAGGTGTACGAACTCAATCAGGTTGCAGCTGCCGACGTCGATGCCGCGATACATAGCCTCAAGCACATCAATAAGGAAATCTGGACCATGGTTCGTGACTTTGGCTATCCGGCATGAAACCTGCGCTGACTTCCCTTTAATCAGATCGTCATCAATCACTGGCTCAAGCAATACAATCAAACTCGGCCGCATCAGGCGCTCGGCATGCGTCCACCCTTACCAGAAACCAATTTAGAGAAAGTCCAAATTAGTGGCCCAGACACTGAGGGCTAGACACTGCTCCCCCTTGAGTCCGCTATTTTAGGTTAGCTCTGTTCAGGTTTTGGTCTTTCTTTGACCGGTTAACATATTCC
>NZ_CANNGP010000113.1 GCF_947504105.1 uncultured Tateyamaria sp.
CGGTTGGCGCAAGCCAACGCCGGGTCTTGGCGTCGCTGAACAGCACGCGCAAGCCGGCGAACGGGTTTTTGTACCCAAGACCAAGGCATTCGTTGCGGTAAAGCGCGTGGGTGCGCATATCGGGTTGAAGGCCAGCGATCAGATGCTTCTGGACACGCTGGGGGCGTTCACACAGGCCCAGGACTGGGAAGAGGGGCAGAGACCGATTGTCTGGGCCTCCAACGCCTATCTCATGGAGCAGACGGGGTTCTCGTTGTCGGCGCTCAAGCGCCATGCCAGGCGCCTTGCCGAGGCGGGTGTGATCGCCTTCAAGGACAGCCCCAACGGCAAGAGATGGGGACGTAGGGACGCCGATGGCGTGATTGTCGAGGCCTACGGCTTTGATTTGTCGCCGATGGCCGCCCGAGTGGAGGAGTTCGAAGAACTTTATCATGTTCTGAAGGCCGAGCGGACGCTCTGCCAGCATCTCAAGCGTCAGATTACGGTGGCCCGGCGCATGATCCGTGCGCGGATCGAAGCGGCCCTGCAAAGCGCCCTGAGCGGATCCTGGACCCAGTATCTTGACCTCTTCGAGGGGCTCCTGGCGCGCCTTCCGCGCTCAAATGCGACGCCCGAGATGCTGGAACGCGTTCTGGGGTGGTTTGCAGGTCTTCAGACGCGTGTCGAGCGGGCCTATCTTGAGGCTGTTGGGACGGACGAAGTTGTGGAAGAGTTGGTTGAAGTTGGCGCCGTCTCTGCAGATGAAGCTCAAGAAATGGACCCCAAGCGGGTCATTTTCGAACCTCATATACAAATTACAAAACAACTCGATCCTGTAATCAGTAACTCCTCAGAAAATGAGGAAGCGGCGGGCGTGGCGCGGAACGGTGTACCGGCTGAGCTTGTTGAAAAGTCGGCAGAGGAAAGGCGGGGGAGTGAGCCAGGTCAAATCCCCCGTGGTGTTGCGATAGAGGTTCCAACAGTGATGCAGGCCTGTCCGGAATTCGCATCCTGGGCCCGCAATCTGGGCGGATACCTACAGGATTGGGGTGATGTCTACCGCGTGGCCGGACAACTCAGGCCAATGATCGGGATTTCCGAGCATGCCTGGCTTGCGGCGCAGGATCAAATGGGCAAACAGCGTGCGGCGGCGGCGTTGGCATTGGTATTCGACAAGCACACATCTGGCGAGGTTGGATCGCCGGGCGGATATCTGCGGGGCATGGTTGAAAAAGCCGGGGCAGGGGAGCTGCACCTGGAGCGCAGTTTCTACGGTCGATTGAACGAACAAGCGGCGTGATGGCCCGGTCAGAGCCCTGCAGCCTTGGTGAGGTTGACGCGGAACCGGTCGCGACGGCGCTGGTAGCGGCGGGTCATCTCGGCGGAGGCGTGCCCAAGGTGTTTCTGGACGTGGCGTTCGTCAACCTCGGCGCTGGAGGCGAGACCGGCGCGCAGGGAGTGGCCGGAGAAAAGGGCGAGGCGTTCGGCCTCAGGCAGCTCTGCGCGGATGCCGCTTTTCAGAACTGTGGCCTTGATCAGCCGGGCAACATGTTTGTCATTGAGTCGGGTGTCGAGCGCACGTTTGCCGTCCCGCGAGGTCCGGACAAAGACCGGTCCGAAGTCGATCCTGGCAAAATGCAGCCACTGTTCGAGGGCATGCACGGGGCAGGTTTGGTCGGAAGAGCCGCGCCCGATCTCGACCTCGCGCCAGCCGGTCTTGGCGTTGAGCGTCAGCACAGCGCCTGCCTCGAGGATCTCGAGCCAACCGCTGCTGTCAGGTGTGTCGTCTTGGCCGACGTCCAGACCAACGATTTCGGAACGGCGCAGACCACCGGCATACCCGATCAGCAGGATCGCCCGGTCGCGCAGGCCCCGCAGATCGTGGGACAGGCAAGCCACCAGGGCAAGGATGTCCTCGGGCAGGATCGCTTCCTTTTGCGCCGGCGGACGTGCGTGTTTGCGTTTGATGCCGGCCAGGATCGCGGCAATGTGTCGGTCTTTCCGATCGAGGGAAAACCCGCGCTGTGTGATGGTCCAGGCGAGGCCGGACAGGCGGCGTTCGATTGTCGAGACGGACAGGCCGGGGCCTTCGGGGGATGCGAGGTCAGCAAGGTAGAGACCGACAAGCTGTGGGGAAGGGGGCAAGGGCTCCGATCCGCGCAACCTGCACCACCGGGCGAAATGCCTCCAGTCGGCCTTGTAGGCTTTCAGAGTATTCTCGGAAGCTGCATTGCTGGCATAATCCCGCGCGGTTTCGACCAGACGATCAAGTGTGCCGGAACCGGCGACATGCGAGGGGAGGGTGATCGACCCGTCACTGGGCAGGAACCTCTCGTCCTGTTCGGTTCCAACGGCGTCATCGGTGGGCGCCGAGGTCGGTGTGTCAGCCTCTGGGGGCTGGTTTTCAGGTGTTTTGGCCATGTTTCGCAACCTATCCCAAACATGTCCGATAAGGCAAACTTATTGGACATAGTGGAGAGGTATAA
>NZ_CANNGP010000114.1 GCF_947504105.1 uncultured Tateyamaria sp.
TCTGCGTTTCATAGTCCATCCTTTCTTGGGACGGATTACTAGCACCTCAGTGGCCTGATTTCAGGGGGCTGGGTCAATAGTAAAGATCTAGTGACATGGTCCGTCTTCGCGGGTGCCCCAATGCAGATATTTAGCTCACTGCAGCGACGCTACAACGCGGGCCGCTGAAACGGACGTTCCCTGCTTCCGCGAAATTGGCGCGCTGTTAGAACTCACAGGTCGCAGGGCAAACCCGACTTTGGCTAGTGGCCTTTTTCGCGCAGAGGCGATTTCCGCAACCAGATCAATATACCAACTGCATTCCATTCTCCGGGTCACAATATCGGAAACGGGCCAAAACCGCGCGTTGTCCATGTCGTCCAGCTCAAAGGTATCGAAACCCGTCGCGCCATCAGAAGGGGTTATTTTGCTGACAATGAACATGGCGTTCTCAACGAGGCCACGTTTATCGCTGATCTATTTAGAGTTGCTGCGTGAGAAAATGATGCCTGAACCCTGTTCCGCCCACCAGATTTAAGGCAACAAAGCCCTTCAAAATCAAATCTCAACCAAACATCAACCACTGTATTAGATCGATCAAAACTGGATATCGAACGCAGCCTTTAGGCCATAGCTCTGGGGGGTGGGCATACCCAAGCCATTCACAAACCCGTCGATGACGACCGTGCCGCCCGCCTGCGTCACATAGCTGACGCCTAGATTCACCCGACCGCGACGGTTGCGTTGGTTTGCCGTCGCCAGTGTGTCGCTTCCATACCTGCGGGTCGACGTGCTCGAAAGCGCACCGCCGCCATTCAGAACAAATGGGGCGCCGTTCATCTGACGCAGCGTGTGCCGAAAGTCCAAACCCATCTTGATATGGCGCAGCCGAGTGCTCTGCCCCGGAAGCGACCCGCTGTTGAGCGGCGACACATCTTCCGTCGCGTATGACGCCAGAATGCTCGGGAGCAAAGTCGTTATGCCATAGCGAAGCTTGCCCGAAATCCTCAGTTGTGTCAGACCGCGCCGGCTGTCCGGGCGTCTTTTGCTGCTATCTAAATGCCGTATGCCATCAGACGCCCGCCCGTACAAAAGACGCCCCTCGAAAAACAAGGGTTGGTTGGCATTGCGTGCCAGAAAATAGGATCCGGCCATCGCGCCCAAGCCCTCCTTGCCGGACACGGCGCCCGCTTGGGACAAGTAATCCGCCTCAATCATACCACCGACGATTAGGGTCGACGTCACATATGCATGCAGCCCCATCGCGCCGAAGCCGTATTTGTCCTTGCGCTGGTCACTCTCGCCCCACCGCCCGTTCACCCGCGCCCACAGACGCTGATCTACGCCGCTGGAAAAAGTCACGGTGCCACGATGATCGGTAATATCAGCGTTCAAGGCACCAGATTCTGCACCCGACAGAAAGGCCACCAGATGTGGCTGATGCAGGACCAGCTTGTTCATACGCGCATTCTGCAACTGAAACATCAGATTCTGGGTCTCAACCGGGTCCGCCCGAGCGCTGATATCACCCATACCAAACAGCAAAACAACCACTGCCAGAACACGCACACACCATCGCAACACAACATGTCCAAGCGCCTGGGATAAGGTGACCGCGTGTATACCGTTATGGACATGGGTCTTGCTCATAACATAGGCGCCTAGAATAGCTGGAGCAGAGAGGAAGGCGGCGGTGCAACGCGCCGGATTATTCAGGTGGCTGATTTCCGCCTATCTATACACGCTAAGATTAGCTCACCACCCCAAAAACCGAAAAACCCCAGTAAATTTGGGTTACCGATTATGTCAATGTGTAATTGCTGGCGGTGGAAATTTGCGCCTTTATGGACGATCCTGGCACGATACAGACCCTGAAACACCCTGCAACTGCCTCGCCATGGCCAGCCCCATGGGGACCACCAAGCGCACGGGTGCGCGAGCAGAAGCTATGAAATTCCCGGAGAAACCGTCATTGGCGGACACGTCTGAAATAGGCAATGTGATTGTTACCCACAAAGAGGGCAACGTGTTATTCGCAAAAATGCCAGCGGGTCTTATACAGCGCTTGTTGACGGCACACCGGCACTTGTTCGGTATTCGGGACGCCATGAGATTGCTAAACAAAGCAAGTAACGCAACGCGTAGCCTAGGTTCTCACGTGTTCGGGAGCATGGAATTGAGATAATCGACATACGCGGTCAAGTCGCCTTAAACGGTCGTCCATAGATTGATCGCGGCGCGGCACGTCAATGCTGTCATTCGCTGCAAATGCAATTGGCATGTGGAAAAAATTGAACGCCACGGATTTAGCTAACCGGTGGCGTAGTTCTGAGTCCCAACTTCCACGATTTCCCCGACTTCTGTAGGCTTGCCAGCAGAGGAGACCCTTAGGCTCAGGACCCATTGATTTCCGCTGCGGGGCGTGTTTCACGGCTGCAAAAAGCGGTGAACATGTCTGATCTTTT
>NZ_CANNGP010000115.1 GCF_947504105.1 uncultured Tateyamaria sp.
TAAGCTCATTGTCATCATGAACGCGGTGCTGAAGACCGGCGAACCGGCACGAAGGCCTTTGCCGAGCTGATGATTGCAGACCTTCGTTGCGACGGCTGCGAACTGGAACGATGCGGGACAAAGCGGACTTGTGCAAGCGTGGCTATTGCTGACGCAGCATCCCTTCGCCATTGCGGCACAAAGATTGCTGCCACGCGGTGGGTTTCACCAAACCGGTCATTGAAAGCAAGC
Source organism: uncultured Tateyamaria sp. (assembly GCF_947504105.1). Classification (GTDB taxonomy): domain Bacteria; phylum Pseudomonadota; class Alphaproteobacteria; order Rhodobacterales; family Rhodobacteraceae; genus Tateyamaria. The sequence goes on from NZ_CANNGP010000115.1 coordinate 232, forward strand.
CTAATCGGGCAAACTCAAACTGCGCTTTCGCTGCAAAGGTCAGTAATCATCGAGACGCGGGACAAAGCGGCCGTCTCTCATGACGCTCTCAACGACTGCTATGTGGCCGTCTGTCCAACTCGTTAGGTTCCGACGGGTCCGATCTGTTGTTGGGTTGGAGCGAAAATTACGGAATTGATCTTGTCATAGCGAGCTCAAAAAATCACTGTGGCTGCTTTGGAAACAGTGTGTCAGTTGTCGTGTCAATGGGTCCAAAGTGAGCACAGCGCCTACACAGGACTGCACTTTATCTCTACTCAAAGTAGATTCTTCTTTCGCGAATCGCCTTACTTATGGTTGCATTCTGCACCAAATAAAATTTTAACAAGTGTCGGGGGGCATTGAAGATGGCTACGTTTGAAATTGGTGAAATCGTCGACAATCCGGGATGGGATTACACGGGCTCAACGATAAACGGACAGGGATTTAAGCCAGACGGCTGGGTCGGCACACGCTCTACCGCAGATTTGCAGCAAGATGGCGTTTGGGAAACCAATACGGACGTGGGTCGGTCTGGCCTGTGGTTTGATGACACCCTGGACTCGGTCGAAGGCGTTGGTAACACCTATATGGCATTTGGCGGCCGTACGCGGGAGGCCATAGGCACAGATACGACCCAGGACCTAAGTGCTGGCGACGAGATCGTCATCGACTTTAGCTACGTGGTTTCAAACACGACTGCGACGTCATTTGAGGGGGATGCCTCGGGCACGTTCCGTTTCCAGATTGGAACGGATTTTGTGGACGTTCCATTGCAAATGCCAGCGACGCCTACAGAGCCATGGTGGCAGGAAGCCTCAGTCACACTTACACTCACGCAAGACGTACCTGCCGGAACGCAGTTCAATATGCAGGCGATTTCGGGTGGATATATCGGCATTGACGCCCTTGGCGGCGCGCCCGACGGCATCGTCGACGGTGAAGAAACTGGCGAGGTTATGATGACAGCGGCCAGGCGACAGACGGCGGCGGTGATCAGATCACCAATGGCGATGACAGCATCGAAGGCAATGGCGGCGACGACAGCATTACTGCTGGCGGCGGCAACGACACTGTCGATGGCGGTGCGGACAATGACACAATCATTGGCGGTCTAGGTGACGACAGTCTTTTGGGGGGGGACGGTGACGACTGCATTGAAGTCGACGGCCCAATTCCGGACTTTTTGTCTGGGGAGCTTTTGACGAACGGAGACTTTGACGGAAACGCCAATGGCTGGACACCGATTAACCCGACGGGCGGGTCTCAACCCACTTACTTCGCAAGTGGCGACGGCGTTCGCTTCAATCAAAACAACGAAGCCAGCTTCGGCGATAGCATTTTCCAGCAAGTCGATACTGTTATTGGAGAAACCTATCAGACCTCGGTGAGTTTTGCCGAGTTTGGCGCGCGCGCGGAGACGCATACAGCACTGATTGAGATCCTTGATGAAAACGGCAATGTCATAGCTTCAACGTCTATCGACGTCGCGGACGGAGAAACGCCAACGGTCGATTTGTCCTTTGTTGCGACGACCGCCACAATAGAACTTCGGATCACAAACCCCACATCCACTGGCTCAACTTTCTCAGATCTGGTGCTGACGAACGCTTCGATCATCGGACCCGACCCGAGCACCCCTGGAACACCCGGTGACAATTTTGCGGATGGCGGCGATGGCGATGACAAAATCGTCGGTGGCGACGGCAATGATACGCTTGAAGGCGGAAGCGGCGACGACACCATAAGCGCTGGCGACGGTCAGGACTTGGTCAATGGCGGTACCGGGAATGACATCATCGAAGGCGGCGGGGATAACGACATTCTCGATGGCGGGGACGACGCGGATACGATCATTGTCAACACGTTGGGCAACAATGTTAACACGACCACTGTCGTCGGCGGGTCTGGCGGGGACGACAACGATACACTCGACCTAAGCGAGCTACTGGCGCAGGGCTTTGAAGTTACAAGCTTTGTCCAGAACCCGGAAAGCAACGGCAATCCGGGTTTCAACGGCCAGGTCCAACTTTTCAATTCAACCACGGGCCAAACCGCTAGTATCAACTACACTGATATCGAGAATTTCAGTAAGCGTTGCGCTGACCCCACCTTCCTGATGCTTGCCTGATCTGCGAGTCCGTTGCCGAGAGTAGTTTGGCAATGG
>NZ_CANNGP010000116.1 GCF_947504105.1 uncultured Tateyamaria sp.
GTGCCCGTCCGTTGAACTCGGCCTGTTTGGCCAGGGCGGTGTCTGTTACGCTGCTTGGGCAGCGTAACGCCAGGGGAGGAGCTCGCCGAGGCGGGTGATCTTGTGGTCGGCGATCTGGGCGAGGACCCATGTGAGCCAGGCTTGCGGATCGACGTCGTTGAGCTTGGCGGTCTCGATGAGAGTGAAGGCAATTGCCATGGCTTTGCCGCCCCCTTCTGAACCTGCAAACATCCAGTTCTTCCGACCGATGGCGACGGGTTTGACGGCGCGCTCGGCTGTGTTGTTATCCAACTCCAAGCGGCCGTTTTGCAAATATGGCCGCGCCTTTGGCATCCGGCCAAGGGCGTAGCGGATGGCCTGCGCCAATGGCGACTTGCCCGAGATTTTGGGCAATTGTGCGTGCAGCCAGGCTTCTAGATTGTCGAAGATGGGTTTAGCGCGTGACTGCCGCAGCGCGACACGGGCGTCGGGCGATTTGCTCCGCGCGTCTTTCTCTACGGCGTAGAGCTCGGCGATCCGCCGGATGGCTTCCTCGGCAATGGCATTGCCCTGGGAGGCAAAGACATCCACGAACTTGCGCCGGACATGCGCCATGCAGGCCATCTCGTCGGCTTTATCGTCGCCAAACAGCCCGTTGAAGCCGGAATAACCGTCGGCATGGACCCGCCCCGTGTATCCTGCGAGGTGACTGACGGGATGTTCGCCCTTTCGATCAACGGTGAACTGATACCAAGCGCAAGGCGGCGATGATCCCGACCAGGGGCGTTCATCGCGCACATAGGTCCAAACCCGTGCCGTTTTGGTCTTTTTATTGCCCGGCGCTTGCATCTTGACCGGAGTGTCGTCGGCAAACAGCGCATCACCGCGCCGGACGATACGGCCGATCTCATCGGCGAGTGGTTCCAGCAATGCCGTTGACCGGCCTACCCAGTCGGCCATGGTCGAGCGGTCCAGGTCGATGCCTTCACGGGCATAGATTTGGCTTTGGCGATAGAGCGGCAAGTGATCAGCGTATTTGCTGACCAGAACATGCGCCAAAAGGCCGGGGCCGGGTCTGCCGCGCTCAATGGGGCGCGACGGTAGCGGCGATTGGACAATCGCGTCGCAGCTTGAACAGGCTTTGCGGGGCCGGACGATGCGGTTCACGATGAAGCGCCCGGGCACGTATTCCAGTTCCTCGGTGACGTCCTCGCCGAGGGTCTTCAGCCTACCGCCGCAGCGCGTGCAGTCCTCACCCGGGGACAGAACCTCGTCATGCCTGTCCAGATGATCCGGCAGCGGCTTGCGGCTGTGCTGGCGCGGGGCTTTAGCTTCAGCGGTTGGCGTCTCAGGCTTGGCCTGTTCTTCCACGGCCTCGGCAATAGCCTCATCTTCTGCGAAGGTGAGGTTGAGCTGATCAAGGCTCTCGGAGCGCACACCGAACCTGTGGCGGTTTTGTCCTGCCAGTTGATGTTTGAGCTTCTCGATCAGCAGAGCCTGCGACTTGACCTCATCCGCCAGAAGCCGGTTCACGGCCCGCAGTTCTGCCGGGTCATCAGGCGTGATATCGAGGTCTTTGAGCATCGCCGATCCTATACCGGATCAGGGACAAAACGTGAATCCCGAAACCGTTCAAGGGATTGTATTTATTGGTCTAACCGACCTGCAGGGGACGCCAGGTCTTTTGCGGCATGCGCCAGTCGATTCCTTCAAGCAACATCGAAAGCTGTGCGGGTGTCACATTGATCTTGCCGTCCTTCGCAGCAGGCCAAACAAACCGACCTTTCTCCAGCCGCTTGCTGAACAGACACGCGCCCTGCGCGTCCCACCAGATGATCTTCAACAGATCGCCGCGCCGCCCCCGAAACACGAACAGGTGGCCGGAGTAAGGATCAAGCTCCAAAACCTTCTCAGCCTGTGCAGCCAACGTGTTGAACCCGCGCCGCATGTCGGTGACACCCGCTGCCAACCAGACGCGCGTGTTGCTGGGGACGGGGATCAAACCGCCAGACCCTGCACAAGGCTGACGACAGCAGACAACGCCGTCGGTCCTTCGACCAGAATGCGCCGCCCATCGGACAAAGTGATATCAACCCGGCTTGCGGATAAATGTCCTGATCGAGGCGGTATTGGCACGTCGATTGGCGATGGTTCTCGGTCAACATCGACTTCGATCTCAACCGGGAGAAACGTTGCTTCCAGTTCTGGCACCTCCGCCTCAGGAGCAAAACGCGGGTCCTTCAGCCAAGTATGGATCATGTTTGCGTTCATCGCATATCTGCGCGCAACCTGTGCTACTGAAACACCTGGCACCGTCGTCTGCTGACAAATCTCCCGCTTCTCGTCATCCGACCAGCTTCGACGCTTCCGTCGCTTACCCATAAACCCGCCTCTAAGTGTCCACTTGTTTTAATGGACACTTAG
>NZ_CANNGP010000117.1 GCF_947504105.1 uncultured Tateyamaria sp.
CCGTGAACGCCGCGCTCTGAACTCCCTCGATGAAATCCGGGGGAACAGGTAAGAGGTGTCAGACTCGGAACACTAGTTTTGGTTCGGTTCAGATGGTTAAGGTGAAAACCAGCTATTTACCTTTCTGCAGCACCAGAAAAGTCATCATGCCCGCCGGAGGCAGAGAATTCTGTTCAATGACCGAAAGATCGGGCTGCCCAAGAACCGTGCTGACCTCGAAGTTTGAGTGCCAACCCAATAAATTGGCAAATGGCGCGGCTATCCGCTCAATGCGAGCGAGCAAACCGGTTTCTCTCGCAAAGTGATTGGTAATCACGATCACGCCCCCCGGTCTGGAAACGCGCGCCATCTCGGCCATGACACGTTCAGGTTCTGGAACAACTGAAATGATATGCATTGCAGCGACAACATCAAATGATGCATCGGGAAAATCGAGAGTGCGGGCATCCATCTGTCTCAGGTCTTGCACATGATCCAAGCCAAGGGTTTCGACTTTGGCCCGTGCCTTGGCCAGCATTTCCTCGCTGAAATCGATACCTGTCACCTTCAGATCCGAACGGTAGTTTGGCAGTGCCAGACCTGTCCCGACACCAACCTCTAGGATCCTTTCGGCGGTCAGATCGTTGATGTAGTCAACCGCCCTTCGTCGCCCAACATTTGTGATGGCCCCAAATGTTCTGTCATAGACCGGTGCCCAACGGGCGTATGAGGCTTTAACGGCATGGAGCTCCAAGAGACTATCCTTCAGTTGGTTTTGATCTTCGTGTCGTTCGGTATGCCCACACAAGGCAGACCACGTAGGCAAGGGTAAGTAGTGTCAGCGTGGCCCAAAGATAGGTCAGCAAGGCTGCCGCCAAAACCGCTACGCCTAATAGGAAGAATTTCGCGTTCGCCCGATTCATCGATATGTTCTTGAAGGAATATGTCGGGATTCGACTAATCATCAGCAGACCTACCAGGCATATGTGAAACGCGACAACGACGGGCGGGGTCAGCGGCATATCTGAAACCGCAAACGAGACGACCATCGGTAACATGACCAGGACGGCCCCGGCAGGTGAGGGAACTCCTACAAAGAACGCAGAGGGTCTAGCGCAGGTTTTCACCCGATCACTGACATTGAAACGCGCAAGGCGCAAGACACAGCAAATCGCGTAAAACAACACGGCGATCCAGCCGGCACTACGAAAGTCTTGAAATGCCCAACTGTACAAAATGAGGACCGGTGCGACGCCAAAGTTAAGGAAATCCGCCAGTGAATCCAGTTCTGCTCCAACCGCAGTTGAACGATTGAGCAGTCGAGCGACCCGACCGTCGAGACCATCCAGAACGCAGGCTGCAAGAACAAGGCGGACCGCCATTTCATACCTGGCCTCGTACCCAAATCGTATCGCGGTCAGCCCCGCAAAGATTGCGGCTATGGTGATCAGATTTGGCAACAGATCGATTGGTCGGATCTGTGACTTCTTGTCCCGATCTGACGGTTCCACCATTGATCAATCCGCCACGCCCGTACGCGCGGGTTCCGAAGATGCGAGATCAGCAAGTACAGTCTCGCCTGCGATCATCGTTTGCCCAAGGCTGACCATTGGTTCGACTCCCTCCGGCAAATAGACATCGAGACGAGAGCCAAAGCGGATCAGTCCGAACCGTTCTCCGGTGCGCAAGGTGTCGCCTTTCGCAGCGAAGCAAACGATCCGTCGCGCGACAAGCCCGGCAATTTGCACCACCGCGATCTGGCGGCCATCAGGCATCTCAATACACAGGCTGTTCCTCTCGTTATCAGCGCTGGCCTTGTCCAGAGATGCATTGAAGAACTTCCCTGGTCGGTAGGCAATCGCGGCAATCAGTCCGGCAACAGGGGCCCGGTTCACGTGGCAGTTAAAGACACTCATGAAGACGCTAACACGTGTCAGAGCCATATCAGACATGCCAAGTTCAGTGGGCGGGACAGATTTTTCAATCAGTGACACGATGCCATCAGCGGGGCTGACGATCAGGTCATCCCCTGCGGGCGTGATACGTACGGGATCGCGAAAGAAGTAGTAGCACCAGATTGTCAGTCCCAGCCCAATCCAACCCAAAAAAGACCAGATAAGATATAGAAAAACAGTAAGGGCCGCAAAAACCGCGACAAACTTGCGTCCCTCCGGATGCATTGGCTTCAGAAATGTGTCACGCATCTTCATAGGCATACCAGTCAGTTCTCAATCAGTTTCGGAAGTCGTATACCGTGCAGATAACCCTGTGCGGCAGGCAAGGATCAGCCGCAAGGTGTGTCAAAAATCCAGCCCGAGGTCGACCGTCCGTGCGGAATGTGTCAGCGCGCCGGACGATATGTAGTCCACACCCGTCGCCGCAATCGAGGCGACCCGGTCCAGTTTCACATT
>NZ_CANNGP010000118.1 GCF_947504105.1 uncultured Tateyamaria sp.
AATGCACTGTTGAGCGATAGATATTGTAACGGTCATCCGCCATGATCGACCTTTCGCTCTCAACGCGTGGGCGTTTCCACATTGCTGGTGAACAAGACGCCGATGATCTGACGCGAGCGCAGCGAGATCAGAGGGCCTTTCGGAGCGCTCTGTACAAACTCTCCGGCCAGATCGTTCCCGACCTCTGCGAGACCTTTGTACAGTCCTTGTTCGATGGTTGCGGCAGGGCGCGTGACGCCCGTGACGCCGCCAAGGTCGATCAGGGACGTACCGGGGTCAGAGAGCGCTTCGCCAACGCCCGACACAAAGGCTGCTGCAACACGTGGCGCATAACGCGCAAAGAGCCGTCGATCCAGATCGGTACGCACAGCAAGTGACTTCTGCCGTGAATCCACGGCGTAGGCCGATACGGGCACCTGTGTCCCGTCGGGCAAGACAGCTGAGTTGAACTGAACGACAAGATGGGTGTTGTTCTGGTTTGCTTCAAAGCCACCCAATAAACGTGCACCTTTGAGAGGGCCTTTGCGGATTTCAGCGACGACAGGGCCGGGGGTGTCGCTATCATTGGTAATGATTGTCGAGGCCAAAACGACATCTCCGGCTCGGATCAGCGGCTGAGAAGGGGCAGGGGAGGCACGTTGCGCTGCGCTACCATTGGCTGCTGTGCCTTCAAAGGCTGGCTCTTCCTTCGGCAACAAGTCTTCTTCGATCACAACTGTGCCTGCAGAGGGTTGAACCTGCCAGGAACTCAGCAATCCTTGCTGCTGCGTGGCCATCAGCTGCGCGAGCTGATTAATCCGCGCATAGTCGGGTGATGCGGGTTGGTTTGGGATCGGCTGCGCCTGCTGTCGCACGGGTTGCTCGCGATCAATCACGACGGTCCGCGGTTGCTGAGTCTCGACGGGCACATTGGCCGGGGGCAAGGGTCGGTTCGGGTTGGGCGCGATGGCCGGTGGTTTCTCATCGATCTGGCGCAACGGCTCGTCCGGTGTCGCAATGAAAGAGGTGTCATTGTCTTGCGCCTCAAGCGCACCGTCCTGGTTCTGTTGCCGCAGATTGTCCTGATAGCGCTCTGACGTGCGCAACTGATCGCCCGCAGGTGTATCATCGACGTTCGGTGTCCCTGCCACCTTACTTGGCCCGATGAGTTCGGGGTTCTTCCAGACTTCGTAGCCAACCGCACCGCCCACTACGAGAATGGTGAGGACGGCGATGTTCCTGAACGAGAGCAAGCCGCCCTTACGCTCACGGTTGATATGGCTTGTGCGATCCCGGCTTGCGGTGTCCGTCGGATCGACCGCTGGCCCGATATCCGCATCATCACTGTTCTTGTTTGGTTCTTTTGACTCAGTCATTGAGAAATCCTCACTTTCGAGACACGGCCGTTCGATGAGATAAGAGCGACGGAAGTCGGTCTGATCCGATAGGCTTTGACCTGCCCGGGGCCGGTCAGGATCCTTGAGGCGGGCGGCGAGATGATCGCATCGGCCGATTGCAAATAGATCGCGCCGTCATAGCTCCAGGCCCGCACGGCTGGATTGTCCGTCGAGAGGCGCACAGCGTTGCCCGGAATATCGGCCCCAGTGGCAAAGGCCATCATCACATCGTTAGACGCGCGGGCGACGGGTTCGCTCTGCCTGGTCTGAAGCGGTTTTGAGGCCGCGTTGGGGCCCAATCCGTGCACTGTGAAATCGCGGCGATAATGGGTGTTGAGTGAGTTTGTCCGGACCTCGAACACCAAGGGCCGGCTTTCTCCGACGAGCGACACGACGATGTTGGAAAACCCATGCGGCACCAGGGGCGTGACCGCCAGTTGATTGGAGCCTTCCTGCATCGCATAGACCTGAAAGCTCTTAGGCTTACCAATCACATAAGATGCGACCGGCCAGGCCGCACCTGTGCGATCATAGAAGGCCATGACGCTGACAGTATCCGGTCCAGTCAGCAGAACCTCGGGTTCTTGAGCAGAATCCAACGTCAGTCGCTTGGCATCCGTAATGGCATTTGGAAACTGGCCAGACGGCGGTGTTGCAGCCGCTTTCTGGCTTTCATCGACACGGCGGCGATAGTCCAGGATCATTTCAGGCGTCATCGGGAATTGGCTTTGGATCGCCGCGCCATAGGCGGTGATTTCTTCGGGCGTCAGCGGACGGTCGAGATCATCAAGGCTTTGAAGCAGCTCTTGCGCGCC
>NZ_CANNGP010000119.1 GCF_947504105.1 uncultured Tateyamaria sp.
GATCGCAGCCCGCTTTCCGGACATTCGCTGTAAAAGTAAGGGTTGACCTGATCGAACTCACAGACTGCGGGACAAAGTGTGAATTCGCTGCGGCTGCGCCAAGGTCCGCTTTCAGGAGAACCGAACCAGATTTGCACCTATCCTGTCAATTTCCCAGCGCGCAAAGATGTTGTCATCCAGTTTGCCGCAATCCACCAAATCAAACTGCGGCGCGTCCTGAATTTCTGGCATGCCTAGTGGATTGATCGCAGATTGCCCGGCTGAGCCAAAAAGCTTCCCCGCGTGAATTGTTATGATCTCATCCACCAGATCACCCGCGATCAACGACGTGGCCAATGCCGCACCACCTTCGCACAGAACGCGGTTCAGTCCTAAATCCCCTAACCTGCTCAGGCTATTGGCTAGATCCAACTTGCCGTCCGCGTCCGGCACCGCGAGGCAGGTCACGCCAAGAGCCTCCCACCGGGAAATAACCCGGTCATCCGCGGCCTTAGAATGCAAGAATACCAAAGGAGCTTCTGACAGCGTTTCAATCATTGCGCTGTCTTCGCTGAATACGGCGTCAGATGTCAGGACGATGCGCGTTGGTTGCACGGCACCGGGTCTGCCGCGCGCCGTCAGGCGCGCGTTGTCTGCCCGTGCTGTTGTTGCGCCAACCATCACACCGTCGCACGCGGCGCGCAGATCGTGCACATAGCCGCGCGCGCAGGCATTGGTGATCCACTGGCTTTGACCACCTTCGGTCGCAATCATGCCGTCCAGCGTCATCGCAAGCTTGAGTGTCACAAGCGGCCGCCGAAGGATTTGGCGGCTCAGATACCCGGCCATGGCGGCACTGCATCCGGCTGGAAACGCCCCTGTCACGACCTCAATCCCCTGCGCGCGCAGCAAAGACATCCCGGCGCCGTTTGTGCGTGTATCGGGGTCTGTCAGCCCAATCACAACACGTGACACCTGTGCATCCACCAAGGATTGCGCGCAGGCCGGGCCGCGCCCTGCATGGGAACAGGGTTCAAGCGTGACATAGACGGTCGCGCCTTTTGCCGACCTCCCCGCTTGGCGCAGCGCATTGGCTTCGGCATGGGGCCGCCCACCATCGGCGGTCCGTCCGACACCAATGATTTTGCCATCCTTCACGATCACACAGCCAACCGACGGGTTTGATCCGGTGCGCCCCTGTCCTTCGCATGCCAGCTGTGCGGCCTTGTCAAAAAAAAGAGATTCACCCATTCGTTTTACCTGTCTCATTTGGAGTGGGGCTATTGCGCGCGCTCAACGCTCTCTGCCAGTCGGAACCCCATCACATAGATGTCCTTCTTGTATCTGCCGTGTCGCCGTGTGCTGCGGGCGAGGTCCGAAAACCGTGTGAAGCTGCCGCCCCGTGCGATGCGGTAGGGCCCCTCTCTGATCAGAAGATCATCCTCGATCCGGTGACCATCGGGATAAGGCGCATAATCCGAGGCGGTGTATTCCTCAACATTGCCTGCCAAATCGCAGACACCAAGCGCAGTGCACCCGCCGGGAAAAACCCCTACCGGTGTGCTGCGATACAATCCGGCTTCTGCGGTGTTGGCCAATCCGTCTTGATAGGTGTCGCCCCATGGAAACTCTGTCTGGCCCCCGTTTGAGGCCACGCACTCCCATTCTTGCTCGGTTGGCAGTCGAAACTGGCGGCCTGTCTTGCCACTGAGCCATGTGCAATAGGCATCTGCCGCTTGGGCGGAAACTGTGTAGACAGGGTGGTTCGATTTTGCCGTGGGAAAGACGCCGAACTCCCATGAGGTCGGTAGTTCATCAAAACCGGTGTCTTGCAGAAAATCCCGATACTCCGCGTTCGTGACGCAATATTTCCCGATGCCAAAGCTAGGCAGATCAACGCTGTATTGCGGGCATTCTTTCTCGATCCATTCGCGGATGACCCCGAGATGGGCGTATTTGGCGACCACAGCATCTACTTTGTCATGGGCCAGCCCAAGTGTGGCATGCGCTGCCGGGACGTGCAGGATCGTGGGCTTGTCTTATGACTTCTGCATCGATCTGCGATGATTGATCCAGTGTTCTCTCGACTTTGGGGGGCATTGGTGG
>NZ_CANNGP010000120.1 GCF_947504105.1 uncultured Tateyamaria sp.
GATGGTGGTTTCCAAATCAGCGGCGACATCTTGCTTTGCGGTGTAAAACAGATACTCTTGCTCACTCAGCGTGCGCGGGTGCTCGATGAACCACGCCTCGCGGGCTGCCGCATCCAAATGTTCGACGTCGTTGATGAAAGGGTTATTTGCCTTTGTGCGCTCAATCTTAGATCTGACATCTGCAAGCTCCTGGCGAAGAGCCGCAACCGAAGGAACGGGAGTAGCGCTGGGAGCTGAGGGAACAGGAGTAGCGCTGGGAGCTGAGGGCAATTCCTTCGGCCGGCGCAACTCGTTCAAAACCTGCGTCATCACGAGGACGCGGTTACCCCGGCCGGTCTTGGATCCTTTAAACGTCGGATTACCCTTGAATAGATCAATGACTTCTGAGGAGGGCATGCGGCGCAGCGCGGCCATGGCCTCACGCTTGCGACGCTGGGCCTGGCTTGACGATCTCTCCTTCTCGGCGGGTTTGAAATCGACATAGGCCGCCTTCATGATCTCGGCGACTTCAGCCTTCGAAAGTGCCAATGTCTGGCCGGAGGGCAGCCCGCCCGTGTCTTTGGGCACGGTCACAGACAGGGTCTCTGGCCCGCTCTCTGTCGCCAGCCAATTGCGCAGCTCAGGGCTGGTATGCCTAGCGATCTCGGCCAACCCATCGGTGTTTCTACGCAGATCTGCAAGCGCGGGCGCCCGGAATTCCTTCGGCTGGCGCAACTCGTTCAAAACCTGCGTCATCACGGTGATGCGGTTACTCAAGCCTTTCCCGTGTCGCTTAAACGTCGGATTACCCTCGAATAGATCAATGACCACTGAGGAGGGCATACGCTCCAGCGCGGCCATGGCCTCACGCTTGCGACGCCTGGACTGGTTTGCCGATCTCTCCTTCTCGGCGGGTTCGAAATCGACATAGGCCGCCTTCATGATCTCGGCGACTTCAGCCTTCGAAAGTGCCAATGTCTGGCCGGAGGGCAGCCCGCCCGTATCTTTGGGCACGGTCACAGACAGGGTCTCCGGCCCGCTCTCTGTCGCCAGCCAATTGCGCAGCTCAGGGCTGGTATGCCTAGCGATCTCGGCCACCCCATCGGTGTTTCTACGCAGATCTGCAGGCCCGGGCGCCCAAAGTTCCTTCGGCTGGCGCAACTCTTTCAAAACCTGCGTCATCACGGTGATGCGGTTACTCCAGCCGGTCTTGGATCCCTTAAACGTCGGATTACCCTTGAATAGATCAATGACCACTGAGGAGGGCATGCGGCGCAGCGCGGCCATGGCCTCACGCTTGCGTCGCTGGATCTGGCTTGACGATCTCTCCTTCTCGGCGGGTTTGAAATCGACATAGGCCGCCTTCATGATCTCGGCGACTTCAGCCTTCGAAAGTGCCAATGTCTGGTTGGAGGGCCGCCCGCCCGTGTCTTCGGGCACGGTCACAGACAGGGTCTCCGGCCCGCTCTCTGTCGCCAGCCAATTGCGCAGCTCAGGGCTGGTACGCCTAGCGATCTCGGCCAACCCATCGGTGTTTCTACGCAGATCTGCAAGCGCGGGCACCCGGAATTCCTTCGGCTGACTCAACTCTTTCAAAACCTGCGTCATCACGATGATGCGGTTATTCCAGCCGGTCGTGGATCCCTTAAACCTCGGATTACCCTTGAATAGATCAATGACCACTGAGGAGGGCATGCGGCGCAGCGCGACAATGACCTCACCCTTGCGTCGCTGGGCCTGGTTTGACGATCTCTCCTTCCCGGCGGGTTTGAAATCGACATAGGCCGCCTTCATGATCTCGGCGACTTCAGCCTTCGAAAGTGCCAATGTCTGGCCGGAGGGCCGCCCGCCCGTGTCTTCGGGCACGGTCACAGACTGGGTCTCTGGCCCGCTCTCTGTCGCCAGCCAATTGCGCAGCTCAGGGCTGGTATGCCTAGCGATCTCGGCCAACCCATCGGTGTT
>NZ_CANNGP010000121.1 GCF_947504105.1 uncultured Tateyamaria sp.
TTGGTGGCCACGATGAGCAACAAACCCTCTCTTAGCAAATACCGCTATTTGGACCCATAGGCGCTGACGTCAGACATAGTTGGACATAAGAACAAAAACAGAACATGTGTCACGCGATTTCATGAATGCTGCGGCATGAAGTTCCGATTTAACTTGACATTTCAGCTCAAAACGACGATCTATTCTCTTGTCATGGGTCGCCACACTGCCGAAAGGGAGTGGAAAAGGGCGGCCCTTCCTCGTTCTGGACCACCGTTGCGACACTACGCCAAACCGCACGCATCACCCACGGATCGCGTACAACACTTAAGATCCAGAGGGCTGATCATCGACAGACCTAATGTCGCAGCGCGCAAGATCGAGGCCATCGGATACGAGAGACTGCGGATCTACTTCCTCAGTCGCCGAGACCAACCCAACAAGACGTTCCGACCAGGAACAACGTATAACCACATCATACAACTCTATAAATGCGATGCGCGCCTTCGAGCGCTCGCTTTCGAGGCCGTCGGCAGGTTCGAACTTGCCTTCAGAAACACTCTCTCCGAAGCTCTGAGCAGTAGGTACGGCAGCCATCCGTTCTATGATCGCAACGCTTTCAAGGATGCCGGGGCTCACAACAAAGCGCTCGCGCAGGTGATCAAAACCTTTCAACAGTCCAAAGATGACAGAGCGCGACACTACAAAGATGCTTATGACATCCCAGCTCTGCCGCCAGTTTGGACCTTGAAAGAGTTCCTGACCTTTGGTGGAGCTGCACATCTCTATGCAGCCCTCGCTGGTCCTGTCCGCCAAGATATCGCTCGCGTGTTCGGTGTCCCCAGGCTTCCCGTTTTTGACAACTGGATCACATGTTTTGTCGACCTCAGAAATGTCTGCGCCCATCATGACCGGCTGTTCAATCGGCGGTTCCAAAAACAGCTTCAGCACCTGCCCCGAGAAGGTGTTCCCGCCGCAAACAACAACACGCTGAAAGCTCTACTGGAATGCCTCGATCATGCGTTAACGGCCGCCGGAGAAACATCGGCCACGGTCGATGAAGCCCACCGGATCATGAACCTGCAAATTCACGCCGCTGTCGATCCAGCCGAAGCAGGTTATTGATGGCCCCTCCCCTCTGAGCACCGCGCCCTAGGCTCCGGCCAGTATGTGCTACATCCAGTGCGCCGCACGGGGGCTGGCAGGCAAAGTCCTGCACCATACACCTATCTGTCGGATATGATCCGAACGAGACACAGCGTCCGCGCGAAGTTTTCTACTCCGCCGGCTTCAGATCCGGATCACAGCTTGAATTTCAAATCCAAGATGCTTGCGTGATGCTATCCTTGCTTTTGCAACATGGGCATCGTCCCGAGGACATTGCCAAGTCACTTGCTCGTTCCGAGCAGCCAGACGGCACAATGGCATATGCCAGCATCACTGGTTTAATCGCTGCTGAGCTGATGGAAGATGTAGAATAGCGCCCTGCCCTTTCACCTTCTTGAAATATCCTGTGGGGGAGTGCGCGTTGCGCACCGGGGGCAGACGACCCCCGCAGCCGCCCACGGCGGCTTTTGCCACTCCGGGGATTCGTCGCTTTGCTCCGAACGCCCATCGTGGTTGCGGTCTTCACGAGATCCCGCTGGCGTGTCGTTCAGCCGTGATCGGTCGCGGCCTTTGACTGACAGACCAGGCCGCCCCGGCCAAGGGGCTTTCGCGGCATATCCTGTGGGCGGCTGTGCCGTCCTCAGTATTCCACGGTCCCCTTGTCCGCGTCGTCCTGGTCCGTCCGTGTCGGCTCATGCGCGACCGACCGACGGCTGATGAGCAAGCCATCTCCGGGGGTTTTGTGCTCAGGCCTTGTTGTCTGACGTCAGCGCCTATGGGTCCAAATAGCGGTATTTGCTAAGAGAGGGTTTGTTGCTCATCGTGGCCACCAA
>NZ_CANNGP010000122.1 GCF_947504105.1 uncultured Tateyamaria sp.
ATGCTGGAAACTCCTATGATTGGAATACTCCGACATCGCAGCAGTCAGCCGCGCCACCGTCCAGCATGGTATTTTTTTTGGCAACCCGGGTTTTGGTGTCCCTTGCCCTTCGGAGGCCTAAGCCTCCAAACGGCTGCACGACTTGCAGCTTCGCTGTGACGGCCGCCACGGCGGCCGGGAGGCAACTGCCTTGTTGCACCAGGTTCAAGCCGTGCCGATCGCGCCCGGCTGTTAACCTGGTCCACGCTGGCGCGGCCCAGGGCCGGGCGAAGCTCCTACGACCGCGAAAAAGGCAACTGTCGCCGCACTACTCACCTACTCTGCCGATCCCACCATCATCCCGCTTCGGGAAAGCAACCAGATCACGGATCTGAACGTGGTGCCCGTGTCCGATCGACTTGATTTCGCCAAGACACATCGAGGCACAGTGTTCAACCGTCCCGCGCGCAGCGGTCCCAGTAATTCGTGCCTTTCCGCTGATCAGACAGACTCAGACCTGTAGCCAGTGAAGATCCTCGCTCCCCGTGTTTCTTCAAGATGAACATATGCGAGCAGTCGGGAATGGCGCTCCCGATCTGGCAGCAGATCAGGAGCTTCAACGACTATTTTCCGCCGTCGGGCAAGCCCGACTTTGCATCGCGAAACAAAATAGCCGCTGACATCCCCTTAGTGCCCGCAAAAAACATGTCCATCGAAACACTCAAAAGCGAGGATCAAACAATGGCTACTCAAACTCTGAAACTGAATGTCAAATCCGGCGAAAAAGATGGCACGAATTACTGGGACCGCTGCGGGGTTCTCTTCGTAAACACCGACGATGCAACTGGCGAAATCAAGTCGATCACCGTCAAGCACAGCATGTTCCCCGGCGTCGAAATGGTTGCTTTCCCAAAACGGGATGACAACGAGCAGAACTGAGCGAAGGACAGGGCGGCGACAGTCGCCCTATTCGCTTGTCTGCGCTGGTTTCAACGTGGCGCTCGATGCGCTGCTGATGCAGCGCGCGGTTTCAAGTTACCCACACCCCGACTCTCCGATGTTTGGTGTCTCCGCTTTCGGGGTGCTGCGGTCAGGTCGATTTCTCCCAAGGTCGAAATAGCCCCGACTGGATAACTTGAAACCGCCGCCGGTGGCTGGCCCCCTGCCCTTCTGGACAAAGCTTGACCTCGCTCAACTGTCTTTGGTCCGGGTTGCTATTTTTTGGTGCTGTTCCTCTGCAGCACCACCATTTCTGGCGATGCTCGATCAGCTCGCACCTGTCACATCTGGCATTCTTTCAGCGCTGCATTCCTCGGCACCACACAGGATAGTCAGACCCGGCTTTCCCCAAACCTGTACTTCGCATGTTGGGCAGCGGTACTTTGCCCGGTTCGAGCTATTCTTCTTTGCTGGCAGCGTCAGCGCCTCGGCAACCTCATCACCTTGCGCATCAAGGCTGTATTTCTCAATCAGATCTTCGGCCTCGTCGGTTCCATCGTCTGGACGATCTTTCTTCTCTGGCGGATTGGCAGGGTCAATCGCAGGGAAGCAATCCAGCCACGATAGCCTGAAATCCTGCGTGATCAGCTTTGCACAGACCTCAGAAAATGGGCCATTCTCAAGAATATAGTGGTCCATGCTTTGCCCGACTTTTTTGCCCCCTACCCTTCCTGTATCACTCGGAATCAGTCCGATGCCTTCCATTTTCAGAGCCCATTCCTTGTTGTGATATCCGCGACGCGACGGCTTGCCATGGTGGAACTGCCAAAGATGCACCATTTCGTGCGCCATCGTTGATAGGTTGTTCTCGATGGTCAGGATCGCGAAATAGGCCGGGTTCATCGCTATTTCATCAACTAGTGTTCCCCGTCTGACATAGGATTCCCATTGTCGGTTCGGAGTGTCATGTTGGGGCATGAGACGAGATGACAT
>NZ_CANNGP010000123.1 GCF_947504105.1 uncultured Tateyamaria sp.
TGCATCACCGCCAGCACGCCGCATAATCAAACCAATCAGATGAGCCAAACTCTCTCTTAGTTTAGACCGCCATTGGCTCCAAAAACCATGACGACGGACAGTAATAAACCGCTTCACTAGAGACAATTTTGGATCATGCTGGGTAGTTGTAAAAAGGGACAGAGCTCCACCTCTTACGTGGTGAAAAAGTCAGGCTTGGTTTTCTCTGAACTCAAAGACTTATCTGTAGTGGATGAAGTTGTTTATCTTGCGCGGCAAGCGCATGAGGAAAGCCGGTTCTCCTACATCACTTTTGCACCAAACAAGGTCCGTGCCATTGCTGAGCGCGCCATCTGTAATCCCAAACGATACGCAGCCATGATGGCTTGGGATAGTGGGAAACCAGTTGGGTTCGTTTATGGCTCAATCGGTGAGTATCACATAGGCACCGGGGCACTGGTGACAACCATCCATAATATCAATGTGCTCAAAGAGGTGCGTTACGGCTTACGTGGCGGACGCGTTGCACTTGGTCTGTTTCAGGGCATTGAGACTTGGTCGAAGGCCCGGTCATCGAAAGAAATTCTTTTTCACGTGACCTCAGATGTCGATCTGAGCCGTACACACAAGTTTATCAAACGGTTGGGTTACCGTTTTATTGGGGGAAGTTATGCAAAAAACATCATTTAAGAACGGACTAGAATTTTCCAACTTGCTTGTTCCGGCTTTGGACGATGCATACGGTCAAAAATTTGAACGAACTATTGGTGCAGCGGGCATCTCAACATGCGAACAACAAGGCGCGTTTGACGCGTTTGATAGCGCAACGCGCAACGACGAAGGCACTGGTGAACTCCAGTACATGCACAAAAGTGGCTGGCGCACCTATAATTTCGAGGTCGCAGGTCACCACACCTACATTGCAGATGGTATTAGGGTTCATAACACGTCGAGCGAATACACACTGAATGAAGATGGGACGATTGACACGCTTACCGGAAGTGACGGGGAAGACATTGCGGTAGATGGAAGCTGGACGCCAGCTCAAGCTTATCACTATGGGCGGGTCATAGATGTTGACAACGGTGATGGCACAACTACGCGTACCTTAACGTCTGGCAACTTTATGGAAAGCCTCTCCGCATTCGGACGCAGTTTTGCCGATGCAATTGGACTGGACGGCAGATTTGGCTACCAAGGTACATTTGCCAACCCCGATGATGGCATTGATGGGCCACTTCACGAAGTTGGTCAGCCAAATCCGTTTCGCGTTGACTGGTCAGGCGATCAAGATGGCGACGGCATACCAGATTCCCGTGATGAGGACTTTTCCAACATAGGGCATTGGGGCGGAGATCGTGACAACGATGGTGTGCCAAATTGGCGGGATCGAAACGGTGTGCCAAATTGGCGGGATCGAAACGATGGCGTCGGCTGGCGAGATCGAAATCCCGGGGGGGAAGGGGATAGCGAAGGCAGCGGCAAACCTATCATCCTCGATATGGACGGAGATGGTATTGAGATCGAGGTAGACGGGCTTGTTTCGTTCGATATGGACGCTGATGGCTTCTTGGAAAGTACCGCTTGGGTGAGCCCAGACGATGCATTCTTAGTTATTGATTTGAATGCCGATGGGTCCCGCGGTGCTGGCGATGGCCAAATCAATATGACGCAGGAACTGGCATTTACGGAATGGTTGCCTACTGGTGGGGTAACCGACCTACAAGCATTGGCAATGTTTGATGCTCTTACTGAACTGGGCGGAAATGGGGACGGCGTCCTTTCATCGGAAGATTGTCCGTCGTCATGGTTTTTGGGGCCAATGGCGGTCTAAACTAAGAGAGAGTTTGGCTCATCTGATTGGTTTGAT
>NZ_CANNGP010000124.1 GCF_947504105.1 uncultured Tateyamaria sp.
GGTGGCCACGATGAGCAACAAACCCTCTCTTAGCAAATACCGCTATTTGGACCCATAGGCGCTGACGTCAGACAGTCGAAGGCATTGCGCCAATCCGATGTGCAGGGGTACTTGTCCGAGTTTATGTTCCACGCGCTCATGGAAATATGCGAACTTTTCTCACACGGAGAATGCTGGAACCAATTCAAGGCGGCCGGATATGGCTCAGGTCAAAAGTCGGATGCTTTAAAATGCGTGTTTCTTGGAAAAGTGATTTCAAACGTTGACGCGTTGTAATGACCGCCTCGATCCGAGATATGAGCGCCCTACGAATTGAAAAAGACTACGCGGTACCGCTGCTAAATGCTGTGTACCCGTTTTTGACATCCAGTGCAGAACCTTGGGTTTCATACGTGGGCGAACGTTCGTCGCGACCGGGCCCTATTCCTTCCGCTCAGCGGCCTGCCAAAACTCCTCAAGGTTCGAGATCAGCTGATCACTGAAATGGCACTCGGCCTGCGACTTGGCGTAGTAAGCGAGATAGGCGCAAAACTGCTCCGGTGTTTCCTGACCCAACCGGAAGGCCCGGCGGTTCGCGACGGCGCTCACTGTACCTGAGTGCAGGTAACTCCGCGCCGCCTCTTGGGTGGCAGCTGTAGTTTGATCAGCAGGCACTATCTCATCGCAAATCGTCCGCCCGATTTCGGACGCGCAGTCATACATGGCTTGCGATTGGATGGCGCGCCGCGCCGGTCGGTCCCCAGTGAAGCGCCACATGCGCATGTTGGCGAAGCCAGGGATGATACCTTCCTTCCGTGCTGGAAGGGAAAGATACGCGTTGGCGGACGCCACGATGTAATCACACACAAGCAGAAGTTGGCATGCCCCGCCGATGGCGAAGCTGTCGATCTGTGCCAACCAAGGTTTCTCTCTCGTCTCGCCCGAGGCATCGTCTGGAAACACGGAGGCCTGCGCTAAGCCGCGATAGATCTTATTCACAAACCCAGCTTCTCTCTTAATGTACCAAGTGTAGGGGATCTCGCCACGGTAAAGCCGGGTTAGATTGATGCCCGAACCGAAGACCCGGCGCCCCGCATACTTCCCACTTTCAATTTCTGCGCCGCGCAGAACGCAAAGTTGCGTATCAGGGCAGAGCAGCGCCAGATCGACTGCGATCTCCAATCCGTTAAGAGTTGAATTATCCTCGGCATTGAGAAAGCGCGTGTTTTTCAGTGTAACTACGGACGTCTGACCATGCGTCTCTACCTTTGCACCGGGCAGCGTGATGCGTTTTTCCGCAATATAGCGCGGTAATAGCCTCTCCGCCTCCTGACTTGGCAAAAGCATCATGTGGTAGAAGTGGCGGCTTGTTTTGGGTCGACGCAGAAGATGATGAAGGAAGAGAGCTTGTTGCCGTTCCCATCCTTCTTTGTCGGCAAGGCGCTTGCCAGCATCCGCCGAAAGCGCATCGGATCCAGGCAGAAGGCCAGGCACGATCCGGGCTGCTTGAATCAAGATATCGTCGAAACGGACGAAGCGGGCCAGACGATCCGTGATTGTATCATAGATCAGCTCGACATAGCGGTCCAAGAAACGGGCACGCGCCACCTGCGCGATGTCGAAGAGTTCGGCTACCCGCTCCGTCTGAGCATGGGTGCGCATGGGTTTGTCCGGCAATGCGGTGATCGTTGTCTCGATCTGCGCCCAAAACGCCGCATGTCGTTCACGATCCGTCTCGAATGTGCCGGTTAAGGCGGGCGCGTCCATAGCACTACCACGTTTTTGGGTGACAGAGGTGGTCCTAGATTTTCGACCAATTTGCAGCCGGTTTAAGATGGATCAGGGGTTCATTTAGGCTGCTATTCT
>NZ_CANNGP010000125.1 GCF_947504105.1 uncultured Tateyamaria sp.
TTCTTCATTCTGGATCGTCACTTTCATCATGCGATCCACCTTAACGACCGGTCCGAAATTCCGCGACCACCTCTATGCGGACAGATCAAAATCTCCGAGCCAACCTCGATGCGTATCAAGATAAACCACACCACCAAACAGGTTGGCTTGCTCTTCAAGAAAACCTCCATTGAAGTGGCCGTGACGGTACTCTTCTCTCATGAAGAAACCCAAATCATTCGGCAGCGCAATCTCACCAAAACCAAACTTATGACGCGCCGACCTGCCACCGCGAAAGTCGATGATCACGACGAGCCGTTTGAACTTAAAGTCCAGGATATCCTCAATGGCAAAACTGACCGGTTTCTGCGGGCTGATCCGTCTGCCGCCAAACGATATCAGGATGCCCTGCTGGAGACCCTGGCCCAGCTGAAACTCTGGATCAGTGACAATGCGGAATTGGGTGATGATTTTGTGGTTGAGCTCTGATGGGCCGTGACGCAACAGAGCTGGCGTTTGGCCTGGTCGGGACGGCTGTGATTGTGTTTGGCTTGCTGATTGCAGCTGCCATCATCACGCCTCTCTTCCTGCTTGGTATTGCCGTCTATGTCGCTGTCCGCTTGTGGTATGAAAGCCCAACCCGGCTGGAGCGCCTGGCGTACGAAGAAACCATGCAGCTTTATCGGCATGCGCAGGCGGGACGGGTTGTTCTGTCCGATGACGAACTGGACGCCTACCTGTTGGCCGCATGGCCGCCAATCATGCCAGAGGCGCTTTCCGTGCAGCTGCTGGAGGTGGCGCGCGCGCTGTTTGATATGGCAGGCCTCAACCCAGAAATCCCACCCATTCCGGCGCTGTACAACACGGTTGAAGGTGGGCAGTACCGCGATCTGCTGGCCCGGCTGGGGCAGGCCCGCAATGATCGCCAGATGCTGTTGGCTGTCCTCAGGACAATCTCGGACGCCCTGGCCCCCATTGCCAAAGCTGCTCCGCCCATGGAGGGGGACTCGTACCGATGTCTCAGTTCCTTACACCCGCTGGCCCCACCATTGACGCCGTTGTATCCCCCTTCTTCCAGGACACCGGATACAACCACTTCAAAGCTCTGCGGGAAGACAGGTGCGGGTTCGGGATCAAGGGGACATGAAGGAAAAGCGCGTCCTGGCCCTCGGTGGCATGGCGGACTGCTTGCATATCGCCCATATCGCCAACAAGCGCATCGACAGCCCAGGAGTCCGCACCTGTCCGGGATCGGGTGAAGGTGCGGACAGTGTGCCCGGCCGCAACCAACGCTTGGGTGCCTGCAGCCATTTGCGCGCCGTTGGCGCCGTATGCGAGAATTTTCATACCCACGGGCTTTATCCTTTGGTTCTCAGCTGAGGTCAGGATTGACAGGCGAGGGCTCGACGAAGCGCCAGCGCAGCGAGGTTGCACCGACAGTCCGTTGCACATGCGTGATCTGCACCTGCAGAAGACGTAGTGCACCAGGATGTCCTGCGATGGCGGACGCATCTTCGATCAGTGCGGCACGCCCGTGCAGATGCACTTGATCTCCCGTTTCGAAATCCACGAACAGAACGCCCGCTTCAGGGTTCAGCAGCAGATTGCCGAACGTGTTGAACAGGTTGTTGCCCTCGTAGTCGGGAATTGTGATCTGCGTGGGACTGTCGACTGAAACAAAGCCCGGCTGCCCACCACGATGGTTTACGTTAACACCTTCATAGGGCGCGCCGGAGCCATCCCGAACATATGACGCAATGAAAAAGAGAGGTGGTCGCGGAATTTCGGACCGGTCGTTAAGGTGGATCGCATGATGAAAGTGACGATCCAGAATGAAGAAA
>NZ_CANNGP010000126.1 GCF_947504105.1 uncultured Tateyamaria sp.
GTCATCTCGTCTCATGCCCCAACATGACACTCCGAACCGACAATGGGAATCCTATGTCAGACGGGGAACACTAGGTCACCGACTCATAAGTCTTCAACCATATTTGGATTGAAGCGAGTTGTCTGGAGGCAAGGAAGTTGTCATCGCGCTTGTCGTATCTTGTTGCGACTGCGCGGAAGTGTTTGAGTTTGTTGAAGACCCTTTCGACGGCGTTGCTCTGCCGGTAGAGCCAAGGACTGAACGGTGGTATGTTCACCCGGTTCGGCATCGGCCTCACGCAGGCCCACGCTCCCCGATCCTTCAGCTGTTCGCGCAGAGCATCGCTGTCTTAGGGTAGCCATTCGGTCTGACCGCTCTGGCCCGATCGAATGGCTGCCTGTTACGCTGCTTGAGCAGCGTAACGCCAAGGCAGAAGTTCGTCGAGGCGTGTGATCTTGTGGTCGGCGATCTGGGCAAGGACCCATGTGAGCCAAGCCTGGGGATCGACTTTGTTGAGTTTTGCCGTTTCGATCAGGGTGAAGGCGATTGCCATGGCTTTACCGCCGCCTTCGGAGCCTGCAAACATCCAGTTTTTCCGACCGATGGCCACAGGTTTGCTGCCATTCACAGCAGACCCAAAAATCACTTCATGATTCTGCTGGCGGGGACGAGCGTACCTTGCCTTCCATTATGAGAATGACCACATGTGAGCCGATTTACCGAGAACGGACCGATTCAGACTAAGCGATAATGTCCAGCCGTTCGCTAACATCTTCGCCAATGACATGACGCTCGGCCCCAAGGGCACAGGAGAGCTCAGGCTCGATGACCACTTCCACCCGTTCCAGATGCTTGGGCAGTGACCCGCGATTGGTCTGACGCGGCTTTGGGGGCCGCACTGGCGCTGTACGCGCGTCCGCATCAATCTCGGCTTCCACCTGCGCGATGGCTGTCTCGATGTCTCGAGTTCCAGCTCGTATTGGGCGGGATCAGTCCTCTCGGATTTGCCTCAGTTTTGTTCGACGGAAGAAGGACATTCGCCAATCCAGAGGAGCATAGCCCTTGCCCTCTGTTATGCCCCATGTGCGCGCAAGCCAATGCTGCCAGCCTTTCCAGTTCGTCTTGAGAAAATCGCGCCCGAAATTCTCCGAGAAGTCCGCAAGTATCAGCGTCTTCGACGGCTTGTGGAGGAACAGTATCTCATCCATAGCCATTGACCCTAGCACATGAAATTGCTCGAATTCACTGATCCAAAGGTGCGCTGCTTCACCGTTCAATGGCTTCTGAAAGCTGAGATCATTACGTTTTTTGATCGTCGAAGCTGGCCCCCAGAGCAGAGCGTCCGGAAACCGCTGCTGCCATTCCGAGAGAAAGAGGTGATGAATCTTGTTGGGGCTCACAAGATGCCGGACTGGCCCGAGGCTTTCGACGGCAACAGCCAACTCTTCCGAAATCCTGATCGGAGACCAAACCCAGATGTCGCCGTTCTCCAGGCGGACCACAACGCTTCGGGTCGGATAAGCGAACCCGTGGAAGTTCACACACTGACACTCGCTGTCGAGCAGCGGTGAGCCCGCTGCAGCTGCAAAGGGATGCTGCGTCAGCAAAGGCCGCACCTGCAAAAGGCCGGTTTGTCCCGCAACCCGGTCATCTAGCCCCTGATTTTGCTGCATCAAGCATGAATGTCCGCTCTCCTTGCCCTGCTGCAGCACGTTTCAGTGGGGTCACCGGACGGATACTCTACAGCGTCCGTCTTGGCCGAAAGGCCGAGATACTTGGCAAAATTGCGGGTGCGCGTTCCATGTGCGCGGTGGAC
>NZ_CANNGP010000127.1 GCF_947504105.1 uncultured Tateyamaria sp.
ACTTGCATGGGGTGGCTCCTCTCAATCACAGATTCAGACACCCGCATTACGACGCACTGGACCGGCCGCCATCCACACCATCTGGCCTTGCCTTCAAGGCTAACTGTTCAGCCCTGGCATCTGGTGGATTAGATTTAGATTGGATTGCTGTGGTTCTGATGTCCAGATTTTGCAGATGTATTCGTACTGCGCGAGGCCGCTCAGGGTCTTCAAACGATGTGCAAAATTGTAAGCGCCTAGAAAGTCGGAGAGGTGACTGCGAAGCGGCCCGTGGCTGTCGTAGTAATACCGCTTCACCGCTGCTTCCTTGATTTGATTGTGCGGTTCATGCGTTCGACCTGACCGTTGGTCCAGGGATGGTTCGGTTTCGTCAGGTGATGTTCGATGCCATTTGCTTTACAGATCATATCGAACCGCATTTGGTCGCGAATAGATGGTGTTCCTGTTCTGGGTTCGCTCGGCAAACTGAATTCCGGTGTCCGTCAGGATCGTGTGGATATGGTAGAGCAGGTTCTCCAGAAGGTATTTGAGGAACTCCCATGCTGTCTTGCGGTTTGCTTTGTAGACCAGTTGCGCCACAGCGAACTTGCTGGTTCGGTCAATGGCCACAAAGAGATGGAGTTTGCCCTCCTCGGTCCTGACCTCGACAATATCGATGCGGAAGTAGCCAACAGGACATCGCTTGAACTTCGGCCGTTTCGGCTTGCCGCCCTCGACATCCGGCAGGCGCGAAATATCCTGCCTCTTCAGGCAGCGATGCAAAGAAGAACGTATCGGATGCGGAATAGTCGGCTCCAACGCATAAAGACAGTCATCTAAGGGTAACAGGGTGTACCGACGAAACGCGAGGACCATGGCTTCCTCCTCCTCCTCGCTGAGAACAATGGAGCGTGGCTCCTTCAAGCCGGTCTTCCGACCTTCGACAGTCTGCCGCTTGCGCCACCTCGCGCCAGTCTTGGGATTGATCCCGAGCTCTCGGCTCAGCTCCGCGATCACTGTGTTGATGCATGGACAGTGTGCGTCCCCTCTTGGGATCATGCTTCGCATAACCCTGTCGGGCAGCGGTACGTGGCGCTCCCGTGACGAACCTGTCCCATGGTGCTCCCTTCCATTCATGAGAAAGGATCACACCATCAAACCTTGGGATTAAATCGGGTAAGAATTTGATATGGAATAACAAATATCGAACCAAGTACTCTTTCGTTTGCGCAAGCTCCCATTTTCGATACTGGAGCAAAGTCCCCAACATCAGCGATATGTATCGACATGCATATCGCTGATGTTGGGGGCGTTTCCTTTTGTTCAGTGGCTGTATCTCTTGATCTCGCCGTTGGCCAAACGCGCCTTATAGCTTATCATTTCGCGCCGCACGATTGGTGCGAGGACATACAGACCTAGGATGTTCGGCACACAGATCAGGAAGACCAGAGCATCCGAAATATCCAGGATCGGTCCCAGTTGCACCATGCAGCCCAATGCCACAAACGCGCAGAACATCAGCTTATAGATCGTCTGCCCCATATGGCCTTCACCAAACAGATAGGTCCAACCCTTCAACCCATAGTATGACCACGAAATCATTGTCGAGAATGCAAAGAGCAATGCACCAAAGGCCAGCGGTAGTGGGAACCAGCTGATTGTCCGTCGTCATGGTTTTTGGGGCCAATGGCGGTCTAAACTAAGAGAGAGTTTGGCTCATCTGATTGGTTTG
>NZ_CANNGP010000128.1 GCF_947504105.1 uncultured Tateyamaria sp.
GTGAACGCCGCGCTCTGAACTCCCTCGATGAAATCCGGGGGAACAGGTAAGAGGTGTCAGACTCGGAACACTAGCGCCACCAAAATGTAACCAAAGGTAGAGTAAGGATGCAAGGTCAATTTCATTTTGCAAGTCACTAAATTGACAGGCAATCATCTGTGCGTGCTCGCATAGCCGAAAAAATGCAAACTTCTGGCCGCCCGCTGGAGATCAAATTCCGGACTATGCACGTCTGGCCACGCCCGGTTTTGGTGCGTTCGGGGCATCGCGCCACCTTAAGCCGTTTCTACTGATGAAGATAATTCCACTAATGACACGTCGCTCATCCACCCGAGGCTTGCCGTGGGACTTGGAAAATAGGGCTCAAGACGCGCCATTTGCTCATCACTTAGCCAGAAAAGATCAGACATGTTCACCGCTCGCTTTGAGCCTCGTGAAGCACGACGCCAAGCAGAGATCGATGGGGCCTGAGCCTAGGGCACACACTCCCCTCCATCCCCGCATGTCACTCAACTCAAATCATATGATAAAACCGAGCTCTTTAGTTCGGACAGCCTGCCCGGAGTAACTGCGGCAAGCGTACGGAGCACCGGCCACAATGTCGGGCATCCCTTTGCACATGCAGCAGCACTGGATGGACCACTTTCCAATTGAAACCACCCCTATATACGCCACCGTACCAAACCCAAACCAACTCCGCTCAACGGAGCAAACGTGGCCTTCCAACACTCGCACAAAAAACAATTGACTCCAAATAGCGTCAGCCTGCAGGTTTCCCGGCATTGTTGATATATTGTTTTGGAGTATTTCTTCATGCGCTCATATGATGCCGCCCGTGGCTCATTCAGTTTCTTTGAAATTCTCGCCCGGATCGTTGTCGGAATTGGGCTTTTAGCCGCGCTTCTTGGCGGTGCTTTCGCAGCAAAGGCGGGCGGAAACGGACCGCCAAACGTGTTGTTTGGAGCGCTTGGCACAATCCCCGGCGGCTTTATCGCCCTCGCTGGCTTTTATGGTCTCGTGATGGCCCAAATGGGCCGGGCGTCCGTGGACGGTGCGGAATACGCACAACTGTCTTTGTCCGTTGCACGCCAACAATTGGAGGTGTCGCAAGAGGCACTGGCGTTGAGCAAATCGAAAGTCCAGGCCACATACGCTGCGAAGATGGCGGCATCCGCGGCCTCAGCCGTCCAGGCCACGGACCCAACTGCGTCACCAGATGGTACCGGACAGCCGTCTTATGCAGACCACCCCATGGCAGAGCCATCGGTGGAGTCGGATGCGGACGGGCAGCTTGACGCTGCCAGCGAACCAAACAGGCTGGCGTCGGAAGCATCCCAGTCCGCTCCCCAACTCGAGCGCAAGACGGCAGTCCCCGTGGCCGCACAACCCCACATCGATACAGAGGTTGAGTACCGCGACGGGAGGTATCTCGTTGCCGGCCAGCAATTCTGGTCGCGCAAGGAAGCAGAAGACTACGCCCGCGAAGCGCACAGCGCGGCTGAGCCCACTTGATGACCCCCATACAGCCCCCCAACCCGTTTGGGGGTGGTGCATGTGGACCAGGGTAGACCATGGCTGCGCATAGCGTCCTCAAAACGCGGTCTTTCCCGCCTAACAGAGGTGGTCCTAGATTTTCGACCAATTTGCAGCCGGTTTAAGATGGATCAGGGGTTCATTTAGGCTGCTATTCTCA
>NZ_CANNGP010000129.1 GCF_947504105.1 uncultured Tateyamaria sp.
GACCGCAACCATAACAACAGAAAGAAACAGGAACGGATTCTACACCTGAACGGCCCGGATTAGGGGGCTGGGTCACTACTTCTGCCATCGCCACTGATTCTTCTAGCTCGATGCCAAGATATTGGACGGTGCTGTCCATCTTGGTATGGTCAAGCAAAAGCTGAACCGCCTGTAGGTTGCATGTTTTCTTGTAAATCTGTGTCACTTTAGTTCTGCGCATCAAGTGGGGTCCGTAAGACTCCACCTCGCAAGCCATAGTCCCGCAGCAAACCTTCACGCTCAAATCCCATCCGCTCGTAGAGATGAATTGCGCGGGAGTTATTCACATTGACTGTTAATTCGACCCGCTGCAACGCCCACCAATCGTCCGCGACGTCGAGCAGTGCTGACAACAACGCTGTCCCTATACCCTGTCCGACGTGCGCATCATGAACCCCCATGCCAATTGCGCCCACGTGCAATCGCCGACGTTCAAAGCGCCTAAGCGTGGCCATGCCGACAATTTCGTCGTCCCGCACAGCAACGAGACCAACGAGCTCGGTGCCGCCTCTCCACATCCTCTCGCGCGTGGTGCTCACGCTCTGATAAGGCAGCCTCATCGTGCCCCATCGGTAGCCCGCGAGGTTGAGAAGGGCGGTCACCCAGACGCATCTTCCGGCTCAACGGCGCGGATCAAGACACCTGTCAAGACATCCTGCTTCCGCTGTCGAGCGGCCACATCACCATCGTCGGTGTTCTGAGCTGTCGTCATCTACTTGCTCCTCAATCAACCGAAGGAGCGGCGACCCCGCTCCATCCGCCGGAGTCATTTGGAAGGCTACCGGCTTACGCCGCGCACTCCTCCCAACCCCATTCGTAATGGGTCGTCGCGAGAAAATGCATCTGTGCAAAAGCCATGCGGTCGAATATAACCGCCAAGATTCTTGAGAAAGAGCGAAAAATAGATGCCTAGCAATGTTACAGATGGCAGGTGCCAATGCACGGCGAAACGGGCATTGTGGCGCGGTGCAGCGAAGGCCGGTTTGTCCCACGATGGGGCCCTTCGCACCGGCTCAGACTTGGAAAGCGCCACCCACACAACACTCATGGTGGCCCTGCCCTAGTAAAGGTCCCAATCGTCAGCCTGTCGCAGCTCTCCAATCGCCATCCAGGCGAGACGGATACGGGCCACGCGGGTGTCACCCCACGTGCGAAAGACAAGGTCAAACCCGTCCTTGGTAATAGTTTCGGCCGCGGTATCGGCCCGCAAGGCTGACGCAGTATCGACATCCCACATGGATATCGACACGTGGACCGACGGCTCCGCCCGGAAAGGTTCCGCAAAACTAATCCGACGGCGACGTTCGCGTTGTCCACGGCCAGTCCACATCTCGCCTCCGTCCTCGAAGTCGGAAAACAAGACGGTATCGCCTTGATCTATGCCTATCAGGTGGTTGCGCAGTCGTTTCATCAGATCGTTCTTGTAAGACTTGGATGTGGTAACACGTCAGGACAGCAATTTAAGGTCAAAATACCAAAAAATACCATGCTGGACGGTGGCGCGGCTGACTGCTGCGATGTCGGAGTATTCCAATCATAGGAGTTTCCAGCA
>NZ_CANNGP010000130.1 GCF_947504105.1 uncultured Tateyamaria sp.
GCGGCGCTTCGAGTTGTAGAAGCGTTTGATGTAGTCGAAGACATCTGCGTGCGCCTGTTTTCTTGTTCTGTAGGTTTTGCGTTTGATCCGTCCTGTCTTCAGCGAAGAGAAGAAGCTCTCCATCGCTGCGTTGTCCCGGACATTTCCTGAGCGGCTCATAGAACATGTAATGCCATTGTCTGCCATAAGCCTTTGGAACGGTTCGCTGGTGTATTGGCTGCCTTGGTCAGAGTGATGCAACAATTCCTTCGGTCGGCCTCGGCTGCAGATTGCCATGATCAAAGCAGCCGTCACCATCTGGGAAGTTATTTGATCGTCCATAGACCAACCAACGACGCGCCGCGAGAACAAATCGATGACGGCAACAACGTAGAGCCAACCTTCCAATGTCCAGATATAGGCAAAGTCTGCCACCCATTTTGGTTCGGGCTATCTGCATTGAACTCTCGCTCAAGCACGTTTGCAACAACGACTGATCTGACGCCTTCGTCTTTTGCAGGTTGACGCCGCTTAGGGCTTGCTCTGAAGGCTACTCACCGTATCAGCCGCTCGACATAATGGAGGCCACAACAATAGCCCTCTTCGAGAAGATCATGCCAGACACGCCGCGCGCCATAGGTCCGGTCCGATCGCAGAAAGCTCGAACGGATCGCCGCCGATAGCTCTTCGGCGTGGATCGACCTGTGGCTGCGCGGTCGCGTCAACCACGCATGGAAACCGCTTCACGACACACCGAGCGCATCACACATCCAGCTGACCGGCCAGACCTCTCGGTGCTTCGCCACGCGCCCAAACGTCATAGCTGGCCCTTGGCGAAGTAGGCTGCGGCCTTTTTTAAGATATCACGCTCCGTCTTCAGCTTGGAGACCTCGCGTCGTAGGCTCCTGAGTTCATCTTGTTCCGGTGTCAGTTTGCGATGTCCTGGAAACGCAACCGCCCCATCAGCCTCAGACGCACGCACCCATCTGCGAAGCATAGTCGCGTGCATTCCCACCGGCGCGAAGAGCCTTCAAGAAGCGGGGCCTCCTCCGATCCAAAAACTTGGTTCGTCAGGTTGAGGACCAAAGGCCTCATATCAAAAACTTGGACATCTTGATTGCCTATGGAGGACAAATTGGTATCCACTGGGATAAGTTTCGCGCAACTTTACACTTACACTTGGTGTGGAGCGACACATAGTTTTGCCTTTGCTGCGTCGCTAAGCTATTGATTTTAAATCACTGAGGTTTTTCGCAACGCAGCAATTTTACCTTTTGCGCCTCAAAGGTCTTCTATCAAGCGGCTGCGTGTCTGAAAGATGGTGTATCGCGGTGGCTACAATCCGTGTCCTTCCCCCCTAGAACTGTGCCATTACATTGGCCGCGAAAGGGGGATTGGGCATTGCGAGGAAGCGACATTCAGACGAAGACATCTTGAAGCTGCT
>NZ_CANNGP010000131.1 GCF_947504105.1 uncultured Tateyamaria sp.
TTGATGGGGTGGATGCTCCCTCCCACAACGGCATCGCAATGTGCCAGACTGGCTTTGTTGACAAGTCAGTGAGAATGAAAGGAAGCATCCATGACCGACGTTAGCATTTTAGCCATCGACCTTGCAAAGCACAGTTTTCAGGTGTGCGCGACGACCGCCGAGGGCGTGATTGTGTTCAATCGCAAGTACTCGCGCGGAAAATTGAGCGAGCTGTTGGCCAGTCATCCGGCCTGTATGGTCGCAATGGAGGCCTGTGCGACCAGCCATTACTGGGGCCGTGAAGCACAAAGCCACGGGCATGACGTCAAGTTGATCCCGCCGATCTATGTGAAGCCGTTCGTCAAACGCAATAAGAATGACGCCAATGACGCAGCGGCGATTGCGGTCGCGGTGCGGCAGCCAGATATGCGGTTTGTCGCTGTAAAGAGCCCAGAACAGCAGGCGCAGGCCATGCTGTTTCGATCCCATCAGACATTTACGCGCCAGCGATCACAACTGCTGATCACCCTTCGCGGTCATCTGGCAGAACACGGGATCATCGTCACGAAGGGCAACGCGGCCCTGATCGCTTACGAAGAGGTGCTTGAGGCCCAGCCTGATCTCGTTCCGGATCTCGTGCTGGAAACTGCGCGGCTCTACTTTTATCAAATCGATCAGCTCAACACTTCCATCGCCACTTTTGAGCGGCAAATGAGAGACACCGCAAAGCGCGACGACACGGCACGCAGGCTACAAACTATGCCAGGCATCGGCCCAATCAACGCGGCGGCTTTTTTGGCCTTTGCACCACCGATGGAGAACTTTCAACGAGGTCGCGATTTTGCGGCTTGGCTCGGATTAGTGCCGCGACAACATTCAACCGGAGGAAAGGCCAAACTGGGCCGGGTGAGCAAGATGGGGCAGTCCGATATGCGAAGGCTTTTGATCACTGGCGCAACCGTCTGCCTCCGTTGGGCAGTGGCGAAAGGTATAGATCCTCAAACTTGGCTGGGTCGGCTGTTGACCCGCAAACCTTTCAAAATGGCAGCCGTTGCGATGGCCAACAAAATGGCCCGCGCATTATGGGCAATGATCACGAAAGGGCAGGATTACTCAGGCAGGTTAGTCCATTACGCCACGCCATAGCCGAGAAACGAAATCCGCTTCAGCCTGCTTTAAGCGGCAGGTTGGACCGGTGAAGTGAGGAGATCGACAGACGATTATGGGCGCACTGATCACGTTCAGCTTTGGGAAAACCATATAGAGGTCAAGGACATAACAGTCCGAAAGTTCGATTTGGACCCCGAGCTCACGAACACCATAACGGCCCGTGGCAGACCTGAGCCACATGCGGAGGCCTGACACACGACCGGTACCGATCACGCAGGCCAGAAACGTCAGAAGATTGTCTTGCTAAACCGGGGGCATCCACACA
>NZ_CANNGP010000132.1 GCF_947504105.1 uncultured Tateyamaria sp.
ATCGCAGATAATGACACCTGCACTATGGCGCATTGCGACGCCGGGGGAGCGGGAGCCATCCACCCCATCGGCTATGGAGATACAACCTCGGTTCGATTTCAGAATTAGAAAGTCAAAATCCGATGCCTTTGTGTTTATGACTGGATGTCCAGTCATAAACACGCTATATTCCATTTGACTAATTAGCCGCGAGACGCCCATGCCCAAGATTGTTGATAGAGAAGAAATGCAGAACGGCATTCTGAATGCCGCGATGGAAGTCTACATCCAAAAGGGCTTCCATACTGCGACTATTGCAGATGTGGCGGAAGGTGCAGGCGTCGCCAAGGGCACGCTCTATTTGTATTTCAAGAACAAGGAGAGCATCGCCGTTGCCATCGTGGATCGGCATTTTGAGCGCTTGCAACATGGACTAATGGGCCAAGAGGACCCCGACACCCTCGATGAGTTCATGGCACGCTTGGACAACAGTACGACAGTAAAGGATGAGGCAACGCGGTTCATCAGACTCTTTTACGAGATGTTTGGACCAAACCTTGACGGTGATCCGGTCGTTAGCAGATTGGGGGCATTCTTTGATCAGCTTGGGCAAAACTACGAGCGACAGCTGAAACACTTGCGTGATCGCAAAGAGGTCAATCAGGATATTGATCCTGAGCATCTTGGTCGCGCCATTGCGTCATTAGTCGATGGACTGATCTTGCATCGCGGCCTTTTTAACTTGCCCAAGGCGCGGCATGGCAAGATTCGCGCTGAGGCTTTGTCTATGGTGAGGCGCGGCCTAGTGCCTGCGTAGCGCTGCCAAACATCGTGAGTCGATCATTTTCCAGTGGGGCCGAACGTAAGATCGTTCGGCCCTTTCCACTCAGCGGCTCCCTTCAATCAAAATAGTTCTAGAACTTTAAGTAATAAATACATAGCCTTACGGAGATTTTCGAAAAAAACTCTATTTATGACTGGATGTCCAGTCATGTGCGCTCTACTTGACTGACCATCCAGTCATAAACGACTTACTGATTACCAAATGAGGAGAACGACCATGAACAAGCCAGCATTTGACCCCAACAACCGCATGTCACCTCTCGGCCTGCCTGCGCACCTCGCAGATGCAATCAACCCAGACACTCCAACGACAGGCGTTCCAACGCCGCGCGTCTCTCGCACGTTCTACATGGGTGACTTCAAAATCACGTCGCTGCTCGATGTGACTGGTCTGCAAAACGACCCCTGTCCGTCGTCATGGTTTTTGGGGCCAATGGCGGTCTAAACTAAGAGAGAGTTTGGCTCATCTGATTGGTTTGATT
>NZ_CANNGP010000133.1 GCF_947504105.1 uncultured Tateyamaria sp.
AGAGAATTGTCGCGCGCCACCAGATGCGTTTTGGCAGCATCTCGCCCTCAATCTATTGATAGTCGAAAGATCTTTGACAGCTGCTCTGCACCGGTTCGATAACAAGGGCTAGTCGCGCAAGCTGTCCCATCTGGAGGAGAATTGAAACATGTTCGAATTGGCCACTGACCACATATCACCTTTGTCCGTAGCAACTTACGATCCGACCACTGGCGACCTCTATCTTGAATTTGACTATGCAAGGCTGCTTGATACCAATGGCGAATGGTCTAACGGCAGGCACATTGATGCGGTTACCTTCATGGGTAATGCTTACCCAATCATCATCCACGACGATGACGGCCCGCGCGACCAAAACGGACAATATATCTTTAACGAAAATACGGTGGACAATGTCTTCACGATCAATGTTGGCGCGGGACATGACCCGGCCAATGGCACTTTGTCCTTTGGACTGAGCGACCGTGAAGATGGCACCCGAGAGCTATTCACTTTCGAACTGGATGAAACCGAGGACACTACCGGCGACGAGGACACTGTCAGCGACGAGGACCCCCTGCCAACGCTGGTCTATGCGGTGAATGCGGGCGGCGATGCCTTTACGGCAGGAAACGGTGTGAAGTATCAAGCCAACGACTTTAATAACGGTCGGTCGCATCAAACCGGCGCAGATATCGCTGGTACGACAACCAATGACGCTCTTTATCAGTCGGAACGCTGGAACGCGAACGTCGTTAGTTATGAGCTCGAAGTGGATAATGGCACCTACGATGTCGAGTTGAATTTTGCTGAAATTTGGTCTGGTGCTGCGACATCCGGCAAACGTGTGTTTGATGTCTTCGTGGAAGATGAGCTTGTCTTCAACGATCTGGATGTCGCGGATGAGGTGGGCTTCAACACTGCCCTTGATCTGGTCGGTCAGGTGACGGTAGACGATGGATCCCTCACAATTCGGATCAGCGGAGAAGTTCAAAACCCGAAAATCTCCGGCTTTTCGGTATGGGAAG
Source organism: uncultured Tateyamaria sp. (assembly GCF_947504105.1). Lineage (GTDB taxonomy): Bacteria > Pseudomonadota > Alphaproteobacteria > Rhodobacterales > Rhodobacteraceae > Tateyamaria. Next base: position 1,008 of record NZ_CANNGP010000133.1, read on the forward strand.
CTGAAGAGATCAAAGGTGGGGGGTTTTCACAAGGCTCGCTCTATGACGATCTCGTATTTTGAAGCAGCCGCCTGGCCTGCTGCCGGTTTCGCGGATGGCAACTTAAGCTTTCATAGCTCTCTCTTCGAATGTCATAGAGCTTAGGTAGCGGATAGTCGAGTGGCGGCGCTTCGAGTTGTAGAAGCGTTTGATGTAGTCGAAGACATCTGCGTGCGCCTGTTTTCTTGTTCTGTAGGTTT
>NZ_CANNGP010000134.1 GCF_947504105.1 uncultured Tateyamaria sp.
ATCAAACCAATCAGATGAGCCAAACTCTCTCTTAGTTTAGACCGCCATTGGCCCCAAAAACCATGACGACGGACACTTGGACGTGCCAGGCGTGGATGCTGTTGTGCGCATAAATGTCTGCAATGGCGGCTTGTGACCCGATCTCCATTATTCTTCACAAACCTGGAGAGAAAGGGATATTCGCCTCAATTTTACAACCACCATCTACCGAAGTTCATTTTTTGGCCTGGCTGAAAGATTGATCGATACCAACGGCTCCCGGCATCTTCCCCAATGCCTGGTTCATCTTATCCCCAATCTGGTTCAGGCGGCGAGAAAGCCGTGGCCAATCGATAATCCGAACTTGTCGCATGACAGTCGATGTTGGACAATTCACACAGATACAATTTCAGGTTGATTCGCGATACATTTTGAACCGGTAAGGCTCCGCAATGTCTTCGCTTAAAAAACGCATTCAAGCAGACTTAGTTTTGCGCTTCTTCCTTCAAGTGCCCCTGTTTTCTAGTCTGCCCAACCAGTATGTTGCTGACCTGTCGCGCCACTGCGTCATGAAGAACCATGACAAGAAGCAGGTGGTGTTGTCCCAAGGAGATATTGGAAATCAAACCTTTCTTATCATGAAAGGTATAATCGACGCGATCTGGTCGGACCGCGACGGGCGAGAAGTGATCTTTCGAACGCATGGGCCACATGAGTTATTGGGGCTAGACGAAGTGGCTGATAACTTGCCTCACGCCGCGACCTATGTGTGCTCAACCCCCTCAATCCTGATCTACATTCCACCACGCGAAAGCCGAAAGTTGGCCAACGCGCCCGAACTTCAAAAAAGACTGGCAAAACTGGCACGCGCCCACATGAGGCACTGCCGCGAAGGGTATCGTCGCATCGCAATGCATGATTTGGAAACCCGGCTGGCATTGTATCTCCGTGATCTGCTTAGAACCAGTCCAACGCGTGAATATGTGGTGATCGAGGAAACACAGCTACGCATTGCCTCCAAGGTCAACGCAAGCCGTACACGGATCAACACCACGTTCAAGAAATGGGCAGATCGGGGCGAAATCTGGTATTCCCGTGACAAGATTATTTTCAATGAATCCAAGTCATTCTGGCGAAAATACAATATCGAAGCCGATTGATTCCAATTTTATGTTACGTGCGTAACACACTCCATGGCGCGGTTTGGTGCACCTTCGTTTGAAACAGACGGAGGGAGTGTAATGA
>NZ_CANNGP010000135.1 GCF_947504105.1 uncultured Tateyamaria sp.
TAACCCCGGGACATTCGGCGGAGTGTTCTGATCGTTGCGGCTGAAGGGTGCACCATCACATCGTTGGCCTTGCTATCTCACGGTTCCTTCGTGCTTAGGCTGTGTGTGGCCTATAAGACTCGTTTTCCGTCAGCACTGCCCACATGATCCGTACAGTTTTGTTGGCCATGGCTACTATGGCGAGACAAGCGGGTTTGCGTTGGAGTAGGTCCTTGAGCCACGGGTCGGCGCGTTCAGGATGATTGGCCACCTGCCGGACACGCGATGTCATGCCGACCACGATCAACTGACGCAGATACCTGTCGCCCATCTTGGTGATCTTGCCTAATCGTTCTTTGCCCCCGCTCGAGTGGTTTCTCGGTGTGAGCCCCAGCCAGGCAGCAAATTCGCGACCACTGCGGAACTGGTAACCAGAACCAATCGTCGTCGCGACGGCCGAGGCAGTCACCGGCCCAACATCTGGAACGGTCTGCAAGAGCTGTGCTTGTCGGCTAAGGCGGGCCTGGATGCGCATGGTGATCTTGTACCAGCCAAGTCGATTGTGTAGGTCGACAAGTTGGCGGCTGAGAACACGCAGGACATCCTAGGCAAGCTCCGGCAGCCCCACATGGCTTCCTTCGATAACTCCTTTTGCAAAATGAATGGTACGGGCGACACCGCGTGCAATTATGACGCCAAACTCTGCAGCCAGGCTGCGCAGCATATCGATCAACTGGGTGCGTTGGCGGACCACGAAGCCCCATGCGCGGTGCAAGGACAGAGGGGCCTGCCGCTCCTCGGATTTAATCTCGACAAAGCGCATGGTCGGCCGCATCACCGCCTCGCAGATCGCCTCTGCATCCACCGCGTCGGACTTGCTGCGCTTCACATAGGGTTTGACATACATCGGCGGCATCAGCCGAACGGTATGCCCCAGTCTAGACAGTTCGCGCGCCCAATGATGGCGCGACACACAGGTTTCGACGCAAATAAGGTACGGGTCAAGACGCTCGAAGAACGTCAACACCTGAGCCCGGCACAAAGGCCGGTTAAACGCAACTTGCCCGTCATCTGTGACACCGTGCACGTGGAATATGTTCTTGGCTAAATCCGAGCCGACGGCGGTAACTTGCATGGGGTGGCTCCTCTCAATCACAGATTCAGACACCCGCATTACGACGCACTGGACCGGCCGCCATCCACA
>NZ_CANNGP010000136.1 GCF_947504105.1 uncultured Tateyamaria sp.
CTAGTGTTCCCCGTCTGACATAGGATTCCCATTGTCGGTTCGGAGTGTCATGTTGGGGCATGAGACGAGATGACATCTGCCTTTATCTGTGCCCCGACGACCGCGCCGAACTGCAATCCTTGGTGGCTAACCGCAACACGCCGCGCAAGCTGGTCTGGCGGGCCGAGATCGTGCTGGCGACAGCGGACGGTCATGGCACCTTTGAGATCATGCGTCGCGCGCAGACGTCGAAACCGACGGTCTGGCGTTGGCAGGAGCGGTATCTCGATGAAGGCGTAGCCGGGCTGAAACGCGACAAGACACGACCATCGCGCGTGCCGCCTTTGCCTCGGGAGACGCGGCTCAAGGTGATCGCGAAGACGGTGCAGGACAGCCCTCCCAATGCCACGCACTGGTCGCGTGCGCTGATGGCCGAGGCGGTTGGCATCTCGCCGTCGAGTGTCGGTCGTATCTGGGCGGATGCTGGTCTGAAGCCGCATCTGACGAAGGGCTTCAAGGTCTCGAACGACCCGCAGTTCGAGGAGAAAGTCACGGATATCGTTGGGCTTTACCTCGATCCGCCAGAGCGGGCCGTCGTGCTGTGTGTGGACGAAAAGTCCCAAATACAGGCGTTGGACCGGACCCAACCGGGCTTGCCGCTGAAGAAAGGCCGCGCCGCCACAATGACCCACGATTACAAGCGCCACGGCACCACAACACTGTTCGCCGCGCTCGATATAAAGTCTGGCTTGGTGATTGGCGACTGCATGCCGCGCCACCGTGCCAAAGAATTTTTGCGCTTCCTGCGCCGGATCGACCGGGCTGTGAAGGGCAAGCGCGAAGTCCATATGGTGCTCGACAACTATGCCACCCACAAGACGCCCGAGGTGAGAGCGTGGTTGGAAAAGCATCCCCGGTTCAAGCTGCATTTTACCCCGACCAGTGCATCCTGGCTGAACCTCGTCGAACGGTTCTTCGCCGAGATCACCGCAAGGCGCATTCGGCGGGGCAGTTACTCAAGCGTCGATGATTTGCAGGATGCCATCTACGACTACCTTATCCAGCACAACGCAAAGCCAAAACCGTTCGTGTGGAGCAAGACCGCCGATGACATCATCGCCCGTGAACGCCGCGCTCTGAACTCCCTCGATGAAATCCGGGGGAACAGGTAAGAGGTGTCAGACTCGGAACACTAG
>NZ_CANNGP010000137.1 GCF_947504105.1 uncultured Tateyamaria sp.
GGTGGCCACGATGAGCAACAAACCCTCTCTTAGCAAATACCGCTATTTGGACCCATAGGCGCTGACGTCAGACAGTTTATTACTAGCTGCTTTGCGTTTCTTGACTTCCATCGCCTTGCGTTGTTTGCGGTTCATGGGACGGCCCTGCGGACGGCGGGGCGCGTCCGGGTGATCCGCAAAGGCGGGCGGGATGTTCGGCTCTGGTTTGGAGGGCTGCAAGAGCGTGCTGGTGTGGTTGGTGTTCAGGCCGACCATGCCAGCAGGTGCAGGCATCTGCGTACCGATTTGTTCCCATTCCCCGGCAGCGTAGATCGCTTCAAGCGATACTTTAGAGCGGGCCAGGATGTAATCTTCTGGTTTAGGCAGCTCTTCGCTATGAGAATAGGGGAAATTGAACACGTGTTCTTCGAACGTGCCGTTCTCGCCCTTCCTCATGCCAACCATGTAGCCGTCATCAGAGACCTTCCAGCCTTCGTTTGCGGCCACCTCCATGAAAGACGTATGCTTTCCATCCTGCAGGATGATCCGAGTGCCAAAGCGGACTTTGCCAGGCTTAGGTTCTGTCCAAGTACCATCAGGCTTCTGCATGGTAGCCGAGGCATGGATCATCACGTCGCCTATAGAGCCAACTTTGCAGTTGGTTGCGGCACGGATCATCGTTCCATCAGCACGCATGATCGCACCATCGGCGCGCAGAATGTCCATCAGTGGTACGTGTTGTCCTTTGAATTTACCGTCGGCGCAGTAACAAGCATGGCCGGGGGTGACGCCGGTATCCCAGAAGTCCAGCAAATGGGTGGCAGTGTTGGTCATAGTGCGCGTAACAGGGCCAGGTTTGATCCGCCCCTCATAGTCATAGGACACGACCAGATCACCGACGCGGATTTCGCTGATAGGCTTCTCCCAAACCTTCGAGAGAACAAGCTGTTCGTCGTATGTGCCGTCCGCATGCGGCTTTACCGACGGGTCAAGCGGCCACATCTGAATTGGCGTGTCTGCTTTGAAGCATTGATTGTTGAAGTTGCTTGACGGATCAAAGGGATAATATCCATCGGCGATCCTAGTGTTCCCCGTCTGACATAGGATTCCCATTGTCGGTTCGGAGTGTCATGTTGGGGCATGAGACGAGATGACAT
>NZ_CANNGP010000138.1 GCF_947504105.1 uncultured Tateyamaria sp.
GTTTCCACCGTCATGCGCCAGAGCTTGATCGCGAGCTTGCGGGCGACGGCCACAATGGCCTTTTGCCCGATCCCATGCTTCGCGAAATGATGATTGTAGATGGCCTTCGCCTCTGGGTCGCGCCAAGTCCATTGCCATGCGGCTTCAACAAGGATGCCACGCAAGCGTTTCTGGCCGACCGGGCGCAGTTTGGCTCGCGCTTTGCTGTTGCCGCTTTGGCTGACCACAGGTGCGAGGCCGAGATAGGAGGTGACTTCTTCCGCCCGATTGAAGCGTTCTGGTGAGAACAGTTCGGCAAGGAAATGCGATGCTGCCGTCTCCCCTACTCCGATGATAGACGTCAAGCGCTCGAACCGTTCCGGGTGCATCCGCATCGTTGCGGTCCTGATCTCGGCCCGGAGCAGCTTGTCCTCGGAAAGCAAGAAGAGATACTCGCGGACCATCGAAGCCAGTGCCAAACGGTGTTCTGGTGGGATCGGCAGCGTTGACAGATCGTTGGACGCCGCCAGTGACCATTTTTGGAGGCTGGCAGGTTCGTCGATGCCGGAGGCCAGAAGGAAGCCCTTGATCTTCTGTTTGATCTTGCCCCGGCTTTCTGCAATCCGTTTGCGCCGCCGGACAAGCGCGCGATAGCCCTCCTGTTCGACCGTTGGGATCGCAATCGACCGCAGCAGACCACGCGCGAAATAATTGGCGAGCTTCACTGCATCAATGCGGTCTGTCTTGGCCGCCGCCGCATAGCCACGTGGGATGCGAGAGGCGGCAATCACGGAGACCGTAAACCCTGACCGCTCCAATGCACGAGACAAAGCGAACCCGGTTGGACCAGATTCATAGACGACATGCGCAATCTGACATCCGAGACTGGCTAGCTGCTCTGCCAAAGCCTCTTCCCCCGAAGGGCAGGTGTAAGTCTCTACGATCCCGTCCTCTGGATCGAACAGCGCGACCGAATAGGTCTTCTTGTGGACATCGAGACCGACGTAGATTGGCCGATCTTCGACGGCAGCGACAAACCGCGAAATACGTGTTGCTTTCCTGACCATGCTGGAAACTCCTATGATTGGAATACTCCGACATCGCAGCAGTCAGCCGCGCCACCGTCCAGCATGGTATTTTTT
>NZ_CANNGP010000139.1 GCF_947504105.1 uncultured Tateyamaria sp.
TCAAACCAATCAGATGAGCCAAACTCTCTCTTAGTTTAGACCGCCATTGGCCCCAAAAACCATGACGACGGACACTGTCTGCACCGACAGTGGTCCTCAGCTCCGAAATTCACAAAACGGACTTTCTGGTGACATGCGACATGGAGATCCTGAGTATAGATTACAAAGCCTGCACGCACCTTCTGGCGCGCGACCGTGGGTTCCGCGACCTGTTTTTTGACAGCCTATCGACACGCCTTCGTGCCTTGTCCTTGGCCAGAGCGCATATGTCCACCGCGCAAGAACCGATCCTTCACTGAGTAAAGGGAGAGTACGACATGACCTCTAATTTAGGGCGCGTTGACCGTCTGATCCGTGCGTTGGCCGGGCTGGTGCTTGTGCTGGCACCACTGGGAAATGTACCGCCGATCTGGACCAGCGACACAGCGGTATACATCACGATCGCCGTGGGCTGTATCCTGGTTGCCACAGCGGCTTTCAGTTTCTGCCCGGTCTATCGCATCTTCGGTCTTTCGACCTGCAAGGCTTGATCAGGAGCTCCGCCGGACGCCGGATTTCACCTCGTTCGGGGACTTGATCAACGCCCGTCTATCAGAGTTGACGGCTCGGATGCGTGATATCGAAACCGAGCTCGACCACCCCAAATCCAAGGGTTTGGGTGAACAAGCCATCGATCTCGAAGATGATGAAGCTCTTGAAGGCATTGGTCTTGCCGCCCAAAAGGAAGCGGTGCTTTTGCAAACTGCACTCAGCCGTATAGCGGACGGGACTTATGGTACCTGCCAGAACTGCGGTAAACGGATTTCAGACGCCCGGCTGCGCGCCGTACTCTACACCATGCTGTGCAAGGATTGCGCACGGGCAGCACAATCCGACGCTGCATGATTTTCTAACGCTGAATACTCTCGATGTAAGCCGCCAGTGCAATCAGATCGGAAGGTATGGGTGTCGATACACCGTAAGCGTTGCTTTGACCCCACCTTGATCAATTGGGGCGCTTTCCCTTTGGCTTCCAGCGCTTGGCGAGTTTGA
>NZ_CANNGP010000140.1 GCF_947504105.1 uncultured Tateyamaria sp.
TTCCTGTTTCTTTCGTGTACTGGGTTTTGTTGGTGAGCGATTTGGGCGTCATTGACGGTTCCGGTCCATCCGCAGGATGCGCAGAGGAGCTTGCTGTTATCGTCCCATTCATGGGAGCCATCACAGCTTTCCTGCACGTCCGTGCCGTCCTTTGTGATGCGGACCATCACGTGGGTTTGGACATCGAGGGTATCGTCCTGCTGGCACGATGGGCAGATCATGTTCCAGACGCTTCGGACAGAAGTATCGTTCGGCATTCGGTTTCTCCATTCAAGTAAATATGCAGTTAGATAAGTCCATATGTGCATAGGGCCATATGTGCTTGTGTACCTATGAGTATAAGGCATGGAAAAAAGAGTAAGTAAATATAAAAATGACCTAGATAGGCAAGTAAATATGCAACATGGGGGTGTGATATTAAGTAAACATGCCGGAAGCTAGGTGTTGCGGGTAGGTAACTATGCAGAAGAGGTGTGGTATATATACAATATAGCGTGGTATAGTTACTATACTTATAAGTATAGTAACTATACCACGCTATATTGTATATATACCACACCTCTTCTGCATAGTTACCTACCCGCAACACCTAGCTTCCGGCATGTTTACTTAATATCACACCCCCATGTTGCATATTTACTTGCCTATCTAGGTCATTTTTATATTTACTTACTCTTTTTTCCATGCCTTATACTCATAGGTACACAAGCACATATGGCCCTATGCACATATGGACTTATCTAACTGCATATTTACTTGAATGGAGAAACCGAATGCCGAACGATACTTCTGTCCGAAGCGTCTGGAACATGATCTGCCCATCGTGCCAGCAGGACGATACCCTCGATGTCCAAACCCACGTGATGGTCCGCATCACAAAGGACGGCACGGACGTGCAGGAAAGCTGTGATGGCTCCCATGAATGGGACGATAACAGCAAGCTCCTCTGCGCATCCTGCGGATGGACCGGAACCGTCAATGACGCCCAAATCGCTCACCAACAAAACCCAGTACACGAAAGAAACAGGAA
>NZ_CANNGP010000141.1 GCF_947504105.1 uncultured Tateyamaria sp.
AATCAAACCAATCAGATGAGCCAAACTCTCTCTTAGTTTAGACCGCCATTGGCCCCAAAAACCATGACGACGGACACGCCATTTGGTGTCTGCTGTGTAGGCTAGTACTACTTTTGCAGCATCACGCGTGTTCCAGCCATCTTCGGCCAGTCGAACCTTTTCACGCGCAGTTTCTTCGGTGAATGGTGGAAGTGGGGGACGGCTCATAGTCGGTTCCTTTGGGCTATAAACTGCGTCAGTCTGGATACAAGATAAAAAGACTGATCGGTATTCTTTACTATTCCTATTCCCAGAAATAAGTCAAACCCTATGAGAGAAAAACCCCCTAATACTTTGATTTTGCGCCAAACTAGTATACGAAACGGATAGTAACTTAAGAGATGGAAAATGCGACCCTCTAAACGCGAAGAACTTGTGAACAAAGCCCTCGATGTCTTCTACCGAGGAGGTTTCCACGCTACTGGTATGGACATGATCGTTGAAGAAACGGGTATCTCAAAGACTGCGATCTACAACCACTTTAGAACCAAAGACGACCTGATCCTTGCGGTTTTGCGGCGCCGTGATGAGGTCTTTAGAAACTGGCTGTTCAAGCGAATGTCTGAACTGGGAGCATCGGAGGCAGATCAGTTGGTGGCGATGTTCGACGCACTTGGTGAGTGGTTTCGTGAACCTTCATTTAAAGGCTGCATGTTTATAAAAGCGGTCGCAGAGTTTCAGGATCCCGATCATCCAGCCTTCAAACACTCTGTCGAACACAAGGGACTCATCGAAAAGTACCTTCTCGGTTTAGCTCAAAAATCCAAGCTGCAGCATCCAGAAACGCTTGTTAAGCGGCTACTCATCCTAAAAGAGGGAGCGATCAATGCTGCACAGTTTCGGTCGATCCCTGCCCCGGCCGAAGAAGCAAAAGAAACGGCACGTTTGCTCATAGCAGCGTGAGCGACGGTCGATGCCCCACAAATTCAATGATGCCCGTCGCGACAAGTTTCCCAAAGCTAAGTACCGGGTCAC
>NZ_CANNGP010000142.1 GCF_947504105.1 uncultured Tateyamaria sp.
CGCCAGGCCTATCACCCGGCACGTCCGTCGCTCAGACGTCGCGAGCTTCTGGCGTGTGTGAATGACGGCCTGACGGAACTCCAAGGGAGCAGCTCGTCGAGGCGTGTGACTTTGTGGTCGGGTGAACCAGCAAGAAGGGAGGTTGCGTGAGTACAACCTCAGGCCAGTATAACAAAAATATAAGCCTTCATCGTCTCCGCATGCTATATCTTTAAGCGAGGAACTTAGGTTAAAGACATGCAAACGCCAAACATCAATTCCACTACCCCTTCTCAAGCCCAGCAAGCTACGCCGGATTCAACACCAGACAAAAAGTTCAAAGCCAGACTGGCGACAAATGAACAGGCATCATCGTCAAAGCCTTCTGTCGGAGGAAAGCAGCTTCGGGAGGTGTATGCTGAAGCGCTAAAAGTTTTAAAAAATAACAATCTTCTTGGTGCGCGTGTTTCATCAAATGGGGGCATGATGCACAATGTCAAATCTGGCTCGAGATCATCTGGCATTGTTCCCAGATTAGTTTATGCTTTTTCGAATACTACTGGAACCAGTTTGGTTAGTCCGGAACGTGGGCAAAACCCGTCAGAGAGAGTCGAAGGTCAAGGCATTTGCTTGGGAAGTTGTATTGCAGTTGCAAAAAAAATATTAACGGATGGAGCCGGAATTAAAAATTCCCGAGTGAGTAATCTTCAGGCCGCCGTAGTACAAGTTTCTGGGCTGCTCGAAATGATAAGAACAGGTAGGAAGTTTGATGATGATACCTTCAATGATATTTCGGGTAATGTTGATAAACTGAACCAACTAGGCCTGCAGAAATCAATTCGAAACCAATCGATGACGGTTCAATCCATCACTAAAGGTTACGTTGATCAAGAAACAACCATGGAGCACATAAATAAAAACAAGGGTGTATTCCTAATAAATGTTCGGTATTCTGATGAAGATGACCAGCATGCGATTTTGGCAATAAACTTACCAGATGAGAAT
>NZ_CANNGP010000143.1 GCF_947504105.1 uncultured Tateyamaria sp.
GGAACGCTCTTTGCCCATGCGATTTTCAGCAGAGCGGTCGTTCGTCCTTCGCGCGGCGGATTCAACGAGAGAGCCCAGAGTCACCGATGCTGCAAGTCACATGAATGGCCGCTATTCCGAGAAGCCTTCTTTGCTGCTCCAATCAATCTCCGGCTGTTGCCCGATGATCCCGCTCGGATTGTGGTCGCCATCGTTGATATAGTAGCCATATCTGATTTCGTCGAAATCAACTGTTTGCTGAATATCTGGCATCTGGAAGATACGGCGCGTAAATCGCCATAATAGTGGATAATCAACTAGCCTTTTGCGCGTGCAGCGAAAATGCGTCGCATAAACCGTGTCGAAGCGCACCAAAGTGGCAAACAACCTGATATCGGCCATGGTTAAATCGTTCCCGAAAAGGAAGGTTCGATCACCCAATCTAACTTCCAATTCATCCAATGTGCCAAACACTGTATCGACAGCCTCATCGTACTCATCTTGTCGCTGCGATTTACCGGCGCGATAGACGGCGTTGGACAGGCCATCAAAGATGTATTGTATCAAGCTGTCGATATCGTCGGCCAATTCAGTCGGGCAAAGGTCTATTGTCGGGCTTATCCCATCAAACGCCAACATAATGTCGGCAGAAGAATTGGACAGAACCTTACTATTTGCGGCATCCCATAGGATTGGCACTGTTGAACGGCCCGTGTATTTGGCAACCGTTGATGTATAGAACTGATGAACATGTTGGAAAACTGAACGGTTGGGCAGTGGTCCGCCCGGCAGCAGGCCGTATCCTTCGCGCCGTGGACCGCCAGCCCATTGTATCTCAATATTGTTTTTTAATCGTGCAAGAACAAGCGCGATGACAGCACCATGCGACCAAGGGCAACTTGCGGAAGCGATAAGAAATAACTGTCCTTTTGCCTTACTCGCTTCCAGCAATAGATTGGCATCAATTGACGTTGCGAGTGCGCTTAGCTCGCGTCTGT
>NZ_CANNGP010000144.1 GCF_947504105.1 uncultured Tateyamaria sp.
CTCAAACTCGCCAAGCGCTGGAAGCCAAAGGGAAAGCGCCCCAATTGATCAAGGTGGGGTCAAAGCAACGCTTACGTTCTATTGGCCCTCGAACTTCAAGCAAAGAGGCATAAACCTATGGCTGCAATCGACATTGAAACGCTCGACCTTCCGGCCCTGCACAAGCACCGAAAGGACGTGGACAAAGCCATTGAGAAATTGACGATCGAGAACCGAACACTGGCGCTTTCCGCCGCCAAAGATGCAGCAGCCGAGTACGGTTACTCTCTCGATGAACTGACCGGAGGACAACCAGGCTCGACAAAGAAGCGGAGGATTGTCAAAGCGCGGTACCGCAATCCGGACAATCACAAACAGGTCTGGAGCGGCCAAGGTCGAAAGCCAAACTGGCTAAAAGCCGGATTAGAAGCTGGCAGAGACCCAGAAGATTTCTTGATTTAAGTGCAGTCAGGATCGCTTCAGCATCGCCAGATATGGCGATGCTCGATGCTACCAGCAGGGGTCTTTAAACGAAGTGGCAGAAAAAGCTATCTTGTGACGCATTTCCCAGCCGAATGTACTCCTTGAAGTAACTGCGATGGGCAGGCAATTTTAATTGTGGATCATCATCTGCCCTGACTTGATACTCAGCAACCTTGTTCAAAGTGATCGTCTCTCCCCGATTCAACTTCGAAACCACAGACCGATCACGAGGATTGAGAACGACCATGTAGTCGGCGCCTATATCTAAGAGGTCGTCGGTCTGCCAGTTGTTGTGGCTGTCAGACTTGCGGTACAGGCCATCACATGCTGTTACCCATAACCCCTTGCCATCTTCCTCTACCACCACGACAATCCAGTGAACCGTAAGCGTTGCGCTGACCCCACCTTCCTGATGCTTGCCTGATCTGCGAGTCCGTTGCCGAGAGTAGTTTGGCAA
>NZ_CANNGP010000145.1 GCF_947504105.1 uncultured Tateyamaria sp.
TCAGTGAGCGGTACAGTTTCTTGGACAGTTTACGGGCCTGTTTGATCAGAGCCGTGATAACGCTTTGCGTGTCCTTGTTCGCGACTTTGGCCAGCATAACAAAGCGGGAATGCCGCTCGACCAGTGTGGCGATATAGCTGTTTTTGGTACCGACCATCAGGTCACCTTCCCAGTGCCCGGGAACAGCGCAGTCTTCAATCTCGGGCGGGCGTTCGCTGATCGGCACCGCATCCTTGATCTTGCGCAGCTTTAGCCCCTTTTGCGTCGCGTGGCGTGACCGTCTGATTGCACGCGGGCTGCGCAGGCATTGCTGCAGCTCCTTCTTCAAAACGCCGCGCGTCTGCACATAAAGGCTGCGATAGATCGTTTCGTGGCTCAAACGCTCTTGCTCTTCATTCAGGTGCCTGCGCATCAGCCAGCCTGCAATCTGCTGAGGAGACCATTTCAGCCGCAGCTTGCGGGCAATGGAACCGCACAAAGCTTCGTTGAAGGAGAGCTTACAGGCTTTGGGTCGCCTTGCGCAGTCCCAGGCACGCTGATTGGACTGTGCGGCGCGATAGGCCTTGCGCCCGCCGTTTCTGCGCACTTCCCGACTGATGGTCGATGGCGCGCGCTTGAGGTCACGCGCAATAGAACGCAGAGAACGATCACCGGCCAACCCAAGGGAAATTGCTTCGCGCTCCTCAAGGCTCAATGACAACCAGGATCGGAGACGCACAGGTGGTCGAATGCCGCCAGTCAAAGCCAAATGCGGGAAGATCGACGAAGACGCCCGGTCGAACCTACGACCTATCGCACTCAGTGACGCTCCTCGCTGCCATCGATCCCACATCTCCGACTTCTGCTTGTCGGTATAAAACGTCCGCCCGCGGTACTTCATATCTAAACACTCAATCTCTCTCATAAAA
>NZ_CANNGP010000146.1 GCF_947504105.1 uncultured Tateyamaria sp.
GCCGATGGGGTGGATGGCTCCCGCTCCCCCGGCGTCGCAATGCGCCATAGTGCAGGTGTCATTATCTGCGATAGAGAGGAGCCACCCCATGCAAGTTACCACTGTCGGCCTGGATTTGGCCAAGAGCATCTTTCATGTCCACGGCGTCACCGAAGACGGCATGGTTGCGTTCAACAGGCCTTTGAGACGCGGTCAGGTGCTGGCGTTCTTTGAACGGCTGGAGCCATGTCTGATTGGCGTCGAAGCCTGCGCATCGAGCCACTACTGGGCGCGTGAGTTGTCGAAGCTGGGTCACACCGTCCGGCTGATGCCGCCAATGTATGTCAAACCCTACGTGAAGCGCGGCAAGTCTGACGCCGTCGATGCAGAGGCCATCTGCGAGGCGGTGACACGTCCGACTATGCGGTTTGTCGAGATCAAGTCCGAAGAGCAGCAGGCGCTTCTGTCCCTGCACCGGGCGCGGGATTTCGTGGTCCGCCAGCGCACTCAGTTGATCAACATGCTTCGCAGCCTGGCGGCGGAGTTTGGCATCGCTATCGCTCGCGGCGTTGCGCGGGCCATCGATTTCGCGAAAGGGATCATAGAAGGGCAACAGGCTGATCTGCCAGAGCTCGCCCAGGACGTTCTGCGCGTCCTCAGCCGACAGCTGGTCGACGTGCATAATCGGCTTGGGTGGTACGAGATCACGATGCGCATTCAGGCGCGCCTCAGCAGGCCGGCACAACTCTTGCAGACCATTCCCGGTGTCGGGCCGGTCACCGCCTCAGCCGTGGCTGCGACAATCGGGTCGGGCCGCCAGTTCCGAAGTGGGCGCGAGTTCGCCGCCTGGTTGGGGCTCACGCCACGCAACCATTCCAGTGGTGGCAAAGAACGGTTGGGCAAGATCACGAAGATGGGTGACAGGTA
>NZ_CANNGP010000147.1 GCF_947504105.1 uncultured Tateyamaria sp.
GCATTTTTCTATTCGACCCTAATTTGGGAATGCATGAAATACAAAATGAAATGCAGTTCGAATACGCCTTGGATGCTTTTGGTGTAAAGCCTGGGACCGATGAGTACCAAATTAACAAGCTCGGAAACCAAACATAAAGTTAGGAGACGCATGCGCAGCAGGTAACTACATCTGGGTTGGCTGTTCGAGTAGAGGCAACATTTTCCTACGCGTGATCGTTTTTCTTTTAAGTTGCAATGCAAATCGGGGTTGTCGTAACGAAGCTGTCGTATGTTGCATAAGCAAACTTTTGTTATTGAACGGTTTTATTTGTGCGCCTTTGGCTAGGACCCGTTTGGTCTGGCCGCTCTTTCGCGGTATGAGAGTTCCAGTTACGCTGCTTTAGCAGCGTAACGCCAGGGGAGGAGCTCGTCGAGACGTGTGATTTTGTGGTCGACGATCCGGCGAATTGCTTCCTCGGGACCGTGTTGCATGGATGAAAATAGCGGATCATTTCCGTCTGATGACTTCAAGAAGCTTTGGGAACGCTTCAAATGTTCCTAATCTCAGACATTTCCATACTGTAAGTTATCACGCATCCGAAGGATTCAAAAAAATGTCTGATTGCCCGTATTATGAAGTCCATACGGTCGAGATTGAACGACGGACGATCTCAGGACGACAGAGAGAAGCGCCATCTGTTTCGCGGTCACCGTGGTGTTCACACGATAGACTGGAAAGCACAGTACAGGCTGGGAAGCCGTTGGCCGTGAAGGTGAAGCCGGGGCGTGCGCCCCGGTGGATCTTCCCCCAAAAGGTACAGCATCTGAACGACCGGCGAATTTCAGATTAATTTACATAATCCACATTAT
>NZ_CANNGP010000148.1 GCF_947504105.1 uncultured Tateyamaria sp.
GCCCTCGCAAAACGGTTCAACGTGAGCGCCGCAACCATTTTCAACGTTCTCAATAATACCAATGACACAACACCTGCACGGGCAAGCAGGCGAGTCTCGCGTGTCAGTGAACTGACACTAGAGCAGCGCCGAGACATTCGTGTCCGCTATAACCAGCGGCACTACACACCAGAACCCGATGGTCGACAGAACACTGCCAACGCGTTGGCATCAGAATTTGACATCAGTGCACAAGACGTCAGAAAAATTGCAGGCGAGAACGGTAAGCCACCAGATTCATGAGATACTGAAACACTACCGACTGGCGTCGGTGAGAGCGGCCCACTGTCTCTCCGAGCCAGCGAGCTACCTGCAGGACGACGGCCATTGGCTAAATCAGCGACAACCAACGACCCGTTCCGTGATTATGCGCTGCATTGCAACGTGCCCGTCCGTTGACCCCGACCTTTTGAGGCGACGCGGTGTCAGTTACGCTGCTTTGGCAGCGTAACGCCAGGGGAGGAGCTCGTCGAGGCGTGTGATTTTGTGGTCTGCGATTTGGGCCAGGACCCATGTGAGCCAGGCTTGCGGATCGGTGCCGTTGAGCTTGGTCGTTTCGATCAGGGTGAAGGCGATGGCCATGGCTTTGCCGTCCCCCTCGGAACCTGCGAACATCCAGTTTTTGCGGCCAATGGCCACGGGTTTGACGGTAAGCGTTGCGCTACCCCCACACTTACGGCCTAGCGCTTGATCTGCGTTCAGAGGCTTCTTTGGTTATTGGGGACCGTGTTGCATGGATCGGTCGCTCAAAGTATTCTCTGCGTTTTCTGTGACGTGAGCGACGGTCGATGCCCCACA
>NZ_CANNGP010000149.1 GCF_947504105.1 uncultured Tateyamaria sp.
GGCTTGTCTTATGACTTCTGCATCGATCTGCGATGATTGATCCAGTGTTCTCTCGACTTTGGGGGGCATTGGTGGCGGCTGGATCGCTTTGGGCTTGGTCGTGATGGACCGTTAGTGAGTACGATCAGCCGCCGTCTTCGCATGAGGCCTGAACGGATACGCAAGCTGAGTTTTTATGGGCTTGCACGACAAGCATAGGACATGACGATGATGACAACTGCTAGCATAGGTATTGATGTTTCCAAAGATTCTCTTGATGCGCATCGGCTGAGTGATGGTGCGACAGAGACCTTTTCCAATGATCGACGAGGGTTCCGCGCATTCTCAGCTTGGTTGGGCTGCGATATGCCCGCCCGTGTCGTGTTTGAAGCGACCGGGCCGTATCATAGACGTTTTGAACGCACATTCTCGGGCAAATTACCGTTGGTTAAGGTCAACCCTTTGCAGGCCCGTCGGTTTGCGCAGGCCCGCGGGACAAGGGTGAAAACAGATGCTGTGGACGCGCGCATGCTTGCAAGCTTTGGGGCCGTATTGTCCTTGGAACCCGATCAACCAGTTGATAGCGAACAGTTTGATCTCAGGGAGTTATTCAACGCACGAGCGGGTCTCGTCAAGGATCGCACCCGTTTGTTAAATCGCCTGCAAACACAAACTCTGACCATCGTTAAGCGGCAAACCAAGGCGCGGATTGACCAGCTGACACGCCAACTCAAAGCACTGCAGCACGACATTAACAAAAGGCTGAAAGAATGCCCCAACCGCGCCCGTGCCAACACGATCTTGAGGTCGATACCTGGCATCGGTGAAGT
>NZ_CANNGP010000150.1 GCF_947504105.1 uncultured Tateyamaria sp.
CGTGAACGCCGCGCTCTGAACTCCCTCGATGAAATCCGGGGGAACAGGTAAGAGGTGTCAGACTCGGAACACTAGGGCGTAACCATCGGCCCAGTTCCCAAAAATTTGCTTCAATCTAACCTTCAAAATATCCGCTCCTAAATCTGGACGCGAGATATAGGCTATCCGAGCATTACATTCATCCCCTCAGCGGTACTTTTCCTAATATTTTCAATCAAGAAAAGGCGCTTAAAAACAGTTCGACTCCAAAGGAAAATCCTACTGCCAAAAAGGAAGAACTGTGGGGGACGGACCACGAAGCGAGGGAATCGCGTCACCCGCAGGGCCGAAACAAACATGGGCAGGCGACCATTTGGCCGCGGCGGTAAGCTGGCTCGGAGAGACAGATTCCGGCGCTACCCGGGCCAAAGGAAGATCGCACGTGGTTGGTTCGGGTCGGAGGCCGGTCTGCCGGCGTCCGACTAGGGACCGGTCACGCCGCCCTGGGCGGCGGGATTTGCCCAACAACATCCGAAATGTGAGAAATCGGGACCGGGCAAGGCGATTTTCGCGAGCCGTAAGCAGGTGTCGTTGCTAAAAAAACAAACAAGGCAATGAGGGCGGCTAAAGTAATAAATCGTTTCATAAACAGTCCTGTAGAATGAACTGTAAACGTAGCCGAACCGAGTTACACCGTGATTAAAGGTGCCAGGGGTGGCGGTTTCAAGTTATCCAGTCGGGGCTATTTCGTGAGCGTCCGTTGAACCCGACCTAACGGTGCCATTCGGTGTGCGCTAAGTGTCCATTAAAACAAGTGGACACTT
>NZ_CANNGP010000151.1 GCF_947504105.1 uncultured Tateyamaria sp.
CCAAGTTAGTCCAACTTGGTTAGTGCATGACCGGCCTTTGGTCGATCTGGACGATGGTTTCCGGGGCTGGTGGGTGGTCGTTTGGTGTTTTAGTGTTTCCTCCATTCTTTGATCAGGATTTGTGCCTCGCGGGGGTTGTAGAGGACTTCGCCATTTAAGACATCGTCACGGAACCTGGCATTAAAGCTCTCGCAATATCCGTTCTCCCAAGGGCTACCTGGTTCGATGCAGGCTGTCTTTGCACCTACAGATCCATTGTTGGACGGCTTGGGCCATGAACTCGGGACCATTGTCGGATCTAATGTATGGAGGGCCCACCGCGTATGATGAACAGGTCGCTCAAGACATCGATAGTACTGCCTGAGTTGAGCTTGCGGTCCACTCGGATGGCCAAACGCTCCTGGCTGTACTCATCAATGATGTTCAGCGTTCGGAACGCCTTTTCATCGTCGGTTCGGCAATGCACGAAGTCGTAAGACCGGATATGGTTGCGATGCTCAGGCCGAAGCCGGACATACGATCTGTCGTTCAGCCAAAGCCGCCCTTTCTTCGGTTGTTTCATTGGCACTTTCAGCCCCTCCCGTCGCCAAAGTCTCTCGACCCGCTTGTCGTTCACTTGCCAGCCCGCATCTCACAACAGCGTAGCAATCCGATGATATCCATACCGGCCATACTGCCGGACCAACTCGATCATGTCGCCAACCAGGCGGTCTTCGTCAGGACGTCCAACTGGCGTCTTGCGTTGCGTGGATCGGCGCTGCCTCAAAACGTAACAAGCGCGGCGCTC
>NZ_CANNGP010000152.1 GCF_947504105.1 uncultured Tateyamaria sp.
GCAACCAAATACAGGAAGCCGCGCCGCATCGGGATGTAGGTGATGTCTGCGCACCAGACTTGGTTCGGTCGGTCGATAACGACGTTGCGCAGCAGGTATGGCCAAACCTTATGCTGCGGATGCTTCTTGCTGGTGTTGGGCTCCTGGTAGATCGGAACCAAACGCATCAGACGCATTAACCGCCGTACACGGTGCCGACCACATCGATGCCCATTCCGCTTCATGTACCGGGCCATCTGGCGGGAACCGTACCACGGTGTTTCCAGGAATTGCTTGTCGATGACCGTCATGAAACGAAGGTTCTCGGCGCTCTCACCGGCCGGCTGATAGTAAAGACGCGACCGCGACAGCTGCAACAGTTCGCACTGTTTACGAAGGCTTAACTCGTGATCCCGGCTCACCATTTCTTGCCTCGCGTCCCGAGAAGTTGATGCGAGGCTTCGGCTAAAAAATCCCGTTCCACAACAAGCTGGCCTATCTTGGAATGCAGCTTGTCGACATCGGCGGCGCTAACCTGTTCCGGGGCGGCACCACGGCGCGTAAATGCCGTCGCCATGTTCTCTATCGCCGCGCGTTTCCAAGTTCCGATTTGCGTGGGATGCACACCGTACTTCTTGGACAGCTCTGCCAACGTCAACTCTTCGCGGATCGCCTCCAGCGCAACTTTGGCCTTAAACTCGGGCGAATGGTTCTTTCGTTTCTTCATTCTGGATCGTCACTTTCATCATGCGATCCACCTTAACGACCGGTCCGAAATTCCGCGACCACCTCT
>NZ_CANNGP010000153.1 GCF_947504105.1 uncultured Tateyamaria sp.
TCAAACCAATCAGATGAGCCAAACTCTCTCTTAGTTTAGACCGCCATTGGCCCCAAAAACCATGACGACGGACACCTTCTCAGCCGGAGGCCGGTGAAAAGTTAGTTGCGGCGTATGTCGACCTAAACGCGGAAGAACCTGACTATCATTTTGCGCGCCAAGACAGGGATGGCGGTTGGAGTGAGAAGTGCGAGGATGAGGCCCCGCAAAAAGTAGATGAAAGCAAGCTTGAGAACCGGGGTGATAACTATGATTTTGTTGGATACTTCGCGTATAAGAGTATGGATGAATGATAGTGATTTTGAAAGGAATCAGAGGAACCAAACACGCGATACTCCCAAACCTAGTACTCCAAACCTCGCAGCCCTCAAGCATGGGCTGACGATGATGGCGAGGGGTACCGAATGCAGTCATTGGTTCAATAGCTGTGGAGTAACGCTTGTCCTGCGTTGCGGTCATGGATTGGTCGCACGTCAATCCTCCCCGCTCGCGTTGTGCGCGGCGGAATCGAGGCCAAAACTGTGATGTTGACCGGTCTGCGTAAGCCTTTTCTTATTCGTGCCTGTCCGGATGCAGGATCACCAAGTACCTCTTTCGGTACGCGCCGGTTGATGAAGGTGCCGCCCTTTTTTGTTGTCGGTTATCCCGACCGGGCCCCGCGCGCGACACCCTCGACTGGCAAAGGCGGCGTTTCCACCGTCATGCGCCAGAGCTTGATCGCGAGCTTGCGGGCGACGGCCACAATGGCCTTTTGCCCGATCCCATG
>NZ_CANNGP010000154.1 GCF_947504105.1 uncultured Tateyamaria sp.
TGACACCCTGCGGGGCGGCGCTGGTAATGACACCATCAATGGCGGCGACGGGCGGGATTCTGTCTTCATGGGCGGCGGCGATGATCTGTTCATCGACAACGGCCAGGGCGGCGTGAACGGCCAGGACACCGTGTTCGCCAATGGCGGCAACGACACCATCGGCGGCGGCAACGGCAACGATGTGTTCTGGGGCCAGGACGGCAATGACCGCCTGCTGGGGCGCTTGGGCAATGACAGGCTCTTTGGCGGCAACCAGAACGACACGCTCGAGGGCGGCGACGGCAACGACACGCTGGCGGGCGGCAACGGGCGGGACCGGGCCTTCATGGGCAACGGCAATGACCGCTGGTTCGACAATGACCAGTCCCAGTTCGGAGACGACTTCGTGCAGGGTGGCAATGGCGACGACTGGATCCAGGCGGGCGGCGGCAGTGACACGCTGGCGGGTGGCGCCGGGGCGGACACCTTTGTGCTGGCCGCAGCCATCGATGACGACCAGATCACGGATTACGAGGTGGGCACGGACGCGCTCGAGATCGCATCCGCCCTGTGGAACGGCGCGCTGGACCAGGCCCGGCTGGAGGCGCTGACAGCCGTGCAGGGCGGCAACCTGGTGTTCAGCTTCGACAATGGCGACAGCCTGACGCTCACAGGGATCACATCCACCGCAGGCCTGCTCGACGATATCTCAATCGTGTAAGGCGCA
>NZ_CANNGP010000155.1 GCF_947504105.1 uncultured Tateyamaria sp.
CCGGTGGATCTTCCCCCAAAAGGTACAGCATCTGAACGACCGGCGAATTTCAGATTAATTTACATAATCCACATTATAGGTAAGTTATGCTGACCTATTTTGCCAAGCGTTCTCAATGCTTTGCGTCGTCACCGAGGAAGGATTGAGCCGCAACGCTAACAGTCCGAAAATCCCGTTTGTCTGCACAAGTGAGGGGCTGACGCACTCAACAAGCTGATACGCGACACGGGATGGCGTGAGCAGCGGTAGCTGAAAAGTCCGCTGTGCGGACAAAGCTCAAGGAACTACATGTAGCGTGATCGAAGATGTCATTTTCCTCTAGATCACCCCTGCGTGTTCCCTATATGTTCCTTCTCTATGGGTGCAAGGAATCCAACAAAGAACGACCTACTCGAACACAATTTTCCGGTGCGCCTGTCTGTTTCTGCTCCCTACTCGCACGCCGATCCCGTAGAACCCGCACTGCGGCGCGTCATCGGTCGGCAGGCCTACGGACGCGTTCCTGGAAAGCTCTATTTGACCTCGTTGACACACGCCACTGGCTTCATCTGTGCTTGCCCCACCGCCAAGCTAGATGGTGAATGGCCGGTTCGAGTCACACTTGCATTTGAAAACAGCCAAGAAATGTGTCCGTCGTCATGGTTTTTGGGGCCAATGGCGGTCTAAACTAAGAGAGAGTTTGGCTCATCTGATTGGTTTGAT
>NZ_CANNGP010000156.1 GCF_947504105.1 uncultured Tateyamaria sp.
CGGCTGGTCGAAGAAAGCCATCTGTCGGCGCGTCGGACTTTGGCCAAGCTGGGCATTCCCCGCACCACGTTCTATCGCTGGTACGACCGATATCTGCAGCGCGGTGAGGCCGGATTGCAGGATCAATCTCCCAAGCCAAAGCACGTCTGGAACCGTGTTCCGACGGATGTGAAGCGCAAGGTCGTCAATCTGGCGTTGCAGGAGACCGAACTGTCACCACGTGAACTGGCCGTCACATTTACGGATCAGGAGCGCTATTTTGTGTCAGAATCTACTGTGTACCGCACGCTCAAAGCCCATGATCTGATCACCAGCCCGGCGTTCATCGTCCTGAAGGCCGCGAATGAGTTCAAAGATAAGACAACTGGGATCAACCAGCTGTGGCAAACAGACTTCACCTACATCAAGGTCCTCGGATGGGGCTGGTTTTACCTCAGCACGGTTCTAGATGATTACAGCCGCTACATCGTCTCATGGAAGCTCTGCACCAACATGCGGGCTGAGGATGTCACTGACACACTGGACCTCGCATTGCAGGCATCCGGCTGTGACCAGGTGCATGTCGTTCACAAGCCGCGCCTGCTCAGCGATAACGGCTCAAGCTACGTCTCAGGGGATCTGGCTGAGTGGCTGCAGGACAAGGGCATGAAGCACTCGCGTGGTGCGCCGTATCACC
>NZ_CANNGP010000157.1 GCF_947504105.1 uncultured Tateyamaria sp.
CTTCTGCTTCTGCTTCTGCTTCTGCTTCTGCTTCTGCTTCTGCTTCTGCTTCTGCTTCTGCTTCTGCTTCTGCTTCTGCTTCTGCTTCTGCTTCTGCTTCTGCTTCTGCTTCTGCTTCTGCTTCTGCTTCTGCTTCTGCTTCTGCTTCTGCTTCTGCTTCTGCTTCTGCTTCTGCTTCTATCGGTGCATCAGATTTATCGGCTTCAAGGCGGGCCAGGATGTCACCGATGTCGTCTTCGTCATCATCGGCTTGGTCAGCCAGCTCGTCATGGGCCGCTTCAAAATCTTCGGCAGCAAAGATGCGGATATCTTCAGCCGTAACATCTTCGTCTACAGCTTCGGTGATATCTTCGAAATCGACTGCCGGGGCAAAGGCCTCGGCATGTTCGTCTTCGAACATCTCTTCGTCTTCTGCCTCGTCCTGGCTTTGCGAGACCACAGCGCGGATGCGCTGCAGCTTTGCCGCAATGCTGTCAGGTGCCGCATCGGCCATGTCCGCAGCGGTCGCGTCATCGACCAGTTCGGCTTCGACAGGGGTTGTATCGACTGTCGATTGGGCAAAGAATTCTTCGGCTTCGGCTTCGGCTTCGGCTTCGGCTTCGGCTTCGGCTTCGGCTTCGGCTTCGGCTTCGGCTTCGGCTTCG
>NZ_CANNGP010000158.1 GCF_947504105.1 uncultured Tateyamaria sp.
TCGTGCCGGTTCGCCGGTCTTCAGCACCGCGTTCATGATGACAATGAGCTTACGCATGATGGCCGTGATCGCGACCTCGGCTGGTTTGCCTCGCTCGCGGAGGCGGCGCGCAAATGATTGCATCATTGGATCATAGCGCAACGTTGAAAGTGCGGCCATGTAAAGGCTTGCCCTGACTTCGCGCCTGCCACCTGAGATGCGGCGGTGCCCTTTCAAAGTGCCGGAATCTTGGGCGTGCGGAGCAAGGCCGACAATCGCCGCAGCTTCATCTTTTGTCAGTGAGCCGAGTTCAGGAACATAGGCAAGGCAGACCGCTGCTGTCTTTGGACCGATACCCACAACCGAAGTCAGTAGATCAGACTTCCGCCGAAACTCCGTTGTCCCAGCGACGAGCTTGGCAATTGCCGCATCCAGTTCCTTGACCTCGTTTGCCATAACGCGCACATGGCGCTTCAAGGAGCGTTCGACGGCCTTGATATGTGGATGTTCCAGCCGGTTTTGTTCTTTGCGGATCATTTGAGCCAGGTCGTCGCGTCGTCGCCGCAACCCACGCAACTCGACTGTTTCTTTACTGGGTGGTTGCCACAGGCGTAAGTCTTCAGACTTTGCTGCGAACAGCGCCAGCAT
>NZ_CANNGP010000159.1 GCF_947504105.1 uncultured Tateyamaria sp.
GAATGTGTCAGCGCGCCGGACGATATGTAGTCCACACCCGTCGCCGCAATCGAGGCGACCCGGTCCAGTTTCACATTCCCCGAGGCTTCAGTCTTCATACGGCCATCCACCATCGCAACGGCCTCGCGCAGCACGTCATTTTCCATGTTGTCGAGAAGCACGACCGAGGCACCGCCGACCTCGAGCACTTCGGCCAGTTGGTCCAGACGGTCCACTTCGATCTCGACCGCCATCATGTGGCTGGCATGGGCTTTGGTTGCCTCCAGAACCTGACGTACACCTCCCGCCGCGGCGATGTGGTTGTCTTTGATCAGGATGGCGTCCGACAAGGAATAGCGATGGTTGAACCCGCCGCCATGCAGCACGGCCAGCTTTTCGACCAGACGCAGGCCGGGTGTTGTTTTCCGCGTGCAGGTGACGCGTGTTTTGGTGCCTTCAGTCTCGGCCACGAAGCCTACGGTCTTGGTGGCAATGCCGGTCAGGCGACCCGCAAAGTTCAGCGCGACGCGTTCGCCGGACAGGATCGAAGCGGCCGATCCTTTGATGGTCATCAATGTGTCGCCCTTCTGGCATGTCAGGCCATCTGCGATATGAGTGACAA
>NZ_CANNGP010000160.1 GCF_947504105.1 uncultured Tateyamaria sp.
CACCAATGCCCCCCAAAGTCGAGAGAACACTGGATCAATCATCGCAGATCGATGCAGAAGTCATAAGACAAGCCCAATCATACCAATTTCGAACACAGCATGAATGTGCGGTCTGATGTCCGGGACATACAGGTTCCTACATCGATTGGTGCCAACCGATCATTCTGCAGTTGTTGCATTTCTTTTTATGCTGTTGCCATATTGCTTGGTTTAAAGCTCGATACGAGGAAATAACTTTGCCCAGCTCTATCCTTCCGGTTTATTCAACAGCAGCAGACGGTTCCGAGACGTTTATTGGGGGCATCGTAGTCTCCGATAGCAGGATCGTTGCATTGGTTTCTCACTTTGACGAAGCAGACACGAATTTCGATGATGATATCACGCCTCTTGAAGGTACCATAAACTTTGTATTTGGTTCCGGAGCGTGGACTAGATCAATGTTTTTTTGGCGGAAGCTACCAGAACTGCTTTGGCCGATGTAGCGAGTCCAAACGGAATTATTGACCCAAATGATGCTCGCTCTTTAGGCTCAGGACTCATAACCAGTAAGTAACGATTGCGGCGAGTGCGATTGCTGAGAGGAAGACCTTTGGGCATCTG
>NZ_CANNGP010000161.1 GCF_947504105.1 uncultured Tateyamaria sp.
CGGTATGAAGGATTGTCAAAACCTGAGCCGACGGGTTTTCTCCGACCACCGGATGTTGGACATAGTTTCCATCCGGAGTTTGCTGTATCACTTGCAGGCGGACGTCAAACTGGTTGGTCAATGCCTCTGTCAGGGTACCGATTTCTGGGTTTGGCGCTGCATAGATGTCAATGGCACCTTGTTGAGGGGCAAAGCCCATAGCCACAAGGGCATCGCGCATTTGTTGCACCAATGTTTCGTCAGGATTGAGCGTCCCATGAACAAGTTGCAAGATCGAACGGATCAAGCAGTTCAACCCCTGTCCCGACGCTCTACCAATGATGAACCGGCTGTTCAGTTGCTCTTTGCTCAGGGCTTGCGTTTGCCCGAGCGATCCACGTGTATCAAAAACGTCAGCCGTGGATCGCATTGATCTTCTGCTGCTGGACAAGGTCGCAGCTTGCTGCACGTTCGATGGCCCCGCCTCCGCTTCATGACAAAAACGGCGCCGCGCAGCGGCTCTATCCTGAACATCGTCAGGCAGGCGCGGGCTGTTGCTTTGAGACGACGACCCTATCGG
>NZ_CANNGP010000162.1 GCF_947504105.1 uncultured Tateyamaria sp.
CCGCAACCATAACAACAGAAAGAAACAGGAACGGATTCTACACCTGAACGGCCCGGATTAGGGGGCTGGGTCACTACCGTTTCTGCGGACTTCCCGGCTGATCGTCGATGGTAATCGGGACAAATCGCGCGCAATGGAGCGAAAGGTCCTGTTGGCAGCGAGGCCGCGAGAGATTTCTTCCCGCTCAGTAAGGCTTAGCACGCGTTTGGATCGGGTACGGTCAGGCGGGCGGATGCCACCAGTCACAGCAAGATGTGGAAAGATAGAGGACGACGCGCGATCAAACCTGCGGCCGATCGAACTCAGCGAATCCCCTCGCTGCCAACGATCCCACATCTCCGACTTCTGCTTGTCTGTGTAAAAGGTCCTTGTTCGGTATTTCATGTCTCAACACTCCATCTCTCAAGAAGATTAAAGTGTTGCGACCACCCGTTGAATCCTCGCGGGACTTTGCGGACACTCACCGAATGACTTGTGTGGATGGCACCCGCATAGCAAGGGTTAAATGGGATTGCGTGTACCTTTTCAGAAGCGGTCTTGTGT
>NZ_CANNGP010000163.1 GCF_947504105.1 uncultured Tateyamaria sp.
GTTATCTTAGTTTTGGGGACAGGATTTATGGCGCGGAAACGGTATTCGGATGAAGGTATTCTGCGGCTTTTGCGTGAAGTCGAGCTGAGCCTGTCGTCTTGTCCGGATGTTGCATCGGCCTACAGAACTGCTGGCGCCAGCGACGCGACCTATTACATATGGCGCAACGGTTTGGTGGTACCCGCTGCTACTGCAGCGCGGGACGCTCAAATACATCCGTTCCGATAATGGCTCGGA
Organism: uncultured Tateyamaria sp.; assembly: GCF_947504105.1. Taxonomy (GTDB): domain Bacteria; phylum Pseudomonadota; class Alphaproteobacteria; order Rhodobacterales; family Rhodobacteraceae; genus Tateyamaria. The sequence continues at coordinate 238 of NZ_CANNGP010000163.1, forward strand.
GTTCACCGCTACAGCACTGCAAGACTGGCTGAGAAAGGTCGGGATCAAGCCGATCCAGATCTATCCAGGGTCGCCTCGGGAGAACAGTCACAACGAGCGCGTCAACGGCACATTGCGCCGCGAAGTCCTCAACGCAGAATACCTCCACACCACCAAGCAGGCCCAGATCGTCATCACTACCTGGCTCAGACAGTACAATCGCCTGCGCCCACATCAGGCCCCAAACATGCGCCCGCCCATTCCAGAAACACTGATCAAAAGTGGCCCATAGACGTGGCCCTGGACA
>NZ_CANNGP010000164.1 GCF_947504105.1 uncultured Tateyamaria sp.
CAGACGACGATATCCGAACCGCCGACGCTCATTCGCCAACTCACGTAGCCGCTTGCGCAGGGCCTCATCGCCCTGATCCTGCTTTTGGTACTGGAAGACCGACCTGTGAAGATCAGCCAATTCACACGCCCGACGCTCAGACAAGCCGTGCCGATCTATCACGTCCGACACAGCCCGTCTTTTGACATCGGACGTCAGTAGTTTTTTGTCGCGAGATCCTTCAGCGCAGCATTATCAAGCATCGCGTCCGCCAGCATGCGCTTCAGGCGATTGTTCTCGTCTTCGAGCGCCCGCAACTTCTTCGCGTCCGAGACGTTCATTCCGCCGAACTTGGCCTTGTATTTATAGAAGGTCGCATCGCTGATCCCGTACTTTCGGCACAGCTCCTGCGCTTTCACACCAGCTTCGTATTCCTTGATCATTCCAATGATCTGTTCGTCTGAAAATCTGCGTTTCATAGTCCATCCTTTCTTGGGACGGATTACTAGCACCTCAGTGGCCTGATTTCAGGGGGCTGGGTCA
>NZ_CANNGP010000165.1 GCF_947504105.1 uncultured Tateyamaria sp.
CAGGCCGTGCGGCACGGTTGAGATTGGCATAGACAGCCGGAGCCAGCCCGCCGAGTGATGTGTGTGGTCGTTCTGTGTTGTAGTCGATCCTCCAATTCCCGATGATCTTCCGCGCCTCAGCGAGGTTGCCAAAGATATGTTCATTCAAGCATTCGTCCCTCAGCCTACCGTTGAATGACTCGACAAAGGCATTTTGCATCGGCTTTCCCGGTGCAATGTAATGCCAGCCGACGCCAGTATCCTGACACCACTTCAGCACGGCGTGAGATGTCATTTCCGTTCCATTGTCAGAGACGATCATGTCCGGCTGGCCGCGCCTGCGCATCAACTCATCCAGTTCACGGGTCATGCGGGCACCAGACAGGGAACGATCCACGACGGTTGCCAGCGCCTCGCGCGTACAATCATCCACGATGCACAACACCCGGAACCGCTGGCCATCTGCAAACGCGTCAGACACGAAGTCCAGTGACCAGCGCTGATTGGCGCGATCCGGCACCAG
>NZ_CANNGP010000166.1 GCF_947504105.1 uncultured Tateyamaria sp.
GATCTGCGTAGAAACACCGATGGGTTGGCCGAGATCGCTAGGCATACCAGCCCTGAGCTGCGCAATTGGCTGGCGACAGAGAGCGGGCCGGAGACCCTGTCTGTGACCGTGCCCGAAGACACGGGCGGGCTGCCCTCCGGCCAGACATTGGCACTTTCGAAGGCTGAAGTCGCCGAGATCATGACGGCGGCCTATGTCGATTTCAAACCCGCCGAGAAGGAGAGATCGTCAAACCAGTCCAGGCGTCGCAAGGGTGAGGTCATTGCCGCGCTGCGCCGCATGCCCTCCTCAGTGGTCAATGATCTATTCAAGGGTAATCCGAGGTTTAAGGGAGCCAAGACCGGCTGGAATAACCGCCGCGCCGTGATGACGCAGGTTTTGAACGAGTTGCGCCAGCCGAAGGAATTCCGGGCGCCCGCGCTTGCAGATCTGCGTAGAAACACCGATGGGTTGGCCGAGATCGCTAGGCATACCAGCCCTGAGCTGCGCA
>NZ_CANNGP010000167.1 GCF_947504105.1 uncultured Tateyamaria sp.
ATTATGGATTGGTACAGCCGCAAGGTGCTGGCTTGGCGTCTTTCCAACAGCATGGACGCGGACTTTTGCGTGGAAGCTTTGAAAGAGGCCATCGCAAAACATGGCACGCCTGAAATCTTCAACAGCGATCAAGGCAGCCAGTTCACCAGTGGTGCCTGGATTGACGTGCTGACCGAGGCAAAGATCAAGATCAGCATGGACGGGAAAGGTGCCTGGCGCGACAACCGTATGATCGAACGGCTGTGGAGGTCGCTGAAATATGAATGCGTTTACCTGAACGCGTTTGAGACAGGATCAGAAACGCGCGCCCGGATCGGCAGGTGGCTGAAGTACTACAACGTCGAACGCCCGCACTCGACGCATGGCTTGTTGACCCCCAATGAGGCCTATGCCAGCAGAACAGAACCGATGAGAATAGCAGCCTAAATGAACCCCTGATCCATCTTAAACCGGCTGCAAATTGGTCGAAAATCTAGGACCACCTCT
>NZ_CANNGP010000168.1 GCF_947504105.1 uncultured Tateyamaria sp.
AGATCAGACATGTTCACCGCTTTTTGCAGCCGTGAAACACGCCCCGCAGCGGAAATCAATGGGTCCTGAGCCTAGGCTGCACGGAGAACCAGCGACTGGACCCAGCCCGAACCGGACATTGGTTTGTGACAGTTCCGTGGCAAGTCGCGGACTCATGCAGACATTGCGCTTGTTTGGTCAATCGCCTGTCGGATCTTAGCTCTCATGGATCCTTTCGCACGCCGAATTCGCCAGCACTTTTTTCAAGCATCGCCGCCAGCCTTCCCTGATGATTTCCAAGATTGGCGATTGAACAAAGCTTTTGAAGAAACTAGTTTTTTTGAGGGCAAGGGTTGGGATGGGTTTTTGATTGACGATTTTGACAGGTAAATCTGCTGTCACTCGTTCTTTCCCAAACCTACAGAACAAGAAAACAGGCGCACGCAGATGTCTTCGACTACATCAAACGCTTCTACAACTCGAAGCGCCGC
>NZ_CANNGP010000169.1 GCF_947504105.1 uncultured Tateyamaria sp.
CGCAACTCGACTGTTTCTTTACTGGGTGGTTGCCACAGGCGTAAGTCTTCAGACTTTGCTGCGAACAGCGCCAGCATCCTTGCGTCCACTGCGTCAGTCTTCGCGGACAGGCCGAGATACTTGGCAAAGTTCCGCGTCCGTGTTCCATGGGCGCGATGAACAGGCAGGCCTAGTTCAACGCAGCATTCCAGAACGGAACGCTCATATCCACCTGACGCCTCGCAGACGATGAATGGTTGTCGATCCTTGCTCATGGCCTTGAGCAATCGCTTGATTGCCGACACCGTGTTTTGGATCGTGACCTGCCGATCATCGGGCAGGCTGTGAACCGTCAGGCTCGCTTTGGAGACCTCAAATGCAATGATGTTGGTGCGATCTACCTCGCTTAAGTTGCTGCTCATATCTTTGTCTTCATCCTTGATTATGCTCGGCCGCGAAGGCCCCTCTACCGTTCGGATGGCCGGAC
>NZ_CANNGP010000170.1 GCF_947504105.1 uncultured Tateyamaria sp.
TTGCGGCGCGGCGAAGCCCACTTCTTCACTACATCATCAGAAACCCAGATCGTCACATCGCCTCGACGCCGCAGACTTTCATTGTATTCCGGGCAGTTCGTGACCCGGTACTTAGCTTTGGGAAACTTGTCGCGACGGGCATCATTGAATTTGTGGGGCATCGACCGTCGCTCACGTCACAGAAAACGCAGAGAATACTTTGAGCGACCGATCCATGCAACACGGTCCAGTCATAGGTGATATCTTCGCTCGTAAGTGCTGGCAGATCGGTGGTCGTTGGCTATATTTATTTCATGCTTTCTAGTGTTTTGGCTATAGCATACAGACACCTGAACGAACTGCGACGTGTTCAGGTCTGCCCCCGAGAGTTCAGAAAACGGACGTTTTCCAAACGGCCTCTCAAGCCATTTGGAAATCTTTGAATTGACCCGATAATTTTGTCTGTTTACTG
>NZ_CANNGP010000171.1 GCF_947504105.1 uncultured Tateyamaria sp.
TTGGGGCTCACGCCACGCAACCATTCCAGTGGTGGCAAAGAACGGTTGGGCAAGATCACGAAGATGGGTGACAGGTACCTGCGCCAGCTCATCGTGGTCGGCATGACGTCGCGCGTCCGGCAGGTTGCCAATCATCCAGACCGCGCCGATCCATGGCTCGCGGACTTGCTGCAACGAAAGCCTGCGCGCCTTGCGACCGTCGCCATGGCGAACAAGACGGCTCGGATCATGTGGGCGGTGCTGACCAGGAACGAACCCTACAAGCCGCACACGGCCTGAAAGCGAAAGGAACGACGAGATAGCAAGACCAACGATGTGATGGTGTACTCTTCAGCCGCAACGATCAGGACACTCCGCCGAATGTCCCGGGCGTCATAGCCCGCAAAGCAGTTAGGAACCTGATCTGCGGATCCCATCCACTGCCCGGCAGGGCATTGCGCAGCAATGTCC
>NZ_CANNGP010000172.1 GCF_947504105.1 uncultured Tateyamaria sp.
CGCGCACGCTGAGTGAGCAAGAGTATCTGTTTTACACCGCAAAGCAAGATGTCGCCGCTGATTTGGAAACCACCATCGCCGAGCAGGAAGCTCAGATGCTCCAGGGGCAAAACAAACGCCCCGAAGCTTCGACGCCGACGGCTCCCCAATCTCCGGGCACCACCCCGTCAGAGCCGCCAAACAAGCGGCAGCGCATAGAGCACCCCCCGCAGCCACAGCCAGGGCCTTCCGATAAAGCCCGGACCAGCCTGTCACCTGCTGCAAGTTTGCAAAGCACCGGAAACGATGTGCCTCCAGATCAAGGCGCAAGCCCTTCTGGAGCTGAATTTCCGCCCCAATCACCCAATGTTGTGGACAACCCATTTAGCCTTTTGGACAACCCATTTGGCTTAGATCTCCACGAGGAAGAGGATGAAATGCAAGAGATCGACGACTTCTTTAAAAATT
>NZ_CANNGP010000173.1 GCF_947504105.1 uncultured Tateyamaria sp.
TAAGCTCATTGTCATCATGAACGCGGTGCTGAAGACCGGCGAACCGGCACGAAGGCCTTTGCCGAGCTGATGATTGCGGACCTTCGCGATCCCTGCTGCGAACTGGAAAGATGCGGGACGAAGCGGTCATACGCCGAACTCACCCCAATGGCTGCTTTCAAGTTGAATAGCTCAACATCAATGACCAGCCAAACGCACTTTGACGTTTTCCCAATAGTGATTTTCCAGATCGGTCTCTGAAATCCAGAACTGAATTACCCCCATGTCTCCCCACTTAAAACCCAAGACCGTGTCGGTGCTCAAGGGTGGGTATTCGCATCTTCTGCTATATAGCGGCCATTGGTGCAATGCGCAGCATCCATCACTTTGGGCTTGTCTTATGACTTCTGCATCGATCTGCGATGATTGATCCAGTGTTCTCTCGACTTTGGGGGGCATTGGT
>NZ_CANNGP010000174.1 GCF_947504105.1 uncultured Tateyamaria sp.
GACCAGCCGGATGATCTCTAACTTCTCTGATGCAGGGTACCTCATTCGTGGTCGCCCCCATCGCCTATCATGCTTTTTTTGAGAAGGCGGAGTTCAAGCGTCTGCTCCGCGACGACCTCTTTGAGATCCTTTGCCTCCCGACGCAGTTCCTTGACCTCATCTGTGGTCGCAGCCCGCGCTGTGTCACCAGCGAGCCGCTTCTTCCCAGCTTCCATGAAGTCCTTGGACCACTTGTAATAGATACCCTGCGATATCCCTTCGCGGCGGCACAGCTCGGCAATGCTGTCTTCGCCGCGCAGGCCATCCAGCACGATCCGGATCTTCTCTTCGGATGAATAATGTTTGCGCGTGGCGCGCTTAATGTCTTTGACGATCTTTTCGCCAGGGCTCTTCGTTGTCTTTCTCATCGTCCACTCCTT
>NZ_CANNGP010000175.1 GCF_947504105.1 uncultured Tateyamaria sp.
AAGCGCTCGATGGGTTCTTTGCCGCACTGGCATGTTGCCCGGATCTGGTCATGCCAAGTGAATACATGCCCATTATCTGTAGCGAACTGCATTCATAATCGCTCTGAACTGCAAACATCGTGATTATTCGACCGAATTATCTGCGACTATCTGAGTGATCAAAATCGGATTGTCTGCGAATGTAACCACATTATTTGCGACGAGACTGCAATCATCCATGTCGAACCACATTGCGTGCGAATGGGTCGTTCAGCAAACGGACGTTTTCCAAACGGCCTCTCAAGCCATTTGGAAATCTTTGAATTGACCCGATAATTTTGTCTGTTTACTGCATCTGGAAATCACCGTATGGGTTTGATCAATCGGAATGATTATTCAGACGGCTTTTCATGTTCATTGGCTACGCACGTGTCTCGAC
>NZ_CANNGP010000176.1 GCF_947504105.1 uncultured Tateyamaria sp.
TTTGCGATCCGTTAGCATATCGCGGCCTTGGGCCGCGCGCGTCGCCCGGCAGGGTATCGGCGCGAGCCGATGCACGAGAGGGCCAGCGCCCATCCCTTGCCCCTTTGCGATCCGTTAGCATATCGCGGCCTTGGGCCGCGCGCGTCGCCCGGCAGGGTATCGGCGCGAGCCGATGCACGAGAGGGCCAGCGCCCATCCCTTGCCCCTTTGCGATCCGTTAGCATATCGCGGCCTTGGGCCGCGCGCGTCGCCCGGCAGGGTATCGGCGCGAGCCGATGCACGAGAGGGCCAGCGCCCATCCCTTGCCCTTTTGCGATCCGTTAGCATATCGCGGCCTTGGGCCGCGCGCGTCGCCCGGCAGGGTATCGGCGCGAGCCGATGCACGAGAGGGC
>NZ_CANNGP010000177.1 GCF_947504105.1 uncultured Tateyamaria sp.
GCTCGCGACGTCTGAGCGACGGACGTGCCGGGTGATAGGCCTGGCGCGGAGCTCCCTGCAGTATCGACCTGTCCCGCAAGACGCTTCTTTCCAGCCTCAAGGAACTCCTTGGACCAGCTGTAATACAGGCTCTGGGCAATACCTTCGCGACGGCACAGCTCCGTGATGCTGTCTTCGCCCTTAAGGCCGTCCAGCACGATCCGGATCTTCTCTTCTGACGAATACTGTTTGCGGGTCGCACGGCGGATGTCCTTTACGATCTTCTCACCGTGACTCTGCTTGGTTCCGGGTTTCTTTCTCATCTCCACTCCTTGGCGGATACGATGAGCCAGAAACCCTCTCTTATCAAATCGAACTAAACTGTCCCATTGGCGCTGACGTTAGACAC
>NZ_CANNGP010000178.1 GCF_947504105.1 uncultured Tateyamaria sp.
TCAAAGATCTTTCGACTATCAATAGATTGAGGGCGAGATGCTGCCAAAACGCATCTGGTGGCGCGCGACAATTCTCTCAGATGGCCGCATGAAATTATCGTATCAGAAAGGCTAAATGGGGGCAGATTCCAACCGGGTGCAGGATGTGTGCCTATCCGACGGGTGATATATGTACCAGAAGCTCGGATGTGACCTGCGCCGACTGCACTCAGCGTCAACACTCAGTTGGAAGAGGCTATGGGACGAAAGTAACCTGATCCCTTCTGCCCGCATCTTTGACAATTTCGAGCCGGGACTCTGCTCAGGACCACCAAGTTAGTCCAACTTGGTTAGTGCATGACCGGCCTTTGGTCGATCTGGACGATGGTTTCCGGGGCTGGTGGGTGG
>NZ_CANNGP010000179.1 GCF_947504105.1 uncultured Tateyamaria sp.
ATTGGCACTTTCGAAGGCTGAAGTCGCCGAGATCATGACGGCGGCCTATGTCGATTTCAAACCCGCCGAGAAGGAGAAATCGTCAAGCCAGGCCCAGCGACGCAAGAGTAAGGCCATGGCCGCGCTGGAGCGTATGCCCTCCTCAGTGGTCATTGATCTATTCAAGGGTAATCCGACGTTTAAGCGACACGGGAAAGGCTGGAGTAACCGCATCACCGTGATGACACAGGTTTTGAACGAGTTGCGCCAGCCGAAGGAATTCCGGGCGCTCGCGCTTGCAGATCTGCGTAGAAACACCGATGGGGTGGCCGAGATCGCTAGGCGTACCAGCCCTGAGCTGCGCAATTGGCTGGCGACGGAGAGCGGGCCAGAGACCCTGTCT
>NZ_CANNGP010000180.1 GCF_947504105.1 uncultured Tateyamaria sp.
GTTTTGCGGGCTTTCTTGGTGCCGTGTTTTTCTTCATGCCAGCCGTTGCCGCCATGCACTTTCAGTCCCGTGCTGTCCAGGATGAGGGTGATAGACTTGTCTGAAACGCTCCGGTTGAGCCCATTCTTGCCCATACTGCACAGTGGAAAGATCACCCGCCTTTCTTACGACGAAGCAACGCATCTTGTTTGTATGTGCGAAATCCATAACTTTTTTAATTCTCGTTGGTGCAAGTATGAGCCTATATCTGCAGACAGCGACATATGAATTGGAATTGTGGAGCCTAGATTGTCTGACGTCAGCGCCTATGGGTCCAAATAGCGGTATTTGCTAAGAGAGGGTTTGTTGCTCATCGTGGCCACCAA
>NZ_CANNGP010000181.1 GCF_947504105.1 uncultured Tateyamaria sp.
CCCGTGAACGCCGCGCTCTGAACTCCCTCGATGAAATCCGGGGGAACAGGTAAGAGGTGTCAGACTCGGAACACTAGAGCGACCAGCAAATCGGTGTTGGCAACCTGACCGTCGCTAGCTAAAATTCTCGGAAATCTATAGCTGCACTAGTTAATTATTAGACGAAAACCAAAACCTGCCATCAGGTTTAATTGCTTAATGAATGGTGTTGACAATCGGGTGCGCTAGCCGTGCCGATCTTGAAGAAAACAGCCAAGCTGCAAAATCGCCCAACTTCAGTCCCTAGGGTCAGGACTCATAGCCAGTAAATGACGAGAGCTGCGAGGGCGATTGCTGATAGGAATACCTTCGGGCACCTA
>NZ_CANNGP010000182.1 GCF_947504105.1 uncultured Tateyamaria sp.
CACATCAGGCCCCAAACATGCGCCCGCCCATTCCAGAAACACTGATCAAAAGTGGCCCATAGACGTGGCCCTGGACACAGTGGATAAAGCGCCAATTCGCTGCGCCTGCACCGATGTCTTGTGTGGATGGTTCCCGCGTAGCAAGGGTTAAATACGATTGTGCGTACCTTTTCAGAAGCGGTCTGTGTCCGACCTGTTTGCGCGTTTTTTACCGCTGGCCCTCCCTCTCGGGGCAGTGGATGGGATCCGCAGATCAAGTTCCTGACTGCTTTGCAGGCATTAACCCCGGGACATTCGGCGGAGTGTTCTGATCGTTGCGGCTGAAGGGTGCACCATCACATCGTTGGCCTTGCTATC
>NZ_CANNGP010000183.1 GCF_947504105.1 uncultured Tateyamaria sp.
AGATGCTCTTTGCCCACCTCAAACGCATCCTCGGCCTGGGACGGCTCCGGTTACACGGTCCATGTGGCACAAACGACGAATTCCTCCTCGCCGCAACCGCCCAGAACCTCCGCAAACTGGCCAAGATCTTTCCTGCATCGTAGCAAACGCGCAAAGCCTGATCCAAAAGGCGCTTGCGCCACATTCAAAACCCCACTCTCTGTGCCAGCAATACCTCGTTTTTCCACAAAACGCGCGGGATGGAATCTTCGCTGCACCTGCGCTAACGGCTTATGTGGATGGCGGCCGGTCCAGTGCGTCGTAATGCGGGTGTCTGAATCTGTGATTGAGAGGAGCCACCCCATGCAAGT
>NZ_CANNGP010000184.1 GCF_947504105.1 uncultured Tateyamaria sp.
CATTGGCACTTTCGAAGGCTGAAGTCGCCGAGATCATGAAGGCGGCCTATGTCGATTTCAAACCCGCCGAGAAGGAGGATTCGTCAAACCAGGCCCAGCGACGCAAGTATGAGGCCATGGCCGCGCTGGAGCGCATGCCCTCCTCAGTGGTCATTGATCTATTCAAGGGTAATCCGACGTTTAAGCGACACGGGAAAGGCTTGAATAACCGCATCACCGTGATGACGCAGGTTTTGAAAGAGTTGCGCCAGCCGAAGGAATTCCGGGTGCCCACGCTTGCAGATCTGCGTAGAAACACCGATGGGTTGGCCGAGATCGCTAGGCATACCAGCCCTGAGCTGCGCAATTGG
>NZ_CANNGP010000185.1 GCF_947504105.1 uncultured Tateyamaria sp.
ATTGCGCAGCTCAGGGCTGGTATGCCTAGCGATCTCGGCCAACCCATCGGTGTTTCTACGCAGATCTGCAAGCGCGGAACTGGCTGTCGGCTGCTGTAGGTTATCCATCAATGCTTGAGAGCGAATCTGGGCTTCGGAAAATATGCTCGAAAGTGGGGGCAATTCGGCAGGCAGGGTCAAGGGGTCATCTGTAAAAACCAGTGCCTGGCTCATGTCTGTCGTGGACGACGCCCGCGCCGCATGAGCTTGCGCTGCAGTTGCGTTAGAAGACAACGGACCGCCCTGTTCCATCATGGGGCGTGGCCGGAGCGGGACAAAATGCCCGGTATTTCTATCGGCATCGGTAT
>NZ_CANNGP010000186.1 GCF_947504105.1 uncultured Tateyamaria sp.
CATCCATTATCTACCTCATCCCCATCTCTATCGGCCTCGGGCTTTGCGCCCTTCTGGGGTTCTTTTGGTCCGTGCACGCCAAGCAATATGACAACATGGAAAGTGATGCCCATCGCATTCTTGAGGCTGAGGACAAGCCGATGAGCGATGTGCAACGTGGGGCTCTTAACAGGATGGACGAGACATCCTGAAAGTCAAAGATCGCCACTTTTTGATGGCACAAAGACAGAACGCCCAGCCGCTTTTTTGCCACTTTCACAGACGCGAAGAGAGGTGGTCCTAGATTTTCGACCAATTTGCAGCCGGTTTAAGATGGATCAGGGGTTCATTTAGGCTGCTATTC
>NZ_CANNGP010000187.1 GCF_947504105.1 uncultured Tateyamaria sp.
GCTTGTCTTGCCTATGTACCAGAGCTCGGCTCACTCACGAAAGGGGAGGCCGCTGCGATTGTTGGCCTTGCACCGCACGCCCAAGATTCCGGCACTTTGAAAGGACACCGCCGGATTTCAGGTGGTAGACGAGAGGTCAGGGCAAGCCTTTACATGGCCGCACTTTCAACGCTGCGCTATGATCCGATGATGCAATCATTTGCGCGCCGCCTGCGCGAGCGAGGCAAACCAGCCAAGGTCGCGATCACGGCCATCATGCGTAAGCTCATTGTCATCATGAACGCGGTGCTGAAGACCGGCGAACCGGCACGAAGGCCTTTGCCGAGCTGATGATTGC
>NZ_CANNGP010000188.1 GCF_947504105.1 uncultured Tateyamaria sp.
TGACATCTGCAAGCTCCTGGCGAAGAGCCGCAACCGAAGGAACGGGAGTAGCGCTGGGAGCTGAGGGCAATTCCTTCAGCCGGCGCAACTCTTTCAAAACCTGCGTCATCACGAGGACGCGGTTACTCCGGCCGGGCACGGATCCCTTAAACGTCGGATTACCCTTGAATAGATCAATGACTTCTGAGGAGGGCATGCGCTCCAGCGCGACAATGACCTCACGCTTGCGTCGCCGGGCCTGGCCTGTCGTGCTCTCCTTCTCGGCGGGTTCGAAATCGACATAGGCCGCCTTCATGATCTCGGCGACTTCAGCCTTCGAAAGTGCCAA
>NZ_CANNGP010000189.1 GCF_947504105.1 uncultured Tateyamaria sp.
TCGGTGTTTCTACGCAGATCTGCAAGCGCGGGCACCCGGAATTCCTTCGGCTGGCGCAACTCTTTCAAAACCTGCGTTATCACGGTGATGCGGTTATTCAAGCCTGTCCCGTATCGCTTAAACCTCGGATTACCCTTGAATAGATCAATGACTTCTGAAGAGGGCATACGCTCCAGCGCGGCCATGGCCTCACGCTTGCGTCGCTGGATCTGGTTTGCCGAACCCTCCTTCTCGGCGGGTTCGAAATCGACATAGGCCGCCGTCATGATCTCGGCGACTTCAGCCTTCGAAAGTGCCAATGTCTGGCCG
>NZ_CANNGP010000190.1 GCF_947504105.1 uncultured Tateyamaria sp.
CTGTCCTTTTGCCTTACTCGCTTCCAGCAATAGATTGGCATCAATTGACGTTGCGAGTGCGCTTAGCTCGCGTCTGTACGTGCCCGAAACCATCGACCGGTCGGCAGCGTCATCCCACTTTCCGTCAATCAACATGCCCATTAATCACGCTCCCTCTCGTCGAGTTAACAAGTTATCATCGAACCTGGCCAGCTGAAAGCAGACCTTGGTTCAAACGCAGCGAATTCACACTTTGTCCCGCATCGTTCCAGTTCGCAGCCGTCGCAACGAAGGTCTGCAATCATCAGCTCGGCAAAGGCCTTCGTGC
>NZ_CANNGP010000191.1 GCF_947504105.1 uncultured Tateyamaria sp.
TCGGTGTTTCTACGCAGATCTGCAAGCCCGGGCACCCGGAATACCTTCGGCTGGCGCAACTCGTTCAAAACCTGCGTCATCACGGCGCCGCGGTTACTCCGGCCGGTCACGGATCCCTTAAACGTCGGATTACCCTTGAATAGATCAATGACTTCTGAGGAGGGCATGCGGCGCAGCGCGGCAATGACCTCACGCTTGCGATGCCTGGACTGGTTTGCCGAACCCTCCTTCCCGGCGGGTTTGAAATCGACATAGGCCGCCTTCATGATCTCGGCGACTTCAGCCTTCGAAAGTGCCAAT
>NZ_CANNGP010000192.1 GCF_947504105.1 uncultured Tateyamaria sp.
TATGGTCCACACAAGACCCTGTACAATCGTTGGAAGCGGTGGAGCGACAAGGGTATCTTCGCGCAGATGATGATCGGATTGGCCGGACCAAGGGCGGCATGAACACAAAGCTATACGCCATCTGCGACAGCCATGGCCGCCCACTGAACTTGTTCGTCACCGCTGGACAGGTCAGCGATTACATCGGCGCGCGGGCATTGCTGAGCAGCATGCCGGAGGTCGATTGGCTGCTCGGAGACAGAGGCTATGACGCCGATTGGTTTAGAGAAGCATTGAAAGACAAAGGGATACGTCCCT
>NZ_CANNGP010000193.1 GCF_947504105.1 uncultured Tateyamaria sp.
CGATTGGCTGCTCGGAGACAGAGGCTATGACGCCGATTGGTTTAGAGAAGCATTGAAAGACAAAGGGATACGTCCCTGCATCCCCGGTCGAAAGCAACGCAAGACGACCGTGAATTATGACAAGCGCCGCTACAAACGTCGCAACCGGATCGAAATCATGTTCGGCAGATGTAGAATAGCGCCCTGCCCTTTCACCTTCTTGAAATATTCTCGGGGGAGCGCGCGATGCGCGCCGGGGGCAGACAGCCCCCGCAGCCGCCGAGGGCGGCTTTTGCCACTCTGGGGATTC
>NZ_CANNGP010000194.1 GCF_947504105.1 uncultured Tateyamaria sp.
AGCGCTGGGAGCTGAGGGCAATTCCTTCGGCCGGCGCAACTCGTTCAAAACCTGCGTCATCACGAGGACGCGGTTACTCCGGCCGGTCTTGGCTCCCTTAAACGTCGGATTACCCTTGAATAGATCAATGACTTCTGAGGAGGGCATGCGGCCCAGCGCGACAATGACCTCACGCTTGCGATGCCTGGACTGGTTTGACGAATCCTCCTTCCCGGCGGGTTTGAAATCGACATAGGCCGCCTTCATGATCTCGGCGACTTCAGCCTTCGAAAGTGCCAAT
>NZ_CANNGP010000195.1 GCF_947504105.1 uncultured Tateyamaria sp.
GGTGGCCACGATGAGCAACAAACCCTCTCTTAGCAAATACCGCTATTTGGACCCATAGGCGCTGACGTCAGACAGGTTTGTCGACGGTTGATTGGAGAGGCCGCTTTGAACTTCCAAGGCGGCCATACTGAACACTTGCGCCGTTGAATGGCCGCGGCCACCCAAACGCAGTCCTTCCAGTTGAAATCGTTTATGTCGGCTTAGTCCCGCGTCTAGTTGGTTGGAACGACTTGCGGCGAAGAGGCGGTCTGGGTTTTGGCAAATTTGGCGCCTGTGAATG
>NZ_CANNGP010000196.1 GCF_947504105.1 uncultured Tateyamaria sp.
CAAGCGCGGGCGCCCGGAATTCCTTCGGCTGGCGCAACTCTTTCAAAACCTGCGTCATCACGGCGCGGCGGTTATTCCAGCCGGTCTTGGATCCCTTAAACCTCGGATTACCCTTGAATAGATCAATGACCACTGAGGAGGGCATACGCTCCAGCGCGGCCATGGCCTCACGCTTGCGTCGCTGGATCTGGCCTGTCGTGCTCTCCTTCTCGGCGGGTTTGAAATCGACATAGGCCGCCGTCATGATCTCGGCGACTTCAGCCTTCGAAAGTGCCAA
>NZ_CANNGP010000197.1 GCF_947504105.1 uncultured Tateyamaria sp.
TGACCGCAACCATAACAACAGAAAGAAACAGGAACGGATTCTACACCTGAACGGCCCGGATTAGGGGGCTGGGTCACATCGCCCCGGGAAAACCGATGCAGAACGGATTTGTGGAAAGCTTCAACGGACGCATGAGGGATGAATGCCTGAATGAGCACCTGTTCGAAAACATGCGTCATGCCTGCAATCTCATCGCCGCATGGCGCACCGACTTCAACCACCACCGTCCGCACTCAAGCCTCGCTGGCCTGACACCCGCGGAATAT
>NZ_CANNGP010000198.1 GCF_947504105.1 uncultured Tateyamaria sp.
CAAGCGCGGGCGCCCGGAATTCCTTCGGCTGGCGCAACTCTTTCAAAACCTGCGTCATCACGGCGCGGCGGTTATTCAAGCCGGTCTTGGGTCCCTTAAACCTCGGATTACCCTTGAATAGATCAATGACTTCTGAGGAGGGCATGCGGCGCAGCGCGGCAATGACCTCACTCTTGCGTCGCTGGGTCTGGCTTGACGATCTCTCCTTCCCGGCGGGTTTGAAATCGACATAGGCCGCCTTCATGATCTCGGCGACTTCAGCCT
>NZ_CANNGP010000199.1 GCF_947504105.1 uncultured Tateyamaria sp.
GCTCGCGACGTCTGAGCGACGGACGTGCCGGGTGATAGGCCTGGCGCGGAGCTCCCTGCAGTATCGACCTGTCCCGCGAGATGATGATGCACTGCGGCTTGCTCTGATCCGGTTGGCGATGCAGTACGGGCGATACGGCTACCGCAAGATAACGGAGTTGCTTCACATGGAAGGCTGGCAGGTCAATCACAAGAAGGTCGAGCGGCTCTGGCGGGAAGAGGGATTACAGCTTCCGCAGCGCCACAAGAAGCGCAAGCG
>NZ_CANNGP010000200.1 GCF_947504105.1 uncultured Tateyamaria sp.
AAGGAGTGGACGATGAGAAAGACAACGAAGAGCCCTGGCGAAAAGATCGTCAAAGACATTAAGCGCGCCACGCGCAAGAAGCCCTTGGATCCCTGAACGCAGCGAGACTGGCCTTCGAAAATGCTTGGGAACAAGCGAGTCTGACGGGTGCATTACAAATTGATGATGGAGCGGTTCTCGGTAAGCGTTGCGCTGACCCCACCTTCCTGATGCTTGCCTGATCTGCGAGTCCGTTGCCGAGAGTAGTTTGGCAATGG
>NZ_CANNGP010000201.1 GCF_947504105.1 uncultured Tateyamaria sp.
CCAGCCAATTGCGCAGCTCAGGGCTGGTACGCCTAGCGATCTCGGCCAACCCATCGGTGTTTCTACGCAGATCTGCAGGCCCGGGCGCCCGGAATTCCTTCGGCTGGCGCAACTCTTTCAAAACCTGCGTCATCACGGCGTCGCGGTTACTCCGGCCGGTCGTGGATCCCTTAAACGTCGGATTACCCTTGAATAGATCAATGACTTCTGAGGAGGGCATGCGGCGCAGCGCGGCCATGGCCTCACG
>NZ_CANNGP010000202.1 GCF_947504105.1 uncultured Tateyamaria sp.
GCGTCATCACGAGGACGCGGTTATTCAAGCCGGTCTTGGGTCCCCCAAACAGCTTCCGATTACCCTTGAATAGATCAATGACCACTGAGGAGGGCATGCGCTCCAGCGCGGCAATGACCTCACCCTTGCGTCGCTGGGCCTGGTTTGACGATCTCTCCTTCCCGGCGGGTTCGAAATCGACATAGGCCGCCGTCATGATCTCGGCGACTTCAGCCTTCGAAAGTGCCAATGTCTGGCCG
>NZ_CANNGP010000203.1 GCF_947504105.1 uncultured Tateyamaria sp.
CTCGTTCAAAACCTGCGTCATCACGGTGATGCGGTTACTCAAGCCTTTCCCGTGTCGCTTAAACGTCGGATTACCCTTGAATAGATCAATGACTTCTGAGGAGGGCATGCGCTCCAGCGCGGCAATGGCCTCACGCTTGCGTCGCTGGGCCTGGCCTGTCGTGCTCTCCTTCCCGGCGGGTTCGAAATCGACATAGGCCGCCTTCATGATCTCGGCGACTTCAGCCTTCGAAAGTG
>NZ_CANNGP010000204.1 GCF_947504105.1 uncultured Tateyamaria sp.
GCCGTCCCAGGCCGAGGATGCGTTTGAGGTGGGCAAAGAGCATCTCGACCTTTTTCCTGAGCTTCATCGAGATGTCGTATTGGCGGGTCTTGGCGATGTCGCGCGCGACCTGGCGGGTGTCTTCATGTTCTTCACGGGTGATCTTGCGAATATTAGCGTTGGGGCAGTATTTGGATTTGGATGGAAAGGCCAAGCAGACCTCTTTCAGGGCACGATAGCAGGCCGCGC
>NZ_CANNGP010000205.1 GCF_947504105.1 uncultured Tateyamaria sp.
GATTGCGTCGGCGGCGTGATGACCTGGCTCAGATGATCCGCACCGAACAGAACAGGTTCAAACACCCTCAGATCAAGTGTGTCGAACGTTCCCTGAACACATGCCAGCATCACTGGTTTAATCGCTGCTGAGCTGATGGAAGGCTTAAGGATTGGCGGCGTGTGGCGACCCGATACGATAGGTGCCCGAAGGTATTCCTATCAGCAATCGCCCTCGC
>NZ_CANNGP010000206.1 GCF_947504105.1 uncultured Tateyamaria sp.
AGATCAGACATGTTCACCGCTCAGTTTTCGAACCGTGAATCACGCCCCTCAACGGAAATCAATGGGTCCTGACCCTAAGGCGGCTGTCACCCCGTATTGTCAAATGTCAGATCGGCAAACACGCGCTGCAACGTGCCATTCTAGTGTTCCCCGTCTGACATAGGATTCCCATTGTCGGTTCGGAGTGTCATGTTGGGGCATGAGACGAGATGACAT
>NZ_CANNGP010000207.1 GCF_947504105.1 uncultured Tateyamaria sp.
TCCTGGCGAAGAGCCGCAACCGAAGGAACGGGAGTAGCGCTGGGAGCTGAGGGCAATTCCTTCGGCCGGCGCAACTCTTTCAAAACCTGCGTCATCACGAGGACGCGGTTACTCTGGCCGGTCGTGGATCCTTTAAACGTCGGATTACCCTTGAATAGATCAATGACCACTGAGGAGGGCATGCGCTCCAGCGCGGCAATGACCTCACGCTTGCGA
>NZ_CANNGP010000208.1 GCF_947504105.1 uncultured Tateyamaria sp.
GCGTCATCACGAGGACGCGGTTATTCAAGCCGGTCTTGGGTCCCCCAAACAGCTTCCGATTACCCTTGAATAGATCATCGACCACTGAGGAGGGCATACGCTCCAGCGCGGCAATGGCCTCACGCTTGCGACGCCTGGCCTGGCTTGACGATCTCTCCTTCTCGGCGGGTTTGAAATCGACATAGGCCGCCTTCATGATCTCGGCGACTTCAG
>NZ_CANNGP010000209.1 GCF_947504105.1 uncultured Tateyamaria sp.
CAGCTCAGGGCTGGTACGCCTAGCGATCTCGGCCAACCCATCGGTGTTTCTACGCAGATCTGCAAGCGCGGGCACCCAGAATTCCTTCGGCTGGCGCAACTCTTTCAAAACCTGCGTCATCACGGTGATGCGGTTATTCAAGCCTGTCCCGTATCGCTTAAACCTCGGATTACCCTTGAATAGATCAATGACCACTGAGGAGGGCATGCG
>NZ_CANNGP010000210.1 GCF_947504105.1 uncultured Tateyamaria sp.
ATCAAACCAATCAGATGAGCCAAACTCTCTCTTAGTTTAGACCGCCATTGGCCCCAAAAACCATGACGACGGACAGACAATGACCTGATGCCAAACCAGCCAATCATTCCGCACATAGGACGTTATCGGATCGGTGTCTAACGTCAGCGCCAATGGGACAGTTTAGTTCGATTTGATAAGAGAGGGTTTCTGGCTCATCGTATCCGCCAA
>NZ_CANNGP010000211.1 GCF_947504105.1 uncultured Tateyamaria sp.
TGGTGGCCACGATGAGCAACAAACCCTCTCTTAGCAAATACCGCTATTTGGACCCATAGGCGCTGACGTCAGACAGGCGATGGGGGCGACCACGAATGAGGTACCCTGCATCAGAGAAGTTAGAGATCATCCGGCTGGTCGAAGAAAGCCATCTGTCGGCGCGTCGGACTTTGGCCAAGCTGGGCATTCCCCGCACCACGTTCTATCG
>NZ_CANNGP010000212.1 GCF_947504105.1 uncultured Tateyamaria sp.
TCGGTGTTTCTACGCAGATCTGCAAGCGCGGGCACCCGGAATTCCTTCGGCTGGCGCAACTCTTTCAAAACCTGCGTCATCACGGTGATTCGGTTATTCCAGCCGGTCTTGGGTCCCCCAAACAGCTTCCGATTACCCTTGAATAGATCAATGACCACTGAGGAGGGCATGCGGCGCAGCGCGGCAATGACCTCACCCTTGCGTCGC
>NZ_CANNGP010000213.1 GCF_947504105.1 uncultured Tateyamaria sp.
CGGTTACTCCAGCCGGTCTTGGATCCCTTAAACGTCGGATTACCCTTGAATAGATCAATGACCACTGAGGAGGGCATACGCTCCAGCGCGGCCATGGCCTCACGCTTGCGACGCCTGGCCTGGCTTGACGTGCTCTCCTTCCCGGCGGGTTCGAAATCGACATAGGCCGCCTTCATGATCTCGGCGACTTCAGCCTTCGAAAGTG
>NZ_CANNGP010000214.1 GCF_947504105.1 uncultured Tateyamaria sp.
GATGGTGGTTTCCAAATCAGCGGCGACATCTTGCTTTGCGGTGTAAAACAGATACTCTTGCTCACTCAGCGTGCGCGCGTGCTCGATGAACCACGCCTCGCGGGCTGTCGCATCCAAATGTTCGATGTCGTTGATGAAAGGGTTATTTGCCTTTGTGCGCTCAATCTTAGATCTGACATCTGCAAGCTCCTGGCGAAGAGCCG